>NZ_BBNO01000003.1:0-944465 GCF_000829715.2 Streptomyces lydicamycinicus | reverse complement strand
TGCCGCATCAGGCAACGTTCGCCTCTTGGGGCGTCGACTGGTAGTCAGCCAGATGCCCACACGTGCGACAACACGGCGCCGGGTCTCGGATGAGGGGAGCCGGCGCCGCGGACGTTTCGTCGTTGCCTACCGCACGTCGACGTAGTCGCCGGGGGCGGTGGCGGTGCTGGTGGTGGAGGTGCCGGCGAAGGACCAGCGCCAGTAGCCGTCGGTAGCGGCCTTGACGGTGGTTTTCAGGGCGCCGTCATTACCCGTGGTCACCGTCTTGACGGTGGTGTAGGTGTTGGTGCCCTTCTTGCGGAACTGCAGTTTCACCGGCTGGCCTGTGTAGTCGGCGTACTTGTAGGTCTCCCAGTTGGCGCGGGTCAGGTTCCCGGTGACGGCGAGAGTCTTGCCCTTCTTCACCGGCTCCGGCGAGGCGTTGACCGTCAGCTCGGTATAGCGCCTGACCTTCACCGTGGCGGCGACGTCCTTGATGGCATGGTCCCAGTCGTTGCCGGTGGCGCCGGCGGTCACCTTCCATATTCCCGCCGTGGTGTTGTCCTGAGGGTCGATCCGCGGGTTCATGGTCAGGGTGAAGGTGCAGGTGGTCGTGGTGGCGCTGTGGGCCACGCAGTCACCGGTGCCATTGTCGGGGATCACGAGCCCGTGGGGTCGTCGGGCATTTTCTGGCCGGGCCCGTACCACAGCGCGGGGACGTTGTAGTCCTCCTTCTTTATGCCCGAGTCGTCGGTGGCGGTCACCGTCATGGTGAAGGTCTTCGGCTTCGTGGTGCCCAGGACGATGTCGGACCCGCCGTTGACGACCACCTTCATCGTGGTGTCGCCCACGACCTCGTCCGCCTGGGCGGCACCCGGAACAGCGAACGCGGACAGGGCCAGGGCTCCGGCAACGGCGGCCATGGTGGTGCGCTTACGCATAAGTGTGTTTCCCCCACACTCTGGTGGCCCCCGGGGGCTCCCCGGGGCCAAAGCCGGCAAGACGCGTCCGGCGCAGGGGAGTCAGATCACCCGGGTCAGGGCGGCTTGATCCGCCCCGGCGGCGGCGCGGACGGCACCGAAGACGACTGCCGAATCCCCGGGACGGTTGCACCGCAGAGAGATCCTTTCTGATCCGCCGCTACAACATCTGGCGGAACACCTGTCTTACGGCCGAGCTGCCACCACCGTGCCTGGCTGCGCGACCTCTTCCGGTGCGCTCCAAGTCACTGACCTGCCGACGGGGGCCCGCCGCACCGGCTTCAGGCCCGGCGGCGGGCGTCCTCGAGGTAGTGGAGGACGGCAGCGACGCGCCGGTCCAGTCGGTGGGTGGGTGAGAGGCCGAGTTTGGCGAAGATGCTGCGGATGTGCTTGTGGACGGCGCTGTCCGTGACGACGAGCCGTTCCGCGATGGCGTTGTTGCCCAGCCCCTCGGCCATCAGGACGAGTACGTCCCGCTCGCGAGGGCTCAGCCGGTCCAGCCGGGTGTCCTGGCGGGACCGGGTGAAGAGCTGCGTGATGACCTCGGGGTCGATGGCGGTGCCTCCGGCCGCCACCCGCCGAAGGGCGTCCAGGAACTCCTCCACCCGCCCGACCCGTTCCTTGAGCAAGTAGCCGAGGCCGCCCACGCCGCCGGTGAGCAGCTCCGTCGCGAAGGTCTGCTCGACGTACGCGGACAAGACGAGGACGGCCAGGTCGTGTTGCCTGCGCCGGGCCTCGACCGCCGCGACGATCCCCTCGTCGGTGTGGGTCGGTGGCATCCGCACGTCGAAGATGGCGACGTCCGGTCTGTGTGCGTCGATGGCGTCCAGTGCCTCGTCGGGCGCGCCCGCGGTGGCCACCACATCGAGCGACTCGGCGCGCAGCAGCAGGGCGAGCCCCTCGCGCAGCAACGGGTCGTCCTCGGCGATCACGATCCGCATGGAAGATCCACCTCAAGGGTTGTCGGGCCGCCGGATGGGCTGGTCAGGGAGAGGTTGCCGTCGTGTGCCGCGATCCGGCGGCGGATGCCGGTGAGTCCGGAGCCGCCGTCCTCGTCCGCCCCGCCCCGGCCGTCGTCCTCGACGCACAGGTGGAGACGGCCGCCGCGGCTGCGCGCCGTGACGGTGGCATGGTCGGCGCCGCTGTGCTTGGCGATGTTGGTCAGGGCTTCGGCCACGACGAAGTAGGCGGTCGCCTCGACGGAGGCGGCGCACCGCTCGGGTACGTCGACGTCGATCCGGCAGGGCACCGCGCAGTTCGCGGCCAGCCCGGAGAGTGCGCCGGTGAGTCCCCGGTCGGCCAGCACCGGAGGCAGAATGCCGCGCGCGACCGCACGCAGTTCGGCCAGCGCCTGCTCGGCGGTGGAGTGTGCGCGTTCGAGGACTTCGTCGGCGCCGGCGAGGTCGCGGGCCACCATGCGGCGGGCGGCGCCGAGCAGGATGGTGACGGAGACGAGCCGGTTCTGGGTGCCGTCGTGCAGGGAGCGCTCGATGCGGCGCAGTTCGGTGGCATGGGCGTCCAGGGCAGCCGCGCGCGTGGCGGTGAGCTCGGCGACGCGCAGGGACAGGTCCGTCTCGGGGCCGGCCACCAGGAGTCGTCGTCCCGGGCGGGCCTGCAAGCGCGCCATGCCGGGGGTGAGGCCCAGGATGATGGCGGTCCAGCCGAGGCCCAGCAGGCCGACGGCGACCGCGGCCGGCCAGGATTGCACGTTCCCGAGCCCCAGCGACGTAGTGGCCACCTCCTCGGGCGCGAACCGCCACCACAGCGGGAAGGTGCCGTCGCGGAAGGCTGAGATCGGCAGCAGGACGCCGAGCACGCCCAGGAGGAACCCCAGAGTGGCGTGGCGGACCAGCCAGCGCAGCTCCCGTCGTGTGGTGGGGTCAACGAGGGCGAGCCGCAGTTGCGTCGGCGGAGGTTCCGGGGCGACGACTTCGGGACCCCAGCGACCGAGCCGGTCGCGCTCCCGGCCGGCCAGAGCGTGCAGCGCGCGCAGTACGGCGGGTGCCATGAGCAGTCCCACCCCGATCGGACCGGTCACGACGGTGACGGCCAGCCAGAGCAGCACGAACAGGGCCGAGAGGGCACTACCGAGCCCGGAGGCGAGCTGTCTGATCGCGGCGGTCGCGGGCCGTACGACGGTGTCTTTGAAACCCGCCCGCGGGCCACCGGCTGCCGCGTCCTCCCGGATCGCCATCAGTCCTCCCTCCCCTCCCCTGCTGCGCGGACGACCTTATGACGCGGCCGGCTCGCCGTCCGTCGCGGGGTCGGGGAGTACGGCCTGCTGTACCTCGAACCGGGCGGTCTGCGGGATCGGCCGGGAGGGGTGCTCATCCATAGCGTCGGCCGACGGCTGCTGGTGGACCGTCGGATGGTTCCGTCCGGTCTCTTCTTGAGCATCAGCCCGCTGCCCGCCCTCGCCACGCTTCCAGAGCCGCAGTCGAATCGTTCCCACTCATCGAAGTCCTCTTCACGAGCACGGGCCAACCGTCGGGGTCGGCAGCGCCCGTCTGCCGCCCGAAGTCGATCTCCATCCCGACGTCCCCCAACGCAACAGCCCTTGCGGTGCCGGGTAGACGGCATAGGGAAGCCCTGGTGCACTGGCGTGGTCCATTGCAGACCTGGCCCACTCCAAGAGGTCCATGCCCTCGACGCCGGGAACCAGGAGGCCGAGCTACCGTCGAAGCTGCCCGCGCCGAACAGGCCGACGAGCTCCTTGTAGTCGGTAGGCAGCGAGGTCCCCAGGCCGGCCTTCGGCAGCTGCCCGGTCGACGCTCCCGCGCGGCCGGGGGTGTTCCGGCGGACGGCACACGCGATGGGAGGCCGACCTCCCCGTAGGTCAGGAAGGGTCGAGCGGGTCGTGCCGGGCCCTGGCCGTCACGGCATCCGCTTGTCGGCCTCCCGGACTTCGTGAAGGTGAATGAGGACGTCGAAGGACTTCGCGATCGCGACGTCGCGCGGCTTCACGGGGAACTGTGTGCCGACGCCGAGCGTGGGCCGGGCGACGTTCAGCCAGGCCCGCGCGGGGGCCGGGGCGTCGCGGACGTCGAGGTAGAAGTCCCGGTAGCGGACCTGGTCGAGGGTGTGCTCGTTCCTGCCGGGCTCGGCGCCGTCCACGGTGAACTTCTTCCAGTCGCCGCCGAGGGCGGCATCCTTCGACAGGAAGGAGCCCTGGTTGAAGGTGAAGCCGATGGGGAGGTAGTTCTTGCCCATCGTGTCGCGCAGGAACGACCCCTGCGTCTTGGGATACAGCTCGGAATAGCTGGCGACGTGGCCGACGTGGTCGTTCTGCGCCGACAGCAGGATCTTGTGGCCGGTGCGCTGCTGCCACCAGGTCACGTTCTGGGCCATCACCTCGTCGCGGAAGCGCTGGAAGGAGGGCAGCGTGCCAGGGTCGTCGGGGTTCGTGGTGAGGAACTTGGCGGTCTGGGCAATGGAGCGGGCGTTCTGCTCTGCCCATTCGAACGCCTCTCTGCCGGAGCCCTTCTGGCGGCTGACCAGTTCCAGGGCCTGCTGTGCCTTGGCGGCGAGTTGCTGCCGTTGCGCAAACGGCTTGCGCAGGTAGGCGAAGACGTCGTCGATCGGGCGCAGGCCAGTGTAGAGCTCGTTGAGCCGCGGCAGCGCCTCCGGGTGGTTCTGCTGCACGTAACCGGTCACCCGGCCGAAGAACTCGTCGCTCACTGCGGGGGCGCCGATGTCGTCGCCCATGAAGTGGACGGTGCGGCCGGGGTGGCGGCGGTTGTAGTCACGCATCCACTCGATGAGGCTCACGAACTCCTCACGGTCCCAAGGGGTGTTGGTCAGCGTCTCCGCGGCGATCTTGCGGGCATCGCCCTTGCCGGTCTGAAGGTAGTCGTCGATCTGGAGCCCGGCCGACCAGCTCAGTTCGAGGGCGAAGGTGGTGAAGCCCTTCTCCTCGACGAGGTAGCGGAAGACCCGCTCCTTCATGGTGAAGAACTCGTGGGAGCCATGCGTGGCCTCGCCGAGGCCGACCACCTTGGCGTCGCCGATCATCGAACCCAGGGCCCGCAGGTCGGCCGTGCTCCTCCCGGGCTCGGTCGAGCGCAGCGGGTGGGCCGCCTGCTCCAGCGCGCGGACCGGGTTCTGCTTCCCGCCGGCCGTGTCGGCCGGGGCCGCCTGGACCGCCTGGATCGCCACAGGAGCCAGGACCGCTCCCGTCGCGATCACCGCCGTGACCAGCAGCCCCCGCCGACTGATGCGCTTACGGTGCCTCACCATGCTCTTTACCCCTCAATTTGCGTACGGCAACTTGAGAAGGATCATCGCTCGCGATTCCCTCGCCCCGCGCTGGTGCCAGCCACCGAACTTCTCCGGGTGGCTACCGCCCGCTGGAAGCGGTAGTAGGGGGTACCAGAGCGGGACTTCGATGCGACGGTCCCGCAGCCGGCGACACTCGATCGATGCTCCGGCGCGGCGACCACACAGACGGCGAAGTAGCCGTAGACCGCGCTGATGCCGAACAGGACGGCTCCGGCCGCGCCTGGGAAGGCAACGGTGGAGAGGGTGTGGGCGGCGAAGGTCTGCCGCCACAGCACCACGAAATAGCCCATGGCCGCGGACACGACGGCGACGACCGCGCCGACGCGAAAGGCGTTGACCATGAACGGGAACGACCACATCTCCTGAATGTCCGTGATCAGATTCCACGACCAGGCGGGTGCGGCGCCCGGCTCAGCCAGCAGCACGGTCACCTCCGGCACGAAGCCCAGAGGCACGCCGGTCCGTATGCCGGTCCGTGTGTAGACGGACCGGCATGAGCAGTCGGTCAGCCTGTTTGTCGCAACGGAGCGCTCGCGTGGTGCAGGCTCTTGATTGCTTGCCGGTAGGAGTCGTTCAGTCCCGTCTGGAGGTACGGCACGTCCAGCTGCTCGCAGTACCGGCGGACGATGGCCTGGGCGTGTCGCAGGTTCGGTGACGGCATGCTGGGAAACAGGTGGTGTTCGATCTGGTAGTTCAGGCCGCCCAGGATGACGTCGGTGATCCTTCCGCCGCGGATATTGCGTGAGGTGAGGACTTGGCGGCGCAGGAAGTCGGGGCGGTGCGGTCCGGTCAGGGTGGGCATCCCCTTGTGGTTGGGCGCGAAGATGGAGCCCAGGTACACGCCGAACAGGCACTGGTGCACAGCGAGAAAGGCCACGGCCTTGCCCGGCAGCAGGACGGTGAACAGCAGGGCGCAGTAGAGGGTGAAGTGTCCGAACAGCAGGATGCCTTCCAGGCGGCGCTGTTTGAGGGAACGGTCCGCGAGGGCACGGACGCCGGCTACGTGGAGGTTGAATCCCTCCAGGGTGAGGAGCGGCAGGAAGAGGGCGGACTGGACCCGTCCGACCATACGGGGCAGCTTTGAGGCGTGGCGGGCCTGGGCCTGGCTCCAGACAAAGATGTCGGGTGCGACGTCAGGGTCGAGGTCCTCGTGGTTGGGGTTGGCGTGATGGCGGGAGTGTTTGTCCTGCCACCATCCGTATCCCATCCCGATCCCGAGGTTTCCCGCTAAGCGACCGGCGCGGGCGCTCGCTTTCTTGCGCTTGAAGACCTGCCGGTGCCCCACGTCGTGCGCGACGAGAGCCACCTGTCCGAACACTCCGGCCAGAAAAACACCAACGGCGAGTGTCCACCAACTGTTGCCCACCAGCAGAAAGGCACCCCAGCCCGCCAGGTACAGGGCAACGACGAGCACTATGCGCACGGCGTAGTAGGCGGGGCGGCGACGCATCAGGCCGGCCTGCTTGATCTGGTTCGACAGCCGGGCGAAGTCGCTGCCGCCCGTGGGGTGACCTTCAGCAGTGGATGAGCGGAGCGGCGTCTGGGGACTCATGACCGTTCCTCAGTCCCGGGTGCCGGGCTCATGCCAATCAGGCTGTCTGCCGTGCCAGATCGTTTGCCAGACCCGCGATCCGTCCGGGCCGTCTTGTACCGAAGCTGATGAAGACGCCCTTGAGGGGCCGTGACGTGGATGAGCTGTTGTTCCGACATTGTGGTCAGTCCATGTGTTTGGGTCGGATAGGGGCGCGGGGCAGACAACGGACCGGGCGTCGGGTCGTCGGCGAGGTTCGCCGTCGGCGTCAGAGGGTCGATGCCTGGCGTGGGGTCCGCGGTCACGAGACACTTGCCGGGACGAGGCGCAGTGCCGGAGTGGCGACGGGGCCCATCTATGCGGAAGCGGGTATCGGTCACGTCCAAGAGCCGGACGACGGCGGCCAGCGCACCGTGCAGACGCACAGCCCCCTGATACCGGCTCGGTGTGCGGCGGCCAGCAGAGTATGCAGACCGTTGACGTCGCAGAACGTCAGCCCCCTGGCATCGATTTCGATGCCTCCCCGACCGGCCGAGGGAGGCATCTCCGAAGAGCCGCGCGCAGCAGGGAGCCGTATCCCAGGGCAACTCCACGGGGACGAGCCCCGCCCCTGCTTCCAAGTCCTGGTCCTGGTCCTGGTCCACCAAGAGGATGTGCGCAGTATTCATAGCGCCTCAGTCAGAATCGGCCCGACACCGCAGCAACACACCCGGGGTCAGGCGGTCCCGCACGCCGCAGGTGCGGACCTTCCTCCGGACAAAACCAGGTGAGCCACCACGTGATCACACACGCTGCTCCCGCCACGCAAGAACCTGGCTCCCAAGGAAGCCCGCTTCTGCACGACCCTGCATCACCGCTGTGTTCAACACGCCAAGGGTCCGGGGCGCTGATCGCAGCCTACGCCCCCGGCAAGGTCCCGGACAGGGAGCGGACGTACTGACGGCGGTTTGATCACAGGGGACCGATGGGGCACCGGGGAAAAGACGGCCCTTGAAGCCGGACGCCGGAGGAAGGTGCCGCGGGACAGGTGGAAGGCGGTGGTCGAGGAATGGCTGCCCGGGGTGGACGTGGGGGCTATGCTGCGATGGACGTCCCAGACCCCGGCGTGGCCCAATGCTGTTGTCGTGCTGGTGCCTGCGGGGAGTGGAGAGGACGTCTGGATCACCACAGGCCCACCTTCGAGGCGAAGCCGGTCGGGTTCACGGCCCTGCAACAGGGTTTCCGTCCGTCGCTCTTGCCTGACCTGTAAAGGCGTCCGACCACGCCGAATACGTGCCAGGCGTAGCCGAAATTCCAGGCCCGCCCAGCGCTGCACCAGGTGGTCATAAGAACTGAGGCACTATGCCTGTTCGCTCAAGCTTGAACATCCACCGGCGCGACCGGAAAAGCCACGCGACCATCGCCCTGGCGGGTGAACTCGACCTGGCGACGGCACACTTCGTGCGCGTGGTGATCGAAGACTGCCTGGGGGACGGAATCCGTACGGTCGACATCGACCTGACCCTCCTCACCTTCTGCGATATCAGCGGCCTCAATGCCTTCCTGGCCGCATCCCGGCTCACCACCACGGCCGGGGGGTCGCTGTGTCTGCGCCACCCGAGTCCGATGCTGACCCGCCTCCTGGATCTGACCGCCACCGGCTTCCTCCTCTACGACCGGCCCTTGGTATCCACGTCGCGTGCCGCCGTCGCGGACGACCTGGCCGCCAGGCGTCCCACATCGCTGGCCTCGTGACCGGACCGGGAAGCATGACCAAGAGCCCGCTCGGCGCCGCCAGCACGGGGCAAGGTGGTGGTGGGTGATCAGTGACCGCATGGTCGGGGTTCTGCGTCTGCTGCAGTCCGACGACGGCTCCGGCCAGGTCGCCGATGTCACCGCGGCCGGCGCCGCCGCGGTGGGCGTGGACGGCCTCGCGGTCTCCCTGGTCACCGAGGGCGACCTCACCGAGCTCCTGTGGTGCTCGGACGCCGCGACGCGCCGCTTCGAGGACCTTCAGCTCACCCTCGGGGAGGGCCCCGGGCCCGACGCGGCCCGTACCGGGGCGATGGTGTGGGTGCCCGACCTGGTCGGCGTTCGCCTTGCGCGCTGGCCCGCGCTGGCCATGGAGGCCCCCGCCCTGCCGGCCCGGGCGGTCTTCTGTTTCCCCATGGGGATCGGCGCGATCCGCACAGGTGTCCTGACCGCCGTACGCCGCGCCCCGGGCCCGCTGACCGCACAGCAGGCAGACGACGCGCTGATCCTGGCCGACGCGCTCACCGCCCGGTGCCTGGGCATCGGCGAGTCACGCGTGGCCGGGCCGCCCCCTGCCGGCTCCCCGCCCACCCTGCAGCACGCCGTGATCCACCAGGCGACGGGCATGGTCAGCGTCCAACTCTCCCTGCCCCTGCCCCAAGCCCTGCTGCGGCTGCGCGCGCATGCCTACAGCAGTGGGCGCTCCATCACCGACATCTCCCAGGACGTGGTGGACCGGCAGCTTCGCCTGGACCACCACGGCAACGGCACGCCCCCGACCGTCGTAGACAAGGACTGATCGACATGCCCCGCGAACAACGGCTCACCGAGGTCTTCGTGGAAGTCGCAGACTCCCTGACCGACGACTTCGACCTCATCGACTTCCTCCAGCAGCTCTCGGTGCGCTGCATGGAACTGCTGGACGTGGCGGCTGTCGGCATCCTGCTGGCCGACCAGCACGACATCCTGCAGACCATCGCCGCCTCGGACGAACATACCCGGCTGCTGGAACTCTTCGCCCTGCAGCACGACCAAGGCCCCTGCGTGGACTGCTACAAGAGCGGTCAGGCCCGCACCAACATCAACCTCACCGATCCGAAGACCACGGAGAGCTGGCCGCAGTTCGCCATCCGCGCCCACGAGACCGGATTCGTGGCCACCAACGCACTCCCGCTACGACTGCGCGGCCGCGTCATCGGCGCACTCGCCCTGTTCCAGACCGACCCCGAACCCCTCAGCGATCAGGACATCACCCTCGCTCAGGCACTGGCCGACATCGCGACCATCGCCATCCTGCAGCAGCGCACCCTGGACCACAGCCACATCGAGCGTGCCCAACTCCAGTACGCCCTCACCAGCCGCATCGTCCTGGAACAGGTCAAGGGCATCCTCGCGGAACGCTGGCACATCTCACTCGACGACGCCTTCACCGCCTTCCGCTCCTACGCCCGCGCCCACCAATGTCAGCTCGCACAGCTCGCCCGCGAGATCGCCGACGGCGACTTCGACACCCACCTGATCCCCCACCCGGCCACTCACTACCCGAACGGTGACCCGACGACCCCGGGTGCCATCAGCCGGCACCCCGAACATCCGCTGCCGTAGAGGTCTCGGCGCCGACTCCGCCCACCGCTGCCTGCCAGGTCTGGACCGACTGGCAGCGAAAAGCCAAGTTTCCGCAAAGCCGGACCGAACGGCTCCCCCCTTCAACCGCCTGAGCGGCATCGACAGCGAGGTGACGACCCATCAGATCGAGCGTCACATGAGCGTCATTTCAGCGTTAAGATATCGCCCGTATCGCCCACACCGCACATAATGCGCACGCAAAAAAACCGCAGGTCAGACGTCCTTTGCCGCAGGCTCAAGGATCGCGACGCACTCCACATGATGCGTCATAGAAAACACGTCACCGCGGGCGGGCGCGACGAAACATGCGGGTCAGGCGTGGTATTTCGGTTCCGGAAGGGACCTGTAGGGCGCGTGGAGCGTCAAACGAGCGTCACCGTGGAGAAGCGGCGACGCCCACGACGCGCTGCCAGACGGTACGCGTGCCATCCCGTTCGCCGGGCCCAGAGCCAATCTGAGGTACCCGTAGGGACCAGCGCGACACGAGCGCGGCGCATCCGCCCCATGTTGGCCGTCCGCCCGCGTCTTGTCGAGGGAGCCGCGTTGAAGTAGGCACTGACGGAGCCTCAGGTCGCTCTGCTCCGCGAGAAGCGGCTGCTTCCCATGCAGTGCCCGTCCGTCCCGCCAGTACGAACACGGCGTGGGCGCTGGCAGCGCGGACTGATCAAATGGACATGGCACGGTAGCGGACATGTCGCCGTGGTGACGGCGGCCGGCCGCTACTACCTCAAGCGCGGCAAGCATCCCCGAGAGGTCCAGGCCGAGAAGGTCGGCTGCAAGGCGACACTGTTCATGCCGCGCGCGCCGCGAGAGTGGGACCGAGCTGGTCGCCCGTCTGCAAGCAACGTTGGAGGAGCCACCGCCCCTGGTCCCGCACCTCAGGCCCGCGGGCAGTGGCCTCGCCACGGAAGCAGAACGCCAAGAGCGGGAGAAGGACCTCCTCAAGGCTGAGCAGCGGCGCCGGTGGTACGCGGCTGCTGGCGCAGGCGCGCGATCAGCAGATCCAGCAGGGACCGGGCAAGGTCCTGATCGCGCAGCTTCGGGCATGGCAGCAGGCCGGCGGGATCCCCGCCTTCTGCCAGGCGGCCAGGGCCCGTACCGGCGACGCACCGGTTTCAGCGGACGAGGCGGAGTGGTTGGAGTGGGCCGATGCTATGCGGCGCAGCCCTACCCGCTCCAGGACCCATTGCGTACTCCGTCGGATCCACCGGCCGGGCGCGAGGCTCTGCATGAGGTGTCGAAGGTCGATGCCTACGCCTCTCCGTGGCCGTTCCACGCCGATGGCCGCCGGGTGCTTCTAGGGGCAAGCAACCGACCGGCTCCGGGCAATGCGAACCGTTCTACGCCTCAAACGACTTCGCCCTGTCCATGGAGGACAAGGCGAAGGAACGTTTATGCGGCGATGGTGAGCGGGGCTTCCATACGCTCCCAAGCACCAAGCACGGCCTTGTGGGCGTCCGGCTGCAAATGGGCGTAGCGCTGGGTGGTCTGGAAGCTCTCGTGGCCGAGGAGGTGCTGGACCTCGTAGAGCGAGACTCCCTTCTGGACCAGCCAGGAGGCGCAGGTGTGGCGCATGGAGTGCGGCGGGTAGCCCGGGACGAGCTGTTGCTCACCGTCGTCGTCGAAGTAGAAGGTGCCGTCGACAGCTGGCCACCAGGTCTGCCGACGCCAGTTGCCATCGTCCAGGAGGCGGCCGGACCGTCCCTTGGTGAGGGTGGTGAACACCACGGCGTCCCGGTCGAGCCGGTGGATGTGGCGTTCGAGGGCCTCCAGGACGTGGGGCGGGAGCGGGACTTCCCGGCGGCTCTTGGAGCTCTTGGGGTACTCCTTGATGCCGCTTTTGGTGTTGACCTCCACGACGAACAGGCGCGAGCGGCGCTGGTCGATGCGGTGGCGGTGAAGGCCGGAGAGTTCGCCCCAGCGCAGGCCGGTGTAGAAGCCGAGCAGGCACATCGTCCGCCAGGCGGCGGGGAGTTCGTCGAGGATGCTCTGGGCCTGGTCGAGCGTGAACCACTGCGGCGGTTTGACCGCAATCTGCGGCAGGTCGATGCTGCGGCAGGGGCTCACCGCGATCACGTCATCGTCAACGGCCGCACGCATCAGGGAGGACGTCAGGTTGTAGGCCCGCTTGATCGCGGAGGCGCCTGCGCCCTTCTCGATCAGAGCGCGGATCCAGCTCTGGACGTCCATGCGGGTGATGGCCCGCATCTCCCAGTCCGCCCAGTAGGGCAGAACATGGTTCTTGATACTGGACGCATCACCCCGCAGAGTGTGGGGCTCGACGATGCGGGCGTTCCACCACCGATCGTGCCACGAATGGAACGCCATTTCGCCAGCCCGCGGGTCACGCATGCCTCCACGGGCGAACTGGGTTTCCATCTCGATGCTCCAGGCACGCGCCTGGGACTTGAGAGGGAAGGACTCGCTGAACCGTTCTCCTATGCGGTTGCGTACGGTCGCCTGCCACTTGCCGGACTTCAACTGCGGAGGTACGAGGCTCTACTCCTTGTTCAACGGAAACAGGCCGAGATTGCCCAGGTCAGCGGCGGACTGCCGGCGGTACGACAGCGCGGCGACTGATGAACTCGTCGAGGCTCACCGCGGGCACTCGTACACGGGACCGGCCTGGTCCGGTACGGAGGTCGACGACAGGCAGATCACCGGCAGCGATGAAGCGGTAGACGGTGCGGCGGCGACGGCAGGGATGGACAGCAGACGTGCAGGCATGGAGGAAACCTTGAGGTGAGGGTGGATGGGCGCCCGGCGAGTCCACAGCCGGGCACGAAGAGCGACAGGCTTGGACAGCACCGCCCATCGCGCGGAGTGCGTACGGAACACCAGGTGAGTGCTGGCCACGGCATGGAGTTGTGGCAGAGCAACTCCATGCCTCCTCTCGGCGCACGGAGCTACCTGTCCGCCACGGCTCCACCGCCAAGCGCAGCCGAATGCGAACACCTCAATAGTCGCGAAGATCGCCGGTTTGGCTAACCGGCGATCGTGGTCTATGTTGCGCTTCGCCTCAGAGGAGTCCGGCAGCTTCTCAGGCGCTGCCCGCAGTCAGGAAGCCAGCTGGTATGAGCGCAAGGCTGAGGTCGCGCCGTCCGTTACAAGCACCAGAAGACCGTCCTCCAAGAGGCGGTCAAGGATTTCGCGCTGCACCGCGCTCAGTGGCCCCGATAGCACGGGCTACGTGCCGAGTATCAGCTCCGGGGTGTGCCGCAACGTGTGCGAGGACGGCCCGGTCGCGGCGATAGGCGCGTTGCAGCAGATCCTCGCCGAACAGTCCGGCCGCGCAGACGCAGAGGCACAGGCCGGTGGAGACGGCTCCGTAGTCACCCGCCGCCTGGCCGGACCAGGCGTTCAGCGCGCCGAGCGCAAAGAGAACGGGGGAAGTGAAGCGGGCGGATCGAGCGGAGCCAGACAGACGAGCCTCCAAAGCAGGGACCATGCCAGCAAGCAGCCTGGGCGCGGTGCAGGATTCCGAACTAGTCGCAACCCCGGCCGTTTCGGAACAACTGCGCCTCTGGCTTGGCAATAACCGAGACGTTGTACGTTGACATGGTCTCGACGAAGGTTTCCAGTCTTTTGGAATTCGTTCTTGTCTGCCGTGGGCGAATGCCCGCCGACGGCCCCGTGGAGTCCTCCCGTCTAAACCCTATTGCGGTTGCACATTCACTGTCAAAGTGGAGAGAGACAAGGACTTGACCATAGCGCGATTCACTCTTGAGTCTCTACCTGGAACGTATGACGGGCAGGGTTGATATCCGCAGCTTCGATACAGGGCGAGCGCCGCTTCGTTCCGAACTCCCGTTTCCAGGACCATTCGGTTCACGCCACGAGAGACTGCCTGCGATTCCAGATGTTCCAGAATACGCCGCCCTATTCCTCTACCTCTGCCCGCTTGCGTCACGTACATGCGCTTGATCTCTGCTGTATCTGACGAAAGCAGTCGCCAGCCCCCGCAGCCGACCGCCTCTGGCGAATCGTCACACCTGGCTATGACGAATAGACCCTGTGGCAACACAAAGTGACCTGCCGGAGTGTCATCAGGGTCATCAGCGAATCCGTAGACAGCAACCTGCTCGGCGTGGAGCGCTCGTGTGAGGCGCCGGGCTTCGGGATCACCATAGGAAATGGCTGTCAGGGACGGGGTGCCCGTCTGGCACGGCCGAGCGGCGCTGAGGAAGGTCATGTAGCCGATAGTGCCCTGTCCACCGCTACGAGCGCATCAGCACATGCCCCTGAGTGGACGCGGCTGCCGACCTGGCGTCGAATTCGACTCAGCAGATTGCGGCAACGGATCGACTGCACGTCGGGGACACGACCTGCCAGGTGAAGCAGGGTGCCGGCAGTGGTCTCCGCGTCCCGGCGGAGAAGGTGGGCTCGGGCCAGGTGTATGCCGTGCAGCAACGCAGAGCGCGGATACCCGCTGTTCGCCCCGTGGTCCGTCAAGGGCGTGAGCAAGTCCGTGGCCTCCGCGAGAAGACGTCGCCCCTGCGCAGGGTTCGCCGCTGCGAGTTCCACCAAGGCATGCCCTGACTCAGCTGCCACCTGCTCTGCTGTGAAGTAGTACAACGATGGAGGATCATCGTCTCTACGGTGGTCCAGCAGCACACGACACTGGTCGGTGGCCTTACGGAAAGCGTCAATATCGCCCGCAGCAGCATGAGCAGTGGCTAGGCGGCCGAGGGCTCGCGCACGCGCGGTGGGAGCGCTCCCAACGGTGTGCTCAACTGCGGCCTCCGCAAAGCGGAGTGCGGATGAAGGCTTGCCGGTGGCCGCATGCGCGTCGTGGCAGGGGAAGAGGGGACAGCCCCGGCACACCGATCCGTACCAGGCGCCCACTGACCCTCTGCCGAAAGGCCGATCACCGCCATGTCCGAACCGCTGCGCGCCGTCGTGATCACCGAAAGCCTCAACGGCGGCCAGTTGCCCAAAGCCCTCCGCGCCTTGGAGAGCCGCCGCTACCCCCACCTGCTCGACGAACGCACACAGGTCGAGATCATCGAGCTTGCCGTGCCCGCAGCGCAGGGAGCCGGCGTCGCCCTCGCGCTCGCCGGCGCCGTGCTTCCACGGCTGTACTACGCCCACCTCATCGACAGCCGGCAGATGCTCGTGGCGTTCCCCGACACGGTGGTCCGCATCGGTCGCGACAACGCCGCCGCGGTCGAACGTGCCCAGTCCATCGGGGCGCTGTTCGACATCCCCGCCGGCCAGATGCGGTTCGCGGAGATGTGGGACACCGACCACCCGGACGCCCCCGCCCAACCGGAGGCCCCGTCCCGGTGACCACCGTCGAAGAGCACGCCGAGGCTCCGCTGGCCGTCGTCACCGGCGCCAGCGGAGCCCTCGGCGCGGCCATCCACCAGCAGCTGGCCAGCACCGGCTGGCGCGTCGTCGCCACCCACCACACCCGGCCACCCCAAGCCCCGCCCGCTCCGGGGACCGCCTGGGTACGCTTCGACGCTGCCGACGACACCAGCACCACTGCTCTGCGCCAGGCCGTCGAGTCCCAGCACGGCGCCCTGAAGGCGGTCTTCGCCTGCGTCGGAGCGCCGTCCACCAAACACCCGGTCAGCCAGACGCCAGCCGCCGACTTCGAAGCCGTCTACCAGGCCAACGTCCTCAGCCTGGTGCGGACCTGGCACGCCGTGGCCGACCGCGCCCGGCGTGACCATGCGTCCGTCCTCGCCGTCGGGTCCGACGCCGGCCGCGCGGCCCGGGCCGGCAACGGCCCCTACAGCACAGCGAAGGCCGCCCTGGAATCGCTGGTCAGCACCCTCGCGAAGGAGGAACTCCCCCACGGTGTCAGCGTCAACCTGCTGGCCCCGTCACTGATCGACTCGCCGCTCGCCCAGCAGGTGATGGCCTTGAAGGGCGTCACCGACCTGGAGATGTACTACAGGGAACTTCCCTGGGGCCGGCCTCTCCGCCTCGACGAGGTCGCCGCCGCCTGCATTGAGCTGGCCACCGCTCCCCAGTGGGCCTATGCCACCGGGCAGACCTACCCGCTCGGGGCGGCTCCTTGATGGTCAACGCCACCCATGCCCGGCAGCTCGGGATCGTCCAGGTGCTCCGCACGCGCACCCATGTGCCGGTCCGCGATCTTGCCGAGCGCTTCGGCGTCAGTGACCGCACGATCTATCGCGACATCGACAACCTCACGCCCACGGCATCCCGATCCAAGCCACCCCCGGTCGCAACGGCGGCTACCGGCTCGCCCCGGAAGACCCGCTCACCCTCGACTCCGACCAGGCCATGCGCCTGTACGTCCTCGGCTTCCTCGACCCGCCGTCCGCAGACGGCACGGCCGAGGAGCGCGGTCGTGCCGCTGGGGTCAGCGGCACCGTGCAGGAGGTGATGCGCCGCCTGGCCCAGCGCATCCACTTCGACACCGCGGACTGGTACTGGCGAGACGAGGGCTCCGGCCACCTGCCCGTGCTGCGCACCGCCATGCTCACCGGCACCGCGCTGGAGATCACCTTCCGCACCAAGGAGGGAGACCAGCACACCACCCTGCTCAAGCCGTACGGGGTGGTCTGGAAGGCCGGCGAGTGGCACCTGGTCGCCGCGCGCCCCACAGGCCCGCCCGAGCGGTTCCGCCTCAACCTCGTCGACCGGATTCAGCAGACGGACCTGACCTTCGCCTACCCCGAGGACTTCACCGTCGGCCAGTGGTGGACAGCCGCGATGGAGGACTACGGCAAGGGCGATGTCCGAGTCGAACTGCACGTCGCCCCGGCCGCCCGCGCCGAACTGCTCCGGCTGAGCCTGAAATCCACCTCCCAGGTCCACGAACACGACGACGGCTCGCTGGTCATCGTGCTGTTCGTCGACCGCTGGGAATGGCTGATACCGCTGGTCACCAGCTACGGGCCCGACGTCGCCGTCACCGAACCGCCCGAGCTACGCGAGGCGATCACCGCGCAGCTGCGCCACACCCTCGCCGCCTACGAAAGCAGCGAGGCTCAAGGGCCCGCCCCGCCCGCCGGGCTGCCACACGACGACTCCCGCCTGCGATCCACCCACGGCCGCCACCCAGGAGCATGACGTGAAACCCCGCCACCTCACCCACACCGACACACTCCAGCTGCCCATCACCGGCAACGGCCCCTTCAACTTCCGACACACCCTGTGGAAGCCCTCCCACTACGCCACCGGCCTCGAAGCCCACACCGAAACCCGCAGCTGGCGCACCTTCCGCATCGACAGCCTGATCATCGGCGTAGCCCTGACGAACGGACGCGACGACCGGACGATCAGCGTCGAGGTGTTCGCCGACGGCGACTACGCACCCGAACACCGCGACCGTCTCGCCCGCCGGCTGACGACCTCCTACGGCCTGGACGAAGATCTCGCGCCGTTCACCGAACTCGCCGCCGACGTACCGGCGATGCGCGATCCCCTGCACGCGCTGTTCGGCATGCGGCAGAGCTGCCCCGAAGACCACTTCGAGATCGCCGTCATCGCCCTGCTCCTGCAGAACACCACCATCAGCCGCACCACGCAGATGACCCGCAACTTGCTCACCCGCCACGGCCGCCTCGTCCACTTCGACGGGATCACGCTGCGGGCCTGGTTCACCCCGGCCGAGATCGCCGCGGTCACCGCCGAGGAATTCAAGGAGCGCGACAGGCTCGGGTACCGGGCCAAGACCCTCCCCCACTTCGCCGCCTTCTTCCGCGACCACCATCCCGAGGACCTGGCAGCCGCCGACAACCTGGTCGAACTCTTCCAGCAGATCAAGGGGGTCGGCCCCTACACAGCGGCCGTCATGGCCTCCCACGCCTCACGCGACCCCGCCGTCTTCGGAGTCGACGTGTGGAACCGCAAGATCCTCGCCCGACGGCTCCTCGACACCGAGGACGCCGCCCCCGAAGCCATCCACGAACACCTCACCCGCCTCTTCCCCGGACACGCCGGAACCGCCGCGCTCTACCTCGTCGAGCACGAATACCTCCGCACCCCCGTCGCTCCGCTCTTGCCCCTCGACGCGATCAAGACGTGGAACCAGGAACTGCGCCCCTCCACCTCCTGAAGCACCCCGTCCCAGGGCAGCGGCACACCAGCCCCTGCCCACCCAGGCATGCCCGCACCACGCCTCGGACCCGCACCAAATCACGGCGAGGCAATCCCACGAAGGGATGAAACATGCCGTTCGAGTGCCGCCCTCATCCCGGACTCCAGGCTCTGCCTGCCCTCGGCCACTAAATAGAACGTTCTTTCAGGATCTGCCCCTTCGTCACCCGTTACGGGGAGCGGGACGGGCCGTTCTTTAGAGCACCTGTACCCATTCCCGCCTTCTGGAGAAGCCATGAACCCTGCGCTCGCTCCCACGCATCGCCCAGTTCGGTTCGAACGACGGCAGCCCACACCCCGGGCGGCCGGTCTGCCCAGGCGCGTAGTTGACGCCTCCTCTCTCCGTGCACCGCGCTCATCCCGTCCCGATACGTGGTGGTGGGCATGAGCGCGGACCAAGAAGCCACAGCACCGTCAACACAGCAGCGCGCGAACCTGCCCGGGCCCCGGCAGGAACCGCTTGGCCTTCCGCCGGCAACTCAGCCCACAAAACCTGGGGACGGTAACATCGCCGATGAGCTGGAGGAGGCGTACTGGTCGGTCTACGACGGCGCCGCGGCCAAGTCGACGGTCCGCGAAGTCCTGGTGCGGCTGCCGCGCATCGTCCGGCAGATCGGCCGGCTGGCGTGGCAGGCCGACCGCTCGGCCACGCTGGCCGTCGTGGTCCTGCAGCTGGTCTCCGCGGCGATGGCGGCCTTCGGGCTGATGGCCTCGGTGGGTGTGCTGCGCGAGCTGTTCGGTCACGGGCCGACGCCGGACAAGGTCCGCAACGCGGTGCCGCAGATCTTGCTCGTGGTGGGTTTCCTGTCCGCACGGGCGCTTCTGGAGGCCGGGGTCGCCGTCGCGCAGGCGCGGGTGACACCGAAGATCCGCACCGCCCTGGAGTGCGACTTCCTGCGGCTGACCGCGCATGTGCGGCTGGAGGTCGTCGACGATGCCGACTGGCACGACGACGCCTACCGCGCTTCCGACCGCGGCCTGTTCTACGCCCGGCAGATCGTCGGCCAGGTCGTCACCCTGGCCTCCACGCTCCTCGGGCTGGTCGGGACGGCCGGCGTCCTCACCTCACTGCACCCCGCCCTCCTGCCCCTGCTCCTGCTGTCCGTCCTGCCGGTGGGTGCCGCGGCCGTGCGCACGGCGCGGGCGCGGTTCCACAGCTTCAAGCGGTGGAACGCGCTCCAGCGCCGGGTGCGGGTCTTCTCCTGGCTACTACTGGAGCGGGACGCCGCCGCCGAACTGCGCTCCGACACCGCCCAGAACGCCATCCTGGACGAGCACCGCCGGCTTACCGCCCGGATCGCCGAGGAGGACACCCACCTCGGCGTGAGTTCCGCGGTACTGACGCTGGCCGGTCGTGCCGTGGGCGGTATCGGGACCGGCGTCACGTACATCGCCCTGGGAGCCATGCTGATCGCCGGGTGGCTGCCGCTGGCCGCCGGCGCCGGGGCCGTCCTGGCGATCCAGACCGGACAGACCGCGCTGACGCACTTCGTGGACGTGGCGCACCTGGTCTACGAGCACGCCATGTGGGTCGATGACCTCCTGAAGTTCCAGGAACGCTGCCGAGGACTGCAGCCCCGGCGGCGTGAGCTGACCGCACCCGCCAGCGTCGCCGCCCTCACCCTGGAGGACGTCGGCTACACCTACCCCGGCAAGGAGACGCCCGCCCTGAGCGGTGTCTCGATGACGCTGCGCGCCGGGGAGACGGTCGCCTTCGTGGGCGTCAATGGCTCCGGAAAGAGCACCTGTTCACGGCTGATCGCCGGACTGTACGAGGCGGGCGAAGGCACCGTGCGCTGGGACGGGGTGGACGTACGGGACATGGACTCCGAGTCACTGCAGACCCGCGTCGCCACCGTGCTCCAGGACCCGGTGCACTTCCCGTTCAGCGCCCTGGCGAACCTCACCGTCTCCCGCGGCACGCTCACCGACACCGACCCCCAGCGGGCGCTGGACGCGGCACGGGCCTCCGGTGCCGAGCAGGTCATCGCCGGTCTGCCGGGTACCTGGCAGGCGGTGCTGTCCAAACGTTTCCGGGGCGGCCAGGAGCTGTCGGCCGGCCAATGGGCCAAGATCGCCGTCGCGCGGGGGCTGTACAAGAACGCTCCCGTGCTCCTGCTCGACGAACCGACCGCGAGCATGGACCCCAAGGCCGAACACGCGGTATATCAGGCGGTGTTGCGGAACAGAACCGGGCGGATCAGATCACCGTGCTGATCTCGCACCGGCTGGCGAGCGTCGTGGAGTGCGACCGGATCTTCGTCTTCGACGGCGGCCGGATCACGGAAGCCGGCTCGCACCAGCAGCTCATGGCCCTCGGCGGCGACTACGCCCAGATGTTCACCCTCCAGGCAGCCGCCTACCAGAGTGCCGCGACCGCCACGTCCGACTCCGAACCGAGGACGGTGCATCCGTGACCGAACAGACCACGCCGACCGATGCGGCCCTGCCCCACCAATTGCCACAAGCGAACGCCTCGACGCTGATCTACAACGAGGCCGGCGAGTACCTGCTGCACCTGCGGGACGACATCCCCGGAAGTTGGGAGCCGGGATCGTGGTCCCTGCTCGGCGGCGGCCGTGAACCGGGAGACCGGTCCCTGGAGGAGACGGCCAGAAGAGAGCTGCGCGAGGAGGCCGGTCTGGAACTCCCTGACCTCACCCCGTTCACGGTCGAGGAGGCTCGCGGCAGCGACGGCGGGACCGTCCCCATCCAGATCTTCACCGGCCGTTGGGCCGGTGACCCGGCGACGTTGAACCTGACCGAAGGCGTCATGCTGCACTGGTTCCGGCCCGAGGTCATGCCACGCCTGCGCATGGCCTCCTCGACCCGCGACCTGATCCGCCGCCACGCCGAACTGCTCCGCCGCGACAGCTTGGGAACCGTCGCCGAGGAGACTGCCGACAACAGCAGCCCGGCCGACCAGCCCAGTCCCCCGCCAACGCTGTCCGGGGGCGGAAGAACCGTCCTCAATGGCATCGGTGTCCACCTCTACCTGGAGGACGCCGACGGCGAGGTCCTGCTCGGTCTGCGCCACCCCGATTCCGCCTACGCAGGGTCCATGTGGCACTTCCTGGCCGGGCACTGCGAGCAGGAGTCCGCCCTCACATGCCTCGTCCGTGAAGCACACGAGGAAGCGGGGCTGCGGATCGAGCCCGGTGACGTCGAACTCGTCCACGTCGTGCACCTCGTGGACACACCCGGTGGCCAGCCCCGGATGCAGATGGTCTTCCGGGCCCGCCGGTGGTCGGGGGTTCCGGAACTCCGGGAGCCGGACAAGTGCACGGGCTGGCGCTGGTGGCCTCCAAACGGTCTCCCGGCGCAGACCGTGCCGTACACCCGCGCCGCCATCGAGGGCATCCGTGCAGGGCGCCGCTACACGGAAATGGGCTGGTCATGACCGCTGAGACGAGTCAAGGAACGGCCCGTACCGGCACGCCACCACGCCAGGGCAGCCCTGCTCAGCCGGCGGGGAGAGGAGGCTCAGGATCTGTGTCCGCGGACTATGCGGCATCAGCGCGGGCGGCGATGGTCGCCCGGCTGGAAGCGGTTGGGAACCTGGGCCCGGGCCCGGTGCGCGAGGCCCTGCTCGCGCTGCCGCGCGAGGTGCTGATGCCGCAGGCGTACATCCGCCGCAGCACCCTGGATGAGCGCCCGCCGCGTTGGGACCTGCTGGACTGGTCCCAGCCCGGGGACCGTGAGGAGCTGCTCGCGGTGCTGTACGGCGGCGAGAGCGTGCTGATTCAGCACGACGGAGAACCCTTGGTGGACCGGCCGGCCGGGGGCCGGTCCGGCGGGGCGATCACGTCCATGTCCACCGTGATGGGCCTGACCGTATCCGTACTGGAAGAGCTGGACCTGCGGGCCGGGCAGAGGGTGCTCGATGTCGGCACCGGTGCGGGGGTGACGGCGGCGGTGGCCTGTCACGTCTGCGGAGACACGACGGTGGTCACCCTCGACCGGGACCCGAACGTCGCGGTCGCCGCCCAGGCGCGGCTTGGCGCTCTCGGTTTCCGGCCCGCCGTGGTAAGCGGCAACGGAGAATGCGGCTGGCCGGAAGCCGCACCGTACGACCGGATTTTTGTCTCCTTCGCGCTCCCGTCCGTGCCGGAGGCGCTGGTCGATCAACTCGCGCCTGGGGGCGTGCTGTTGATGCACATCACGACAGAATCGCCCTCGTGGCCCGCGCTGGCAGTGGTCTCCAGGGGCCCGGACGGGAGGATCTCCTCGCGCCTGCGGGCGGTGGAGTTCGCCCACCGGGCGGCGCACGGCCGCAGGCAGATCTTCCTCTCCCCCGCGTTCCGCGAGCGCATCGCGGCCCGGCGCACCGAGGGCGGCGCGGAGTTCCGACGGTTCCGGTCTTCTGATGTGCCGCCACCGGAGGAGGCCCGCGGTTTCTGGCTCGCGCTCGACGCCTTGCACCCGGGCCTGGTGCAGCACAGGGGCGTCGACGACCTGGTGATCGGCGCCCCCGGATGCGGTTCCTGGATGGCGGCCCGCCCGGACGGCTCCGGCGCATACGCGGTCACGGCCGCTGGCCCGCGGAACATCTGGACCGAGATCCGCCAGACAGCCCTGCGCTGGCGGGACGCCGGCGAGCCGGAGGTCTACCGGCTCGATCTTGAGCCCGACGGCACACAGCGGGTGAGCGCCGGCCACGGGGAGAGCGCACTGGCCTGGCAACTCCCTGCGCCCCGCGATACCGCCACAGAGGGCAACGCCATGAGCACGCCACCACGAGAGAAGGACGCATTGAGTGCGAGCCCTAACGGTTCCCTGCGGTCGGGCGGCTGCCTGTGCTGGAGGATCCGGTTCACCGTCACCGGCACTCCCGACTATCCCCACACCTGCAGCTGCACGCACTGCCAGCGGCTGTCGGGCGGCCCGATGATGTCCTGGGTCTCCTTCCCCCTCAGCGGCCTGACCTGGACCGGGGACGGGGGCGAGCCGGCCTGGCACTACACCTGGCCCGACTCCCGGCGCGGATTCTGTCCGGACTGCGGCAGCCAGCTGTGCGCGCTCGACGACGGAGCCAGCAGCATCGCGATCACCTTCTCGGCGCTGGACGACGCCTCCGGCCTCGTGCCGGTCAACCAGAGCTTCCGCGAGGACGCTGTCACCTGGCTTCCCCCGGTGCCGAACACCCAGCACAGCAAAGTCACCTGACCCGACCGCGAACGAACGACCACCGCGCACCATGCGCCTGCGCCCACCGTGGCACGGGCCGTTCCCTCCCCACCTCAGCTGCTGCACATCACCACTGACTAGGAGTGCACCGTGGCATACGACCGAGCCGACTGATCCCGGCACTACGACGACGATCGCGGCTTCCGTCCCCTCCGCGACGCTGAGAAAGACCTGCTCGCCCAACACGCGCCCGCCCCAGACGGTGGGCGTGCTCTGGAGCTGGGCTGCGGCACGGGCGAACTCGCCGTCTTCCTCACCGAAATCGGCTACACCGTCGATGCGGTCGACTTCGCCGAGGGCGCCCTGACGCGCGCCCGGAAGGAGCACGCGGGCGCCGAGCGGGTGCGGTGGCTGTGCCTGGACATCGAGCACGACGGTCCGGCAGAGCTGAGCGACGACGGCTACGACCTGATCACCCTGCGCCTGGTGTTCCCCTTCCTGCACAACCGCACCCGGGTCCTGGACACCCTCGCTGCACGCCTGCGACCGCACGGCGCGCTGGTGGTGATCACTCCCGTGGTGGCGACCACGCCGGAGGAGCGGCGGCACATCGCGCTGGACGAGGAGGAGATCAGCCTGCTGGCCGAAGGGTGGTCGCAGGTGGAGCGGCTCGACGCGAAGGGCCTGGCGGTCCTCGTGCTGCGCCACCCCGCCAGGGATTTCACCGCGGTGGAGAAGGGCCGCGGCCCGAGCCGCAGTCGGTCGTCGGTGTGTGTGCGGTGGTCACCGACGGCTCCGGGTGCGTGCTGC
This sequence comes from Streptomyces lydicamycinicus, assembly GCF_000829715.2. Lineage (NCBI taxonomy): Bacteria > Bacillati > Actinomycetota > Actinomycetes > Kitasatosporales > Streptomycetaceae > Streptomyces > Streptomyces lydicamycinicus. The sequence continues at coordinate 920,324 of NZ_BBNO01000003.1, read as the reverse complement.
TCGGTCGGTCGACGCGGGGCATGTGGGAGCTGCCAGGGGGGGCGCGTCGAGGCGGGCGAGTCCTTCCAGGCGGCAGCGGTGCGGGAGCTGGCCGAGGAGACCGGCCTGATGGCCGGCATCGGCGATGCCCACCTGCTCACGGTCCTCCACGATGACCGGGCGGACGTCCGGCGTCTATCCGCGGTGGTGCGCATCAGTGCGTGGGCCGGACGGCTCGGCTTGCCCGAACCGCACCGGTTCCGGCGGTGGGAGTGGCACGACCTGCACGCCCTCTCTGCACTCGGAGTCCTCTTCGCACCCACCGCCCACGCGCTGGAAGCGGTGTGGCCCGGCGTCCTGCGCGGCCTGCCGCCGGTGCACTCCTACGCGCACGCGAGCACGCCTCCGGTTGTCGGCGGTGAACCGGCCGAAGCGGTGCGCATGCGGCAGGAGATGGCCGAGCGCGTCATCGCCGGAGGCTGGGCGCCCTCCGACGCGGTCGAAGACGCGCTGAGGACGGTGCCGCGGCACCGGTTCACCCCGGAAAGCCCGTTGCGGACCGCCTACGACGACGACCTTGCCATCGTCACCAGCCGGGACGCTGCTCGCCACCCAAGCCGCCTACGGTGCCGAGCCGCTGCTGCGCGCCACCTCCCAACCCATACTGGTCACGGGCGGCTTCACCGGCCTGACCCCCTATCCGGCCACACGACACCTCAGCGACCTGGTCTCCACCCACCAACTGCGCTACGCCCTGCTGACCACGCGCCGCCCGCCCACACCGGCATCGTCCTGGGTGAAGAGAAACTGCACCCCCATCTCCCCAAGCGCCTACGGTCGAACCTCGGAGGGCAGCTTTACCCTCCACGACTGCGCTCGACGGCCCAACTGACCTGCCGAACGCGGCGAGTTCTGCGGCAGACCTGCCTCACGGGCACGATGACTCCATGACCCGCAGGGAGCGATGCGAAGGGTACGGGCCGATACTGCGTCGGTGCGGACGGCGCTCGCAGGGCGGGTGATCCACGCTACGACGATAACGGGCGTCACGGAGCGACCCCTCCTGCCATCCCGGGTGAGCCGCGCCCAACCCGGCCCGCACGCAGAGCCGCTCCAGCAGCCCCGGATCGCCTCCGGCGACATCGGCGCCCCCAACGGGCCCGGAACAGGTTCACCAGCAGGAAGTCGCTCCCGTCGGCCCCGAGCAAGCGGTGCCGCTCCTCGTAGTACAGGTCGAACGCACTCACCGTCAGGAAGTCCAGCGGCGCAACCAGGCGTGCCGCGACTTCGACCAGGCTCCATTGACGTTCTCCCGCCGCCGGACATGTAAGAGGGGCGCCGGGGGAGTTGCAGCCCAGCGCCCGCGAGTCGGGCGGGAGGCGCACGTGGCTGCGCCGGAGTCCCGTACGACACGCCACGCATGCCGAGAGCCTCGGCCGGCTCGCTGAGCCGGCCGAGGGGGGCGGCTCAGCCGGGGGTGGTGGAGTAGGTGAAGGACTGGGAGGAGTCGCTGCCGCCCGCGCTGGAGACGGTGACGGTGACGGTACCCGTGCCGCCTGGGGAGTAGGCGATGATGGTGCTGTCATCGATGATCGTGTACGAGGTCGAGTCGGGCCCGTACGACACATCCGTGACATCGCTGAGGTTGGTGCCGGTGATGGTGGACGCCGTGCCGCCGTAGTCGGGTCCGATGGTCGGGCTCATGCTGGTCACCGTCGGAGCTCCGACGTAAGTGAAGGTCAGTCCGTTGGTGGTACCGCCCCTGGTGGTGACGCTGACCGCGACGGTCTGCGGCGTGGTCACGGCCGGCACCAGGACGTTCAGTGTGGTGTCGTTCACCACGGTGGGAACCGCGGTGTTGGCGCCGAATGACATCGACGAGGCGGTCGTCAGATGCGAACCGGTGAGAGTGGTCGCGATGCCGCCGAGCGGCCCCGTGGTGACGCTGAGGCTCTGCTTGATCGGGGGCTCAATGTAGTAGTAGTAAACCGGGATCGAGGTACCGCTCGGTGTGGTGACGGTGACCTGGACCGCGGAGTAGCCCGAAGGCGCGACCGCGGTGATCTGGGTGGCACTGTCGACCACGAAACTGGCCGACTTGGACCCGAATTTCACGCTGGTGGCGCCCGTGAAATTGGTACCGGTGAGGACAACGTTGTTACCACCGGAAGTAGGTCCCTGGTTGGGATTGAGCGTGACCATGGTGCTGCTCCTTCGCGCTGTGTGCTTTCTTCTTCAGAAAAGGGCAACGCCCGCATACGGGAGTGCGGTTGGGCCTATGGGCGTCGGCGCCACACGCGGTGAAGGCGGAATTCCCTTGCCGGGACATCCCTTGTACGAAAAATTGAACCAGCCGTTTCGAAAATGGAGGAGGGTGCATGCGGTGCACTCAGCACTGAATACGATGATATGAATGACATCGCCGTGTCGAAACGTACGCCGGAGCGCCGCGGTTGACCTCTTACATCGCGTCCCGGCCGGTGGGATGATCCATGGAGAATGCGAAATCGACTCCTGGAACAGCAAGCGCCAGGTTATCGGATCTCAGAGTGCGGGATCCGCAACTCGCTCTGCTGCTCGGCGAATTCGGGAGTTCGACCGAGAGGAGCCGGCATGTCCGTCATACAAAGCCCTTCGGCTGTCCAGCGGTTCGGAGATCCCCCGTCCCCCCTTGCCCGGACCGCGGTGTCCGCTGCCCCCGGCTACGGCACGATCCCCGTAGGGCCGGCACCCCACTCCATCGCCATGCGACCCGACGGGCTGCGCGCCTACGTGGCCAACTCCGGTGCGGACACCCTGAGCGTGATCGACACCGCTGCCGGCGTCGTCACCACCAACGTCAGTGTGGGCGCCGGCCCGTGGGACGTGACGGTCACCCCCGACGGCCAGTTCGTGTACGTGAGCGAGCCGGGCGGGGGAAGGGTCGGTGTCGTCAGCACGGCCACCAACGCTCTGGTCGGCACCGTGAGTGGTCTGACCGTGCCGCAGGGGCTGGCCGTCACACCCGACGGAGCCCGGATCTACGTGGCGAATTCCGGTGCCCACACGGTGAGTGTCATCAGTACGGCCACCAACACCGTCACCGGCACCATCACCGTGGGGAACAACCCCGACTCCCTCACGATCCGCCCCGACGGCCTGCGCGCGTATGGCACCAACTCCGCCGACGGCACGGTGAGTGTGATCAACACGCTCACCAACACGGTCGTGACCACCATGACGGGCTTCAAGGCGCCCCTGGACGCCGTCGTCACACCCGACGGAACCCAGCTGTATGTGGCGAATTCCGGTGCTCGCACGGTGAGTGTCATCAGTACGGCCACCAACACCGTCACCGGTACCATCACCCTCGCGCACAACCCGACATATCTGTCCGTCTCCCCGGACGGGACACTCCTCTACGCGACCATGAGCGCAGCGGGCTCGCTGGCGGTGATCAATCCGAGCACCAACACCGTCACCCGGACGCTCCCGGGCTTTGTCGACCCCCACGAGGGGGCCACGACCCCGGACAGCCGCAGCACCTTTGTCGTCAACCACGGCAATGGCACGGTCGGCGTCCTGCGGAGGCCGGCCAGTCTCTCCCCCAACCAGGGCCCCAGGGGCGGCGGCACGACAGTGACCATCACCGGCCGGGGCTTCCTCGGAACCACCGCCGTCCACTTCGGAATTCGCCGTGCCAAGAGCTTCACGGTGGTGAGCGACACCGAGCTGATCGCCGTCGCCCCTTCCGCGGGCATCAGGTCGTCCGTCCCGGTCACCGTGACCGCCGGCGGGGGAACGGCGGTCATCGGCCACTACTACTACCGGCGGCTGTCCCAACTCGCGAGTATCTCGGCATCCTCCGGGCCGACGAGCGGGGGGAATGTCCTCACCCTCACCGGCCACGGATTCACCGGAGTCAGCCAGGTGGGGTTCGGCACCGTCATGGCCAAGGCCAACGTGCTGTCCGACACCCAGCTCAGCGTCACCGTCCCGCCGTCGGCCCTCGCCCGCACGGTAGCCGTCCACCTGGTCGGCCCAGGAGGCTCCTCCAACAGCCTTTCCTACACCTATATCGGCGCTGCCACGATCACCAGCATCAGCCCGACCTCCGGGCCGCGGACCGGAAGCCGCATCGTCAACCTCAACGGCGTCTTTCTCTCCCAGGTCAACAGCGTCAGGTTCGGCGGCGTCCCGGCCCTCTCGTTCAAGGTCATGTCCGACATCAAGGTCCAGTCCGTCACCCCGCCGGGCACGCCCGGCTCCGTGCCGGTCACCGTGACCACCACCACCGGCGCCACCGCGACCTCGCCCATGCCCTACACCTACACCTGACAGCGGCCGGCCCAGCGCGAGCGCACGCCACCCTGCCGGGCCCCCTGGGGCTCCGCCGTCGCACCTCTGTCGAGGTGGAACGAGTACCGCTGGGGCCCGTCAGGAGGCATACAAGGCGGAACTGCGTCGCGCCCCCCGCGTAGCCCGGACAGTGTCCGGGACAAGACGCTGACCAGGCGGGACAAGCAACGACTGTCCGGGACAGCCACAAACTGTTGCTCCAGCTCGGCCAATGTCGGCAAGCTCGATGCCGCAAGGAATCAGGCCGAACCAAGGGGAAGTTATCCGGCTCAGACGGCGCACGTCGGTGAGCCGCGAATCGGCAGTATTGGCTGGCCTCGGCTCTCGGACCTGGTACGGCGTCGCCAGGCGGACCATCACGCATGGGCTGGACGCCGAGCGTGGTGAACAGCCGCTGGAGCAGGGCGGATGCGTCTGCAAGAGGCGACAAGGCAAGACACGAACTCTGTGTTCCTACTGAGGGAGAGATTCATGCGTATGCGTCGTGCTATCGCGACCACGGCCGTCGGCACCGCACTGCTGCTGGGCGGCTCAGTCGGGCCCGCGCTTGCCGCCTCGTCCGACGCGACCGCCGCCGCCACGGTCGGGTCCAACCGTGTGGCGCAGGGGGAGGAAGAGGCCAGCGGTGCGGCGGGGGTCGCGCATTATTGGGCCACTTACCCGGACATCTGGACCTGCACCGGGGCCGGCGCAGCTGTCCTGCATTCCAATCCCTCCCGCTATTACCACGCTGAGTGCACCCAGTCGGGCACCCAGTTCAAGCTGTGGATCTGGTACTGACAGCTCCAGTGCCGTGAGGCGAGAGGCTGTCTCATCAAGGGCACTGGCCCATGGAGACAGCCGCCGACAGCAGTACTGGCGCAGGGGTTGAATGCCGTTCGGCCGCCCTTGACCGGCGAATGCGGGTGACGTGGTGCTCAGGGCGCGGGCGGGCTGTCGGGTGGTGGTCGGCTCGCGCCGGGCAGCGGCCTCCTTGAGGAGTCGGTGGGGATTGTGGCCGGCCTCGGCGTCCGCGAGGACGGTGGCGAGGCCGGCAGGGTGGGCCAGGCATGAACTTCCGGGTGCGGGCCGGGCGCGGCAGGCGGTGCGGTGTCGTTCTGTGGCGCGGGTTCTGTCCGGGGCAGGGGCGGTCAGGCGTAGTGGTGGTAGACGGCCTGGGCCACGCAGGCCGGCTTGTCGCTGCCTTCGACCTCTACGGTGAAGGTCAACGGCATCTGCACGCCATTGCCCTGGGCCTCCTCCACGGTGCCGACGGCGCCGTGCAGGCGGATCCTGGCGCCGACCGGCACGGGACTGGGGAAACGGACTTTGTCCAGGCCGTAGTTGACGCTCATGGAGATCCCGGTGATGTCGAGCAGTTCACCGAAGAGCGGGATGATGAGGGAAAGGGTGAGGTAGCCGTGGGCGATGGGACCGCCGAAGGGGCCGTCCTTGGCCTTCTCCGGGTCCGTGTGGATCCACTGGTGGTCGCCGGTGGCGTCGGCGAAGGTGTTCACCCGTTCCTGGGTGATCTTCTGCCAGTCGGTGCGTCCGAGGTCGGCTCCGCTGAGGGACGTGAGTCCTTCGAGGCCGGTGGCGGTGGTGGCATGGGGAATCCTTTCGGTGGATCAGGCAGCGCTGGGTACGGCCCGCGGAAGGGGCTTTACCGGTGGTGGCCGTCTGCGGGACCGTCCGTATAGGAGGCACGCACGGCGGATTTGACGATTTTTCCGGTGGCCGTGCGAGGCAGGCTGTCCGTGAGGATCACGGACTTGGGGATCTTGTACTTGGCGAGCTTGCCGTGCAGATGGCCGAGGATGTCCTGCTCTTCGGCGTGGGCTCCGGATCCGAGGACGACGACGGCGCGGCCGACTTCGCCCCAGACCTGGTCGGAGACCCCGATGACCGCGCATTCGGCGACGGCGGGGTGGGAGAGAACTGCCTCTTCGACCTCGGCCGGATAGACGTTCTCGCCGCCTGAGACGAACATGTCCTTGACCCGGTCGACGATGTAGGAGTAGCTCGACAACCTCATCCTGCTGTGCAACCCCCACCACGAGGTAGTCGACGGCGACGAGAGCGACAACTATCCCGTGAAGGTACTACTGGGCTGGAAGCACGCCCGCGAGGCCGATGGCCTGGAAGACAGCGCCGACGTCCTCGCCGACTCTGCCGATTCCCTCGTAAATCTCACGGACGATACAAGGATCCTTTGGCGGGCCTCCGATAAAGCCCTGAAAGCTGCCGACTCCCTCGAGAACCTCCCGGACAACGCGAAGAGTCTTTCAAAGGCCGCGGACAAGGCCCTGAGGGCCGCGGACGTACTGAGTCATACGCGTTTCTGAGGCCAGCCCAGGACCTCCGCGGCACGCCGGATCGTGATTGTGCACAGTGGCGGACCCCCGCGTCAGCCGCCGGCGCGGGCTCGCATGTGCGGGCTGCGAGTGAGTGGGCGGTACGGGGCAGGTTGAACGCCCCGGTACGTCTCCGAAAGATCATGCCGAGCATTTCCCGAAATCACCCCAACGCTCTTCCTCACCGGTCTAGCGTTGTCGACCATGACAGTCCTCCTGGCGCAGCCGCCCGCCGCCGTGGCCGTCCGCCCATGCCGCGAAGTCGTCCATGGGCACCAGGAATCCACGCGCGGGGCCCACGGTGACCTGCGGCAGAGAGCGCAGGAGCCGGTGACCATCGGGGACTTCTACCACTTCAGCGGCCCCGCCTCACCGTTCAACCAAGGTGATCCGTACATGGGCTGTAACCGTGACAGTGGGCATGGGGGAAACCCGTGGAGTATCGGCGTCCTGTCCGGTGTCGACACCGACCCCGACGCCCAGTTCTGTGGTGCTCCCGCGAAGAAGCCTGACGTTGAGTACACCCGATAGGTGACAATGAACTGGGTGCTCCCTCCCTTTGATGGGGTGGGGCACCCGTATAAACGGACAGGATCCCCTATATCTTGATGGCCTTCCTCTCCATCACGTTCTTTCTGGTGTTGTACACCGCGTGGCCTTAGACGATGTTCATTTGGTGAGTCGCCGGCAGCAGATGAGTGCGGCGGCTTAAAAAGCTCCAGGCGGGGCGCCATCCCAAGATCCTTGATGCAGAGCTTCGGCGATACGGGCACGGCCGGCTGTGGGCAGACGCGGCAGCTCATTCACACGTGAGAGGCATCGTCGAATCGCGGACCCCGGGCCGCCGTTGAGTCGCGCCCGGACGCTCCGGCGATCCAATCCGGACAGTTTCTGCGGAAGTCGGAAAACCCCTCTCGCCGGCCCCTACTGACCCATGCCGACAGTGCGCTCGGCTACGTGGAAGAGCTCTGCTCGATCGCCCCGGGGAGTCCGGGAGGGCGACCTTTGAGGGCGCGGCTGCCATACGGGACTGCGCCCTCCCCGTGCCGCGCGATCTCGGCCACGGCAGGCTCTGGATCACCGCCTCAAGGATCTTCGAAACTTTAAGTTACCGGGAGGCAACCCCTTGACGTCATCCTCAGGGCGGGCAAAACTGCCGTCCTGCGGTCGACATTGTCGAACAGTGGATGACATCGAGCCAGAGTCGCCCCGATTGGTCTCCGCCGGGGTGCGTCGACGAGCTGAATCGGCGCCGCCCCGTACCAGCCGGCTCCCACGTCGATCGAGCCCAGCCGCCCCACCCCCGCACCGTATTGAGCCGCTCCAGGAGCACACCGTGACCCACGCGCGAACCGCCGGCCCGTTCATCGCCGCGATCGACCAGGGCACCACGTCAAGCCGATGCATCATCTTCGACCGGGACAGCCGGATCGTCTCCATCGACCAGAAGGAGCACGAGCAGATCTTCCCCAGGCCGGGCTGGGTGGAGCACGACGCCAGTGAGATCTGGACCAACGTCGAGGAGGTCGTCGCCGGCGCCCTCGGCAAGGCCGGGATCACCCGCGGCCTCAGAGCGATCGGCGTCACCAACCAGCGTGAGACCACTGTCCTTTGGGACAAGAAGACCGGCGAGCCGGTGCACAACGCCATCGTCTGGCAGGACACCCGCACCGACGCGCTGTGCAAGGAGCTCGGCGGCAACGTCGGCCAGGACCGGTTCCGCCGCGAGACCGGCCTGCCGCTGACCTCCTACTTCTCCGGCCCCAAGATCCGCTGGCTGCTGGACAACGTCGCCGGCCTGCGCGAGCGCGCCGAGCGCGGCGAGATCCTCTTCGGGACCATGGACTCCTGGGTCATCTGGAACCTCACCGGCGGCCCTTCCTGCGGCGTCCACGTCACCGACGTCACCAACGCCTCGCGCACCATGCTCATGAACCTGCACACCCTGGAGTGGGACGAGCGCCTCCTCGCCGCCATGGATATCCCGGCCGCCATCCTGCCGCGGATCCGCTCCTCCGCCGAGGTGTACGGCATGGCCGGCGGAGCCCTCTACGGCGTGCCGGTCGCCTCCGCGCTCGGCGACCAGCAGGCGGCGCTGTTCGGCCAGACCTGCTTCTCCGAGAGCGAGGCCAAGGCCACATACGGCACCGGCACCTTCCTGCTGATGAACACCGGCCGCCGGCCCGTCCACTCCCACAGCGGGCTGCTGACCACGGTCGGCCACCGGATCGGCCGGCGAGCGCCGGTCTACGCGCTGGAGGGCTCCATCGCGGTCACCGGCTCGCTGGTCCAGTGGATGCGCGACCAGCTGGGCCTGATCGGCACCGCCGCGGAGATCGAGACCCTGGCGAGCTCGGTGGCGGACAACGGCGGCTGCTACATCGTCCCTGCCTTCTCCGGGCTGTTCGCCCCGTACTGGCGCTCCGACGCCCGCGGCGTGATCACGGGCCTGACCCGCTACGTCACCAAACAGCACATCGCCCGCGCTGTGCTCGAGGCCACCGCATGGCAGACCCGCGAGATCGTCAACGCGATGCACAAGGACTCCGGCGTTGCCCTGACCTCACTGAACGTCGACGGCGGCATGACCTCCAACAACCTGCTGATGCAGACCATCTCGGACGTCCTGGACGCCCCCGTGGTGCGCCCGATGGTCGCCGAGACCACCTGCCTCGGCGCTGCCTACGCGGCCGGACTGGCCGTCGGCTTCTGGCCGGACACCGACGAACTGCGCGCCAACTGGCGCCGCGCCGCCGAGTGGACCCCCCGGATGGACGCGGCCGAACGCGACCACACATACAAACTCTGGCTCAAGGCGGTCAAGCGGACCACGGGCTGGATCGAAGAGGGGCACTGAGAAAGGTATGAGCACCCTGCAGAGCGATCATCCCCTGGGCGCGTATCCGGCTCCCGGCCGAGCCGAGACCCGTGAACGACTGTCCAAGGCGGCGTTCGACCTCCTGGTGATCGGTGGCGGAATCCTGGGCACCTCGGTGGCCTGGCACTCCGCGCAGTCCGGGCTGCGGGTGGCGATGGTGGACGCCGGCGACTTCGCCGGTGCCACGTCCTCCGCCTCCTCCAAGCTCACCCACGGAGGTCTGCGCTACCTGCAGACCGGCGCGGTCAAACCGGTCGCGGAGAACCACCACGAGCGGCGGGTGCCGGCCAAGGACGTGGCCCCCACCTGGTCAACTCGCTCTCCTTCTACTTGCCGGTCCACAAGGGCGGCCCGCACAGCGCGGCCAAGCTCGGTGCGGGCGTCTTCGCGTACTCGATGCCGGCGGCCTTCGGCGACGGCGTCGGGCGACTCATATACCCCGCCAGGGGCCGCGGCCGACAACCCCGGCCTGCGCGCCGACGGCCTCAAGGCGGTCGCGGTCTACGGCGACCACCAGATGAACGACGCCCGCGTGGCCGTCATGACCGTGCGCGCGGCCGTCCGGTCCGGCGCGGTCGTCATCAATCACGCCGAGGTCACCGGCCTGCGCTTCACCCACGGCCGCGTGACCGGCGTGAACGTGCAAGACCGCCTGGACGGCACCGAGTTCGGCATCGACGCCCGCCTGGTCATCAACACCACCGGCCCGTGGGTGGACCACCTGCGCCGTATGGAGGACAAGGGTGCGGCCCCCAGCATCCGCCTCTCCAAGGGCACCCACGTCGTCCTCAAGCGCAAAGCTCCGTGGAAGGCCGCGATGGCCAGGACCCGGCCCTGGGCGAGCGGATCCACCCCGATGGCCCGGAGATCTGGGCACAGGTCGTCCATGCGCGAGACCACGAGTGGGCGGAGACCGTCGACGACGTGCTGCGCCGCCGTACGACGCTGACGGTCCGCGGTCTCGGCACGGACGAGGTCCGCGCCGGCGTCCAGGACCTGCTTGTGCAGAAGGACTGATGCGGTGAAGGCACCGGGCCGGAACCGACACCCGAGTGGGAATCCATCTTCAACGTCACGATCACACGGCGCCGTTGCCGAAGTGTCACCGGCCGACGGCAGTCCGTGCCGGGAGAATCAGACGCAGCCGCAGGAGGGACAGATGCCACACATATGGGGAGTGCGCACGACCTGGCGCACGGTCGGCGACGGCGAGTTCTTCTGCCCCGGCTGCGGCGGCGACCGTAGCTACCTGCGCCGCATCGGCCGCCATCGGTTCGCTCTCCTCGGCATCCCCCTCCTCCCCCGCGGCACCGCGGGAACCGTGGTCGAATGCGCCGCCTGCCGGACCTGCTTCCGAACCGACGTCCTCGGCCACCCCACCACCACCCGCTTCTCAGCGATGCTCCGCGACGCCGTGCACACTGTCGCCCTCGCCGTCCTCGCCGCCGGAAAGGAGGGCATCGATGGCAGCGGCACCGCGCTCACCATCGAACTCCACGAGGTCCTCGACCCGCTCGCCCCCCACCTGGCCCCCGCCGGGAGCGAGGACATCCTGCTGCAGGGCGCCCGCATCGCCCTGGCCGACGGACCGTACACCCCCAGCGAGCACCGAACCCTGGCCGCGGTCGGCCGGGCCCTGCTCCTCAGCCACGAGGACACCGAACGACTGCTGGCCATCGCGGCCCGTACGCCGTCGTAAGGCGCCGTATGTGTCCTCTCCCTGACAGCGAGTGCGACGAACAGTGCGGCCGGCCTCAGCGTAAGGAAGGAAGACGGCGTCAGGAAAACAACGCCGTCGCTACGGGAGAAGGGCCTCCCCCATGCACCACGCGCACGCCAGTCCCTCCGCGACTGTCCCCCGGGACCCCAAGGACGCGCCCCCGCCGGCACATCGACACCGGCGCCGCTTCTGCTTCCTGAACCAGGATGCCGGCACGCCGTGATCGCCCTGCCCGCTGAGAAGAGCCACGCGCGCACCGTACGCCGCTTCGTCCTGGCTCACCTGAACCGCTGGGGTGTGACCGAAGAAGACCGGGACCGCATCGGCGCCGACGTGTGGCGGGCTGGGGGTAGGAGGGCCGGGTGGCCCGGCCCTCCTACCCGGCTGTTACGACCAGCCCTGCTTCACCTCGGCGGGGGCGGTGTTCCAGCTCTTGGGTACGAACGTGATGACGTAGGTTCCGCGGTCGAAATCCGCGTACCCGGCAGACCAGTTCCGGAACTTGCTCTCGTATACGTTCATGGGGCCCACGCCGCCGTTGGGCGCGTGATAGTGGTTGGCGTGGGTCCATATGGTTTTGTCGGCATCCGCTTCCGTCTGAGCCCCAAACCAGCCGTAGTCGAAATTGACCCAACTTTCGCCAGGTCGGGCGGGACTGCGCGGAATGTTCCGGTCCTTCGACATGTCGACCAGGCCTGTGCCCTGGTCGGGGCGGAAGGCATCCGGGTCGCCGTACTTCCTCTTGTCAGAGGAGCCCCGCTGATCCTGCCCGCTCCAGAAGTGTTTCGAGTAGACCACCGCCTTCATCTTGGATGGGTCGTAGTTGCCTCCATCCCTTTCCTTGAAGGACGGCGTATTCCTCAGCGCCGAGTAAAAGTTCGAGCGACTGTCCTCGTAGCGCAGAGCGTCATTTTTGTTCGCGAGCTCTTTCTTGAGGTTGTCGATGTAAGTCCCCTCGTCGTGCGCACTATCCAGGGCCTTGTTCATGACGGACGCCACATCACGCGCCCGCTTGAAACCCTTCCCCTCGTCGAAACTGTCCTTGACGATGCGCCCCTCAAACTCGGCTTGCGTCTCATTGGGGCGTGGCCTGCTGTTTTCCAGGTCACTCTTGTACTTGTTCTCGTCGAAGAACGCGAACGCCAATTTGTTCGTCGGGTAGGGGCCCGAATTGACCCAGGTGACGCCGACGCAGCCGTAGGACAGCTTTTCTCGCTGCTCTTCGGTCATTTGCTGTTGGATGCCGTCGCGGTGACTGTAGACCTGCTGCCACTTGCGTATGTAGTTGTTGACGACCGTAGTGGCCCTACCTCCGTAGGCCCGGTACGCGTCAGGCATCCGGTTGAGCGGCTCGGCGGGAGGGGTCACCCTCTCGTCGGCAGCGTCGGGGGCCCGGAAGAGCGCACTGACGCTCGGCGGCAATTCCGCCAGAGAATTGCCGGGTTGACCCGCAGTCAGGGCCCTTTTGTTCAGCGCGTTGATGTTCTTGACGTCCTCCGCCGTCAGGCCGTGCGTTTCGGCGTAGGACCCCTCCGTTTCCCCGTCGCCGCCGCTGGCGGCATGGCTGACCGACGGCATGACTCCAGCGGTGAATATCGCCGCACTCACAGTGGCGAAGGCGAGTAAACTCCGACGCTTGTACATGAAAATCAGTGACTCCCTTGTTGTGGAATCTCGTGAAACGGGGCATGCGAGCGAACGACGCAATGAGAGGTTGCGGTAAGCAGCCGCTCCGTGACCTCAGCCGCGCTGTCCTGGGTCGCTGCGCCTGCGACAGGAAGGGACGCCGCCACGAGGCGGAAGGAGATGCGGCAAAGGCGGGAGACGGCGGTGGCGGCGTGGCCGTCGCCGGTCATGACCTGGTGGCCGGCGGGCCGCCCGGGTCGGGCGGCACCGGTGCCTCGCTACATCAGCGTCGCCGCCGAGGCGACGACGCGGGCCCGGTCCGGGGGGCCGAGGTCGCCGTAGCGGACCTCGGTGCGCGGATGGGAGTGCATGAAGTCGGTGTCGCCCCGGCGGACTTGGCCGGGATGGCCGACAGCGGCGGTCGCCGGGGCGACGGGGGTCGGGGCGGCCGCCTGGGCTCCCTGGGCGAGGGGCAGGGCGGGGGCGCCGGTCACGGCGACGGCAGGGAGAGCACGCAAAGCGATGGGGCGTATCACGTATCGGCTCCTGGATGAGTGATCAGGTAGATACGAGCAGTGATCATGCCCCGGCGCCAACTCCCCGGCAACGTCGCCGTCTTACAATCGGCCAATCTGTCACGTAGGACGTATCTGGCCATGTATCCGAGCCGGCCTGTGGGGATGCGATGCGGCAGCGTTCCCCTGCTCCTGGCGTGCGGTTCGCGGCGAGGCCGGTACCGATGTTGTCGAGAATCCCACGGTGCGGTTGAAGCCGTCGTCGACCGGGACGAAGAGTCTTATTCAGCGGGGTGGACCGGCTACGGGAGCTCCGTCAACACGCTCGGGGCCGCAGTCGAACGGGCCATCGCCCACTTGAAGGACGGGAAGATCTTCGCCACCCGCTACGGCGGCCCCCTCGCCCGTTTGGGGTCATCCGTCGCGCAGTGCCTCGGCCCGGGCGCGTGCGACCGGTATCCGGCGATGCCGAAGTGGGTGGGGTTCGATAGGGCTTGGGTACGGCCGCCGCATTGCCCGATCCCGCGTCGCGGAACGCCTCGGCGCGGGCGAGGGGTTATGGCTCGATGGTGAGGGGGCTTCTCGGCGCGCAGATCGCTGACGAAGCCGTCCTTGACGACAGCGGTATGCCAACGACCTGGGTGCCGACCTCAGCCCGGTGGCCGTCAGCTTGGCCCGAACCGCACCAAGGGCGAGAAGGACCCCGCCGAGTGGATGCCACCCGCCAACGACGCCACCTGCACCTACGCCACCGACTGGGTCACCGCGAAGCTCCGTTGGAAGCTGACCGTCGACGCCACCGAAGCCAGGGCCCTGCGGACGATCGCGGCCGGCTGCCGGGATGCGACGGTGACGTTCAAGCCGGCACCGTAGCCGCACTGACCGCCACGGACCATGGGCCCGGCGCCCCATCCCTAAGCACCCCGATCAGCCCAAAAGAAGCTTCCGGCAGAGGCGCGGGGCGAGTGGTGCGGTCGTTCCATTCGGCGCAGCATGCACGACCCACAGCTCGTCGGCGACTCCCCCAGCTTCGGCCGAGCCACCCCACACCCCGGATCATCAGCCCCGGAGTGCTCCAACCAACTTGAAGATCATTTCGTTAGGAGTTCTTAAGCCACTTCGCGGGGCCCGATGCCAGACCGGACCAGAATGAACACTGCTCGGGCGGCATAGCGTTTGAGACAGCGGATGATCTCGCGCCGGGTCTTACCCTCCACGATGCGCCGCTCGTAGTAGTTGCGGATACGTGCATCGAACCGGAGCCGTGGGCTGCACGATCCGATACAGGGCGGCATTGGCTCTACGGTCTCCGCCGCGGTTGAGGCGACGGTACTGTCGACTGCCCGAGGCAGCGTTCTACGGGGCTGACCCCGCACAGCGCGGCGAAGGACGCCTCACTGTGCAGACGTTCCGGGTTGCCCCCATCGTGATCAGCAAAGTGACGGCCGTGCCCGGGCCGATGCGCATCACAGTGAGCAACTGCGGCGCGTGGCGTTCCGCGAGCAGGACCAGGCGGCGTTCCAGCTCCTGGATCTGCTCGGTGAGCTGCCCGATTCGGTGGGCCAGCAGGCACAGGGTGTTGCTGGTGGCCGGCAGCACCGCCTCTTCGTCGCCCTCCTCGTTCCAGCAGCATCATCGCCCGGCGATAGCGCACCGAGCTGGTGCCCCGGCCCACGATCTGCTGCAGCCTCTGCCCTTCCTGATCGGTGAGTCTGGGCACCCGCACAGGCTCGGCCACCACATCCCCCAGGGGGCGAAACGGATGTCACCGCCCATCCAATCGCCAACCCGGCGGACCATGTGGTCACAGCACTAGCCGGGCGGGAGCAATTGTCGATACCTGTGGATCAGCAGGGTCGGGAGAGTTCCCACGCAGGCCTCCCGCTCCTCCAGGCTGTGCCATCAGAGTGGCCGGTCGGCAGCCGAGGTGTGCCGTCGTTGCCGTCATCACCGTCGCTGTGGCGCCCTCCAATCGCAGCTCGCGAGCGCGGAGTCGGGTTGTTCTGCCGCCCTTCCTGCGTCGTGGCCTGCTGGATCACCGTGCCGATGCTGGAGCCGCCCTCACGGCCGGAGCCCCGCCTCTGGAATCCACACGTGTCGCCGAACCCCTCAACTGGTCTGCCAGGTCGTCCAGTTGGGCCACGGTATGTTCCTCCCGTCGCAGCAGACCAGGTGAGGTGGGGGTTTCGGAGCCAGTGAGATCAGCCCGGGAGGGGGATGAACAGCAGGATGCCGTGGGCGGTGGCGGCGGTGTAGCAGGCAGTGCCGGGGAAGGTAGCGGTGTAGAAGGGGGTGGCGATGGCGAAGACGGGGACGACGGCGTTGTGGATGGTGGCGGTGCCGTTGGCGTCGGTGACGGCGGTGCCGAGGTTGACCGGGCCGAAGATCGTGGTGGCGGTGAAGGTCACGGGCTGACCGGCCACCGGCATCCCCGAGGTGGTCGTCAGAGTGGCGCTGAGGGTGGGGATGTAGAACTCGGGCAGCGGGGTCAGCCGGAGCCGGATCGTGCCTGGCTGCGCGGTCAGCGTTGTGGGGGTGCGGTTCACGGTGACGGGGGTGCTGGCGGTGGAGCCGGTGAAGCAGCTGTCACCGCCGTAGGCGGCGGTGAGGGTGCCGGTGGTCAGGGCGGTGGTGGTGAAGCAGGCCTGCCCCGAGGCGTTGACGGGGACCATCTGGGTCTGGCCGTTGGGGAGGGTGAAGGTGACCGTGCCGGTCGGCACTGAGGTGGTGGCTGGTGCCGGGGTGATGGTGGCGCACACGGTCACGCTCTGCCCGCAGGTGGAGGGGTTCGGCGTCACCGACAGCGTCGTCGTTGTGGGGTTGGGGCTCACGGTGACGGGGGTGGGGTTGCCGTTCACGGTCGCGGTGAACGTACCGGCGGTGTAGGTGTGGGTGGTCTGCCCGCTCCCGGTGGCGTCCAGGGGGACGGTGACCGTGGGGCTGCTGTCCCCGAAGTTCACCACCGCTGTCCCGTTCGGAGTCCCCCCGGAAATGCTGAACGTCACCGGTTGCCCGCACACCGGCGACGCCGGCGAGGTCGTCACCGTCAACGGCGAAATCACCGTCACGCTGGCCGAATTGGCGTTGGTGACGTAGACATTGCTGTTCTGCGCCGCCGCCACCGAGAACGGGAACGCGCCGACGGGGACGGTTGCCAGGACGGTGTTCGTGGTGCTGCTGATCACCGTCACGTTGTTGGAATTGCTGTTGCCGACGTAGACGTTGCCGGTCGGCGCCACCGCCACCCCGAACGGGCCCCCGCCGGTGGGGACGGTGGCCAGGACCGTGTTCGTGGCGCTGTCGATCACCGTCACGTTGTTCGAAACGGTGTTGGTGACGTAGACGTTGCCGTTGGGCGCGATCGCGATCACCCCCGGAACCGTGCCGGCGGGGACGGTGGCCACGACCGTGTTCGTGGCGCTGTCGATCACCGTCACGTTGTTCGAGGTCTGGTTGGCGATGTAGACGTTGCCGTTCTGCGCCACCGCCGCATAGCCCGGGAAACCACCGGTGGGGAGGGTGGTCAGGACGGTGTTCGTGGCGCTGCTGATCACCGTCACGGTGTTCGCGTTCCGGTTGGCGACGTAGACGTTGCCGTTCGCCGCCACCGCCACCGCGTCCGGGACCGCGCCGACGGGGACGGTGGCCAGGACCGTGTTCGTGGCGCTGCTGATCACCGTCACGTTGTTCGAAGTGCTGTTGGCGACGTAGACGTTGCCGTTCGGCGCCACCGCCAGTGCGAACGGGCCCCCGCCGACGGGGACGGTGGCCAGGACGGTGTTGGTGGCGCTGCTGATCACCGTCACATTGTTCGAGCTCTGGTTGGTGACGTAGACGTTGCCGTTCGGCGCCACCGCAATCATGGCCGGGTTTGAGCCGGCGGGGACGGTGGCCAGGACGGTGTTCGTGGTGCTGCTGATCACCGTGACGTTGTTGGAGTTGGCGTTGCCGACGTAGACGTTGCCGTTCGGCGCCACGGCCACCGCCAGCGGGGTCGTGCCCGCCGGGATCGTCACCGTGGAGAACGCCGCACTGAACGGCGCGGCCACAAGCCCCCGTACAGCGGCCACCTCAGATTCACCGGCCGGTACAACCGGCCGAACCCCGGCCACCGCCGGAGCTCCCCACCAACCTGTAGTCAGATCCATGACAAACCTCTCTCAGCTGAGAGGGCCGCCCGAGAACTCCCATCCGGGGCCCGCGTCGCACGGCGCCGGTATACGCGCGCCGGACCACCGCTTGCACACCGGGACAGAGAGAGGACACACCGACACGTACCACGCACCGGCGCACCGCAGGGGTTGCCCATCTCTCCCCGGAGAGATGGGCAACCCACCGGATAACGGTCACCACCATTAACCCGAAATGGCCAATGAAACACCACCGTCTTGACCCGACTATCACCCGGACAGACCAACACACAGCCCCACCCGGGCACGTCGTTGGAGAGGACGAACTGGCGCGCAATGTGGCCCGGAACGTGGAGCTGAACAGGGGGACGAGGTGAGGCGCGTTGACCGCCCGCCACCGCTGTTGGGCGGACTCGACGAGCTTGAAGACCATGGCCAGGGCTGCGGTGCCACGGGTCCGCAGCCGGACGGTGAAGAGGGTCGACTCGACCGGATTCGTGGTCCGCAAGGGGATCCAGTGCTCGGCCGGGAAGTCGAATACCCCGCAGCGGGAAGGTGCGCCTCCTTCCGGCAGGAGTGATCCACAGGCGTCGACTTCGCTCCGCTGGACCAAGCGCCGCGTCCCGGGGGCCGACAAGTCCCTGACCGCGGCTCCCGCCGAGGCGGGAGCCATGGAGCAGGCCGCCGGCGCCCGGCTCCGCCCACTCCGCGTAACCGGCCAAGCGTCCCGCCGATCGATTTGCCCACGCGACATCCGGCCCGTCGGCCTGGAACGCTCGGCACAGATGACGGCCGTTCGCCGGCTGATCCCCGGTACCGCGGTGATCATCGCCCTGATTCAGCGGCAGCGACGACAACTCAAGGGCATGCCCACTCGAGCCGACGTCGTCCGCGCCCTACCCGCACTCCAGGTCGGCGACCTCCTCGAAGCCCTCTCCGCAGACTGCCACCCCCTTACGGCACGGCGATCGCCGGTAATCGCATCGACTGCCGCGCCACCGAGCAGCGGTCGGAGCCAGGTCGGTGCGTCGCGGTCCTGGCCATGGCGTGCCGGGGGCTCGGCGACCAGGAGCTACGTCGTCCTTTTTCGGCCGCTCAGCGCGGGCGAAGACAGCCAGCGCGAGGGCCTCACCCGACCTCGCCTGCACAGCGTTCGGTCCCCGCGGCCCAGCCTGCGCCCGCCCACATGTGTCTTACGAAGCCGACCGTGATCAGCGAGTGCGCTCAGAGAATCTGCGCGCCGAGACCTCTATGCCTCAGCGTCCTCCCTGCAGGGGACGCGCGGGCTCACCGGCCGTGCCCAGCATGCCTCCTTCTCGTCGTCGCTCGTGACGGGCCGCGTTCACCATCGCGTCTCGACGATCGCGTTTACCGCAGCACTCGCCGGCCCCCATACCTCCAGGCTCGGGCACTGCACCTCAGCGCGGCCCGGTTCATTGCCGGAAGAGGGGCGCAGGCATGGCCCTCATGACCACGACACCGCCGCCGGGTGGCCAGGGGCTCGAATAGCTAGCAGGCTGAAGAAGACGCACGCGGACCCATCCAGATCCTCGTATCAGGCTCTCGGAGCGGAGGTGCCGTATGAGCACGTGGCCGGCCACGGCCCCTGGCCTGCGTCCGCTGGTGACGCTTCCCGGTGTCTATCTTCCGCAGCACGACACACGACTCCTGTTGCGCGCCCTGTATCGCGAAGGTGTGGGCGCCGGCACCGAGCTCCTGGACCTCGGTTCGGGCAGTGGGGCCCTCGCGGTGGGAGCGGCGCGGTGTGGCGCTCTGGTCACTGCCGTCGACATCTCCTGGCAGGCAGTCCTGGCCACAAGGATCAACGCCTGGCTCTCCCGGCAGCGCGTCACCGTGCGTCGCGGCGATCTGACCGCAGCTGTCGGCGGCCGTTCCTTCGACGTGCTCGTCAGCAATCCGCCTTACGTCCCGGCACCCGGCAATCAGACGCCCCGGGGGCCGGCTCGCGCCTGGGACGCGGGACGCGACGGGCGGCTGCTCGTCGACCGGATCTGCGACGCCGCGCCGCGCGCGCTCCGCCCTGGTGGCGTCCTGCTCATGGTCCATTCCGGACTGTGCGGCACCGAGGACACCTTGGAACGCCTGACATCCGCGGGACTGCGGGCTACGGTCAGCGACCGCGCGGTCATACCGTTCGGTCCGATTCTGCGTTCCCGGCTGGCCTGGCTGCGGTGCCAGGGCCTGCTGGACGAGGTCCAGGACACCGAGGAATTGGTGATCATCCGTGCCGAGCAATCCTGAGCGGCCACGCCGCATCACCCTCGTCCGAAACGGCCCGCTCCTGGTGGAGGGGCCGGTGGAAGTGGTCGATGACGACGGTGCAGTAGCCGTCTCCCGGCGCTTCACCGTTGCGATCTGCATGTGCCGGCGCAGCCGCAGCTACCCCTGGTGCGACACCAGCCACCGCAATCGTTCGAAGCTCCCGTCCGACCGCGCCGCCGGCGCCGACTGCCCGGCAGCCGACCGGAGCGCCGAAGGCGACCAGCGATGAAGGCCGACCTTGGAGCCGCCCGGCCCGGCAAGCCGCAGCTTCCGCGACCGCGCGGCCACCTGTCGGACACGGTGATCTCGTGGCTCCGCATCGGGGAGGGGCCCTTGCCGACGCGGGAGGAGGTCCAGCGTGAGGGCCCGTACGGGGCAGATCTCCAGCTCGCCCTCTACGTGCTGTATGAACTGCACTATCAGGGGTTCGACGGCGTGGACGACGACCGTGAATGGGCTCCTGCACCTCTGTCGGTGCGGCGCTACCTGGAGGAAGCGTTCCTCCGGGCCCTGCGGGCTGACGTCCCGGCGCTCGGCGCGCAGGAGGCGTTGGCGGGCCTGCTGATCGAGCCCGCCGACGACAGCAGCAGCGTCAGTCACTACGTGAAACGTGAGGGCCGGCTGTGGCAGCTGAGGGAGTACGCGGCCCTGCGTTCGCTGTACCACCTGAAGGAAGCCGACCCGCACGCCTGGGTCCTCCCTCGTCTGCGGGGCCGCGCCAAGGCCGGGATGGCCGCCATCGAATTCGACGAGTTCGGTGCCGGACGGGCCGAGGACATCCACGCCCAGCTCTTCGCCGACCTCATGGCAGACCTCGCCCTGGAAACTGCGTACGGGCACTACGTAGACGTGGCGCCCGCGGAGACGCTCGCCATCGTCAATCTCATGTCCCTACTGGGACTGCATCGGTCCCTGCGCGGGGCGCTGGTCGGTCACTTCGCCGCGGTCGAGGTGACCTCGTCGCCAGGATCACGACGCCTCGCAGAAGCCATGCGCCGCACCGGTGCAGGCCCCGCTGCGGAGAGGTTCTACGACGAGCATGTCGAAGCCGACGCCGTCCATGAACAGATCGTCCGTAGAGAAGTGATCGACGGTCTGCTGAAGGACGAGCCGGATCTGGAACCCGATGTCGCCTTCGGAATCGGCGCCACCACACTTCTCGAGGACCGACTTGCCACATATCTCCTTGCCGCCTGGCGCGAGGAGCGCAGCGCACTGCCGGCACCGTTGCCGCACGTCCGCACCCGCAAGCCCGCACGGAGCGTGACCTGAAAGCTGCGTCCTCATCGGCAGAGCCTGGCGAAAGGACGACAGGAGGGTGTGATGGACGAGAGTACGGAAAGGTTCTGGGGTCCGGCGGAGACCA
The DNA here is from genome assembly GCF_000829715.2 of Streptomyces lydicamycinicus. NCBI lineage: Bacteria > Bacillati > Actinomycetota > Actinomycetes > Kitasatosporales > Streptomycetaceae > Streptomyces > Streptomyces lydicamycinicus. Next base: position 899,156 of record NZ_BBNO01000003.1, on the reverse strand, counting down.
CGGCCTTTCAGGAGTGTCCGCCCGCCGTGGCAGCGGCGCGCGAGTCCTTGGCCTCGACCGGCGTCCACCTCATGCCCGCAGCCACCGTGAGGGCACACTTCGGCTCCGGAGAGGAGGAGTGGGCGCGCTTCGCCTCGCATTGGGAGGACCTTTCCCAGGACCGGTATGCCGCCGAACGCGGCACCTGCCGGCTGCGCCGTTACGGACAGTTCTCGCTCACCCCCGCCACCGGAGAGATGGCCCAGTTGCCGGACACCCCTTTCATGCAGCCGGATCGCAGCAACCCGCTCTACGTGGACGTCGACCGGCACTTCGAACCGCTGACCGACGCCTTTGTGGCAGACCCACTGCTGCGCTCGGTGGTGTCGCTTCTCGGCCACGTCGCGGGCGCCCTGGACTCCGGCGCATGCTGGATCGCGAAGGTGCATCCGTTCCGGGTCCTCGCCACAGTCGACGACGAAGGGCAGCCGACTCCGGAGGGCCGGCACCGCGACGGAGTGACGCTGGTCTCTTCATTGCTGGTCGGCCGCAACAATGCGACCGGGGGCCGGAGCACCGTCTTCGCTCCGGACGGGCCCGAACTGCTCGCGACCACTCTGGACGAACCCGCGAGCCTGCTCCTGTCAGACGATCGCCACACATTGCACGGCGTGTCACCCATCCGTCCGCTGGATCCGTCCCGGCCCGCGCACCGGGACGTGCTGGTCACCACGCTCACGCCGGCCTGACGGTGACGCCTCCCGATGGCCGCCCTCCCAGTGGCTCTCCTCGTCGAACGTCAGCCGCGCGAGATCATCCACCACGTCCGCCAGGTGTGCACGACGGCGCCACGAGATCCGCTGACGCTGAGCTCCGCAGCCCCGCTCGGCAAGGCGGCGCAGGAAGGCGACGGCCCGGTCGAGATCCCCGTGCTCCTCCAGCGCGGGTCGGACATGCTCGACGAGCCGGGCGGCCTGCACGGAGCAGGGCAGGATCCGGCCCGTCAGCGCATCGACCCCCTTGCCGGACCACCCGTCGCGCGCGGCTCGCCAGTAGGCGGCACGCACCAGTTCGCCACAGGTTTCGGGGCCGGTGTGGCCGCGCTGCACCAGCGCGCCGGCCGTCACCACGAGGGCCCGGATCAGGACCGCTAGGCCGACGGTGTCCGCCGCCTCCGCCGGGACATCCATGACCCGGATCTCCAGGGTGGGGAACTGGGGATTGGGTCGTACGTCCCAGAAGGGGATGGCGGCATCCAGCATCGCCTCGGATTCCTGGAGGGCGGCGGTAAGCCGCTCGTAGTGGTCCAGGGAATCGACGTACGGCGGGGGCCCCAGGGCTGGGAAGCGGCCTCTGATAACGGTGCGCCAGCTGGCATACCCCATGTCCCGCCCGTCGAGGAAAGGCGAGTTGGCGCTCATCGCCACGAGCAGCGGCAGCCACGGCCGAAGGTGATTGCCGACTAGCACCGCCGTCTCTCGGTCGGGCATGTGCACGTGGATGTGTGCGGCGCAGATGGTGAATCCGTCGAGCAAGGTCCCGAACTGGTCCAGGCCGGCCCGGTAGCGCGGGTGGTCCCCGACGACTGCCGGGCCCTGGCGCCCCATGACCGGAGTACCGGAAGCACAGACACCGAGCCCTTCGGCCCGCGCGGCTGCTGCGGCGGCCCCTCGTACAGCGACCAGCTCGTCGTACAGGGCGGCGCCCTCCCGGCGGGGCGGCGTTTTCACCTCGACCTGACACTCATCGAATTCCCCCGAAACGAGGTCACCCACCGCCGCCCGGGCGCGCGCCACCACCCGGCTGCCCAGCGATGACACCGCCCGGCTGCCTGGATCGATGAGAAAGAACTCTTCCTCCACGCCCAGCAACGGAGCCGGGGCATGGCCCGTCGGCCCCGCTCCGGGGCACGGCCCGCTGGTCATCCTCCCTCCGGCCCCTGCCGGCTCTCTGCCACTGTTCCGGGCAGACGGCCACGGGAAGGACCGGCAAAAGGCCCGGTCGAGCAGCCCCTCCGACCCGCGCTCTCGCCCGGCGCGGCCCTGGATCCCGCCGAACAGGCGGTGGCACCGGAACTCTCGATGACATTCACCGTCATGGTGCCTCCTCGCTCCGGTTTCTCCTGTCTACGCCGTACCCGGCCAGGGCGCGACTCCAGGAGCCAGGGGCGGCAAGCGACAAACTCGCCAAACCCTGGACATGCGTGGAGAACCGCTCCCCACACGGTGCTGGCCGAGAAGCCGGGAGATCTGATCCAGGGTGCCGGACCGTCGTTGCCGATGACTACGCCGGGGCGTCAGTGGGGACACCTGCGGCATGGAGGGCGTCCTCGGCGCCGGCCCAGCCGCCGAGTTCCTTGCCGTGGCGGTAGGTCTCGGACAGCATCAGCCGGACCCGGGGGTCGGTCTCGGTCCGGTCCGCCGCCGCGGGATCACCGGCCTTGGCGTCACGGGCGGCAAAGGCGTCCTTGCCGGTCCGGGGGCCCCGGCGAGCACGAGGGCGTCGAACTCGATGGAGCGGGCGGTGGCGAAGGTGCGCTGCACCGTGATCGGATCGCCGCCCGCGTCCAACTTGCCGCCGGCCGGTGCGATGACCAGGGGGACCATGTCGGCGTCGAGCACGGTCTGCTGCAGCGCGCGCACCAGTTTCCTCACCGCCTCATTGGTGCGTACCTGGAAAGGCTTGATCGCCGCCTCTAGGGCCCGGCGGTCAGATTCGTTCCAGACATTGCCGGGGACACCCGGGTGCCTGTCGACAAGCGGAGTCACCGTCTGCAAGAACGCCTTCGCGGCGTCCACGGCTTCACTCGCCAGCGCATGCGCACGCGAGGTGCCCTGGTGCCCATGGGTAACAAGGCGTGCCCGATCCGCAGCAAGTACCTCGCGCCACCGCTTGACGCTCGCAAGCAGAGCCTCACGGTTCATGTCGTTTACCACCCACTCAGTGCCCAACTGGCGGCTCGTCCAGTACGACACGATGTTGGTGATCGCCTGGCGGGCGTCTCTCACCTCCTGCCTCGCTCTTGCTCCCTGAAGCGACGGTCCTGCCTCTGCTCTTGCTCCTCGAAGCGACGGTCCTGCTTCCGCTCTTGCTCGTCGGAGCGACGGTCCTGGCGACGTTTGTCCAATAGGCCGACACCGAATACCAGCGCACTCATCCCGATGCCCACCCATCCGGGCGCGTCCGACAAGACAGACTCCTTCCCAGCCGTTGCTCTAGGCCACTTCCTTCGGCATCAGAGTCATCGCCTGGTGAAGGGCTCTGGACCGCCAGGGGCCGACATCATCACCCGAACGCCCCGAAATCGGGATCCGCCTAGGGCCTGCCTGCCGGGTCGAGGGTGTTCAGGGTTTCTGCTTGATGAGGTGTCAGATGCCGCGTTCGATCATGTCGATGACGTGCTGGCCGGCGTCGTGAGCCTGGGTGGGGTGGAGCCCACGGAGGGGGCCGTCGATGAGGAGGGCGGCCAGGCCGTGGACGGCCGACCAGGCGAGGAACTCGGCACCGGGGCGGCGGTCTTCGGGCAGGAGTTCAGCCTCCACGAGGCCGTCGAGGGCGGCGCCGAGGAGTTCGAAGGGGGTCTTGCCGGCGGTGCCTGCGGCAGTGTCGGCGGCGGCGTGGGTCATGTCGTCGGGGACGTGGAAGGCCGTGCGGAACAGGCCGGGTTCCTCCTGAGCGAAGCGCAGGTAGCCGGTGCCGACGGCACGGAAGCGGGCACGGGCGGCAGCCGTCGTCCCCGATGTCGGCGGCAAGGTGGCTTGCTCGGCCTCCATGGTGCGGGCGAGGTGGGCCATGGCGGCCTGGGAGACGGCGTGGAGCAGTGCGTTGCGGTCGGTGAAATGCCGGTAGGCGGCGTTGGGGGCGACTCCGGCCTGCCGGGTGGCGGCGCGTAGCACGACGGCTGCCGGCCCGCCCTGGCGGGCGAGTTCGAGGCCGGCCTCGATCAGTGCGTTGCGGAGGTCGCCGTGGCGGTAGGTGTCCCGCTTCGGCTTCTTGCTCTCGGCTGCTGTCATGGCCGCTGCCTCCAATGTGGACAGCATCCACTTAGGTCGTCTAGGCTCCTGCGTGATCACTCGGGGGTGCGGATCGCCACACCCGCCGAATGTGGACATCGTACACAATGAGTGGCCGTCGACCCGCCGGACGCTCTTTCATCAGGGGGATCCGCTTCTCATGGGCAAGATCACGCATTTTGTGCACCAGTCGCTGGACGGTTTCATCGAGGGCCCGAACGGCGAGTTCGACTGGCCCCGCATGGACGGCGAGCTGTCCGCCTACTCGCAGGCCCTCACCGGCAGCACCGACATCTTCCTGTACGGCCGTGTGGTGTGGGACATGATGTCCGGTTACTGGCCCCGCGCCGAGGAGTTCTCCACAAACGAGCACGACCTCGCGTTCGCGCCCGTCTGGCGCAAGGCACCGAAGGTGGTCGTCTCCTCGACGCTGGCCGAGGCCGACTGGAACACCCGCGTCATCAACACCAACGTCATCGAGGAGCTCACCACCCTCAAGGACAGCGGCGCCCACCTACTGCTGTTCGGCGGCTCCACGCTGGCCGGCTTCCTCACCGAACACCAGCTGATCGACGAATACCAGATCTTCGTCCACCCCGTCGTGCTCGGCGGCGGCAAGCCCGTCTTCACCACCCCGCAGCAGCGGTTCGACCTGACCCTGACCGAGACCAGGACCTTCGACTCCCAGGTCGTTCTCCTCCGTCACGAACGGGCCAACTAGGCCGTTCCGCTCAAGCCCGCCCCGTGGGGCGGGCAATGACCGATGAGTTTCTCCGTGGTCAGCAGTCAGAGATCGCGGTGGTGCACCGCAGCAACGAGTGTGATCGAAGCATGCACCGACTGAACCTTCTTGCACCCAGGCACGAGAAACCGAGGAACCTCAAGATGCGTACCCTGATCAGCACCGCCTTCATCTCGCTCGACGGCGTCGTGGAGGCCCCGGGCGGCGAGCCCGGATACCGGAACTCCGGGTGGACCTTCAAGGACATCGAGTTCCTCCCCGAAGCGTTCGACATCAAGGGCCGGGAGCAGAAGGACGCCACGGCGATGCTGCTGGGCCGAACCAGCTACGAGGCGTTCAGCCCGGTGTGGCCGGACATGGAGGACTTCGCCGACTACAAGGTCATGCCGAAGTACGTCGTCTCCACCACTCTCACCGAGGACGACCTGGTGACGAACTGGGGCGAGACCGCGATCCTGCGCTCGCTGGACGAGGTCGCCGCACTGAAGGAGACCGAGGGCGGCCCGATCATCGTCCACGGCAGCGCCACCCTGAACCAGGGCCTTTCGGACGCCGGCCTGATCGACCGGTACCACCTGCTGGTCTTCCCGCTCCTGCTCGGCGCGGGCAAGCGCCTGTTCAGCACCACGGACAAGGACACCCAGAAGCTGAAGCTGGTCGAGCACGAGGTCTACGCCAACGGCCTGCAGAAAAACGTCTTCGACGTCGTCCGCTGACAAAGCTCCCGCACCCGAAGTACGCCACCGGCAGCACACGGACAGAAGGACAGAACCCCGACATGACCGCTGCAGCGAAAGGCCCCGCCAGCTACTTCCCCTCCATCGAGAAGAAGTACGGCCGCCCGATCACGGAATGGAAGGATCTCATCCGCTCCTCCCCCCTGACCAAGCACATGGAGCTCGTCAGCTGGCTGAAGACTGAACACGGCCTGGGCCACGGCCACGCCAACGCCCTGGTCGCCCACACCCTCGCCGAAGACGCCGGTATGTGAGCCCCTCCCAGGGCCGCGGCGGCCATGGGCGGAGCCGGAGCCGGATCGCCGCGACGGTGAGCGTGCCGTGAAAGACGCACGCCCGCTTCTCGTATCTGGTGGCCAACGCCCGGAACACCTTGAGCGCCAAGACCATGCGTTCAACTTCGTTCCTGCGACGGTAGGTTCGCTGGTCAAAGCCACAGGGTCGGCCGCCCGCGCTTGGGCGGGTGCGGCTTCCGCCGAACCCTCTCATCGTCTCGTAGATCACTCCGCCTCACATCGCCCAGAACGATCCATTCGTCCCGGCCGTCACTGACCATCAGACAGGACGTAGGTGGCCGCCCCCTGGCTGAGCGACAGCCCGACCCCGCACAGCGGTTCACCGGTCCGCGGCAGGCGCTGGAGATGCCCCGGGCTACGGCAGGACTGATCGCACCGACTCCGGTGACCGGCCCAGCACCGCTGTGCCGTCGTCGGCGGTGATGATCGGCCGCTGAATCAGCGAGGGGTGGGCGGCCAGCGCCTCGATCCACCGGGTACGGTCTCCCGCTTCGCGCGGCCACTCCGCGAGACCGAGTTCCGCTGCGGCCGGTTCGCCGATGCGTGTGAGGTCCCATGGCTCCAGCGCCAGACGCTGGAGGACCGCGTCGATCTCCTCCACAGTCGGCGGCTCTTCCAGGTAGTACCGCACCACGTACTGCGCTTCTTCCCCGTCAAGCAGCGACAGCGCGGACTGGCATTTCGAGCAGGCGGGGTTGATCCAGATTTCCATGAGGTCGGTCTTTCGGTTCGTTCGAGTGAAGCAGCGCCCCGCAGGGCCGTGTCAGGTGAGCCCGGCCAGGGCAAGGAATTCGCTGCGTGATCGGGCGTCGCTGCGCAGCGTGCCCAGGAGGGTGGAGGTGAGGGTGCTGGAGCCGGTGGCCTGGACGCCGCGCAGGGTCATGCAGGTGTGTTCGGCTTCGATGACGACGCCCACGCCCTTGGGCTCCAGTTGGGTCTGCAGCCAGTCGGCGACCTGTTTGGTGAGGCGCTCTTGGACCTGAGGACGGCAGGCGAAGTGCTCGACCACACGGGCCAGTTTCGACAACCCCAGGATCCGCCGGCCGGGCAGGTAGCCGACGTGGGCGGTGCCTACGAACGGCAGCAGATGGTGCTCGCACACCGAGCGCACCGGAATGCTGCGGGCCAGGACGAGCTCGTCGTAACCCTCGTCGTTGGGGAAGGTGGTCAGCTCGAACGGGCGGGGGCTGAACAGCTCGGCGTAGGCCCGGGCCATACGGCCGGGGGTCCCGCGCAGACTCTCGGACTCGGTGGAGATCCCGAGGGCCTCCAGGAACTGCCCCGCGGCACGTTCGGCCGCGGCCAGGTCGATGCCGTCGACTTCATGGACGACGCGCAGCGCGGCCGGGGCGGGTATCGGTATCTCCGGATCGCCGGGCGTCAGCTGCACGGCGGTGGAAGGGCGGTGGGTCATCTCAGCTGCCACCGATGCCCAGGGCCGTCAGCAGGACCAGCACGACGGTGATGACGGCGAAGAGCCCGTGCCCGGCAACCACCGGTACGGGGAAGTACCGCTCGGCGGGCTCGGACGGCGCCCCCGCGGCGGCGGGGGCGGCGGAACGGGCCCGGTAGACGGGAATCCAACGCGCCAGCATCGCGAAGCCGAGCAGGGCGACGGGCACGAGCAGGCCGAAGGCGGTCCAGGCCAGTACGTCCTTGTCGGCAATCAGGTAGACGATCCAGACGACCAGGCCGGCCGCGGCCAGCGCAAAGTGCCCGAAGACGACCGGGACGGGCAGCCGGCTTCTTCCACCCCGGGCTCCGCCTCGTGAGAGCCAGGTACCCAGCATGTAGAAGCCGCCGAGAGCGGTGATCACCCAAGCGATCAGTGCGGCGATGTCCATGAGGACTCCTTGTTGTGTCGTTGGTGGGCCAAGCGGCCACGGCTGCGCGCGACCGCGTGGACAGAAGTGGTCAGCCGGTCGGCCGGTCCGGACGGCTGTGAGCGGGGGCGAAGCCCTCGGCCCGGGTGATCTCGTCCGCGACGCGCACCCCGTAGCGGTAGGCGAGCTTCCCGCCCAGATAGCCCGCGACGCCCAGGACGACCAGGCTCACGGCGTTCAGCGCGAGCACCCCGCCCCCGACGCTGCCCGTCGGCCCCACGCCTGCATGCCGCCACAGGAAGTTCCCGGCATACGCCGCCGTCACCAGCAGGTTCAGCGTCATGTGCATGAGACCGACACGGAACGCCCGGGTCCCGGGCGGGATCGCGAACAGGTCCAGGAAACCGACCATCGCCGCGGCCAGAGCGCCGATCACCCCGAGCGCGATCAACCACATCGCGCCCTGGGCCAGAAAGGCCGGATCGTGCACGAGGTGCGAAGCGATGTCGAAGACCAGGCTGCCCACCCACGCGCCGATCGGGACGGTCACCAAGATCGGATGGAACGGGTGCCCGTACGGTCCGGCCAAGGCGGCGCTCACCGGCCGCTTGGCACGCTCAGCCAGCGGATCAGCCAACGGATCAGCCATGCCGACCACCTCCAGTTTCACCAATCAATCTTGGTCTTATTCCGGAGGGGCGTCAAGCGACCCGGTTCCGCCCCGCAACTCGTGAAGATTCGCTGGTTTCACCTGCCGATATGCGCGTTATTGTGGAGACGTGGCCTCCGACATGACTCCGCAGACTCCCGCACGTGACGCCGACATCGAGTCCGTCAGCGTCCTCAATGAGGACTCCCGGCGGCAGATGTTCGCGTTCATCCGGCGGGAGCGCCGTCCCGTGACCCGGGACGAGGCAGCCGCCAGCGTGGGCATCTCGCGCAAGCTCGCCGCGTTCCACCTCGACAAGCTCGTGGACGCCGGCCTGCTGCGTGCCCGGTACGCCTCACCAGGCGGGATCCGGAAGGTCGGCCGCCAGCCCAAGGTCTACGAACCCACCGACAACGAAATCCGCGTAAGCATCCCCGACCGCCGCCACGAGCTGCTGGCCGGTCTCCTCCTGGAGGCCGTCCTGACCGAGGACGACGGGGAAACCGCAGCCCATGCCGCTGTGCGAACGGCCGGCCGACGCGGCCGGGAACTCGGCGAGGCCGAGCGGGAGCAAGCACGCCCCGGCCGGCTCGGCGCAGAACGCGGACTGAACGTCTGCGAGCGGATGCTCGACCAGCACGGCTTCGAGCCGGTCCGAGAAACGCCCACCCAGCTCCGGCTGCGCAACTGCCCCTTCCACCCCCTGGCGGCCAAGGCCCCCGACCTGGTGTGCGGCATGAACCACGCCTTCATCGCCGGCTACCTCCAGGGCCTCGAGGTCAGGGGCGTGGAAGCTGCACTGGCGCCCCGCCCGGGGGAATGCTGCGTCGAGCTCGGCCCCACCAGGGAGTAATGCACGAGCAACACCATGCAGTCCGCCACCTCATCAGACCTGGTCATCTGCGACCGTCTTCGCTGGCGTACTCGGATCCTCCGGGCTCTCCGACGTGTTGTCGATCACCCCTGATTGATGCCCAGAGCCGTGCTCAACGACCTTTGATGCAGGCAGTTCAGGGCGAGCTGTAGCAGGTGCAGGGCACTCCCTGCCTTGCGAGCGAACGCACCGGACGCCGCGAGCCCCGCCCTACGGGCGAACGACGGGACTTTGCGGACACCCACCAGGGCCCTTCTTGGCGTCGGCCGGTGCCACCGTCTCCGCGTCGGAGTCTGCGCATCGGATAAGGAGAGCGAGGGCGTGGGCGAAGACGAGGGAGCCATGCCACTCCGGTCGGCTCGGAGCAAGTGATCACGGCTCCGGACTCCTCATCTCTGACCCACTTCGCAAACTGACCACCAGGTAGGTCTGGAGCGCCGCAGGCGTAACCCCGCTACCGAAGGCGCCGCCGCGTACCTCGCCGTCCGCCGGCCTCACCACCGAAACCGACTACCCGAGAGGACCCAACACCCGATGTCCATATGGCCTTCCATCGTTGCCGTGCTCGGTACCCTCGCCGGCGCCCTGACCGCCGGACTCCTCCAGCACCGCTCGGCACGTACCGCACGCGCCGAAGAGCGCGCCGACAGCCACCGCCAAGACCAGCTCGGCGCCGTCACCGACTTCGCTGCCGCCCTGGACGCGCACCGCTCGGCGATGTTCCATCGGGAGCGTCTGGCCCTCACCGAGGCAAGCACCGAGCACCAGCTGGAAGCCCAGACGAGGTCCCACGACACCCGGGCGGCAATCACCGCACCCCACCTCCGCCTTCAGGTCCTGGTCCCCGAGCTGACCGGCCCCGCACAGCAGGCCGCAGATGCCACGTACGCGCTGCGCAAGGCCACCGACCGCACCGAGCTGGACGCCCGGCGGCATGCGGCCAAGGAAGCATCCGTAGCCTTCATCGCCGCGGCTGCCACGCTGCTGAGCCCCAACAACCGCTGACTGAGGGCGACCACTGCCGGCGTCCTGGCCGTCCGGTCGTGCCGCTCCCCTACGGCCTACAACACTCGTGCGCCCGGGCAGTCGGGGCTGAGGAACGCGCCGATTTTCAGGCTATCGAGCACTGGTTCGCCTTCCACGCCGCAACCATCGCCGAGAAGCGAGACGGTTCTGCGGCTTCACGGATGTGGTGATCCCCTGCTGGTGGCGTCGGGATTCTCTGGACGGGAACGGCTGCGGCCCCGGGCCCGGAGGGACGGGGCCGCAGGCAGATAGCGTCGCCGGAGGGCCTGAAGGGCACTATCCCCCGCAGGGCACGTCGATGTTCACCGCGCGAAAACCGCTATCCAGGGACGTTTCGCTCCAGTAGGGACCATGCTGCACGTACCTGCCCCTGATCTGGTAGGTGCCGGAGCCTGCGCAGCGACTGGGTTCGCCGAAGATCTCTGCGCTCGGCGTGGCGTCGCCCTCGGCCGTGCCTGAGTTCACAACATTGCCGTCGGGCCCCAGAACCGTGAAGGCGAAGTCGATTTTGCACTTGTGCGCATTGCCGGCGTTGTACCAGGCGGCGCCCCAGTAGTACTGACACGCCTCCACCTCCAAGACGGGCCGCACCAACTCGCCGTCCGTGTGCAGACACAGGCGCGCCTCAGAGTAGGTCCAACGGCCCTCGCTGTAGTTGACCATCTTTTCTCCGCACTGAAGCGACGGCTCCGCGCGTGCCGTGGATGTCGGCGCCACGGCGGAGGCGCTGGCCGTGGAACCGGCCGTGAGGGCCACTGCCATGGCAATCGCAGCCATAAGAGCCTTGATCGGACGACGCGTCATAGCGCTCCTCGGGTCAGAGTGTGCCCGACGAAAGACGGGCTTCCAGACACTGTCCACGACAGCTCAACTCACCCATGAACAACCAACGTTCACCCTTTCGGCGACAGTGAGCTTTTTCCACTCTCACCTCAGCGCGCAAGCGGAGAATGCTCACCGTCGAGTTGGGCGAGGTTGCGTTCATGCGGCCTAGGGGATTACGGGGCGTCGTAGTGCGGCCTTTGGAGCAGCAGAGTTCTCGAGGTTCCGAGGAAAACCGCTGGGCTGCCCGGCTTGATCCAGCCATGATCTACTCATGGATACCTATCTGGAGACCGAACGTCTGGTCCTGCGGCGCTTCACTGCCGATGACGCCGACCTCCTGATCGAGCTGGACAGCGACCCGGCGGTAATGCGATACCTGACCGGCGGCCAGCCGACCGCGCCGCAGGTCGTCCGAGAGGAATACCTGCCGCGCATCCTTGCCGGCTACGAGCGGTGGGACGGCGCACTCGGGCTCTTCGCCGCGCACGAAAAGGACGGCGGTGCATTCATCGGCTGGTTCCACTCCCGTCCACAACCAAAGGGCCCGGTGGACGAAGCCGAACTCGGCTACCGACTGCGACAGGCGGCATGGGGCAAGGGCTATGCGACCGAGGGCTCGCGAGCCTTGCTGGCGAAGGCATTCACTGAGCTCGGTGTGCGCATGGTCTGGGCCGAGACGATGTCCGTGAACCACGGTTCGCGCAACATCATGGAGAAGCTCGGGATGACGCTCACGGACACCATTCCCACCCCCTCCGACATGAAGATGATCGAGGGTTCCGAGCACGGAGGCGTACGGTACGAGATCACCAAGGAGCAGTGGAAGCAGCAGTAGCTCTGGTTTGCGCGGCATCGAGTCACCAGGCGGTATCCGGGACCCTCCTATGGGCCAGGTCGCCTCGGTCCGCTGCTGGCCGTACGGTGGGCGCGCGATTCATCCCCGGTCTCCCTTCTGGAGTGAGCTCTTCCCACTCTCACGCTGACATGAGAGGAAGGGCGAGGACGGCCTTCACGATGCCTGTGACCCGGTTGGTGCTGCAGCGCACTTCCGTAGTAAGCGCCAGCCCTTGAGCGTGGCCATGGCCTGCTCGCCGACGCACCGGATCTTGGCGTGGGTGGTGTTGTGGCGACGCTGCCACCGCTTGAGGTGGGGTCCCTTGAACGGAACGCGGACAGGGCGGCCGGCGCCCTGGTATGCCTTGTCAGTCCAGCACTTGAGATCGGCCGGGCGAGTGCGTCGACGATGCCGTGCTCGCGGACCGCCGTCGTCATCACCGCGAAGTCGGCCGGGCGCAAGGTCTTCGGCCTCGCCACCGCAGGCGTCCGTCTCGCTTGACCTCTTGCGCGTCAGTCCGGCAGCCAGTGCAGCTCGTGCGCCAGGGTTTTGGCGACGGCACGGATGCGGCGGTGTAGCGGCGACTGCTCGCGTGGGAGGACCAGGTGGATCGTCAGACTGGGCGCGCCTCGCAGCGGTCGCCAGGTGAGACCGGCCGGTTGTGCCGTGACCGCGGCTTCTCCGGCCGGGGCGAGGGTGACCCCGTCGCGCAGGTCGCGCTGAGACATGTCGAAAGAGACTGCGGGTGTGTGGAATCGGGGGTGTGGTCGGGTGTCTCGGAACAGTGCGGACAGCTGATCGTGGATCACGGGGTTGGCCGCACGGTCCGGGAGTCGCAGCGGATACGCGGCCGCGTCGGCGATCTCGATCTCCGGGTGTTCGGCCAGCGGATGGTGCTGCGCCAGCTGGACCCCGATGCGCGCACGCCGCAGCAGGAACCGGCGCACGCCACGGCCCGGCTGTTCACCGCGGGTGATCCCGGCATCGATGCGGCCGTCGGCAACCGCGGGGGAGATCTCCGGTGTCGCCATCGGGACCGCACGGACCTCGAGTCCGCTGTTGCCGCGAATCAGCCTGTCCACCAGGGCCGGTGCCGTCTCGGCCCCGACGCTGAGGCTGTATCCGATGCGCAGCGTGCCCAGTTCACCGGCCGCCGCGCTCCGGGCGGTGTCCCATGCCCGGTCCAGCGCCGCCAGCGCGGGCGGCGCGGACTCCGCCAAAGCCGCACCGGCCGTGGTCAATACGACGCTACGCGTGTTGCGGACCAGCAGGGCCGTACCGAGTTCCGCCTCCAATCGGCGCATCCGGGCGCTGAGTGCGGGCTGCGCGATACCGATCCGTGCGGCCGCGCGGGTGAAGTTCAACTCCTGCGCCAGCACCAGGAAGTACCGCAGGCTCACCGTATCCGGCGCCACGTGCCCTCCCTGCCGATTGATAACGATTCGTTCTGAGTCTATCCCGTATTGATCTTTCCCTCGACCCCACGTCAAGCCCTAACCTGCGCATATGACGGTTCGACTGACCGCGGTACCCGTCGCCGGGATCGATCGATCTGAGTGTCAATTCGAAGTCGGACGTGTCCGGCCGAATACAGGAGGTTTCCATGGCTAAGGGCTACTGGGTCAGTGTCTACCCCGCCATTTCCGACCCTGAGGCGCTGACTGCCTACGACAAGCTGGCCGGTCCGGCTGTCCAGGCTGGGGGCGGGCGCACCCTGTCCCGGATCCCGTCCCGTGGCGGTCGAGTCGTCGCCCACGAGGCCGGAATCACGCAACGCGTCGTTCTGATCGAGTTCGACAGCTTTGAACAGGCCGTCGCGGCATACGAGAGCGAGGCATACCAGAAGGCGCTGGTGGCCCTCCCCGACGGCGTCGAGCGTGACTTCCGCATCATCGAAGGCATCGACTGACCGGCGGGCGCAGCCATCGCTGAGCATCCGTCACCTGATACGCACACGGTGCTGAACGACGACTCACGAGACGAGTTCGAAGCGATGCCCCGCGTCCCAGTTCCTCGTCGACGTCCTCGAAACGGCCTGATCCCTGGGGTTGAGCCGGTAGGCCCGCATGTTGAGGAGTCGCATATTCCTCTGGGATGGCGGAAGTCTTGTCACCGTGTGTGGTCGCCAGGGGCGTATCGGCTCCAGGTGCCGCCGGCTTCGGTGACCAGGCGGGTGGCCGTTTTGTCGTGGTAGCCGAGGGCCTTGGCGATGACGGGGGCTGGGGCTCGGAGGACGAGGTGTCGGATAGCGGAGGTGCGGGCGCGTTGATTGGGGATGCCGAGGTCGCGGAGGGCGTCGCGCAGGGTGGAGGTGTTCACCGGCTGGCCCGGGCGGCGGCCGGGGAAGAGCCAGTGGGCGGAGAGGTTCACCGCTGGTGTGTGGGCCGGGAGTGAGCGGAGGTAGTCCCGAACGAGATCGGCGACGGGCTCAGGTAGAGGCGAGGGCGGGGCTCCGAGCCGGAGGTGGACCTGCTGGCCGTCGTCCAGGATGTCGTCGGTCGTGAGGCAGACGATGCGGGTGAGGGGCTGGGCGAACAGCAGGACGAGAGCGGCGGCGGCCCGGCTTCTCAGCGGGGCGGCGTCGTGGTCGAGGACACGCCGCAGGGCGGTCAACCGCTGGTGCCGGCCCATGGGTTGTGGGTTGGTCGTCGCACGGTAGGGGATCGTCAGCCGGGGCATGCGGCGTGTGTCCATGCGCCAGCGCAAGAAGGGTTGTGCCGCGCGGCGGGTGGCGTAGTTCTCGGTGTGCCAGGCGTCGAGATCAGCTTGGGTTGTCGCCGCCAGAGTGCTGCCTCGGCAGGTGAGCCAGGTGAGGAAGGCACCAGCCTGGGTGGTCTGCTGCCGGTGCTAACGCTCAGCGGGCCGACGTCGGCATTGGCCCGCAGCTTGCGGAGCTGGTGCCAGTGGGCGAAGTGCCGCAGGAGCTGCTCGTGTTCGGGATTGGTGGTCGCCGCGAGGCGTTCGGCCAGCCAGCGTTGGAAGAGCAGGATCCGGCGGTCCTGCCGGGGCAGGACGCCGCATTCCATGAGCAGGTCGCGCGGGTAGGCGGCGGTCCGCCAGTTCGGCACCTGCTGGATCGCCTCGTGGGTGAGGGCGATGTTGCCGGTGGCGAGGTCCCTCAGCAGCGCGGGGACCTGCGGGTTGTTCAGCCAGACGAGGCGGCCCTTGGGCCGGTCATTCCGACCAGCAGGTCGTGCAGCGGAAGCAGGCGCGGGTTGGGGCGGCCGGTGCCGTCCTCCAAAATGTTGGTGAGCCTGTCAGTCACCCCTCGTCGGTGAGCCGGACCCGTGTCGGCCGACGGGCAGCGAGGTTGATCGGTGCGTCCTGTCCGGCGGTGCGGCGCAGGCGGACGTTCTCGGCGCTGGTCGGGATCAGGTCGCTGGCTGTGCAGTCGAGGAGGTCGCAGAGCGCGGCGAGCACCGGCAGGGACAGCCGCTCGGGGGTGCCGGAGACGAGGCGGTGGACCTGGGAGGCGGACAGGGTGATCCCGGGTTCGGCCAGGTGCGGCATGAGCTCGGGGACGGTGAACGTGCCGCGGGCGGCCATCAGCTCGCGCAGGCGCCACCGGTAGGTGATCTGGCGGGACATCACGAAGTCCTTCCCGGCCGCATCGCGGCCTCAACGGTGGCGTCCAGGGCCCGGCGAAGGGTGCGGGTTCGGAAGTCGGAGGAGACGCACGTGTAGATCGCGGTGGTGGATGCGTACTCGTGGCCGACCTGCTGCTGGACGAACAGCGGATCGTAGCCGTCTTCGATCAGGTGGGTGATGTACGGCCTGCGCAGCGAGTGGAACTCCAGCGCCGGGTCCAGGCCGAGCGCGTCACGGTAGGCGGCGAAGCGGGAGTCCAGCCGCCGGAGCCCGACCCGCAGCCCCCGCTCGGAGGGCCACAGCGCGGGCCCGTGGGCGTGCCGCATCCCGGGACGCACCTCGGTGACCCACTCCTCGATGACGACCGGCGTCCACTGCCAGACGGTCAGCACGCTGCGGCGCTTGGGCGGCGAGCCGAAGCTGAACGTCGACAAGCTTGGCGCGCTCGGCGAGCCGAAGTCCCTGAACCCCGGCTGCGAGGCCCTGACCCGGGCCCGGCTCGTGCACGTCGATCAGTACTACCTGCGTGCCGACACCATCGCCGCGGCGAACGCCGCGCTGATCGCCGCCCAGGCCGAGGTGCCCATCGTGAAGTTCTGGGGCGACGGGCTGCTCGCCTCGGTGGACGGGCTGCGCTTCATCGTCCCCGTCCGCACCGTCAGCGCGGCGCCGTCGCCGAAGTACTTCGGGTTCAAGCGCGGCATCACCTGGCTCAACGCCGTCAACGACCAGGCCGCGGGCATCGGGCAGATGGTCGTGCCTGGCACTCCGCGCGACTCCCTGCACATCCTGGACGCGCTGCTGAACCTGGACGACGGCGTGAAGCCGGAGATGGTGGCCACCGACAACGCCTCGTACTCCGACATGGTGTTCGGCCTGTTCAAGATCCTCGGCTACAACTTCAGCCCCAGGTTCCACGACTTGGACGACCAGCGGTTCTGGCGGGCCACGATGCCCGGCGTCGAGACGGGCAGCTACGGCGCGGTGGAGGACCTGGCCCGCAACCGGGTGAACCTGAACAAGGTGATCACGCACTGGCCGGACATGCTGAAGGTCGCCGGTTCCCTGGTCACCAACCAGGTCCGCGCCTACGACCTGCTGCGCATGTTCGGACGCGACGGCCGCCCGACCGAACACCTGCTGCGCGTGGTCGACCCGGTCGACGACACCTACCGGCGGCAGATGAACCGGCAGCTCACCGTGCAGGAGTCCCGCCACAAGCTGGCCCGGGACGTGTGCCACGGCAAGCGCGGCACCATCCATCAGGCATACCGGGACGGGATGGAGGACCAGCTCCGCGCGCTCGGCCTGGTCCTCAACGCCATCGTGCTGTGGACCACGAAGTACATCGACGCCGCCGTCGCCCAGCTTCACGCCGAAGGCCACGAGACCCGAGACGAGGACATCGCCCGCCTGTCGCCGCTCAAGCACCGCAACCTGAACCTGCTCGGCCGCTACAGCTTCACCGCCTCCACCCCGGCCGCCGGCGCCCTGCGCCCGCTGCGCGACCCGGACGCCCCAGAACTGGACGAAGACGACGACGGGCAGGACTGAGTATCAGGAGCCGATCGCATCAATCCGTGACGGGCAGGCACTCGGCGAGCAGGGCGACGATGTCACGCCAGGCTCGCTGTGCGTGCCGTGGGTGGTAGCCGACGCCGGGGCGCACGGTGTGGTCGACCGGTGGGTGGTGGAAGGCGTGAAGGGCTCCTCCGTAGACCACGAGGCGCCAGTCGACGCCCGCGGCCTGCATCTCTGCGGTGAACGCCTCCCGTTGCGCGGGCGGCATGATCGGGTCTTCCGACCCGACCCCGGCCCATACCGGGCAGCGAATGCGTGCCGCCTCGCCCGGTCGGCCCGTGGTCAGTGCGTTGACTGTCCCAATCGCGCGCAGGTCGACGCCATCGCGACCGAGTTCCAGTGCGACTGCGCCCCCGGTGCCGTAGCCGACGGCGGCGGTCCGGTCGGGGTCGGCCCGTGATTCGGCACGCAACACGTTGAGCGCGGCGTGACCGATTCCTCGCATGCGGTCGGGATCGGCGAGCAGCGGCATGCAACGGGCCAACATTTCCTCTGGGTCTTCCAAATAGCGTCCGCCGTGGAGGTCGAAGGCCAGCGCCACGTACCCCAGCTCGGCCAGAGCCTCGGCCCGCCGGCGCTCGACATCGCTGAGCCCCGTCCCCTCGGGTCCGATCAGGACCG
Source organism: Streptomyces lydicamycinicus (assembly GCF_000829715.2). NCBI lineage: Bacteria > Bacillati > Actinomycetota > Actinomycetes > Kitasatosporales > Streptomycetaceae > Streptomyces > Streptomyces lydicamycinicus. The sequence continues at coordinate 881,567 of NZ_BBNO01000003.1, read as the reverse complement.
CGGGCCGGCGCTCGGCACCGGCCGGGAGCGCGAGGTATCCGATCATCGTCAGGTTGTCGGCCGGGTATTCGACCGTACGGGTTGTTACCGTCGTCATGCGACTGGACGGTAATGACCGTTGCGCCCGCTCGGGGTGGTGTTCACCGATGGCAGACAGCAGCCTGTCCCGACTACATCACCCGGACGCGTCGTCCGCCTGTCGTCAAACGATCCAATGACGAATGGGGCGGCGTGCGTCCAATGAACCCAGTGATTCGGGGGTCTGACGACGGCTCCGATCCAATGAGATCCGATGGAGATTGGCGACAGGGTTAGATGACACCCGAGGTCCGATGCGCCGACAGGAGCGGGGAACAGCGTGGCCAATCTCGTCTACAAGCGGGTGTCGACCGACCAGCAGTCGACTTGTACGTCGGTGACCGTGTCGCCCCGCGAGGACGGGGCGGCGTCCGCCCTTTCCCGCCGCCGCACACCGTGCCGACCGCGATGACGCCCGGACACGGCGGATTCACGGCCCGGCCAGCCTCGATCCACGGGTCACCGGCGTCCGCAACTCCCCGTCGCCGTCAGGACAAGGGCTCCCTTGTAGGGGGCGAGTTCCGATGCCCTGTTTTGGCCGGAGATCTCCAACGCTGCGAGAGCCGCGTGCCATTCACCCGACCTGAGGGCAATCGTTTCCGGCTTGACCCGGCCCAACTTCCAGCCTCGTTGCTGCAGCCGTCGAGCGGCCAGCTGGGCATCCCGCATCGTGAGGACCCGGCCGGACAGGCGCCTCGCCGACACCATGCAGGCGCCGGGAGCCAGCCGGGGGTTCAAGTCTGTGTAGGTCCCGAGATCCTGGCCGGCGACACGCAGATCGGCGGTGACCTCGGCGCGTGTCTTGTCAGGGCCTGGAGACGGTGACGCCGTGGCGCGCTGCGGCGAAGGCTTCGCGGGCGTGGTGGTTGGTGTGCTCGGCGAGCACCCGGATAACGCCACGACAGCCACCGCACAAGCAACTGCCAAAAAACTCAGCCGTCTCATCAGCCCCCCAGGGAACGCGGTGTCTTGCACCGCACCAACAACCGGACTGAAGTGTGCCACCGTCTCTGGTCGCAGATGTACTGTCTCAGGGGATCGCACAGGGCAACGACACCCTGCTTCGGCGTTCTGGCGACCAGACGTCGAAGACGGATACTCGCCCGACCCGGACACCCCGATCTGCGGGTTCTCGCCGCTCTTGAGCGAAACTGGCGACCTCGCGTAATCGGGAGTCTCGCATTCCTCAGCCGTTGAGTGCTCCTGGTGACCGTGAGTGGTCGCCAGTTTCACACCCCAGGCAGTCGTTCCTCGGCAACCGACGGATGCGAGCGTGAAGCGCCCTCAATCGGAGGAATGCCGAAAGCAAGGCACCGAACGGGGATCCAATTGGCTGGCTTGCCCAGCCGATTCGACCCGAGGATGTCCCCATGCATCGTGCCCTTACAGCGGTTGCCTTGTGCGCCGGGACCGTTGCTCTCACGCTCGGAAGCGCGGGATTCGCCAACGCGGACGCTTGGATCTTCCCGCGACAGTGCCTGGACGGGGGCGGGCAGGTTAGACAGATCGAGCCCGGGCTAGGCACCTGCGTCGGCGGGACGTACGACGGCACCGAGGTGCGAGAGCGAGCCTGAGCCCATTCGATTCCACTGTGATCGCATCGCCCCGCCGAAGTGTTCGGCGGGGCGGCATCACTATGCTCCTGGCGACCGTGAGTGGTCGCCAGGAGCATAGTGACGCCCGGTTAACGGCGCCTGGGCCAACTGCGGTTGAGCACCGCCCAGTGCGTACAGATGCGCGCACGCCAGCTGCGCGCCCTCTACGAACAACGATCGCCGGAGTGCACTGATCCGACCGTCCGCCCGAGGCCCGGAAAAGCACATCGGCCGCACGGCGCGATCGAGCGGGCACATCCGGAGGCTTGTCCACGCGAGTTCCGCTCCGGCAGCCCGCGTCCAGCCACTCGCCGGCCGCGTCAACACGTGCTCACGTGCGCGGGGTTGGCCCCGGGTGTCCGGATCGGGCTCCTCGTGGTCCTGCTCCCCGCTCGGGCGGAGATGGGCCGCCGTGGCGTGTCGTCCTCGAGAGCCCGACCGGGTGCTCTCCACGCAGGCAGAAGTGAGCCGCGGATGTTCAGCGGGGCGCTAAACGACCTCACGTGCTCTCCCGGCTGAACGGCACGCGCCACTGGCTTCCGGCACCCTCGGCTGCCCCACCCTATGCGGATACGCCTCCCGGCCGCCTCGATCAATTCCTCATGGGTGTCACTCACGTCACTCGTCATCCCGCCGCCCACCAGAACCCCGGTACGGCAGCAGGGCCCGTCCCGCGCGTCGCGGTCCGGGCCCTGCCCCGTGCGGTGCCGCCTTGCGGCGGCGGTGCGTCAGCTCTGTGCGGTGGCGTCGCCTGTCTGCCCGGCGCCCTCAGCTGCGCCTGCCTTCTCGCGCATCTTGCGCACCAGCTCCACCTTCCGGTCGGCGGCACCCTGGCGGTCGAGGTTGCGGTGCGGGCCGTTGTTCTGTCGTTCGGCGCGGGACAGCCTCTTGCGCTGGCCGCCGCCCATGCCCACGGGGTTGTTGATGTTCTTGCTCACGGTCACGGGTCCTCCCGGTAATGATGTGAAGTGATCTACGGATTCATCGGTGGGGGACGGGCGGCGACGTCGAAGGACGTCAGCAGGGGCCCGTCACGCTCTCACTCGTAAATCGGCGTCTGGAAGAACATGACAAGGACATTACCCGGTTCCGCCGGCCCCGCACACAACCTTTTCGCCGGACCGGCGCCGGATGGCCTTCGGCGAGCGCCCGGGGTCAGCCGTTTCCTTCCGGGAATCTCAGCACCGCCCCGCCGTCACGGGACAACCTTTAGCCCACCGCGCTAGAAGCCCCGCCAGAGCATTCCGGCGGGGCTTCTCGTCTCACGTGCTCTCACACGCGTCTCACAGACTGTGTGGACGCCCCCGGACTCAGGGGCTCCGGCATGGCCTTGGGAGTCGTTCACCGGTTCGGCTGGACGCCCCAGGACACGGGTTACGACCTGTGCCATGTGGTCCCAGAGCGGCCCCCAGTACGAGTACGGGGGCGTCGTCCGGGCCGTCGATCCGGTGTTGCAAGGTCTGCTCACTCACCCGGCCACGCTACCGAATTATCCTGATACCGAGTCTTGATGGGATCAGCGATTTTCCCCAGTGTCACTCGGATTCCCCAGTCGATTCAGCAGTCAACTCTGGTGCCACGGATGCGAGAGCTATGTCTGGTGAGGGCGAGGACTGCGGCGGTGCAGGAGAAGCCGATCAGTGCACCGAGGGTGTTGCTGGTGAGGTCGTTGATGTCGGCGCTGCGTCCTGATCGGGTCAGGTACTGGGTGACCTCGATGGTGAGGGAGCCGAGGAATCCGAAGAGGGTGGCCTGGTACCAGCGCACCGGGAACAGGGCTAGCAGGAGGCCGACGGGGGCGAACATGAGCACGTTCAGCACGGCGTCCTTGATGTCCGCCGCATTGGTCAGGTCCAGTGGCTTCAGGTTGAGAGCGTGGCCGCCGCCGGAGGGGGTCCCGAAGGTGAAGTAGACGATGCAGGCTGCCCAGAACCACAGCAGCCCGAGGGCGACCCGCTGCGACATCTGCCGAGGACTTCTGCGCCGGGTGGTGACCGCGCAGAGGGCAACACCACCCAGAACGCCGATAAGGAAGGTGACCGGGAAGAACATGGTGAGAAGCTATCAGTCGATCATAAGAGACTTTTTTACTCGACGAAGCGGCAGTCGGGGCATCCATTGATTTCGCTCTGGACGGGCTGCTGTGTGGGGAATCCGAGTGAGCATGTCTGTCCCCGGCCCAAGCAGAGGGTGGGGAGATTCTAAGATCCTCATCAGTCTGGAGCCGTCGGAAGGTAGCCGCCCACCGCGCCCGAAGCAGAGTCTTCGCAGGTCAGAACCTCACCGTGGAGACGAGGCAGACGATCGCGCGACCCGGCTCGTCGTAGCTCACCATGATCCGCTGGTACGGATGCGGTGCCTTGCTCGTGGTCAGGACCGGGGTCTTCTGGCCAAGAGAAGCGACGTTGCAAGGTGCGCGCCGACATCTCACTCACGTCCTGCACGCTCTCAAATTCACCAACCTCGCCTGGCTTGCCGGAAACAACACCGCGCGGCTAACGGGCTCCGGCGGCCCCGCAGCCTGCCAGCCCTTCGGAGCGCTCCTCCATCCCGACCAGCTGTGGCCCGGCCTCGACCACACCGCGCTGCTGACCGGCGCCCGCATCGCCCCATCGTCGTGCTGCTCGCCCTCGCCGCCCTCGGCGCCCTGGGGTGGTCGCAGCGCAAGAACACCTCGGGCGAGAAGAAGCCCATCCGCGGGCTGGCGCGCAAGAGGGACACCGAGCCCCTCCTCGCCAAGGCGATGACGACCAAGGCACTGCTGAGGCGCTGCCAGTCATGGAACAGGTCTTGTTCCCCGTGTAAAGGCGGAGGTGAGCCGGCGATGGAGCGGGCGGCGGGGTCGATCGAGCGGTCCTCTCCGCGCACGCGGGGATGGCCCCGTCGGCATGGACAAGTGGGCGAGACGACCCGCTACTCCCCGCATCCGCGGGGATGGGCCCCGAAGCCCCCTCGCGTGCCGATGTGTTGGCTTGCTCTCCTCATCCGCCACGGTGAGGCGGGGCCTGTTGTGGCTGCGGTCCGTGCCGAAAGTGGCTTCGTCTACGAGAACGGTTCTGCCTCACTTTCCGTGGGAGCTGACTGGCCGTAATGTCATGCGCTTACTCAGCTGGTCGGTGTGGCCAGCAGGAGGGGCTGCATTGAGCAGTACTACGACATGGGCGACCAGACCCTGTGGAACCCGTCCAACGGGGCCTCCCGGCTATTCATGAGCCAGGTGAGCGTCTATCAAGCCGAACTGGGTCTGCCGTCCGGTATCGGACCCATGCAGGCCGACGAGTGCCAGGTCGACCCCGTCGCGTTCAAAGCGTTCGTCGACGCCCTGCTCGCGTGGCACCGGAGAACGAGTCACGTCGTCATGGCTGCCCTGTCCGATGGCTTCGTCGCCATGGTGCTGGTCCTGGCGGAGAGAGCAGACATCGAAGTGAACTGGTCACCAGCAGGCTTCGCTGAGGGCGACGGCGTCAAGGATGTTCAGGTCCCGAGGGCCCCGGTTTCCTCTGAGAGGGCTTGGGCAGCCACCCTCCAGCGGAAGTGACGTGAGCTGGGCCGCTTCATGACGGCCTAACAATCCAGCTGTAGATCGTGACCAGGCTCGTTTGAGGCTGATGCGCGGTGCTGCTCTACGCTGCCCTTCATGATCGCCAAGCTGCAGTGTGTGGTGTTGGACTGTGCCGATGTAGTTGAGCTGTCCCGGTTCTACCAGTCGCTTCTCGGCGGCGTGGTGAACCAGCCGGATCCACGGTGGTCGCTCGACGACGGCTGGGCAACGCTACATTCCGATGGTGGGTTCGTGCTGGCCTTCCAGCGGGTGGATGACTATCAGCCACCGCGGTGGCTGGATCCCGCTCGGCCCCAGCAGTTCCACCTCGACCTGGAGGTCAAGGACCTGGACCAAGCTCAGGAAGACGTCCTCAACATGGGCGCCGCACTACTCAATGAGGGTGACGGAAAGCGGAGTTGGCGCATCTTCGCGGATCCCGCAGGACACCCGTTCTGTCTCGTCCGGGACTGACAGGTAACACCGCGGGGTGCGCCCACCGTTGATCACCGTGAGTTGTGTGGACCGACGAAGAGAGGGTGGCCGCAGGCCACGGCATAGTTCCCACCGGTGGGCGGAAAGCGCTCGAGGTGGGTATGGGCCGGATGGCATGCCACCTTCGCCCGGTACGAACCCCGCTTGCGGGCCGGGCGGTTGGTGCTGGGCCTGCCGTCGGACTCGCCGTGGAAGAACTGCTGGACGATCGCCGAGTAGGCAGGGAGAACGGCACGCACGGCATGCAGCACCTGCTGTGCCGGGCCTCTTGGGACGCCGACGCCGTCCGGGACGACGTGCGCGAATACGTCGTCGAGCACCTCCACGACGAGGCCGCGGTGCTGATCGTCGACGAGACGACGACGTGAAGAAGGACACCGGCACCGTCGGGGTACAGCGCCAGTACACCGGCACCGCCGGCCGGCTCGAGAACTCCCAGGTCACTGCCCCCCTCGTCTATGCCGCTGAGCGCGGCCATGCGGCGGTGGACCGGGAGCTGTGCATCCCTCGTTCGTGGACCTGTGATCCGGACCGCAGCCGGGCCGCGGGCTCAGCGAGGACCCCGTCTTCGCAACCAAGCCGGAACTAGAGCGATCAGCCACCGCTCGCTACTGTCACCGGGAAAAGGACGCGGGCATGGCACTGGTCAAAAAGGGATCGCGGCTCATCACCGTTAATGGCACCACCTACCGACGGCGCCTGCGCGGACGGCCGACCTACGGCCAGGGAGTGGTGCAGTCGCCCCTCACCTTCGCGGTCGAACAACGCCGACACTCCCGGAACCACACTGGTGATCACCACCGACCAGCCGCATCCGAGCAACTGGCTCGAAATCCAAGGCAGCACGGTCCTGCCCACCCAGGTGGCTGACAGTATCCGCACCGCCCTTACCAACGGCTGGTCGCCGATGAGCCCCGGCCCACCGTTCCTCCTCGACCAATCTGTGGGCTTCGTCCCGTCCCACTGACTCAGCCCGCGCACAAGGACTCACCGGCCAAGCGATCGGTGAGTCCTTCTGATTTCCGGCCTCCACCCCCCAGTTGACTCGCTCCGTGAACCAACTGGGGCGAAGAGCAGCAGTGAGAAAGATCCGGGTTCTGGCCGCTCTTTCGTGAATGATCTTGAGGAGAGGCTGGTGAGGGCTGATATCGACGGTCGTGGCCACACACCGTCAGACGTGCTCGTCCGCGGAGGTGGTGATGACGGGCTCGGGGCCGGTGGGCAGGAGTTCAAGCACTAGGGCCACAGCTTGTTCGGCGGTCTCGACTTCGCCGATCACGGCGCGAGGACTGCGTCGGCGAACCTTGAACCGTCCGTTGTGCAGGGGCACGATGGATCCGGCCTGCACAGTCCAGGGGTAGCTGGGGGAACTGCTGAAGAACAGGGCGAAGTGGCTGGTGAACGGATACAGCCGCCGGAGTCGTGGTTGAGCGGCGGCGGCCTCCAACAGCGGAACGATGCCCGGATATGGGCGCCCGGGCGAGCGGATCTGGTGTACTGCATGGCGCCACTGCCAGCTGAGTCGTAGGGACTGCCAATGGGCCTCGACAACGTCAGCTGGCCCGCGACTGCGTGCTGCGGCTATGTCTGGCAGAACTGGTCTTGGAGGCAGGGGCAACTGTTGATCGCAGGTCTCGTCCTTCGCGTCCACTGTCATAGTGTCGCGGCCGTAGCCTGAAACCGGTGCTCTGATAAGGAAGATCATGGCCGGGTGAGAATGCGTATCCGGAGGAGTCGGAACGAGGCTCGGCCCTACATGGCCCGCTTGAGCCTCTTCACCCGGTTTACGCGCCCTTCGACGACTCCGGAGTTCCAGGGCAGGGTTCAGGCCGGCAGTCACTGCGTCGAGGACCTGGCGGAGGAAGCCGGCGAAGCCCTTCATAGGCGAAGTGGCGGAGGCTTGCCTTCGAACAGGCAGAAGGTATGGTGGTCGGCTTCCCTACTGGATGTCCAGCAGGTGGGGGTGTGTCGGATCGATGGGGCAGATGAAGATCCGTAGGGCGCCCCCTCTGCCGGGACTCAATCCGGTTGGCGCGCAGGCGCCCACGTGGTTTGCCTCGGAATCCTCGATGGGGCGCCAGCTCTTGGAGCCACCGTCCCATTCGCTGCTGTCGAAGCTGAGCAGTAGGTCCATCGACGCTCCGCACCGGCAATTGGCGGGCGCCGGATCGGTCAGATGCCAGGTTGCCCAACCGCCGGCCTTGCAACCGGGGGCGATGGACAGGTCGTACTGGTAAGTGACATCAGTCTCGTCCAACCATCGCTCATCCTGCGCGTCGAGGCGCTCGCAGAGCGCGTCGGGCAGCAGATCCGCGTACTGATACTCGGTCACCAGCTCAGGGTGCAGCGCACACGGCGTGGGCAGGTGGGAGTCGTCTGCATCCCGAGGCTGTGGCCGCGCGATGCCGGGAGCGGTGGAGACATCGGGTGCGCGCCGCCAGACGAGGTGTACGGACGGGCCCATGTAAAAGTGGGGCTGACCGGGCAGATCCTGGTGGTTGGTGGGGCACCACAGAACCTGGAGGAGGTCGGTCCCTGAGGGGAAGCTGACGTTCGGGATATCGCGGGCGTGCAGCTGGGCGACGGCCACCAGGGGGTTCGGCTCCTCATGTGCCTCGGCCTCGTACCAGTGGGTGGTGTAGTGGATGAGGTCGACGGAAGCGCCGCGACGGCCAACTGCGTCATCGAGCAGAGCGAACTCCTCCGGGCTGCGCCGTCCGCCGCGTCCCACCCCCTGCTGCGCCTCCCGCTTGGCCTGAGCCTGCTGCAACGCGATGACGAGCTCGGGGGCTATCGGCTCACTGCGCTGCACCATCCGAGGCGCGGTACACGTAGGCCACGACTCATCGGCGGGCCAGAGCAGAGGACCGCCGATCGAGCTCTCGGTAACGTCCGGAGCGCCGGGTCTCGGGTGCAGCCGGGTCGTCTCCCTGGTGTGGGCCGCCAGTTCCGGCAGTTCGGCGGTGACGTCGATGGGCCGGGGTGGTGTGGTACGGGGCAACGTGTTGCTCTCCCAAGGCTGCTGCAATGTGAGGACGGTCTGCGGGCATGCTCACGGATGAGGCGGGGCTGTCGACCGTCAGGAGCGCTCCGTCATCCTCTACTCCGGACCCTGCCAGCTCGGCTACTCCCGCGCCGACGGACCCCACCCCTATGGCACCACCCTGCATCCCGGCACCGTTCAACCTCGTTCTCGACACCAGCGGCCTCTGAACGCCCTCACACGTTCTCAGCCAGCTCGTCCTCCTCCACGCGCGGAGGACTCCGCTGGGCCTTGTCCTGGCGACCATCCCGTAGGGCGCCTCGATGGTAATTTCGCAGAATCGTGTGAGGGGGGACAGGTGGACACTGACCTGCGGCATGCGGCTGTCATGGCACTAGGCGAGCTCGGGCGAAGCCATGACTACCGTGACCGGGCGGATGCCGGTCACGGCCTGGCCGCGTTCGCCGAGATGCAGGAGGCCCTCGGGCCGCTGCGGGAGCTTGTGCTCGACCCGGATGACACCTTCGTCACGCGGCAGACCACGGAAGCATTGCTTCGGCGAATGGACAGGGTCGGGCTGACGATAGTCGCGTCCGCGCTGACAGTCGCCAACTCGAATCACAGCGATTGGATCCACACCGCAATCGTCGACGTATTCAGCCTCTTCTCCGACGACCGGGACCATGCGATAAGGCTGTGCGAGGAGATGTCGCGGGAGACCGACGACCGTGTTGCACTGGGAGCCCGTCAGCTACACGAGGTCCTGGCAGAGATCGATCCCGTTCTTCGTCCCCTATGACAAAGGCACCGTACGTCTGTGGGACACCGCCTCCGCCCAGCCTCTCGGCCAAGCCCTCTCCACGCCCCGGGTGACCCTGTTCTCGCCCTCGCCTTCACCCCCGACGGCAACACCCTGCGCGTCGAGCCCTGCCGGCCACACCGCACTGCTCGTCGTCGCAGCAGACCTGCTCCAGTCCCCCTCCCGCGGCGACCACCCCGAACTCATTGAACCGCTGCACGCCCTCATCACGTCCGTGGCGAGGTAGCCAGGTGCAATCGGTCCGACGCCGCCTGACAGAAGCGCATCGTGGGAGGCTGTAGACGCCGTAAGGGCTGCTGTCGGCCCGGGACATCCAGGGCCGACACAGCATGCGGTCAGCGGACTCCAAGCCGGATCTTCTCGTCAGGGAAGCAGTAGGAGGACGGCACCGCACGTGGTTCAGTCGTCTTGCAGTGACCGCAGAAGTCGAGTTCGCACGTCGGCCCTCCGGTCGTCTTCGGCTGTGTCGTCGGGCTCCAAGGCCGCATGTGCATTCTCGTCGGGCGTTGTGTCGGCGTTGGCCAGCAGTGCCTCGTCGATCATCTTGCTGGAGCGGATGACGACGGACTCTGCCGGCTCTTGCGGCCAGACGGCGATGAGGTAGTCCTCGACCGGCTCGTCGCTGACCCCGTCCGGGTTGATCGAGCGCCCCGATGCATGGACGCGCATTCGGTACCAGCCCGGTCCTTGGGGGTTGAGCGAGGGAAGGTCATCGGGCGCGATGTCGTAGCCGGAGTTGATGCGCAGGTCACCTTCGACCGACCGCACGCTGATCTCTACGATCTCTTCCCAGTCGGTCGCCTCAACGGGCGGTGCGGCATCGAGACACTGGGCCGTTACGCGCACATGGCCGGTGTTGATGCCGGTGAGGATCCACGCTCCGTGGTCCATCGGAGCGGCGAGGCCGTTTGACCATCGCACCGTTTCCATGGGCACTTGGGCGTCGTCCGAGACACCGAAGATGCCTTCGTTGACGAACATGACAGACGATGTGGTCACGTGTACGAGGCTACCTGGGGAGCAAGCATGGAGGGGGCGCTGCGGAGAATTCCGCAGCGCCCCCTCCATGAGCGGTCAGTCGCCGATCAGCACCCGGTAGGGATCACCGTCCAGCATCCGCTCGGCCTTGTAGAAGCTGCTGTTCATGCCGCCTTGGTAGTTCTGATCGGAGACACTGATCATGCAGGCGCTTGCCCCCTTCGCACCCGTGCGCGAGGGCACGCCGGGTATGGAGCACCCGGGGAAGCTACGACGCTTCCCGCCGGCAGACAGCCCCTCCTTCGACGTGGCCAGGGGGTACTCGTCACAGCTCTTTCCCTGAGGCCGTGGCCTCGTGGGCGGGGGTCCCGCATCCGGCTGAGCCGCTGACACCTCGCGTCAGCGGTCGATCGGGAGCACCCTGTCCAGGCCGCTGTCGCGCAGGATCTGCTGGATGGTGTCGTCCAGGGTGCTGGCGGCGTCGATGACGGTCTCCAGGGTGTCGGGCAGGAGGTCCTTCTCCCGGTACCAGTCACGCAGGTGGTCCTCGGTGACGTGCTTCAGGTACTCGGCATCGGGTTTCGTCGCGTGCCGGAGCACCGTCTCCGTGTAGGGCACGTCGAGGTAGTAGCAGCGTGAGACGCCGCGGTGGGCGCACACCAGTTTCTGGAGCATCGTGCCGTAACGGTCGGCGTACAGGATGCCCTCCACGACGACGTGGAAGCCGTTGTCCAGGGCGTAGCGGGCAGTGAGATCGATCAGGCCGATGTTGGCGCCGCCGGGCCGGTCGCGTTCGCGCAGCACAATCCGACGCAGGTTGTCCTGGCTGACGATCGCGAGGTTGCGGCCGAACTTCTCGCGCAGGCCGGCCGCAACGGACGACTTCCCCGAGGCGCTGTTGCCGCGGATCACGATGAGGCGTGTGCCTTCGGTTCCCACCACGCCCAGCACGATAGCGGCGGTCGCTGACATGACCCTCTCTCACTGGGCTGCGGAGTACGCAGGGCCCGTCTCAGTCACTCGCCGTCGGCCTTACGCTCAGCCGCATCCGGGGCTCGTGGAAGTGATCCCAGTTCATGACCAGACGGAAGCGCTGATGCACCTCCAGCCGTTCCACGTCGGCCTGCTCCTGTACTCGATGCACCTGGGCGTCGCCGGCCTCAACGAGTTCCGCGAGGGCGATGCGGACATCGTCGGCATCGCGGCCGGTGGCGGCCGCCAGGCGGTCCAGGGAGGTGAGTACCTCTTGCCGCTCGCCCAGATCATCGACCAGGTATGTGGTGAGCCCGTTGACGAGCGGGCCGGTGCGCATCATCCAGCGGATCCAGTCGAGCCGTTTTGTCTCACGCTGTGGCATCCGCCTGCTGTCTCAGGTACGTGGCCTTTCCCAGCGGTCCGTGCCCGGCGTGGCCAAGCTGGTGGACAGCGTCGGTAACCTCGTCCGAAGGCGTCAGGCCAGCTCGCGCAGCGCCTCGCCAAGCGCCGCCGCCCCTTCGGCGATGGCCCCCGACGGGGTGGCCGCGTAGCCGAGGACGAGGCCGGGGTGGCCGGGCATCTGCCGGTGCCACGACAGCGGCTGGCACTTCACGCCCCGGGCGAGCGCGGCGGCGGCGAGCTCGGTGTCAGGCACCTCCGACGCATACGTGACGGTTAGGTGTAGGCCGGCCGATGCGCCGTGCACGACCGCGCCCGGCAGGTGCTCGGCGATGGCGTTGATCATAGCGTCGCGGCGCCGCCGGTGACGGCCGCGCAGCAGATGCAGATGCCGCTCCAAGTCGCCGGACTCCATCAGCCGGGCGAGCACGAGCTGCGGCAGCACCGCATTGCCCAGGTCGGTGAAGCGTTTCGCGTCGGTCAGCGCGTCGCGGTAGCGGGGCGGCGGTACCACCCAGCCGATCCGCAGCGCGGGCGCGAGCAGCTTGGACACGCTGCCCATGTAGCACACCCGGTCGGCCAGCAACGAGCGCAGCGCGGCCACCGGCGGCCGGTCGTAGCGGTGCTCCGCGTCGTAGTCGTCCTCCATGATCAGCCCGCCGTCCTTCGCCCAGAGCAGCAGCTCGCGGCGGCGCTCGCCGCTCGTCACCACGCCGGTGGGGAATTGGTGGGCGGGCGTGAGCAGCACCGCGCGGGCGCCGGTGGCGCGCAGTGCGTCGACGCGCACGCCACCGTCGTCGACCGGCACCGGCGGGGTGGCCAGGGCTCCGTTCTGCAGGTGCTGGCGGGTACCGAGCGAGCCGGGGTCCTCAACCGCAACGCTGTCGATGCCGTCCGCCCGCAGCACGGGGTGCAGCAGCGTAAGCGCCTGCGCGGTGCCAGCGACAATCAGCACCTCGTCCGGCTCCACTCGGATGCCGCGGCTGGTCGCCAGCCAGGTTGCGACGGCGCGGCGCAGTTGTGGGGCTCCGCGGGGGTCGCCGTAGCCGAGGTTCTCGGCGGACAACTCGGCGAGCACGGCTCGTTCGGCGCGCAACCAGGCCGCGCGGGGGAACGCGGTGAGGTCGGGCTGGCCGGGGGTGAAGTCGATGCGCGCGCGGGTAGCGCGCAGCGCGTCGAAGACGTCGGCATTGGGTTCGCCGGCGAACAGCGTGCCTGGCACCGCCCGGTTGGCGACGACTGGCGCCGGGCCCCGGCACGGCCTGGTCCCGCAGGGCACCGACGGCTGCAAGAGAGGTGCCGCGACCACCACCGTCCCACCGCGCCGACGCCCCTCGACGTGGCCGTCCTCGGCCAGCCGCCGGTACGCCTCGGTGACCACCCCGCGCGAGACGCGCAGTTCGGCGGCCAGCACCCGGGTGGGCGGCAGCCTGCTGCCCATCGCCAACTGGCCGTCAGCTATCGCCTGCCGCAGCCGCCGGGCCAGCCAATCCGCCTTACCGCCAACGGGTGCGTCACCGGCGTCGAGCTGCAGGAAATCGGAGCCGTAGGCCGGGGGTCCGCAGTCCGCCGACGTGGCTGCCGTCACGGGTACGGCGGCCGTTCCGTCCGCTACCCGTCTCCCCTCGTTCACCGGGCCGATGGTGTCACACGCCATCGCGGCCTCTGCGTGCTCACCAGGGGCCTACCCACCGAAGACGAATTCCGGTGCGGATGAGGTGAGGAAGGCCGCCGCGGGGTCGGTCGGCCAGTGCGCGGCCAGTTCCTCAGCCACCGTGTTCAATAGCTCCGGCACGACCTCGGCTCCGCCGTCGTGCATGGCCTCCGTCACCACCAGGATCCGGCAGGTGCGCTCACCGACCGCGGAGTAGCCGCTCTGCCGCTTGGCCCAGCGGCGGGCGTGCACCCGTCCGACGGAGTCGGTGAAGGGCACCTCGCCGGGTTGAGGATGCTCGGTGCCGCCGCCGAAGATCGTGTAGTGCTCGTCACCACGGGCGTAGCGCACCTCCAGCAGAGGGCCGGCGATGCGGTCCGTGTCGAGGACCGCCACCGGCACTGCGTACGCGACCGATCTCGCATTGCACAATGCGACCACCGGATGGATGCGCGGCAGTTCTCCCTTCTTCCTCAGCCGCCGCAGCAGCGACTCCGAGGCGCAGCGGTATTGCGTCGGCTTGAGCCCCATCCGGGAAAAGGCCCGCCGCCAGGCCAGCACTTCGGGGAACTCACTCTCGGTGGCACCGGCCGGCCGGGCCGCGGCACGGGCCGTGTATTCAGCGACACGCGGGCCAACATCGGCGGCGGCGCCAATGCCGGTGGCCCACAGCGCACCGGCGGTGAGTTCGGGGTGGCCGGACCAGATTGCGCCCGCGTGCCGGAAGCGCATCTCACGCCACCGCCAGCCACGCGCTCAGGCCCACGAAGCAGGCGGCGAACCCCCGGCGGATGCCGGTCATCACCCTCGGCCTGGCCAGCACGCGGTGTCGTACGGCGGCGGCGCACATCCCGTACGCGGCGAAGACGACGAAAGTCAGCGCCATGAAGACGGCGCTGAGCCGGAGCATCGCGCCAAGGGAGCCGGACTCGTCGGCGGGCACGAACTGCGGCAGGAACGCAACGAAGAATATCGTGAGCTTCGGGTTGAGAAGGTTGATCAGTACCCCGGAAGCGATCACACGGGCCGCTGACCGCGGCTCGGTCTCCCCCTCGACGGACAGCGCCTCCTTATCGCGAAGCGTCGCCCACGCCATGTACAGGAGGTAGCCGACCCCGAGGTATTTCACCACCTCGTAGGCGACGACGCTGGTGTGCAGCAGCGCGGCGAGGCCAGTGACCGTGGCTACCAGATGCGGCACGATGCCAAGGGTGCAGCCGAGCGCAGCGACCACGCTCGCCCGGCGGCCGTGGGACAACCCGGCAGCCAGGGTGTACACCACTCCGGTGCCGGGAGTGACCACCACGACCAAGGTGGTCAGCAGGAACGCGATACTCAAGGAGACCTCCAAAAAGTTCAAGGTCCTCCCACCCTTCCTCGGCCATGGTCCGGCGGACAGAGCCAAAATGTGCCGAGTCAACTGGTCCATAAGGTCGAGTCGACAAGCGAAGTACGCCCCTCCGCGCGCATCGCCTACGGCCGCATAGAACGTTGGCGGACTGGGACCGGGAATTCGGGAGCGGCAAACTGTTTCGCACCAGCATCGAAAGCGTGTTCAAGAAGGTGCACGCCATGGCGGCAAAGTGGCAGCTGGAGGCTCTCACGGCGGAGAGCGGGCAGTTCCTGGTCGGTGACAACCCTGCGGTGACCGTGCGCACGGATGCGACGCCCCTTCCTTACAACATGGCTTTCGGGGACGCGCACTCCATCGTGCTGCCCATTGGGCACCGACACCTGCTGGCTCTGGGACCAGAGAACATGTTGGGCACCACTCCCAGGTCTCGCGTCGACGAGATCAACACCGTGCAGATCCTCGCTGCCGACCGCTACAGCGATCCGGTGTAGGCGCGTTCGCCGGCGGTTGCCGCGTGGGGTTCGCGGGTGTCGTGGGCGTGTGTGATGTTGCCGAGGGCGTCGTAGGCGTAGGTCTCGGACCAGTTGTCGGCCGTGACGCGGGTGATGCGGCCTGCGGGTGTCAGCTCGAATTGGCGGCGACCACGGCGACGTTCGGTGACGGTGCTGGGCAGCCGTCCGTGCGGTAGGCGTAGGTGCGTTCCTGAATGCTGGTGTAGGCCTGGTGGCTTGTGCGGTGTGGTCGATGGCCCACAGGGACTGGGCGCTAAGGCGCTGGCATGCGTCCCAGGCTTGTGTCAGGGCTGCGCCGCTGCCGAGGAAGCGGGTGGTTTCCTGTCCGGTCGCATCGTAGGCGAAGGCCAGTGTGCCGAGAGTGCCGTCCGGGTGGCGACGTTCGGTGATCTTTCCTTCGGGGCGCCGTGTGAGGTGGGTGGTGGCTCCGAGCGGGTCGGTGAAGGCGATGGTGCGGCCGAAGGCGTCGTAGGTGAGACGGGCGGTGTTGCCCAGAGCATCGGTGACGCCAGTGATGAGGCCGGCAGAGATGCTCCCGGAGCAGTGGTACGGCGTACGCCCGGACGATGAAGTACCCAAGCATCTGTGTGAGTTGCTGGCATTGATGCGGGGTGTCGATCCCGCGGACGTGCCTCTGATCGAACAGGTCGCCCAAGCCCTGAGCGACAAGCACTCGGCGGAGATGCAGGTGCAGTCGGTTACTCAAGATCTTCAGAGGAAGGCTTGGGCCGTCTAGTCAGCCGGCCTCACTGCCCTCTCCGCGCAGGCGGAGGTGGGCCGGGGTCATGGCCGCGGGTCGCGCATGCCGTCTCGTGCCCTCCGCGCAGGCGGAAGGGGCTCCCGGCTCACCTCCGCCTGGGTGAAGACCAGCATCGTCACCCACTCCACCAGGGCGTTGCGAGACGTCGAGTGCGCCACGATAGGGGCACATCGAGGCTTCTGCGCTGAGGAATTGGGACGTGGAACACCTCCCTCAGCTGCACTGACGGCTGCGCCCGTCGCAGACTCCTGGAGCGAGGTGGCCGAGCGGGGAGGACCTGCGAGGACTAATCGTCGATGCACTTGGGGTACTTCGAGCCCCGGTTGCAGTCGTGGTAGTCGTACTTGCTGACCCGGAACTTCTCCTCCTTACCCTTCTTCGAGGGATCGACGACCAAGTAGAACTTCTTCCCGTCCTTGGTCTTTTCGGTGACCCGGCCTTCAGGGCCATGGCCGAAATCCTGCGCACACCCGGCGAGTGCGAGGGCGGCGACCGCGATGAGGGCGGGGACGAGGGTGAGGCGACGCATGTCGTGCTCCGATCAAACTGTGGGACCAAGGCAGTCTAAGAGGCCGACTGCCCGGCAGAGCAGGCGGGGCGACGTCACTTCCGCGAACGAGAACAGGGCACTTCTCGCCCTCCAGCCACGCAAACATCTCCGCAGTCACACCGTGCTCAACGCGGACGGCACCGTGGCGCCAACCTGCGACCACTCAGCCGCCGAGCAACCGAAAAGCCACCCCCACCTACCACCCGCCATCACCCTGCGGCTGTCCAGGAACCGGCCTCGTCACCCCGCACCGCCGCCTGACCAGCCAGGCCGAACTCCCGGCCTGGAAACCGGACGTGGCGGGGTTCCGCAGGGCAGGAACCTGCGGCAACACGCAGGGCTGGTGAGGCGGCGTAAGCCTCACCAGCCGTTCGGATAGGCCAGTGGCTGTGTCCGTTCAGGCGCGCATTGTCGAAGCGGTAGGTCTGCCCGGAGCGGTCGACAGCGTCCGTCCGCGGAGGATGACCGCGCGGTGACCGATGTTCTTCACCGTCACTTACTCCGCATACAGGTTCGGTTGGAGCGGCCGTCGTCGCACACGGGGCGCTGCCGTACTGGATCGCTCCGGGAGTCACCAACGAGCGGTAGTGGCGGTGCGGGGCCGAGACGTGGTGACCGTGGCCGACGCAGCGGCCGGAAGGACAGCGGTGGCCGCGAGAGCCGAAGACCGCGGCGCCGATACGTGAAGCATTACGGGACGCGCCCCCCATCAAGCCAGGCGCAGCGCTCCCCCGGGCGTCCACCAGCCCCAACGCGGCACCTCCTACACGCTTCCAGACGCCCCATGGCGTTATCGACAATCGCACACCGGGTCACTCAAGGATGCCGAGAGGTAGCGTCGACGACGAGTTGGGCGCCGACGACATCCACGGCAACCCCCAAAAGCCCGGTGTCGCGCCCTTTGGGGCATGGAGCGCCGCCTCGACGGAAGGGCGCCATCCCCTCCGCCGTTGCCATCCGGCCGGGGCTGTGCTCGCAGCCAGGCGGACGGGTTCCGTCATGCTCGCCCCTCACGCCCCTCAACCGGTCTGCCTGTCCTCAAGCTTGCACTGACGCTCCGTTGGCGCGTTCTCACCTCGGAGTCGGCTTGAAGCCGTACAACCCCGCAGCATGGTGAGGGGCATCACTTAACCCCTCAATCCGGAATGCCGGTTGTTTCACCTAGAGACCGTTTCGTGGAGCTATCCAGATGGACATGCGTGCGTATACGTTCCCGCCCACAACTTCTTCATGAAATCTTCATTTTGTGTGGGTGGGGGAACGGGATGCCGGTCTCGGTGCGTCGAAGACGCTTACATCGGGTGCTCTCAGCGGGGATAGGCGGGCTGCTGACAGCAGGCCTGCTGCCCGCGCCCCTCGGAGCGGCCGCATGGGCGGCGCCCCGCCCGTCGGCAGCCGCCGCGGCACACGCCCCTGACGCTCAGGCTCCCGACGAGGACTCCGCCCTGGAGCAGGCCAAGCGCACCGGGCGGGAGGTGGAAGTCACCTCTCTGCGAGGTGAGTCGGCTGATGTCGTGGCCACTCCGGCGGGCAAACTCCAGGCCCGGCAGTACCTGCGTCCCGTGCGGACCCGGGCGTCAGGGAGCTGGCGGGACATCGATACCGACCTGGCCAAGACCAGTGACGGGACGGTGGCGCCGAAGGCCGCGGTCGTAGACCTGACGTTCTCGGGGGGTGGCGACAAGCCTCTGGTAACGCTTCGTAAGGCGGGGCGCGAGCTGGAGCTGTCCTGGCCGGGAACGCTGCCGGCTCCGGTACTCGACGGGGCACAGGCCACGTACCCCGACGTACTGCCCGGCGTGGACCTGAGAATGGGGGCTCAGGCCGACGGGTTCACGCAGCTTCTGATCGTCAAGTCAGCGCAGGCTGCCGCCAGTTCGCAGCTCGCGCAGCTTCGACTGAAGCTGTCGGCCGCCGGCATGGACGTCAAAGAGACGACCGCGGGTGGTTTGGAGGCGCTCGACAAGGGCGCCGGGTCCCCGGTGTTCGAGGCACCGACCCCACTGATGTGGGACTCCAGCACGGGCGGGAAGACCTCCGCAGTTCGCAAGGGCCTGAAGTCCGTGCCGGCCAAGGGGAAGGCAGCCCGGGCAGCCGGACGGGTGAGCGCTTCCGGTGTTGAGGGCGATGAACCGTCGGCCGGTGAGTCGGGCAAGCTCGCGCCCGTGGGGGTGGACGTCCCAGCCGGCCAGGACCAGGTCGTCCTCAAGCCCGACGCCGACGTGCTGAAGGGCAAGGACACCGTCTATCCGGTCTACATCGACCCGCAGTGGTCCACCCCGCGGGCGACCTCATGGACGATGGCGTCGAAGTACTGGGCGTCCTCCCCGCAGTGGAAGTTCAACGGCGACCACGACGCGGGGATGGGGTACTGCGACTGGAACCACTGCCAGCCCGAGGACACCAAGCGGCTCTTCTACCAGATCCCGACATCGGCGTTCGCCGGGAAGTCGGTGCTGTCGGCCGAGTTCGTGGTCCGCAACACCTGGTCCGCCTCCTGCAAGGAAAAAGAGGTGGAACTGTGGCGGACCAGACCGATCTCGTCCTCAACGACCTGGAACTCCCAGAACGAGTCGGGGTTCTGGCAGAAGCAGCTGGCCTCGGACAGCTTCGCGCACGGCTACGAGGGCTGCTCGGCCAAGGACGCCGAGTTCGGTGTCAGATCCGCCGTGCAGGAGGCGGCGGACAACAAGTGGCCGACGCTGACGTTCGGGCTGAAGGCCGGCAGCGAGAGCGACGCTCTGGCCTGGAAGCGGTTCTCGGACAAGGCCTATCTGCGGGTGACCTACAACCGGCCGCCGCCGCAGGTGAGGCCCTCGCAGCTGACGATGGAGTACGGCGGCACCTGCAAGAAGTCCGGCGCTCCCGCTCGGATCCGCACCCGGGGCAAGATCCACGCCAACCACGTCACCGACCCGGATCACGACAGGGTTCAGGTCCAGTTCCAGGCCAGCTGGGACGCCGGAGACGGCAAGGGCACCACCGCACGGTGGAAGCCGGGACTGACCACAGCGAAGCAGTCCGGCTGGGACTTCGTCGTCAGTCTGCCCGCCTCGATTCCGACGAACAAGACGGTGAGCTGGGCCGTGCGGACCTACGACGGCGCACAGTACTCCCCATGGTCGTTCACCGGGTCCGCCGAGGCGTGCTACTTCGTCCTCGACACCACAGTGCCCGCGGCCCCCACGGTCAGCTCAGGGGAGTATCCCCCCTCCGACCCCGAGAACCCGGACGACCCCTGGCTCGACGGGGTCGGCCAGTACGGCACCTTCACCGTCGCGGACAGTCATCGTGACGTGAACCGCTACGTGTACGGCATCAACGGCGACCCGTCCAGCAAGAGCACGGTCACCACCAGTGCCGGCGCGGCGCGGAACATCTCGGTCCAACCGGAGAAGCCCGGGCTGAACTTCGTCACCGTGCAGGCCTTCGACACGGCCGGCAACAGCAGTGAGATCCGCACCTACCGGTTCCGGGTCAAGGCCGGCCAGCCCGAGCGCGCCACCTGGCAGTTCGACGAGCCGGCCGGCGCCGCCGAGGCGAAGGGTTCCACCCCGGCACGGACCGCCGACCTGCACGGCGGCGCCACACCCGGTGCGGACGGAGTGGCGGGCACCGCCCTGTCCCTCAACGGCACCGACGGCTACGCGGCCACCGACATCCCCGTCGTCGACACCTCCCGCGGCTTCTCCGTCTCCGCCTGGGTCCGCCCGAGTCAGATTCCCGACCATCCGGCGATCGTTGCCACCCAGCCGGGCAACCACCGGCCGGGCTTCGAGCTGTACTACTCCGCCGATCTCAAGCGGTGGGTGTTCAACCAGTACACCGCCGACAGCCCCGACGCCGGCATCGCCCGCGCGATGGCCGCCCAGCCCGGCGGTGTCACCGCCAACGCATGGACCCATCTGGTGGGCGCCTACGACAGCACCGCCAAGGTGCTCCAGCTCTACGTCGACGGCAAGCTGGCCGGTCAGACGCCGTACACCACCGCCTGGAACGCCCGCCGCGGCCTCCAGCTGGGCGCCGGTTCCTACGGCGGTACGCCCGGCTCCTTCTTCCCCGGGTCCATCGACGAGGTGCAGGTCTTCGACAAGTCCGTCTCCGCCGGTGAGGTCACCCGGCTGTACAACAAGGAGCGCATCCATGGCCCCGGGCGGCCGGCCCGCGCGGTCTTCCCGCTCGACGAACCGGCCGCGGCACAGCAGGTGACCGCGCACGGCGAGGTCCTGCCCGCCGTCCTGCACGGCGGTGCCGAACCCGGCACAGCAGGGGTGGCGGGCAACGCCCTGACCCTGGACGGCAAGGACGACCACGCCTCGGTGGACGCGGCGCACTTCAACACCGAGCGGTCCTATGCGGTCACCGCCTGGGCCCGGGTCACCGACGCCACCCGCAACCAGACCGTCGTCGCGCAGGACGGCAGCTTCCTCAGCGCCTTCTACCTGTCGTACGAGGCCTCCGGCGGGGTGTGGAGTGCCCGGCTGGCCAGCAAGGACGCCACCGACGGCAACGTCACCCAACAGCGCATCGCCTCGAAGCAGAAGGCGTCCATCGGCAATTGGGTGCACCTGGCCGCCGTGCACGACACGATCGACAACACCGTGAGCCTGTACGTCAACGGCATCCTCCAGGGCAGCACCGCGGCATCGCAGGCCTGGTACGGCGACGGTGGCCTGCAGATCGGCCGTGCTCTCTACCGGGGCGCGTACACGGACTACCTCACGGGTCAGATCGATGACGTGCGTGTCTTCGACCGCCCGGTCTCCGAGGGGGAGATCCACCAGCTCGTGCAGCGCCGTCCGGTCCTGACCGGCCGGTGGCAGTTCGACCAGGCGGCTGATCCTGGGGCCAACTCCGTTGCTCGGGGGCCGGCCATGACGCTGGGAGGCGGGGCGAAGCAGGTCCCCGGTGCGGGCTTCCTGGGTGACGGGGGTCTGGTCCTTGACGGCAAGCAGCAGGACTACGCCTCCAGCACCCTGCCGTTCGACACCAGTGAGAGCTTCACGGTGACGGCGTGGGTCCAGGCGGCGTCGGTACCGTCCCGTCCTTCGGCGCTGGTCAGTGCCGAAGGAACCAATACCAGCAGCTTCGTCAGCGGCTTCATCCCCAATCTCAAGGACCCCACAGCGGAGGGCTTTTGGACTCTGGCGATGCCGCGGGCGGACACGGTGGACGCAGAGCTTGACTGGGCCGGTAACGCGCAATCCTTCAACAGCGTCACGGACTGGAATCACCTCGCGGTCGTCTACGACGGCTTCGCCAAACAGGCACGAATCTACGTCAACGGGCAGCTTGGCGAAGCTGCCTGCATCGACGGCAACGACGACGGACAGGCCGACGACGCGGCCTGCATCGAGGCGGTCCCCTGGGCGGAGAACGTCATCTCCTTCAAGGCGCTGAAGTCCCTGCAGCTTGGACGGGACAAGGGCCACGGCTCCTTCGGGGACTACTGGCCCGGCGCGATCGACGACGTGTGGACGTTCCAGGGTGCGCTCAGCGACGCACAGATCAACCAGCTCTCCAGCGCGTGGGTCGGCCTGCCGACCGAAGTGCCCAACGTGCCCGACGGGGGCTGACGGCAGGGCGTGCGAGCCACCGCACGACCTGCACCGATCGGACTTTCTGACGTAGATAACACCGCGCCGCCACGGGCACAGACGCGGTGAGTAGCAAGGGGTGGGACGGAAATGAACGGCACACTTGGTCTCTTCAGACGCGCACGACTGCGGCGCAGCCTCGCCGTGGGCATCTCCACCGTGCTCGCCGGCTCATTGCTGCCGGTTCTGCCCTCAGCGGCGCAACCCGCTTCAGCAACGGAAACGTCCAATCGCCCCTACGCCGGCAAGGCCGTCGACGGCACCTACGGCATCCGGGCCAGGCCACGCAAGCTCCCCACCGGACCACGCACGCCCACGGAACGCCCCAAGAGCAGGTGGCCCAAGGCCGCTACGGCAACCATCAGTCTCGCGAATCCCGGCATCGCAGGGCCGCCGAAGAAGGCCAACGGCAGGGGCGAGGCGTTCCCGCTGACGCTCGCTGCCGCCGATGCCCGGTCGGACAAGTCGGCGAAGGCAACAGGCACACACCGAAGTGCCGTGCCCGGCTCGGTGACCGCTCGCATCCTCGGTCAACGATGGGCTCGCAAGGCGGGCATCGACGGAATGCCGTTCACCCTCCAGCCCGCCGCCCGCTCCACCGCGACCGACCCGCAGCGGCCCGGTCCGCTGCGGGTCGGTGTCGACTACGGTGCTTTCGCCGGGGCCCACGGCGGCAACTACGCCTCCCGGCTGCGTCTGGTCGAACTCCCCGCGTGCGCGGCGACCGCCCCGGACAAGGCCGAGTGCCGCACCGCGAAGCCGCTGGCCACCCGCAACGACACCGAGAAGCACACCCTGACCGCGTCCTCGGTGCCACTGCGCGCGAAAGGCCCCACCGTGCTCGCGGCGGTCGGTGACGACAAGAGCGTCAAGGGCGACTACAAGGCCACCAGCCTCTCCCCCTCCGCCACCTGGAACACCAACCTCAACACCGGTGACTTCACCTGGTCCTACGACATGCCCGTCCCCGAGGTCCCCGGCGGTCTCAAGCCGAGCGTGGGCCTGTCGTACTCCTCCGGCTCCATCGACGGCCGCACCGGCAACAGCAACAACCAGGGCTCCTGGGCCGGTGACGGCTTCGAACTGTGGCCCGGCTACATCGAGCGCCGCTACAAGCCCTGCGCCGACGACGGCGAGAAGCACACCGACGGCAGCAAGCCCGCTGACCTGTGCTGGGGTTACGACAACGCCTTCATCTCCTTCAACGGCAAGGCCGGCGAACTGGTCCCGGCCGGCAAGGACGAGTGGAAGCTCCAGAACGACGACGGCACCAGGATCAAGCGGCTGACGTCCTCGGCTCGCGACAACGGTGACAACGACAACGAGTACTGGGAGCTGACCGAACCCTCCGGTACCCGCTTCTACTTCGGCTACCACAAGCTGCCCGGCTGGGCCGCCGGCAAGGACACCACGGACTCGACGTGGACGGTCCCGGTCTTCGGCAACGACAGCGGCGAGGACTGTCACAAGGACGCCTTCAAGGACTCCTGGTGCCGGCAGGCGTGGCGCTGGAACCTCGACTACGTCGTCGACCCGCACGGCAACGCCATCTCGTACTACTACGACAAGGAGACCAACTCCTACGGCCGCGACCTGAACAAGGACGACGACACCCCCTACACCCGGGGCGGCTACCTCAAGCGCATCGAGTACGGCCGCACCTCCGCCGACCTCTACGCGGGCAAGCCGCTGGCGCGGGTGTCCTTCGCCAACTCCGAGCGCTGCCTGCCGCAGAGCGGTGTCACCTGCGCGGCCGACACCATCGACGCCAAGAGCTTCTACTGGTACGACACCCCCTGGGACCTGAACTGCAAGGCCGGCACCGCCTGTGACCAGGGGCGCCTCTCCCCCACCTTCTGGACCCGCAAGCGGCTGACGGGGGTGACCACCGAGGTCCTCAAGGACGGCGCGCTCACCCCGGTCGACTCCTGGGCGCTGGCCCACCGCTGGGGCAAGGCCGACGTCGACTACCAGCTGGAGCTGGAATCCATCCAGCACACCGGCCACACCGACACCAAACCCCTCACCCTGCCGAAGACCACCTTCGCCTACACCCAGCTCGCCAACCGCCTCGACAAAACCGGCGACGGCTACGCCCCCTACATCAAGGACCGTCTGTCGACCATCGCCGACGAATACGGCGGCCAGACCGACGTCAACTACTCCAAGCCGGCCTGCTCGTTCAGCAACCTGCCCACCCCGGAGTCCAACACCACCCGCTGCTTCCCCCAGTTCATCGGCGGCAGCTCCAGCGACGACATGGACAGGGAGTGGTTCAACAAGTACGTCGTCGAGTCCGTGACGACCACCGACCGCACCGGCGGCGCACCCGACCAGGTCACCCGCTACGACTACCGCGATGACGCGGCCTGGCACTACGACGATGACGACGGGCTGACCAAGGAAAAGTTCAAGACCTGGTCCCAGTGGCGCGGCTACGGCCACGTCCGCGTCCAGACCGGCGGCCAGGGCACAAGTGCGGACGCCATGAAGACGCAGGAGGACAGCTACTTCCTGCGCGGCATGGACGGCGACCGCAAGAACACGGGTGGCGGCACCAAGGACGTCAGCGTCTCGCTGAGCGCTGGAGAGGGCGAGCCTCTTACCGACGACGCCTCGGCAGCCGGATTCGCCTACAAGACCGCCACCTACTCCGCGCCCGGCGGCAAGGTCCTGACCAAGACCGTCAGCCGGCCCTGGCACCACCAAACGGCGAAGAAGACCCGCGACTGGGGAACGGTCACCGCCAACTTCTCCGGCACGGCCAGCGCCCGCGCCTGGACCTCCCTCGACGACGGTGCCGGTGCGAAGTGGCGTACGACCACCACCGCCTCCACCTTCGACACCGTTGCCGGACGCGTCAAAGAAGTGAGCGACCGCGGCGACGACTCCACCACCGACGACGACCGGTGCACCCGCACCACCTATGCCACCAACACTGACAAGAACATCCTCACCCTGCCCGCACGCGTCGAGACCGTCGCCACCGAATGCGGCAGCAGCCCCGACCGTACGAAGCAGGTCATCTCCGATGTCCGCACCGCCTACGACGGGGGCGGCTACGGCGCCGCGCCCACCAAGGGCGATGCCACCGCCGTCGCCAAGCTGAAGAAGCACGACGGCACCACGGCCACCTACCTGGAGACCGGCACCACCTACGACGGCTACGGACGCCCGGAGAAGGTCACCGACCTCACGGCCAATGTCACCGCCATCGGTGACAGCGCACCCACCCGCACAGCCCGCACCGACGGCCGCACCACCACGACCGCCTACACCCCCGCCACCGGCTTCCCCACCAAGACCGTCACCACCACACCCCCCGCCGACGCCAAGGACGCCGCCACAGCCCAGGCCACCACCACCGAACTCGACCCGCTGCGCGGCCTGCCCGCCGCCACCGTCGACACCAACGGCAAGCGCACCACCCGCACCTACGACGCGCTGGGCCGCTCGCTGAAGGTGTGGCTGCCGGACCGGGCACGCACCACGGTGTTGCTGCCCAACTACCAGTTCGACTACTACGTCGAAGACGGCAAGCCGGCCACGGTCGCCACCCGCACCCTCAACCCGGAAGGCGCAAGCCAGGCCGTCTCGTACACGCTCTACGACGGCTACCTCCGACCCCGCCAGACCCAGGCGCCGGGGCCCGACGCCGGCTGGCTCATCAGCGACACCTTCTACGACGAACGCGGCCTGGCAACCAAAACGTTCGCCCCGTACTACGTCGCAAAGAAGCCGGAACGCGAGCTTTTCAAGCCCGCCGATGCCCTGAGCGTCGAAACCCAGACCTGGAAGACGTACGACGGCCTGGGCCGCGAAACCGAGAGCCGGGACGTCGCAGGCAACGGCGAGGGCGGCAAGGTTCTCGCCGTCACCACCACCCGTTACAGCGGCGACCGCACCACCGTCATCCCACCCGCAGGTGGCACCGCCACCACCACGGTGACAGACGCCCGCGGCCAGACCACCCAGCTCCTGCGGCACCGCACCCGCGCCGCCGACGCACCGGCCGAGACCACCCGCTATTCCTACACTCCGGCCGGCAAGCTCGAAGGCGTCACCGACCCGGCGGGCAACACGTGGGCCTACCAGTACGACCAGCTCGGCAACCAGACCTGGTCCAAAGACCCCGATAAGGGCATCACCAAGGCCACATTCGACGACCGCAGCCGGCAAATCGCCAGCGAGGACGCCAACGGCGCCGTCCTGGCCACCGTCTACGACGGTCTCGGACGCAAGACCGAACTGCACGACAAGACACCCGACGGCCCGCTGCGCGCCAAGTGGGTCTATGACACCGTCACCAAGGCCAAGGGGCAGCTCGCCGAGTCCACCCGCTACCTCGACGGCAAGCCGTACACCAACAAGATCATCCAGTACGACCCCGTCTACCGGCCGCTGCGCACCGCCACCGTCATCCCCGAGTCCGAAGGGGCTCTGGCCGGCACCTACATGGCCTCAACCAACTTCTATTCGAACGGACAGCCGCAGGGGCGCGGCACGGCAGCGGCGGGCAACCTGCCGGCCCAGGTGTGGAACTACGAGTACGCCGACAACACCCTGCGCACGACGGCGGTCTACAACTCCGGCATCCGCTCCGACGCCACCTACACGCTCACCGGCAAGCCCCTCACCTACAAAATCGTCGGCAACGGCAAACCCACCCAGCTCACCAACACCTACGAGTGGGGCACCCAGCGCCTGTCCAACTCCCGCGTCGACCGCCAGGACGTCGCCGGCGTCGACCAGTCCGCCACCTACGGCTACGACCCCGCCGGCAACGTCACGTCCCTCTCCGACGTCTCCCGTACCGGCACCGACACCCAGTGCTTCACCTACGACCACCTGCGCCGCCTCACCGACGCCTGGACCCAGGACGAGAAAACCTGCGCCGCGGCCCCGGCCGGGAACCTGATCGCCGGCCCGGCACCCTACTGGCACTCGTACGCCTACGACAGCGCCGGCAACCGCACCAGCCTCACCCAACACGACCCCTCAGGCGACCCCGCCAAGGACAGCAAGAGCACCTACACCTACCCCAAGCCCGGCACACACCAGCCCCACACCCTCACCTCCGTCGACACCACAGGGCCCACCGGTACCAGCAAGAGCAGCTACGACTACGACGCCCTCGGCAACACCACCAGACGACTCCTGCACGGTGACCAGCAATCCCTGCACTGGGACGTCGAGGGCCACCTCACCAAGGTCACCCAACCAGCAGGCGACAACGGCACCAAGACCACCTCCTACGTCTACGACGCCGACGGCAACCGCCTGATCACCCGCACCGGTGACCGCACCACCCTCACCCTCGGCGACCACACCGAACTCACCCTCGACAAGGGCGCTGCCAAACCCAAAGCCACCCGCTACATCCCCCTCGGCGGCGGCAACCAGGCCGTCCTGGCCGACGACGGCACCTACACCGTCACCCTCGCCGACCGCCTCGGGACCGGCCAACTCGCCATCAACGCGGCCGACCAGTCCCTCACCCAGCGCCGCAGCCTCCCCTTCGGAGGCCTCCGCGGCGCCAAACCCACCAACTGGCCCGGTTCCAAGGGCTACGTCGGCGGCACCGACGACACGGCGGACACCGGCCTGACACACCTCGGGGCGCGCGAGTACGACCCGGAGACCGGACGCTTCCTCTCCGTCGACCCCTTGATGAACCTGGCCGATTCAGAATCCCTCAACGGATACACCTACGCCGGCAGCACGCCGATGACGGATTCCGACCCCAGCGGCCTCATGAGACCCGCCGAATCAGGCGCGAAGGGCTGCGACCCCGTCCTGTGCCCATGGATGGACTGGGGCTCGAAGCAGGACCGACAGCGATTCCTGAACGGGCTGGCGGCCATCAATCCGGCGAAATGGGGCGGCTACCGCAGCCATCCGCAGGCAGCGGTACTTCCCGGACTCTGGGTCGAGTCCACGTGGGAGCACTCCGACGAGTTCACCAACGCCATCTATGCCGAGGCAACCAGCCGTCAGCTGTTCT
Source organism: Streptomyces lydicamycinicus (assembly GCF_000829715.2). Taxonomy (NCBI): domain Bacteria; kingdom Bacillati; phylum Actinomycetota; class Actinomycetes; order Kitasatosporales; family Streptomycetaceae; genus Streptomyces; species Streptomyces lydicamycinicus. Next base: position 853,272 of record NZ_BBNO01000003.1, on the reverse strand, counting down.
ACCAGGGCATGTTCGAGATCGACCCAAGGGAAGGAAGCACACAACTCACGCTCGCGAACCTCAAATTCGGGGTGTGCGCCGAGATGGAAGGCCACTGCCCGGAAAGTTTCGCCCAGCTCCTGCTCTCCTCCATGGCCAGTGGCGCGATGACCTTCGCAGGCAGCCGTGACGGCGGAGGAATACGAGCCGGCGGCAGCAGACGAGGCGACACCACCTCCCCGTGCCCCCACAGCTTCCTACCCGGCACCGAAGTAGCCCTCGCCGACGGCGAGAAGAAAAACATCGAAGACGTCACCACCGGCGACAAGGTCGTAGCCACCGACCCCGAAACCGGCAAGACAACCACCCGCCCCGTCGTCGCCACCATCGTCACCAAGGACGACAAACACTTCACCGACCTCACCATCACAACCCCAACCGGCGACTCCAGCATCATCGCCACCGACACCCACCCCTTCTGGTCCATCGACAAGAAAAAGTGGATCGACGCCGGCGACCTGCGCCCCGGAACCCAACTCCGCACCCCTCAGGGCACCATCGCCAAAATCACCGCAGTCCGGCACTTCCACAAGAAGCAACGCACCCACGACCTGACCATCGCCGGCACACACACGTACTATGTACTCGCTGGCGCCACTCCGGTCCTCGTACACAATTCAGACTGCCCGCGCACGCCAATTGGAGGACGCGGTAGACCGCTCGATATCAATACGCCCAATAAGCCCGCAACCATCGATGGACGTGACTACACAGGCCACGCGCTCGATCGAATGCAACGGCAAGGGATTATGTCTTCGGCTGTCGAAAATGCCACACGAGGGACACCAATTCCAGGAAAGAACGCGGGGACGACGGCTTTCTATGATGAGGCCAACGACATGACTGTGATCACCGACACTGGATCGGGGCGTGTTATCACGGTCGACTATGGGAGGATTCGCCAGTGAGCACTGAACGGGATACCGAGGGGCGACTCCGTGATCACGCAGCTCAGACCTTGTCTGAATATCGAGCGGGCAACCTCTCGCTCCGCAGACTCATCGATGCACTTGATTCGGTCTGGAATAGCCTTGAGACCTCTGGGTGGCGAGACGAGTTTCGTGGTCACTGGTGGACGCTGGAGCAGATTTACTCGGTTGCCCTGGATCGTGGCGATCTAGCGAATCTCTCGCGAGATGAAATGCGGGAGATAGAAGAAGCTCTCAACGAGCTAGAGGTTCTCATTGGATAGATCAGACCAGCTGGCTGGTCGGGCTTTCGCATAATGGGAAATCCTTTTCCCCGCGGAGTGCAGGGCCCCAGAAGCCCCACGGAGGAGTTCTCTCCGTGGGGCTCCGACCGCATCACCGGCGGCCATGACGAGTCCATCGAACTCCGGTTCGTACCACCGGAAGAGATCGAGGAGAAATCCCAAAGCCATGGGCTGGCCAGTGAAGAAGCAGATGGAGATGGCGCCAGCTGGTACACGAACTATGTGCTGGCGGGGCCACTCCGGTCCCTGATGTGCAACTGCAACAGAGCCGGTTTGAATTTCACTGAGACCGAGAGGCAAAAGGTTCACGAAGCAAACGTCGCGAAGAATGTCGGCGAGTACAGGTGTGACGTCTGTGGGCAGAAGGTGGAACGGCGGGATCGCGAGACACCGATGGAACCCCCATCCCGGGAAGGCTCGACGATTCCCGGATCGATCATATAGCGCCGAGGGCCGGCGCGGCGGGCGCGGTGGCGCACATAACGGTGCCGTGGCCTGCCGCCGATGCAACAGGGATAAGTCCACGAAGACCTCGAACCCTAGCGGGGGTGAGTCGGTGCCGGCGGGTAAGCCTGAGAGGCTGCACAAGGTAGCCTTCGACCTCCCTGACAAGATTGCCGATTGGACCCACGCCTCTTCGGAGCGGCTCTGGACTGGGAAGACATCCGTGCAGATGGAGGTTCAAGTTCGGAACACTCCCTTCTACGTGAAGGGAATCGCCTTCGGAGACATTGTGCGAGTCAGACCTGATCACGAGCGCAGAGAGTTCGTGTCGGAGGCCGGGCACTCGACGGTTCGAATCATCATTAAAGGTGAGGACGCGAGGGACACGGTTGAAGCCATGCTCCGCAGCTTTGATTGTTCCTGGGAGATTGATACGACGGGGCAGTTGTGGGCAATCGACGTGCCGCCACACGTTGACTATTCATCCATGAGGACTGCTCTCCTTCGTGTTGCCGATGAAGGGAAAATTGGCATCGAAGAGGATGCTCTGGCGAGGGCTTATCATGATGGGCTCACTTTGTCCGATTCCGATCGTTAAGCGAGTTCGCCAGAAGCCGCGCCGGATTTCATTCCGGCGGGACTTCTGGCGTGTTTGACGGCAACGGTGACGGCAATGTCAGCGGACACCCACTGCGGGCGGGTCGTCAGTGCTGTCGTCGACCGAGCTGAGGGCATCGTTCAGCGTCGAGGCTTGGCATTGAAGGCGGAGTCGGACGTGAGCGCAGACGCCGGCGGTTACGCCGATGTGGGCATAGCCGAGGAGTTCCTTGATGACGACGAGATCGACGCCTTGTTCCAGGATCAGGGTTGCGATCGAGTGGAGGACGCCCGGAGCCATGAACGGAAGCAACGGGATCTGGGAGCTCAACATCGACGCAAACTCGAACAGAATTGCCCACTTCCCCTCCAAGAGCACGAAAGGTTAGTCATCTAAGTGATGTTTTCCATCCGAGAAGGATCTCCCCTTGAGGGTGTACTCACATACGATGATTCCGAGTACGGATTCTCCTTAGTGCGCAGAGCTCAACATTGCTGAGTGAGAGGCTTGACTCAGAGGGGATTACGAGCGTACTGATCGGCGCGCTGCAACTCGAGGTCGACGTTGAATCTCGAGACGTGCTGTTCGCCTGGGGATATTTCCCGAACGTCCGGGGTAAGGTGGCCGAGTTTTCATCTGGATGGGTCGCCATTCGCCTGAAGGATTCTGACGACGCCGATTTCGTTCAGATCGCCAGTGGCCTTGTCCTGGGTATCGATACCGGTAATCTGGTTTCTGTCTGGATTGGACCTGTTTTTCAGGGTGACAGACGATGAAGCAGATAGGGAAGCGATAGATTCGATAGCGCTAGCAAAAATGAAGCCCCGCCAGATGCGCCCTGGCGGGGCTTACCTGGTGGGAGGTCGTCGGCGATCCGCACGTTGGGCCATTCACAGCTTTTGGCTTTGTGCGCCGTCGAGACGGTCACGTGCGCCTGGTCTTCGTGAGTGAGCTGGTTGAACGACGGCGAGAATGGCTGTGCCGTGCTTGTCGGCGAGATTGACCAGCGGTTGCAGGTCGCGCCCTGATGGGGCGTAAGAGGTTCGTAGTCCTGCAAGTCGCCCCACGAGGTGAACAGTACGAGTTCGGTATGACTGGTTCGGCGGCCTTTCTGCAGGCGAGCAGCTAAGGCCCGGGCGCGCAGGCTCTCGCCTCACCCGACGAGGGCGAACGCGGTCTTTCAGCGGCCGGTAGTTGGACGACTTCGGTGATGGCACCGACGTCCGTGCGGCGCAAGACAGCGTCCGGGCAGCAGACCAGGCCGAGTTCGGTAACGACCGGTTCGCTGGGCCATGCAGGTGGATCGGTGCGCCGGAGATGGCAGACCAGCGGTTGGCTTCGTGAGCGAGGAGGGGAATCACCTCGGCACAGCGCGCATCGGCCACCCCTCGTGCGCTGCACATCGCACCGCCAGGCTTCATGAATGCACCTGAGGTCCAAACTGACCTGGAACGTAGGGTGGCGCTCACGGTGGAACACACCGTGGAACAAACGGTGGTACCCACGGAGGCACGGTCCAGGGCTGCTCCGAGCGGCACCGACCGATACGACGGGCTGGCCAGAGGCCGCTGCCACACGAAGCAGCGGAGTCCGTCTCAGCGCACTCCACCGCCGACTCCTCGCCGACGTCCTCGCCATCGGTACCCCCTACCCTTGGTCGGCCACGCACGTTCAGGCCCTACACGTGATCGAAAAGCCCCGGACTGAATGCAGTCCGAGGCAGGTTGGAGCCAGCCGCCTTTGTTGAGGCTGATACCCCTACCGTCTTCGCTACGGCGGTGCGCCATCGTCCTGGCAGCTGGGTGGGCGGTGCTGGAGGGAACGGAGCGGGCGCCCCGGCTGCTGCGGTAGGGGCCAGGCGGGTATGCGCCCGGCGCGCTGGGCTGCCGGTAGGGACCAGAAATGCTGCGGCACAAAGCCACCGGGGACGCCCGGCCCACCGGGACCGCCATAACCGCCAATACCAACCAGAGGCGGCCCGATACGGCGCTTCTTCTTCACGGCCACCAGGACAACAAACAGGATGACGAGGAGAAGGCCGACCACACCACCGACGATGCCGATGATGGCGCCCTTGGTGCCCTTCTCAGCGCCCCCGGCCTTGCTCTTGGCTGGCGTCTTGGGCGAGGCGTCACTGAGGGCAGGCAGTGGCCCGTTCCTTGAGCCTGTCGGAATGTCCGCGGTCAGCCTTGAACGGCCTGATGAAGACTTAGCCGTAATGGGGATCGGGAAGCTTCCTGCCCTCCGTCTTATCCGGCAGACCGGCGGTCGGCCCGGAGTGGAATCGCCCGTGGCCGCTGGACTGGCAGCGGCATTACCGCGTCCTCGCCGTCCTCACACTGCCGGCCATCGAACCCGGGTGCTGTTCGAGGCCGCCGACAGCAGCACCACACACCTGGGCACAGCTGTCAGACCAGCAGCAGGAACGGCTGACCGGGCGGCTCGGCGTACAGCCGCTTGAAGCGCCGTCTCCCGCCCCCGCGCCAAGAGGCAGCGCCACGCACTCGGGGAGCTAGGTATCGACTGGCCATAGCCGTAGCGACGGCGGGGCGAGGCTGCCGGTCACCCAGCAGATCACCGCTCCGTGTCGGCCCGGGCTCGATCGGACGGTGGCTTTTACGCCGCAACAGCTGGGCAGGTTGGGCCGCGCCCGCGTTGCTCCGGACGGACAGATAATCTGGGCCCGTCAGCAAAGATCGTATAAGGGTGACGCACATGGCAGACATCATGGAGACGGCAGCGCGCAAGGTCTTTGAGCGCTACGACATCGACGGGGACGGCCTGGTCACTGCGGACGAATACCGCAAGGTCGTGGCGGAGTTGGAGGGTTCGGAGATCAGCGAGGCGCAGGCGCAGGAGCTGATCGACTCGCTCGACACGAACGGCGATCGCCAGATGTCCTTCGAGGAGTTCTGGGCCGCCATGAAGGGATGACGTGGCCAGGTCCGGCACGTGAGCGGGCGGCAGGCAGGGGCCCCTTCCCGTCATGGCGTGGCTCGTGGACGGCTCAAAGCGAGGCTGTGCCCGTACAAGAGCCCTGGCCTGGGCAAGACTGCGTGGGTCAGGAGAACGGCTGGGCCGTGTACGGGAGGAGCAGCGTACGGGCCGCCATGACGTGCGCCGGTGCCGCATGCGGGCTGTCGGCGTTGCAACGGCTCTGGTGTCGAGTCGGAACCCTGGGCTGCCCGTAGTCGCGGAGGGTGGTTGACTGGCCGGACACGGCAGTGCGCGCGGGCCCCGGGCCGTCATGAGCCCGGGGTCTGGTATGGCTGCGAGCCAATGGACGGGCCATGCGGACCGTGTAGCCGTCGGCGGCTATCAGCGGCACGGTGCGCGGTGGGGCCGGGCCCTTGCCAGGGCAATGCCGGTCACGGGCTCGCGGTGCGCGGGGATGTACACCCCAAGCCGGCGTCACCGGCAACGAGCCAGGCCCGGCCCACGGCCCGGGTCGGTCGCAACTCACGGCGACCGAGCGGACCTCCCACCAGTCGGACGAGCACAGTGATACCTCCGTCCGGCCGGACTTTTGTGCCTCCCCCGTAGCGGGACTCGGCAGCAGCTGGACAAGCCCGGATCGCAGGGCGAGTGGACTTTCGGCCGCGAGCAGGCCCTCTCTCACTGTGTACCAGCGAGGCTCGGCCGCTGCCGCCGCACGCGGAGCTCGGCGTCCGGGTCTTTCGCTGGTACGCCACGGGCGAACTCGACCACGACAGCACGTCGACGCCGCCACCTCGCTCGGGCACGACATCGAGCTGCCCGCTTTCTGGATAGAAGTGGTCGACAGGGCGCGCGACGCGCCGGTTCAACCACATCTGGTTCGACGGCCCCCCGGCGACTTCTCATGGGGAACAGCCCGCGCTGGGGTCATCCCGTAGGTTCAGTTCCCGCACATCGAGCCACGGCCAAAGCGCTGCGCGCAGCCGCGCTCGACCACCACTCGCGCAGCACGACAGCAGGCTCCACGCGCTCGCCGACCCGACCGGCGTTCCGTATTGATGGCTGGGCCCGTCAAGTTCCGTGCTGTGAGGACGTTGAGGGCGACGACGGCCTGCGGCCTGCGGTTGCAAGGGCTCTGGGACAGCGACAGGCAGCGCACTGCCCTCCGTGGGCGTGGGTGTTCGGCGCCGAGACGCCCAGGAATCTGGAGGGGGCGGCCTGGCCGTCGTGACGCACCGTCGCCCAGCGCGTGGCGGAAGCTGGCCTACCAGGTGGCGCGAATGCCGCAGGGAGAACCACTACGTCTTCCGCCCGATGGTCCGCCGTGGTGAGCCTGAAGCGACCGGACAATGCGCGGGCGTACCTACCGAAGGCGAACGAGTATGTCATCGGCCCCCTGGCCGTCCACGACACCAACCAGCACCACCGCTGGAATCGGATCGACGGTCCGCGCTACGGCGACCGGGACACGACAGCCTGCGCCCGCGCATCACCTGGTCTGGGTGGCGGACATCTACCGCCGCTACGACCTCGGCAACACGCTCCTGCGGGCCCTCGCCGGCGACTTCGGGTGCCAGGTCACCAATGCGTGCCAGGCCAAGGCTGGTCTGTGACGCGGCCCGGCGCCTGGCACGCCGGCTCTCCTTGAGGGCATGGGGGCAGCGGACCCATCGACAGGCCTTCGTGCAGCCATCCCACCTCGTCTTCAAGATCGATTGTCAGTGGTGGGTGCGAAGGTAGGAGCATCGAATCGGAACGAGGGGGAGCAGTCATGTCCGGAACCCAGAACTACATCAATCACGTTGCTCTGGTGCTGGATGCCAGTTCGTCCATGTCACACCTGAGCCGCAAGGTCGTCGAAGTCGCCGACCAGCAAATTGCCTATCTGGCCCGCCGGTCGAAGGAACTGGACCAGGAGACCCGCGTGACGGTGTACGTCTTCGCGGACAAGGTGGAGTGCGTCATCTACGACAAGGACGTGCTGCGCATGCCGTCTTTGAAGCAGCTCTACCGGGTCGGTGGAATGACGGCTTTGCTGGCGGCCACGCTGAAGTCGCAGCGGGAGCTGGCGCAGACCGCTCAACTCTACGGTGACCACAGCTTCCTGACGTTCGTTCTGACCGATGGACAGGAGAACGCAAGTCATCGCTGCCTGGATGCCCCTGCCAAGGATCCGCGTGAACTGGTGCAGGCCGTGTCCCAGATGATCGCGACGCAGAAGGACAACTGGACGCTGGCCGTCCTTGTGCCGGACCAGATGGGCAAGCGCGAGGCCATGCAGTGCGGCTTCCCGAAGGACAACATCGCCATCTGGGACGCCACGAGCACGCAGGGTCTGGAGGAGGCCGGGCAGGTCATCCAGCAGGCAACCGAAAACTTTATGATGGGCCGTGCCCAGGGCATCCGGGGGTCGCGCGCCGTGTTCTCCACGGGCGCCGAAGCGGTCAACAAGGACACCATAAAGGCAGCAGGCCTCACCCCGGTGGACCCGTCGGAATACCAGCTGATTCCGGTGGCTCGCGATGCGGTGATCCGGGAGTGGGTCACCGAATGCGGACACACCTACCGAACCGGTTGTGCGTTCTATCAGCTGAGCAAGTCGGAGAAGATCCAGGCACGGAAGCAGATTGCTGTGCTGGAGAAGAAAACGGACCGGGTGTACACCGGGCCGCAGGCCCGGGCCCTCCTCGGCCTGCCCGACCAGGAAGTCCGCATCAAGCCGGACCACAACGACGACTTCACGATCTTCGTGCAGAGCACCAGCGTGAACCGAAAGCTGGTACCGCACACGCGTCTACTGCTCATGATCTGAGGCCATGAATGCCCCGCCGGCCGGCCGGCGGGGCATTCTTCGCGTTCAACACACCGCGGAGCCGCCGCACCGACTGCTCGGGCAGGGCGACGCGAACCCCGCGGTCAAGCCGGCCTGCACCTCAACCGACGCACCGTCCGCCAACAGCCTCCGTCCGCCCCCTCCCCCGCGTTACGAGCCGGCCGCAACGAGATCGCCCAAGTCGTCGCCCGAGGTACGGTCTTGAGGTGATCTACCTGATTGGTGGCCCGCCGCGAGTGGGCAAGAGCACCCTCGCGTGGATGCTGCTGGACCGGGCGGGCCTGCCGGGGTGCCCGACTGATGCTCTGGTGTCGATGCTTCAGCGCGCTGCGCCCGAGCACGGTGTACGGCACGGTACGCATCCGGACAAGGCAGTGCCCGCCCAGCCGTTTCTCATCGAGTTCATCCGGGCATCTGCGGAGGCTCTCGATGACTCCGATCCCGAAGACGGCTATGTGATCGAGGGCGACATCGTCACACCGGCCGCCGCCACGGCCGCTGCCGGTCTCGGGTTGCCTCTGGCCTCCGTCTTCCTCGGAAATGCGAAGCTGACTCCCGAACACCTGCGGACCGCCCCGGACTGGCTCGAGGGAGCCGACGACACCACCTACCGCGAGATCGCCACGTGGGTCAGGGACCAGAGCACTGCCCTGCGGGAAGCGTGTGCGGTCAGCGGCCATGTCTACATCGAGTTGGGGACCGGCGACACGCAGGGCCTCGAGCGGGCGTACTCCACACTGGTTGAGTGGACCTGACCGGCAGGCGGCACCTCCCGCGATGAATTGCCGGAGTCGTCTCAGGGCTTCGCACTCGGCAGGGATCGCAGGCGCGGCATCCAGGCAGTCGGTGCAGGGGCCTGGCTCCAGCTCCGGCTGAGCGCGCACCCCGAATGTCCCCGGTCGTGGGGTGTCGCCGAATCCTGTTGCGGCCTACCGCTCCAGTGCGCTTCGTAGGCCCATGCGCAGCCCAGCGGGGCCCGGCGGACGCCATGATGCACGCGGCGGAGGCGAACGGGGCGCACAGCGGGAAGCGGGCGAAAGCACGTTGCGGGAACCGCCCGGAACCCCCGGTATCGCCCAGCCCGGAACCGACCGGATTCACGCAGCCGGAGCCGACCGCAGCGCAGCCGCCCCAACGCGCACAGCGGGAAGTCAGCCGGGGCACAGGGCGTCCAGGCAGCCCCCGGTGGCGCGCAAAGGAAGCCCCGACCGTCGCATCAACCGGGGAGGGCAGCGCAGGTCCGCTGAGCCACCGGGGTGGCGCCGTCGCCCTGCTCGGCTGCCTGCTGAACCCCGGCGCGCCCTCCGCCCCCGGCAAGCCGGCCAACAGGTCCTGCGAATCACCCGGCAAGCGGCAACGAGACCGGCACTGCCCACCCCGATTCCTAGGATGCTGCCGTGGCCCCGGAGTGCTTCTTGATGAGCTCGTAAGAACGGATGCGGTCAGCGAGGTCGTAGACAGGTGTGGTCAGCATCAGTTCGTCTGCCCCGGTCTCGCCGGCCAGTTCCGTGAGCCGGCGTATGACGGTTTCCGGCGTCCCGACGGCCTGTTGTGCACGGAAGCCGGCCAGTGCCCGTCGCTCCTCCTCCGTGAAGGCGTGGGCGGCCGCCTCCGCGGGCGTGGGGAAGGGGATCTCACTCAGCCCCTTCAGGAGCCCGGCCTTGACGACGTCCATCGGTCCGACGCGCCACGCCGCCTCTTCTGCCGTCTCGGCGCATACCGTCTCCACGCACAACAGCACCCGGGGCCGCTCGCACCAGCGCGACGGGGTGAACTTCGCCCGGTAACGCTCCAGCACCGCTTGGGTGTTGTCCGGCCGGATGTGGTGTGCGACGGCGACCGGCAGGCCCAGTCCCGCGGCGAGAGCGGCACCCGCGGGGCTGGAGGCCAGCAGCCACGGTTCCGGCAGCGGGCCGAGGGCGACCTCGTCGACCAGAAAGGACAGCGTCGCGGCCACGTCGTCCTCGTACTCCGCGTCCGTCGCCGGTCCGGCTCCGCGGCGCAGCGCCCGTGCGATGGACTCGTCGAAGGTGCCGGGGCCGCGGCCGATGCCCAGGTCGATACGGTCCGGGTGCAGGGCCGCGAGCGTTCCGAACTGCTCGGCCAGCGTGAGGGGTGCGTGGTTGGGGGCCAGCACGCCGCCCGAACCGAGACGGATCGCCGAGGTCGAAGCGGCAGCGTGCGCGGTCAGCACCACCGGCGGGAACGCGCCGATCGCCGGCGAGTGGTGATGCTCGGCGTACCAGATCCGGTGGTAGCCCAGCCGTTCCAGTCCCTGTGCGAACGCCGCGGTGTCTCGCAAGGTGTCCACGGCCCGGGCGCCTGTTTGGACCATCGCGACTTCGAGCGCCGAAAGAGGTATATCGAACATGTCGTCAGCATAGAGATCATGCAGGCGGTGAGGGGTGCTGATCTTGCTTTCGGGGCCCCCGGGCAGCGGCGACCGGACCTGGGCGGCCGCGCGAGCCAGGTCGGTTCGTACGGCCGCCCGCGCGCGGCACCGGCACAGGTGCCTTCGGGTCGCCGTGGCCCGGGAGGTCAGTGCCTGAGGTAGTAGCGGGTGAGTCGTGAACGGGCGTCCTTCGCGGTCAGGCCGAGCGCCTGGCCGATCGCTTCCCACGAGTCTTCATCCGCCTCAGCAGCGCAGGCGGCGTCGCGGCCGACACGGCCGGTGGTGCGCTCCAGTGACGCCACAGCCTTCAGCGCGGCCAGCGGCGCCTGGTCGGCCAGAGCCGTCAGCTGGTCGTCCAACCGGTCCAGCAGATCCGCCACTTCAGTGGGCAGCGGCACCGAACGTGACTCCACCTCGTCGATGTGCGCCTGCCAGTCCTCGTACGGGCCCGGAGGGTCGAAGTCGTAGTAGCGGCGGTCGTTCATCTGGTCCCAGTCGATCGGGTAGTGGCGCGCGCCGCGCCAGCCGCACGAGCACGCTCCCCGCATGTGGTCCGCCCGCTGTCTGCCCAGCCGGCCGTTGTAGGCCCACCACTGCTTGGTCTGGTGCACATGGCTGCCGCTGCCGGCGTCCAGATAGACCGGTCCGGGCTCGCTGCCGTCGGCGAGAACCGCCCCCGCCATGCCTTCATGGGAAGCCCCGAACTCCTCGCTCTGCCACTCCATGTGTCTCCTTCACGCACCGTTGCGGCATATGCCACTGCGAGGATGCCCGAGCCGGACAGCCGGCAATCGGCACCTCACAATCGGACATGCATGTGTGGACTTCCGCTGTCACTGTGGGGGCCGGGAGCCGCCCAAAGGCATGAGTACGGGGGGGGAACTTGGCGTGTGCCGGGACATCGGCGTCAACGCCGGGCCAGCGGAACAGGGCGAGCGTTGGCCCGCCGGAGCAGAGGGAGCAGGGACGCCGAGCGGAGCTTGCTGAGGTGCCGGGACGAGCGGCCGGTGCCCCGGAAACAGTCGAGGGCGGGGACGAGGACGAGCGGGTTGCACTGCGGCCCCACGAGCCCTGTATGATCATGATGCAACTCCGGCGCACCACTCGGAGTCACGCGTCTGTGGTCCAAGGAAAGACGCCCACCAGCCGGTGGGAAATGCAGGTGCAAGGCCTGCCGGGCGCTCCACGCACAAGGGCCCCTGCCTCGGGTGAGGCAGGGGCCCTTCGTCATTCAGCCGGCCCCATCGCCACTCAGACCCCTCGGGTGAGCCAGGGCCGGACAACCGTGCGGGCGGAACGGCCGCGAGCACCACCCCGTCACAGAGCGCCCGCCCCCGGCGGCGATCCCTGGCGCGGCCGGGCCAGGAGGTCCTGTTGCGGTAGCGGCCGGTGCAGCGCGAGGAGGGCCTGATCGTCCTGGGGCGCACCACCGCTGTGGCGGCTGACGTCGCGGGCCAGGAGGTCGAGGACCGTCGACGGCTCCGGGAAATGGCTCGTCTGGCGAAGGTAGGACTGCACCATGCGCGGGACCCGGTCCGCCGGGTCGTAGAAGACACCGGCCGGATCGCGCGCCTCGGTGACACCGTCGGTGAAGCACAGCAGCATCGCCCCGGGCGGGAACGGGTGCGTCTCCACCGGGGAGGCCCAGGCGTCCAGGCCGGAGATGCCCAGGGGCGGCGCCTCCTCCGCCGGCTCCAGCACGCGCGCCCGGCCGTCCGCGTGCAACAGCACAGGGGCGGGATGACCACGGTTGACGATATGGACCTGGCTCAGATCGTCGGCGAACTGCACGATCAGGGCAGTGGTGAACCCCTCCGTCGCATCCAGGCCCTCCCGGCGCTGGCTCTCACGCAAAAGGGCCTCTTCCATGCACGCCACCAGCGCGGGCAGGTCAGGCTCATGATCGGCCGCGTAGCGGAAGACACCGATGTCAACGCTGACGGCCGTGACGGCGGACAGGCCCTTCCCCCGCACATCGCCGACCATGGCGCGCACCCCGAACGGGGTCTCCTGCATCACGTAGAGATCGCCGCCGATCAGCGCCATGTCCTCGGCCGGCACATAGCGGGCGGCGATCCGCAGATCCCCCAGCCGGCTGGGAGGACTGGGCAGCACGGCCCGCTGAGCCATCTCCGCCGCGTACCGCGCCCGGCTGGCACTCGCATGCTGCAAACGCAGCGAACGGTTCAAACCGACCGCCAGCGCGGTAACGGACGCCAGCGTGATCTGCACGGCGACGTCGCCCTGCCAGTCGTACGAACCGTTCAGGAAAGCCAGCCCCGCCTGCACCACCATCGCCGAGAGTCCGACACCGACAACCCCCGCCGGCCCGAACAACGAAACCGCCGTCACCGGCGCCACGGCCAGCAGTGGAGCGGACGACACCGAGGTAGGCGTCAGCAGATTCACCAACGCCGCAAGAGCGATCACCAAGGCCGGAACCCAACGGCGCACCCGTGACCACACCGGCAACACCCTCATCAGACCATGATGCCTCTCGGTGTGCCCGTGACGACGGACATGTCCGCGACGACACCGCCGCCGCAGCCAAACAGCCGACATCGCACGGGGTGATCCAGGGCAGCGGCTTCGAGGAATGATCGCGGCGCCGAACCGAGATCGTTTTGGCGTGTGGCCCTCTTGCTACTGCTCAGGGCGCTTCCCGACGGTGGGGTCACGAGGGTCGGCTTCGTGGGCTTCGGGCGCATCGCGGGTGCCCTGGGCGTCGTGGGCGGCGGGGGTCTCTACGTCCTCGACGCCGGCCGCGGTGATGTCATCGACGACGAGGCCGGTGAGCACCCTGCGCATCGTCCGCTCGAAGAGCCGCTGGGGATCCTCTGCGGGGGCCGTCCCGGGGTGCTCGGCCATGGCAGCCGCGACATGGGGATGATCTCCCTGGGAGGCTGTCTGACTCAGGTAGGCGGCCTGCGCCGCCTGGCGGTCGGTGGTCGCGCGGCTGCCCTGGATTTCCGCCCGGGCGAACTGCGCGACCAGGGCACTCATGAGGGCGACGATTTCCATCTTGGCCGGGCCCGGCAGCCGTACGGACGCCATCGCCCGCAGCGCGTATTCGAGGTAGTCCACGCCCCGCGGCCCCAGCCGCAGAGGTTCCGGCGGGATGTCGGGGAGCCAGGGGTGCCGCAGATGGACGGCCTTGGCCCGGGCCGCCAGGGCGACCAGGTCCGCAACGGGATCACCGTGGAGCGGGACGTCGAGGTCGATCTCTCCCGCCACCGCATCCGTCATCAGGTCGAGCAGGTCGTCACGACCGGAGACATAGCGGTAGAGGGAGGCCTGGCCGGTGCCCAGTTCCTTGGCCACCTGGCGCATGGACACCGCCGACAGGCCGCCCCGGTCCGCCAGCTCGACGGCGACCGCGGTCAGGTCCGCGCGGCTGTGTGCGGGCAGGCGGCCGCGGGCACCGCGTTCGGCCCTCGTCCAGACCGTCACCGGTTCCTGAGCCACTCGCCCACCTGCCCTCTCCCGTTCCCCTGGCGTCTCCCCTACCCTAAACTGCGAACACCGGTCGCAATTAATGTCAGTCGCAGTTATGGGAGGTACGTATGTCCCCGACCCCGGGAAACCTGTGGAGCCCCGTCCGCTGGGCCGAGAACGGCGCGGTGCGGCTGGCTTTCGATGCGCTGACCGAAGGGGCCGAGGGTGAGCCGCTTCTGCTGGCCACGGGTCTGGGCGTCAACCGTTTGTGGATTCCGGACGGGCTGTGCCGGGTGCTGGCCGCGCGGGGCTTCGCGGTGGCCCGGTACGACCAGCGCGACAGCGGGGAGTCGACCCACCTGCCGCCCGCCCCCGCCCGCACCCCGATCTCCGCACTCTTCGCCAAGCGCGAGACGGCGTACACGGCCGAGGACATGGCAGATGACGCCGTCGCCGTCATGGACGCCCTCGGGTGGCGGTCGGCGCATCTGCTGGGCGTCTCCCTCGGCGGAGCCGTCGCCCAACGCGTGGCGCTGCGGCACCCGGGCCGGGTCCGCACCCTCACCTCCATGGCCGCCGTCCCCGGAGACGTCTCGGGCCTGCGGACCATGCGATACATCCGCATGCGGACCCTGGCGAAGTTCGCCCGCCTGAGGTTTCCCGACACCCCCGACGGGGCCGTCGCGGCCGGTGTCGCCGTCTCCCGGCTCCTCGCCTCGCCCCACCGCACCTTCGACGAGCGAGCCGCCCGGGAGGCCGCCGAGCGCAACGCCGACCGCGGTATGCACGACCAGCAGGCGCAGAGCCGCCAGATCGGCGCCCAGTGGCACGGACCGCCGATCAGCGCCGTCACCCGGCCCACGCTCGTCCTCCACGGGGAGGACGACCCCCTCATCAAGCCCAGCGCCGGCAGGGCGATCGCCGCACGGATCCGTGACTCGCGCCTCGTGCTCCTGCCACGCGTCGGCCACGAATTCCCCGCCTGCGCGTGGGACCGCGTCGCCACCGAAATCCGCGGACTGGCCACCGACTCCGCATCAACCGACTCCACCTCTCGGCAGCTGCCCTCGTCAGCAGGCGACTGACGGCATACGGTCCGCGCTGCGGTGCTGCGGCGCTGCGATGCTGCGGGAATGCCGGATCGCCGGCTCCCCGCATTTGGGACGCCACCGTTCCCGGGGAGTTCCCGTTCCCGGGGAGCGCCCGTTCCCCGACGGCCAGGTCCTGACCTCCTCCCTCCTGGGCAGGCAGGCTGCGGACTGCGGGCCGGAATTGAATGGCACGGGTGAGGTGGTGCCTCTACGCTCGCGGCCGTGACCACAGACAACACCGATGCAGAGGCGACGCCTGGCGCAGGAGTGACGATCCGTCAGGAGTGCGGTGACGACCATCCGGCGGTGCACGCGCTCCACTTGGCCGCGTTCGAGGGCGAGGAGCGGGTGCCGGCCCTCGCGGACGCCCTTCGGAGTGCGCGAGCACCCCTGACGCCGGTGTCGTTCGTCGCCACGGTCGACGAGCAGGTGGTGGGGCACGTGCTGCTGAGCGCCGGCCGGCTGGACGCGCCACGGCGGATTGTGGACGTCCTGGTGCTGTCACCGCTGGGAGTGCTCCCGCAGTTCCAGGATCAGGGGATCGGCACCCGGCTCATCGAGCACGCCCTCGCAGCGGCCGAAGACCGGCACGTGCCCCTGGTCTTCCTCGAAGGCTCGCCGCACTACTACGCACAGCGCGGCTTCGAACGCGCCGACACCCTCGGCTTCCGCTCACCGTCGCTGCGCATCCCGCCTCCCGCGTTCCAAGTCGTCCGGCTGGCAGCGCACGAACCCTGGATGACCGGCACCCTCGTCTACTCCGACACCTTCTGGGCGCTGGATTGTGTAGGCCTACGCGACACGGAAGAGTCCACCGGCTGAAGCACGCCGCGGACTCCGCCGTCTCTTGAGCCCCGGTAAATGCGTTGTCGACCTGACGCGACTCCACCAGGATCTCGGCCATGGAGCATCCCGCGGAAATCCTTCGCTCGGACCACGTCGAGCTGCGCCGTTGGTGTGGCCAAGACCTCGACATTCTGCACCGGTTGATCACCGAGTCACGTGATCACTTGCTTCCCTGGATGCCGTTCGCGGCCAGTCATGACCGGGCGCAGGGCGAAGCGTTTCTGGCCCGGTGCCAGGAGGAGTGGGTCTCGGGGCAGGCGTACCACTACGCGATCACCACGGACGGTGTGGCGGTCGGCAGCATCAGTCTGATGCGCCGGATCGGGCCGGGCGGGCTGGATATCGGCTATTGGCTCCACCACGCGTGGACGGGGAAAGGGCTGGCCACGAGGGCTGCTGCCGCGCTGGTACATGCGGGACGCCGGATGCCCGGCATCGATCGCATCGAGATCCATCATGACGAGGCCAACCCCGCCAGCGGGGCCGTCGCCCGGCGCTTGGGTTTCACCGAAGTGGAGCGCGTGAAGCTGCCGGAAGGGCCTACGGCCCCGAGTGAGACGGGCATTGATGTGATCTGGCGCCTGGAGACCTGCCCCTCGCCGAGTGCCTGACGCCCACTGATCGGCAGTGCGGTCACCGAGCCATCCGGTGGCCATCCGTGGCCACCCGGGCTGTGGCGCCTGAAACAGACTCAATCTCCCTCATTCGTAAGGCAGTCGAGCCGCCCGAGGGGTGGTGCACGGACGGACGGTGCGGAGGGGGCGCCGCCTGCCAGGCCCGGTTGTCAGTGCCTTGGGGTTCACTGTGGGTGTCACATCAGCAGAAGGGTCCGGGAGAGCCACGTGAGCATGAATGAGTGGATGGCGGCAGCCAGGAACCCCACGGCGGAGTGGCTGGAGTCCTGTTTCGGGGTGGGGTCGCTGTGGCGGCCTGCGGAGGCGGAGCTGCCCGAATCGCTGGAGCATGAGGGGACGAGGGAATTTCTCACCACGGTCGGCTTCCCCGCCGTGCGGATCGACGGGTTCCTCGAATTCATCGACTTCGACTCGAGCAGGCTGAAGACCGAGGGCCCTTGGGCGGAAGACCCGGACGAGCTCTTCGGGCGGCGGACCCCGGACGACGATTCACCGCCCAGCTCGTACGCGTTCGAGTTCGGGAAGTGCCAGGAGCTTTCGCTGATGGTGAACGGTGTGACGGGATGCGTCGATCTGTACGACCCCGACGGCTGGGATCACGCGGCGGGTTACGCGGGCGAGGCGCACTCCTCCGTGAAGACGCTGGCGGGTGCCCTGGGACTGGCTGCGCAGTTCGCTCGGCGCTTCGAGGGGGCGGAGCCGCTGAAGGAGCTGGCGGAGTTCCGCACAGCGATCGAGGAGCTGGACCCGCTCGTGGAGTCCGACTTGTGGGAGAAGGTCACCGATGCGTTGGAGGAGGAGTACGAGCTGGCCGAGGAGATAGGGCAAGACGCTTGAGGCGCGCTGTGGCACCAGGTGGCGCCCGGTTCCTCCGGGAGAAGATGGGGCTGGGAGTGGTGGACCTGTCGGTGGGGTAGGCGGCTGCGCGCGAGGCTCAGGCGTGGTCCGCAGGGGCCATGCGCGAGGTCAGCCGGCCGGCACGACATTGGTGGCGGCAACCGCCGGGCGCAGGGCACGGGCGAGTCTGGCGCCGTCGCCCACGGCCCAGAAGTGGACGAAAAACAGGCGGGGTTCGTCCGTCAAGCCGTGGTTGTGCAGTTCGACGAGACGGGCCCCGGCACTCCGCAGCGCCACCAGGACGTCCTGGACTTCGCTTGCGATCATGGCGCAGTCGCCGCTGATCGCGGCCCGCCCGTCGCCCAGCGGCTGGAAGTTGAACGCGCTGGTCGAGCCCAGGCCCGGTGGCAGTACCAGATGTCCGTCGGTGATGGTCTCGCCGCGGACGAAGATGGACTTGTAGATGCCGTCGTCGACGGTGCCCTTGACTCCCAGCGCGGTGTCGATGCCGGCGGTGTCCAGGTCGACGCCGCGCTGGGAGGACGGGCGTGGGGGCGGGGTGTCGGTACGGTCGAACGCCGCGCGCAGGCCGCGGGCCAGGGCCCCCGGGTGGTGGCCGTGGGCATGGACGTGGATCCACCAGATGTCGGGAGTCTGGGACAGCAGATGCTTGTGGATCGCGGTCTGCCCGATCTTGTGCTTGTGCAGGGCATCGGTGAACGCCTGCATTTCCTGCTCGGTGACCACCACGTCACCCATCAACAGCGTGCTCTTGTCGGCGTACCGGACGAAGGACACATGCGAGCCGAGAGCGAGCGCCGGTTTGACGTGGATGCCGTGCGAGCGCACCCGGAGGTCGTGGCGTGGCAGCGCTGTGTGATACATCAGCTTTCGCTTCATGTCGCCTTTTCGGCCGAGCGCGTGGGCCACCTCCTCCCAGTCCGACAAGGTGGTGGTAACGGGCTGGACCAGCCGGCGGCTCTTCGCCTCGCCCGTCCTGGCGGACAGGGCACGAGCGGGGGCTGCGGCACCGGCCAGCATCGGAGTCAGGGCGGCTGCGGCCAGTACGCGCCGCCGCGGCGCGCCCTTCTGCGGATTGCTGTCGTGCGGTGAGTCTGCGGCCATCACGTGAGCACCTCCATGGCGAGATGGAAGCACGACGAAGCGGCTTCAACGCCGTCTCCGCCACCCCTATGGGGCCAGATGGGCTAAGCAACAGCTCGCATCCCACCCCGATGCGGGGGAGTCGCTGCGCAGGTACGGGGAGCTCTGACCGTGTGTCAGCCCGGCTGGGAAATCCGACTCGAACGCGCGCGACGTCGGCCACGGTACGGTCGGTCACGGTACGACCCGGCAGCCGAAGGTCATGCGGGCGGCAAGGCGCCACGACGTGTGGCCACAGCGTCGAAGAGGGACCAGCCGTCCATCTCCGCGGTCGCCGGATCGTCGGGACACCACCCCTTGGTCACAGCCACGTCGAGCAGGGCTCTGGCCGTGCCCGGCTCATGCAGGTTCAAGAACCCGCCCTCGGTCGTGCCGACCGCCCCGGAGTGCATGAGATACCCGTCCGGAACAAGTCTGCCGGGGCCCTCTTCGAAGGAGATGCGCAGCCGCCCCCTCGCCCTGAACAGGCGGATCACCAGAATTTCGCAGCAGCCCTCGTACCGACCGTTGCCCAGCGCGCGGTGGTGGTGGCTCAGCGACCACAGGAAGGTCTTCCCGTCGACCACGAGGCGCCGCGCCGTCTTGTCCCTGCGAGCCATGCGCAGATGGTAGCCACACCCGCAGCGCGGCCCGGGGGTGTGCGCTCCCGCTGCGCCGGCCCTCAGGACGGCCGTTCGGCAGCCGTCCGGAACGCGACGGCGATCGGGGCGGCATCGCCGAGGCGTGCCACGTCTGCCAGGGCCAGGAAACCGAAGGTGGCGGCATCGCTCCAGGCGCAGACGGTCGCCTCGCCGTGCTCGGTGTTCGTATAGCCGCAGCTCAGTCGGCCGCCCGACGGGCCGGCTGGAAACGAGGTCACCTCCCTTGCCTTCACCCCGGCGAAGAAATTGCGCAACTCCTGGGTGAGCGAGTCACGACGCTTCTGCGCAGCGAGCTCGGGGTCCCACTCCACGGTGTCGATGGCCAGGACACCATCGGGCTCACCGTCCAGTACGGAGTCGTAGAACCAGCGCTTGTACCGAACCGGAGGCTTCGCGGTCGGCATCGCGTACGGCGCCGCCTCCTGATCCGTCATCAGCTGGTAGCCCGCCACCCTCTCGGGCGCGACGATGGTGCGCTTCGGCAGGGCGTGATCCGTACCCGCAGGAGCGTCCGATGGCTCCTTGTGGGAGCGTGCGGTGTCTGTATCGGCGGCTCGCGGCTCCGGGTTGTACGAGGAGGCTGCTGCCGCCACTCCCCCAAGGGCGATCAGGGCCAGCACGCCCACGACGATGTTGCGCCGCCTGGCACGCAGTTGGGCGAGCTGCACGGCGGGCAGCGGGCGCGGGGACACGGAGACGCGTCTCCAAGGGCCGGACAGGCGCCAGACCAGCGTCATGACGCCACCGACGACAAGCAGAACGCCGAAAACTTCGCCCAGGGCAAAGCTGACGGACGTGGTGTCTATGGACAGAGAGCTCATCCGCGACATCGTAGGCGCGCAGGGCTGAAAGTGGGTCATGTTCAGGTAGTCCGCCAACGGCGGTGCTGCCCACTACGAGAGGCCAACGCCCCTGGTTCGGCCTTCAAGGTCAACATAGTGTCGTCACGCAGCACGCCAGCAGGGACGTGCGGCAGCCGACGTAACGCGGCGGCCCCGTGACAATCAGGAGCGGAAGAAAGTGAGCATGTTGAAGATCGTGGTGGACGATCTCTCCGGCCCGGAGATCGCCAGTTTTCTCGATGAACACGTCCAGCAGATGCGGTCCCTCACGCCGTTGGAGAGTAAGCACGCCCTGGACCTCGACAGCCTCCGGAAGCCCGAAATCACCTTCTGGTCGGCATCGGACGGTGGCAGCCTGGTGGGCTGCGGCGCGATCAAGAGACTGGACTCGGGCCATGCGGAGCTGAAGTCGATGCGTACCAGACCGGCGCGGCAGCGGAGTGGAGTCGCCTCCCGCCTGCTGGAGTACATCATCGCTGAGGCTCAAGGCATGGGCTTCGCACGGCTGAGCCTGGAGACCGGTGCCGCTGCCTTCTTTCTGCCCGCGCGAAGGTTGTACGAGAAGTTCGGGTTCCAGTACTGCGGCCCCTTCGCGGATTACCGGCCCGACCCGAACAGTTCGTTCATGACGAGGGCACTGTGAGAGTGCTTGCCCGGCGGCCGGGGCGTAGTGCCTCAGCAAGCTCCCACCGACGGTTCACATACTGAAGACCGAACGGAGCAGTGGAGCCGGACTCGCGCTTTTCTCATGAGCCTCGCTTCCTGCGGGCGCAGAGCCTGCGCCGGACGCCGTACGCGGCGGCGCCGCAGATCAGGACCGCGGTGCCCGAGAGCACCGACGTCAGCGGCAAAGCGAATGCCAGGACCAGGCAGCCGGCCAGTCCGACCACCGGGATGAGCCGCGGTGGGCCGCCTTCGGTGGGGGACAGCGTCCAGGCGGAGGCGTTGGCGAGGGCGTAGTAGGCCAGTACGCCGAAGGAGGAGAAGCCGATGGCCCCGCGCACGTCCGCCGTCGCCGCGAGTGCCGCCACGACGGCGCCGACCACGAGCTCGGCGCGATGGGGCACCTTGAACTTCGGATGGACCGCCGCCAGCGCATGGGGCAGATGCCGGTCGCGGGCCATGGCCAGGGTGGTGCGGGAGACGCCGAGGATCAGCGCGAGGAGCGAGCCGAGGGCAGCGATGGCGGCACCGGCCCGTACGGCGGGCGCCAGCCAATCGGCGCCGGCGGCCCGTACGGCGTCCGACAGCGGGGCCGGGGCCTGCGCCAACTGCTGCGGTCCCAGCACCAGCAGGGCGGCGACGGCGACGGCCGCGTAGACGACCAGCGTGATCCCCAGGGCGAGCGGGACGGCGCGGGGAATGGTCCGGCCGGGGTCGCGGACCTCCTCGCCGAGAGTGGCGATGCGCGCGTATCCGGCGAAGGCGAAGAACAGCAGGCCCGCGGCCTGGAGTACGCCGGCGAGGGAGGCATCGTCGCCGAGGTCCAGCCGTACGGGGTCCGCCTGGCCGGAAGTGAGGGCGGCGCACACCACGGCGGCGAGTACGGCGAGGACCACTGCCACGATCACCCGGGTGAGCCAGGCGGACTTCTGCACGCCGCCGTAGTTCACGGCGGTCAGCGCCACCACCGCCGCGACGGCGACCGCATGGGCCTGGCCGGGCCACACGTACGAGCCGACGGTCAGGGCCATGGCCGCGCAGGAGGCGGTCTTGCCGACGATGAAGGCCCAGCCCGCGAGGTAGCCCCAGAAGTCGCCGAGCCGTTCCCGGCCGTAGACGTAGGTGCCGCCGGAGGCCGGGTAGCGGGCAGCGAGCCGGGCCGAGGAGGTGGCATTGCAGAAGGCGACCACCGCCGCGAGCGCCAGCCCCAGGAGCAGTGCGGAACCTGCCGCCGCGGCGGCGGGAGCGAGGGCCGCGAAGACCCCCGCGCCGATCATCGACCCCAAGCCGATCACCACGGCGTCGGGCACCCCCAGCCGCCGTTGCAGCTCCCCCGCGCCCGCCGATCCCGCCGATCCCGCCGATCCACCCATCGCGTCCTCCACCGGCCGCACTACAAGACACCGAACCCGGCGCACCGTATAGCAGTTCCCCGCGGCGACAGCCCCGCAAAGACAAGTCCCCCTCCGGATCATGCCCCGGAGGGGGACGGCCTTACTGGAAGGGCATCAGTCACGGCCCTTCACTCGGCGGCCTTCACGGCACCGGCCTCAGCGGGATTCCTTCAGCACCATGGCCGATCCCCCACCACGGCGCTTGGGTTCGGCCACCGCCGAGAGCTTGCCGTGCGGCAGGAATTCCAGGGCGGCCACCGCCCCGATCTCCGGTGACGGGGTGAAGGCCTTCGGGGCGAGGACGAAGTGGTGGCCCATGCCGTCCAGCTTCTTCCGTTCGGGCGAGGAGAGGAAGGCCGGTTCGGCTTCGGTCGCGGTCTGGTTGCGCTGTGAGAGGCGCGGTGCGGCGACCGCCGCCGGGAGCGGCATACCGAGATCCAGCCGGTTGACCAGGGTCTGTAGCACCGTGGTGATGATCGTGGCACCGCCCGGTGACCCCACCGCGATCATCGGCTTGCCGTCCCGCAGGACGATCGTCGGTGACATGCTGCTGCGCGGGCGCTTGCCGGGGCCCGGGAGGTTCGGGTCCGGCGTCCCCTTGGTGAGAGGGGCGAAGTCGAAGTCGGTCAGCTCGTTGTTGAGCAGGAAGCCTCGTCCGGGCACGGTGATGGCCGAGCCGCCGGTCTGCTCGATCGTCAGGGTGTAGGAGACGACATTGCCCCAGCGGTCCGCGGTCACCAGATGAGTGGTCGAGGGCCCTTCGTGCGGCTGCTTGCTGCCGGTCTTGTGAGCGCAGCCCGAGCCGGGGTGGCGTGGGTCGGCGGGGGCCAGCGGGCTGGTCAGCGCCTTGTCGGAACGGATCAGGCAGGACCGGTCCTTGGCGAAGTCCTTGCCGAGCAGCTGCTTGGTGGGCACGTCCGAGAACGCCGGGTCGCCCACCCAACGGTTGCGGTCGGCGAAGGAGATCCGGCTGGCCTCCAGGTAGTGGTGCAGGGCCTGGGCCTTGTCGGCCTTCGAGAGGTGGAAGTTCTCCAGGATGTTCAGCGCCTCGCCCACCGTGGTGCCGCCGGACGAGGACGGTGCCATGGAGTAGACGTCCAGCCCGTGATACGTGGTCCGGGTCGGCTCCCTGCGCAGGGGCTTGTAGTCGGCGAGGTCCTGCGTCTTCATGAGGCCGGGGCGGGCCTTGTGCGAGGCGCCGGCAGCCATCGGCGGCTTCTGGACGGTCCGCACCACATCGCGCCCGACGTCCCCGTGGTAGAGCGCGCCGACGCCTTCACGGGCGAGCTGTCGATACGTCCGGGCGAGATCGGGGTTGCGGAAGCGCGAGCCGACGACCGGAAGCTTGCCCTTGGGCAGGAACAGGTCGGTGGTGGACTTGAAGTCGCGGAAGCGCTTCTCGTTCATCTCCGTCTGCGCGCGGAACTCGTCGTTGACCACGAATCCGTCGCGGGCGATCCGGGTGGCCGGGCGCAGGGCCTTCGCCAGGGGGACCGTGCCCCAGTCCTTGAGCGCCTTGTCCCACGTCGCCGGCGTGCCCGGGATGCCGACCGACAGGCCCGAGTTGATCACTTCACCGGTGGGGAGGGGCTTGCCGGTCGAACGGTCGAGGAAGGAGTCCGAGCGCATGCGGCGCGGCGCGGTCTCCCGGCCGTCGATGGTGCGCACCTTCTTGGCCTTGGCGTCGTAGTAGACCATGTAGCCGCCGCCTCCCACTCCTGCGGAGTACGGCTCAACTACACCGAGTGCGGCGGCGGTTGCCACCGCCGCGTCCACGGCGTTGCCTCCCTTGCGCAGCACCTCGATCCCGGCTCGGGAGGCGTACGGATTGACGCTGGACACCGCGCCGCCGCTACCGGTGGCCACGGCCTTCTTCGCCGGCGGCCGGCCCTTGGCTTCGGCGGCGGACGCGGTGCCGTTGACGCCGCAGGAGGTGGCCAGCAGGGAAAGACTGAGCGCAGCCGCAGATGCAGCGGCGACAGCGGCACGACGGACAGCCATACGGCCTCCAGGTATTCACTGTGTGGTGACGTGCGATTTCCGAAACCCTGGCACCGCTCGACCGCCGGATCAACGCTGCACTGCAAGGTTTGCGCGAGATCTGAGGTTCCCGTCCGGTAACCCATCCGGGGGCCGGGGGCCGCCGAATGTTCGTGTAAAGGGGCATGCCGGGGCGCCCCGGACAAGCCGGAGACGCCCCGTCGCCCCTCATGTCGCCAGGCCCGTTACGCGCTGGTCGCTACGCCCGCGTTGGTGAGGATCTCGCGCACGGGCAGAGCGGTGCTCTCGGCGGCGGTCAGGCCGGAGGCCGCCAAATGGGCGTCCACGATGCGCAGTCCGACCGCGTAGCCGGCGAAGTCCGGGAGACCCACGGGCTGTTGGCCCATGAGCTGTGCGGTGGCGTCGCCCAGTACATACGCGGTCAGGTTCTGCATCCCGGCGACGTCGATGTCGGCGGTGATTCTTTCGTAGGCGCTGTCCAGTCCGGCGCCGGTCAGCGCCCTCGACCACGGGCCCATGGCCTGTTCGCCGGCCAGCTCCCGTACGAATGCCTCGGCCAGGCCCTCGGCGACGACGTGCTCCCCCACCGTGACGGCCGTCGGGTTCCAGGCCACATTCGCGTAGCGCACGTTGTGGTGGAGCTCGTGTGCGGCGGCGTGGCCGATCTTCTTCAGGGCGGTCTCGGTGGGCCACATCGTCAGGTGGATCGCACCCGGGAAGCCTCCCGCACCGAAGTAGCCGGCGCTGCGGACCGTCAGGTGGTGGTCGTCGGGGTTGCCGAGCACCAGGACGACGTGCACGGTCTCGGCGTGCTTGATGCCGGGCACCGCGCCGCTGATCCGCTCCCACGCGGAGGTGAGGGATGCCTCGATGCGGTGCCACACCCCCGCGTCCTGCATCTGACGCAGGGCGGGCACATATCGCGGGTCCTCTTGGTCGAGGCGGAAGCCACTGAACTGGTGCATCTGGACCAGGTCTATGTCTCCCATTACGGACAACGCGCTCTGGAGCGGACTGAGGATTTCCCGTAAGGCGTCGGGCCGCTCCTCCAGCGGACGCTGGAGGAGGTCGAGCATGGTGGACGCCGTGTCATGCACAACAATCTTCATGGCTGCGACCGTAGGACCTCCCGTTACGTGAGGTGCAAGCCGCATTTGAGGGGCGCCGGGCACGGTGAAAGTGCACCGGCAGGAGGCAGAGCGGTCCGTCTCAGGCGACCCAGTGCGGTTGCTGTCGGGTGGTCGGCGGGTGCGGGAGACCGTCGGCGAGGGCGGTGGCCATGCGTCGTACGGCCTCGTGCAGGGTGTCCGACGGGACTGTGTACGGGATGCGGAGGCGCCGTTCGAAGAGGCCCGGGTCGGTGGCGAAGTGGGTGCCGCCCTCGATGCGCACGCCGTAGTCCAGCGCCCGCTCGGCCAGCGCCGAGGCGATGGGTTCGCCGAGGTCGACCCATAGGGACAGGCCGCCGGGCGGCAGGTGCCAGGTCCACTGCGGGAGGTGGGCGGTGAGCGCCGCGGCCAGGGCGGTGCGCCGGCGACGCAGCTGTTCCAGGCGGGGCGGCAACAGATCAGCTGCCTGTGCCAGCAGGGTGAGGGCCAGCAGTTGGTCCAGGACCGAGCCGCCCATGTCGGTCGCGACCCGCTGGCCGGCGAGTTCGGTGACGAGCCGCGCGGGGGCGCGCAGCCAGCCGATGCGCAGGCCGCCCCAGTGGGTCTTGCTCATCGAGCCGATGGTGATGACCTGGCCGGTTCGGTCGGGCGTGGCGTGGGTGGCGAAGGGCGGTGGGGCGGGGACGTCGAGGGCGAGGTCGGCCAGGGTCTCGTCGATGACCAGCCAGGTGCCGGAGCGTTGCGCGGCACACAGGGTGCGGGCCCGCTCGTCCTCGGGCATGAGGCAGCCGGTCGGGTTGTGGAAGTCCGGCATCAGGTAGGCGAGTTGCGGCACCACCTGACGCAGGGTCGATTCGATGATCTCGATGTCCCAGCCGGTGTCGGTCACCGGGACCGACACGGTGCGCAGCCGGCCGCGGCGCATCGCCTCCAGAGCGTTCGGGTAGGACGGGTTCTCGACCATGACCCGGTCGCCGGGCCGGCACAGCAGCCCCAGGACGAGGGTGAGTGCGTGCTGAGCGCCAGAGGTCACCAGGATCTGTTCGGGCACGGTGGCCAGTCCCCGCCGGGTGAAGCGCTCGGCGATGGCGGCGCGCAGTTCCGGCAGGCCGTAGGGGTGGTAGCCGGGTGTGTGGACATGCTCGGCCAGTTGCGGGGCGACCCGGGAGAGCGCCTCGGTGAGCGTCTGTTGTGAGAGTCCGGGGGCGGCTCTGGCCAGGTCGATCGCGGTGTCCTGGGGTCCGAGGAGACGGGTGATGCCGTGCGGAGCCCGGCCGTCGGGCAGGGCCGTCCAGGTGCCGGAGCCCTGGCGGCTGTGGGCGTAGCCGCTCTCGCGGAGCAGGTCGTACACGGCGGTGATGGTGGCCCTGCTGGTGTGGAGGGCCGTGGCCAGTTCCCGTTCGGCGGGGAGTTTGACGTGCAGCGCGATACGGCCGTCCAGGATGAGTGCGCTGATCGCCCGAGCCAGGTGGCGGTAGGCGGGCCGCGTTCCCGACGGGTCGGGCAGCATCGCGGCGAGCTGCCGGCTCCCCAGGGTCCGTTGGGTGCGCGCCGCCCTGTCCACCGGGCGGAATGGATGCGCTTCCGCCATACCACCCTCCCCGGATTGGCCGTGTTTCCCAGACCAATCACTCTACAGACTCGCCGCATTGGCCTTGAGGCACTTGCAGCGAGGCACATGCGTCGCAGTGAGCGTGCCTGGAGCGCACCCGTGGAGGGGACCGGTATGGAGCAGGACCGTACGGAACGTCATGAGCGTCAACATCGGTGCCGCGGCGAGGAGCGCATCGCGAGGGCCGTGCCGGGCACCGGGTCGGCCCGGCTCATGTCCCGTACGCGCCCGTCGCCGCCCCCGCTCAGCTACGTCCCATTCGGTGAACGTCCGCTGCGCCGTCTCCCCCAACTGCTCGTCGGCCTCGCCCTGTACGGGTTCAGCCTCTCGGTCCTGGTCAGGGCCTCGTTGGGCGTCAATCCCTGGAGCGTGCTGTACCAGGGACTGGAGCACCACACCCCGCTGAGCTTCGGCATGATCAGCGCCGTCCTGGGTGTGCTGGTGCTGCTGCTGTGGATCCCCCTCAAGCAGCGGCCGACGTTCGGCACCATCGCCAACATCGTCGTTCTGGCATCCGCATCCGACCTCGGTCTCCGGCTCCTCCCCCAGCACCTCGGGCTCCCCGCCCGGGCCGGTCTGCTCGTCGGTGGCGTCGTCCTCAATGGGCTGTCCGTCGCCGTCTACGTCGGCGCGCGCTTCGGCCCCGGGCCCCGGGACGGGCTGATGACCGGTGCGTCCGCCGTGACCAGGCGCTCGATCCGGCTGGTCCGCACGCTGATCGAGGTCGCCGTGCTGGTGGTGGGCCGGCTGCTCGGTGGGAGCGTGGGGGTGGGCACCGTGCTGTACGCGCTCGCGGTCGGCCCGGTCACCCAGTTCTTCCTGCCGTGGTTCGCCTACCGCAGCGCTGCCGAGTATGGCGGTGAGGTGGTGCTGCCCGAGGAGAGGCGTCCGGCTGGAATGATCAAGGCGTGAGGCGGTGGAGCAGGGGGACGCTCCCCTCCATGACCGGCAAACCGGGGCTCGGTGCCGACCCGTGACCGGCAAACCGGGGCTGGGTGCCGACCCGAGACCGGCGGATGTGAGGATTACCGGCATGAGTAACGACGTGTACTTCGACATCACCATCAACGGCGACCCGGCCGGCCGGATCGTCTTCACGCTCTTCGACGACGTGGTCCCCAAGACCGCGAGGAACTTCCGCGAGCTGGCTACCGGCCAGAACGGCTACGGCTATGAAGGATCCGGCTTCCACCGCGTGATCCCCGACTTCATGCTCCAGGGAGGCGACTTCACCGCCGGCAACGGGACCGGTGGCAAGAGCATCTACGGTGAGAAGTTCGCGGACGAGAACTTCCAGCTCAAGCACACCAAGCCCGGTCAGCTCTCGATGGCCAACGCGGGCCCTAACACCAACGGCTCGCAGTTCTTCATCACCACCATCGTCACCGACTGGCTCGACAACAAGCACGTCGTGTTCGGTGAGGTCGTCGAAGGCATGGACCTCGTCCGGAAGATCGAATCGCTCGGTTCGCGCAGCGGCGCCACCAAGGCCGAGATCGTCATCGCGAAGTCCGGCGTGATCGGCGCCTGACATCCGTGGGTGTCCGGTGGGTGCGGGCCTTCGCTCCCGGCCCACCGGACCGGCCCCGAGTGGTCAGGTTGCGTACCAGCCGGACCAGCGGGCCACCTGGATCTCCACCACGGGGCCGTCCGGGGAGCGGTCGGCGTATTGCCGGTACTTGCGCGTCAGCAGGTCTACGTAGTGCGCGGACACCGCCGCCCGCTCGGCCGGTGGCAGGACGGCGCCCGTGCCGTCGGCGCGTGCCCACCACAGGCGGTCCCAGTCCTCGTCATAGCCGTCGACGAGGAGACAGACCTCGGGGTGGGCACGGATGTTGGCCAGCCGCTTGAGGTGGGCCGTGCGCTTCGGTTTGTGGTCCACGGCGAAGACCAGGGTGTCTCCGGTCAGCGCGAAGACCGCGGGAACGAGATGCGGGCGGCCGGTGTCGTCGAGCGTGGCGAGGCGGGCGATCCGGGCCCGGGTGAAGCACTCCCGAGCCCGCTGGCCGGTCATCCTCGGCACTGCGGCCCCCGGCCGTTCGGACGCCGCGGCACCCGGCCACTCACCGGAAACGGGCCGCGGTGTCGGAGAACCGGTCCAGATACGACAGGGTCTCGGG
Source organism: Streptomyces lydicamycinicus (assembly GCF_000829715.2). Lineage (NCBI taxonomy): Bacteria > Bacillati > Actinomycetota > Actinomycetes > Kitasatosporales > Streptomycetaceae > Streptomyces > Streptomyces lydicamycinicus. Next base: position 824,426 of record NZ_BBNO01000003.1, on the reverse strand, counting down.
CTCCGGCAACGTCGGAAGGTAGAACAGCAGGCGCTCCACATCGAGCTGGGTGTACTGCTCGATGACCTCCGGCTCGTTCGCCACCGCGTAAACGGTCACCGGTACGTTGCGGCCCGCGATGCTGCGCAGCCGGTCGATCTTCGGCCCCAGTTCCTGGGGCGGCAGGCTGTTGGCGAGCCAGGCGTCCCCCAGGGCGGCCACCCGGTCGAAGGCCGCCTCGCCGCCGCCCACGTAGACCGGCGGGTGCGGCCGCTGGACCGGCTTCGGCCAGGAGTAGACCGGGTCGAAGTCGACGAACTCCCCGTGGAATTCGGCCTTTTCCTGCGTCCACAGCTCACGCATGGCCCGCAGCCGCTCGTCCACGAGACGGCCGCGGGTGCGCGGGTCGGTGCCGTGGTTCTCCATCTCCTCCCGGTTCCAGCCGACACCGACCCCGAAGACGGCCCGCCCGTTGGAGACGAGGTCCAGCGAGGCCACCTCCTTGGCCGTGATGAGCGGGTCCCGCTGGGCCACCAGGGCGATGCCGGTACCCAGCAGAATCCGCCCGGTCACCGCGGCGGCCGCGCTGAGCGCGACGAACGGGTCGAGGGTGCGGTAGTAGATCTTCGGCAGCTCGCCGCCGCCCGGGTAGGGCGAGCGGCGGTCCACCGGGATGTGGGTGTGCTCGGCGATGAGCAGGGAGTCGAGTCCTCGCTCCTCGACGGCGCGCCCCAGCGCGGCGGGCGCGATGCCCTGGTCGGTGAGGAAGGTCGACACACCGAACTTCACAGTGGCTCCCTGGGATTCGGGGTTTGGGAGTATGCGGGGTGGGGGTTTGCGGGGTGGGGGTTTGCGGGGTGGGGGTTTGCGGGGTGGGGGTTTGCGGGGTGGGGATCGTCCGTTCGCTGATTCGTGCGCCCCGTGATCGCAGGCTCGGGCTGCCCCGGAAGGCCGGCCCCAGGGCCAGGTACCCGGATCGGCCCCGGCCCAACAATCCGTGCGGCCGACCGGGCGATCTGTCCGTGCTCGGATCGCAGGCCCCTTCCGACCAGCGCACAGCAGAAAGGCAGTGCCCGCACCATGACCGCACACACTCCCGGACGAGTGACCCCGCAGGGGCCGTGGAACGACGGCGGCGTCGTAGTGATCACCGGCATTCAGGCAGCCGGCAAGTCCACGGTGGCCCAGGCGCTCGCCGAGCGCTTGCCCCGCTCCGTCCACCTGCGCGGTGACACCTTCCGCCGCAACATCGTCCGGGGCCAGATCCCCATGACGCCCGACGCGGAGAAGCCCGCCGTCGCCCAGCTCGAACTGCGCTACCGGCTGACGGCGCACTGCGCCGACGAGTATGCGCAGGCCGGCTTCACCGTCATCGCGCAGGACATCCTCCTCGGCGAATACCTCGCCGGGATGACCGGGTTCATCAAGACCAGGCCGCTCGCGGTCGTCGTGCTGCTCCCCGGTCCGGCGGTGGTCGAGGCGCGCGAGGCATCCCGCCCCAAGACGGCGTACGGGCCGGACTGGACCGTGCGGGACCTGGACCGGCTGCTGCGGGCCGACACGCCCCGGGACATCGGACTGTGGCTGGACACCTCGCAGCAGACGGTGGACGAGACCGTCGACGAGATCCTCAGCCGGGCCTGGACCGAGGGCGCCGTCGCCTGACGGGTGGTCCGAGCAGACGCATGCGGCGAGCACCCGGAACGAGGGAAGGCAACCCGGCAGCCGCCGCGGGGAGGTCGCGTAGACACGCCTTCAGCCGCCCGACGGAGCCGGCTCAGCCGGCACCCGCAGTACGCCGTACACGGACCAGGCCACCGAGACCATCGGTACGGCGACGACCGCGCCGAGTACGCCCGCTGTGACGCTGCCGCAGATGACGGTGAGGGCCACCACCACCGGGTGCAGCCGGACCGCCTTGCTCATCACGAGGGGGTGCAGTACATGGCCTTCGATCTGTCCGATGACCACGATCAGCAGCACGACGACGGCGGCCACCACCGGTCCCTTCGCGGCCAGTGCCACCACGGCGGCGATGGCCAGTGCCACGGGTGAGCCCACCAGCGGGATGAATGCGGCGAAGAATTCCAGCACGGCCAGGGGAAGGGCGAGGGGAATCCCCAGCGCGAAGAGTCCCGCTCCTACGAGAACGGCGTTGATGGCGGCCACCACCACGATGCCGCGGGTGTAGCCGGTGAAGGTGATCCATGCGGCGCACCCGGCGGCATGCACGGGATGACGCCCGCGCACCGGCAACTGGCCGCCGAACCATTCCCACATCCGGTCGCCCGAATGCAGAAAGAAAACCGAGCAGAAGAGCGCCAGTACTCCGACGGTCAGGACGGCCACGACCTGGCCGACGCCGCTGAGTGCGGTGCTGATCAGGGTGGCGCGGTGGCTGGTCACGAAGCGTGAGAGCCGGGCCTGGAGGTCGGAGAGCGTCCCCGGACGCAGATGGACCGGCGGCCCTTCGAGCCAGCGCTCGATGCGCTGCACGCCGCCGATGAACTCCCGGCGCAGTCCGTCCCACTCGCCGGCGACGGTCGCCCCGATCAGGCTGAGGACGGTGAACAGGAGCAGGATGCCGACCACGAGGCTGAGCGCGACCGCCGCCGAGCGTGGCATCCAACGGCTCAGCAGGCTGACCGCCGGCTCCAGGAGGGCGGTCAGCACCAGGGCCAGGAAGACGGCCAGCGTCACCAGATGGAAGCGGCCCAGCGCCGCGAAGATCGCGTAGGCGGCTGCCCCCACGATGATCAGGCGCCAGGCGTATCCGGCCACCACCCGCAGTGTCGGAGAGACCTCGGCGCCGTCCCCGGGGCCGCGGTCCGGCGCACGTCCCCTCGCCCGGCGCACGCTCAGGGCCCGCACCCCGCGGGCGGTACGCCGCGCGGTGCCCCGGGGCCGCCGGGACCCGTTCCCGTGGGCGTCGGGGGGACGCTCGCGCTCCCCGCCGGATCGGTTCCGCACTGGGCCGTCACCACCTCCCGCCCCTCCCGTGACCAGCGCCGGAAGGGGACGACTGCCGCGCGCGAGCTGGTGCGCACGCTCGGCGCATACCCAGAGGTGGTATCACCGCGGAGCGGTCTTCGAACGTGTGCGGGCGTGCATTCCCCCGATGGAGCAGGCGGTCGGCGCACATGCCGGTGGCGCCCCCGCCGCCCGGCCCCGCAGCGACGCCGGCCGGGCCTTGGCCAGGAAATCCGCGACCGGTCGTGTCACGGTGTCGATCCGGGAGGGGGCCGTTCGTATAGAGGGTGAGAGGCCGGCACAGCGCCGGCGGCACGACGGCCGAGGAGGCCCACCATGACGCACTACCTGCTCAGCATCTACCAGCCGGACGGGCCCCCGCCGGCGCCGGAGATCCTGGAGCCGATCATGCGGGACGTCGAGGCCCTGAACGCCGAGCTCAGAGCAGCCGGCGCCTGGGTGTTCGCCGGGGGCCTGCACCCGCCGAGCACGGCGACCGTGGTGCGGCAGAAGGACAACGAGGTGCTCACGACCGACGGCCCGTACGTCGAGGGCAAGGAGCACATCGGCGGGTTCACCGTCATCCAGGCGCCCGACCTCGACGCGGCGCTCGAATGGGGCCGCAAGCTCGCCCGCGCCACCACCCTCCCCATCGAGGTCAGGCCGCTTCAGCACGGCTCCTGCGGGTGACTTCCGGCATGCCGGAGGCGACCGCGGCCGAAGTCGGGCGCGTGTTCCGTGAGGAGTACGGGCGCGCGGTCGCCGTCCTGGTCCGCGTCTTCGGTGACCTCGACGTCGCCGAGGAGGCGGTCCAGGACGCCTTCACCACGGCGGTCGAACGGTGGCCGGCCGCGGGGCTGCCCCCGAGCCCGGCGGGATGGATCATCACCACCGCACGTAACCGCGCGGTCGACCGGCTGCGCCGGGAAGCGTCCCGCGACGACAGACACGCACAGGCCGCGCTGCTGCACGCCGGTGACGAGCCGCCCGAGGAGGGACCCGTGCGCGACGACCGGCTACGCCTGATCTTCACCTGCTGCCATCCGGCGCTCGCCCCCGCCGCCCGGGTCGCGCTGACGCTCCGGCTTCTCGGCGGGCTCACCACGGCGGAGATCGCCCGCGCCTTCCTCGTCACCGAGCCGACCATGGCCCAACGGATCGTCCGGGCCAAGGGCAAGATCCGCGACGCACGGATTCCCTTCCGCATCCCGACCGACGCCGACCTCCCGGACCGCCTGCGGGCCGTATTGGCCGTGGTGTACCTCATCTTCAACGAGGGGTACGCGGCCAGTTCGGGGGAGTCGCTGGTCCGCGAGGACCTCTGCCGGGAGGCGATCCGGCTCGGACGGCTCCTCGCCGAGCTGCTGCCCGACGAGCCGGAGGCGGTGGGGCTGCTCGCCCTCATGCTGCTGACCGAATCGCGGCGGGCCGACCGTACCGGCCCGGACGGTGATCTCGTGCTGCTGGCCGACCAGGACCGCAGCCGCTGGGACCGTGCCCTTGTCACCGAAGGCCAGGCCCTGGTCCGGCAGTGTCTGCGCCGCAATCAGCCGGGCCCGTATCAGATTCAGGCGGCCATCAACGCGGTCCACAGCGACGCACCGACCGCGGCCGCCACCGACTGGTGGCAGATCCGTCAGCTGTACGACCAGTTGCTCACCCTCGACCCGAGCCCGGTCGTGGCCCTGAACCGCGCCGTCGCGGTGGCCGAGGTCGAGGGACCGGAAGCGGCGCTCGCCCTCGTCGACAGCCTCCCCCTCGACCGCTATCACGTCTTCCACGCCATCCGCGCCGATCTGCTCCGCCGCCTCGGCCGCGATGCCGAGGCGGCCCAGGCCTACGAGAGGGCCCTCGCCCGCACCGACAACACGGCGGAACGCCGCTTTCTCCAGCGCGGTCTTGAGGCACTTTCCCGGGAGTGACGAGGCCGGGGGTGTGCGAACGGCCGCCCGGTGAACCGGGACCGGCGGCCCCCACGGCGCGAGGTGACCCGGCAGCGCTGCCACTCGGTGGTGGTGGGAGGGCAGAGCGGGCGCGCCGTGGGAGGGGCAGGGGCACCGAGCGAGGCCGGGTGGTGCGGGCCCGTTATGCCCGGGCGGCGGTGAGCGACGGGAGGGGCGTGGGCGGAGTGGGGGTGGCGCTGTCCCGGAGGTTCTGGCATTCGTCCGTCAGATGCGCGAGGGCGGCGGTGAGGGCTTCCTCCGCCTGGTCGTGCGGTGGGGTGTCCGGCAGCACGGCGACGGACAGTTGCCGCAGCAGTTCGGTGTGGGCGGCCAGGGCCTGGCGGGTGCGGGTGTCGGTGTGGTCGGTGAGCAGCAGACGGGCGGCGGTGTTGGCGGCGCGCAGTCGGGGCTGATGGATACGGCGGTGGGGGCGGGGAAGGGCGCGCCAGGCCGTGTTGGCGACGGTGACCAGGCGCCAGATCTCGTTGTCGGCGGGGTCGGTGTCGTAGAACCGCAGGCCGTAGCGGCTCACCAGCCAATAGGAGGTGGCCAGGACGAAAGCGGTGGCGGCGTCGAAGGTCAGCCAGGATCCGAGCAGATGGGGCTCCCCGCAGACGGCTCGTACCGCCAGGGCCGCCCCCGCTCCCCCGGCGCCGAACAGCAGGGCGGCGGTGAGCAGCAGCAGGAGCGCGGCCGGGAGGGCGCCGATGCCGTTGGCGCTGTCCAGGCGTGCCATGCCCTTCCAATGGGGCGCGAGATAGCGGGCGTAGCGGGCCCACCTGGGGGCGGGCTCGATCAGGGCGATACGTCCGGCCCAGCTGACGCTCTGCGGTCTCTTGGTGCTGTTGATGCCCGAGGTCGGGCTGTTGCAGGGAATCACGTGAGCGACAACGAGCCGTGACGGAAAACGCGACAGGCGAACCGGAGGTTTAAGGCGCAGATTCCTCCCTCCGGCCGGGCGCGCGCCGCTGCGGCCTGAATGCGCCGGTGGCATACCCGGTCGATCATCCGATACATACACATGGCGGGCGCGCCCCGGCCGGCGCCCCGAGCGGACACGCCCTGGGCCCGCACGACGGCGAACGTCTGGGCGAATGCCTTACCGGGCCTGCTCGTGTCGGGTGAACGCGGCGATCAGACCGTGGGCTGTGTTGTTTTCGGAGTCGATCCCGTGGGCCTCCTCACCGTCAAAAAAAGTGGCGGCCTCGGAGCTGCGGGTGAACATGGCCTGCTCGTACTCGGTGAGCGCGGCGTCGATGTCGTCGGGGTGCGCGGAGAGGGCCTTGGCGAGTTCGGCGCCGTCGAGCATGGCCAGGTTGGCGCCCTCGCCGTTCGGGGCCGTGAGGTGAGCGGCGTCGCCGACCAGAGTCACCCCCGGCACCCGGTCCCACCGGTGCCCGGTCGGCAGAGCGTAGAGGAGGCGCAGGACCGGTGGGATGTCGCAGTCGGTGATCAGCGCGGTGAGCTCCGGCGCCCAGCCGGCGAACTCCTCCGCGATCCGCGCGGTGGCCGCGGCGGCATCGGTGAAATCGATGGCGGCGAACCGGTCCTGCGGCCCGGACAGCCCCACATAGGCGTGCAGGGTGTCGCCCTTTTCCCGGTGAGCGAAGATCTCCCTGCCCGGCATGGGCGCGATCATCGACCCGCCGCCGACCGCTTTCGCGGCGGCGGGGTGCCGGGTTCCGGCGTCGAACAGGTAGGTCTCGACGACCGACCTGCCGACGTACTCGGGTGTGGCGGTGGAGAGCAGCCGCCGGACCCGTGACCACGCACCGTCCGCCCCGACCAGCAGGCTCGTGACGACGGTGCCGCCGCCGGCGAACGTCACCTCGTGGCGGCCCTCGCCGAGGGCGCGGACACCGCTGACCTTGTGACCCCACCGGACGGTGCCGGCCGGGAGTGAGTCGAGCAGCACCTGTCGCAGCTCACCGCGCTGCACCTCGGGGCGTCCACCCGTGCCGTCGTCGGCTTTGTCGAACAGGACCGTCCCGTCCGGGTCGAGAACCCGCATCGCCTGGCGGCCCTCCAGGACGATGCCACGGAACTCGTCCATCAAGTCCGCTTCTTCCAGGGCGAGTTGACCGTTGTAGTCATGGATGTCGAGCATCCCGCCCTGCGAACGCGCGGCCGGGGAGGGCTCCGCCTCGTAGACCGTGGCCGGTATTCCGTGGACGTGCAGGACGCGGGCGAGCGTGAGGCCGCCGAGCCCGGCGCCGATGATCGTGACGTCAGTGGTCATGGGGCTTCCTTCCTGAGCGTGGACCGCTGGGCGGACACCCGGCAGGTCACGCCGGGAGCGCCTCTCCCGTAAGCCGGGACGATGCGGTGCTGGTGGCCGGCGCCGTCGATGGCCGGCGCCCACCGGCTCCACTGTCCCGGCCACCACCGACAGCCCACCGACAGGTCACCGTCCACCGCCGACAACCAGCCGACACCGGCCCCGGTGGTGGTTGCGGTACAGGAGGTGCCAAGGGATCGGCTTCGCTACGGTTCCGGGCATGCCTGCTCCCCGTGATAGCTACGACTCGACCCGTCACCCCGATCTCCTGGCGTGGCTGACCGAACGGCAGACCGGCTTCGAACGCTGGGCTCACGAAGCCGGCGGCGTCACCCCGTTCGACTTCTCCAACGCCTCCCTGGACGCACTGGAAGACCTGGTGAGGAAGGCGTACACCATGACGGAGGAGGTCACTCAGCAGCGCCGCACCCTCTTCGTCCAAGGCGCCGTGTGGTACATCGGCGAAGTCTTGTGCCGCCGCAAGGGGTGGGTATGGAAGTTCGAGCCGGACTTCGACACGGGTGAAGTACCGCCGTTCTACGGCGAGACGGAAGCGCCGGGACTCCTGGACACCCCCTGCGTGGGCGCACCCGGGGCCGGCCCCGGTGAGCACTGGTACCCGCTGAACTCGCTACGCCGCCTGCTCACCGAGGACGACGAGCTGGGCAATCCGGTGGATGAACGGCTCGTCGGGATGGTCGAAGGCTGGTACGACGACGAGGACGAGGAGGACTACGAGGGCTGATGCACCCGGTGAACCGCTCCCCCGGCCCACCGGGCCCGTGGCGCCCTTGCAGGGCAGGGAGGTTACGGCCACTGTGGTCGCACAAGGTCAGTGGGCCTGCGCCGCCGGCAGGTTCCGTCACACGGTTGGAGTGAGCGTGGCTTCCTTCGTACTGCCCCATGCCTTGCACGGCACGGGATCGCACAAGGTCATCGCCGTGCACGGGTGGTTCGCGGACCGGTCCGCCTTCGATCCGGTCCGGCCGGATCTGGACCAGGACGCCTTCCAGTACGCGCTGGTCGATCTCCGTGGCTATGGCGAGGCGAAGGACGCGGCCGGCGCGTACACCACCGGTGAGGGGGCGGCCGATGTGCTGGCGCTCGCCAACCGGCTGGGCTGGGAACGGTTCTCGGTGATCGGCCATTCGATGGGCGCGAGCGTCGTCCAGCGGGTGCTGGCCGCGGCGCCGCGCCGGGTGCGCCGGATGGTCGGCATCTCTCCGGTCCCGGCCTCCGGTCTGCCGCTGCCGCCGGAGCAGTGGGAGCTGTTCTCCTCCGCCGCCCACACCCCGGGGAACCGGCGGGCCATCCTCGACCTCACCACGGGCGGGCAGCGGCCCGCCGCCTGGCTGGACCGGATGGTGCGGCGGTCACTGGAGTGCAGCGACCCCAAGGCGTTCCGTTCCTGGCTGGACTCCTGGTCCGGGGAGAGTTTCGCCGCGGAGGTCGAGGGGTCGGCGGTGCCCGCGCTGGCGGTGACCGGCACACTGGATCCGGCGCTCAACGCGGAGCTGGCCCGGCAGACGTGGCTGCGGTGGTACACCCGCAGTGAGCTGGTCGAGCTGCCCTCGGCCGGGCACTACGCCATGGACGAGACCCCGCTCGAACTGATCCGGGCCGTGGAGGACTTCCTGCGCGCCGACGATGACGGAGCGGCGGCGGGATGACCTCGTCCGCCGCCGACGCCGCGGACCGGGAGGTGCCGGACGTCTTCGATCCGCGCGGCTACGCCGACGGTCTGCCGCACGCGGCGTACCGGTTCCTGCGCGATCGATGTCCGGTGGCCTGGCAGGAGGAGCCCGAGGTGCTCGGCTGGCCCGCCGGGTCGGGATTCTGGGCGGTCACCCGCCATCAGGACGTCGTACGGGTCCTGAAGGACGCCCGCACCTTCTCCTCACACCTGGGCGCCACCCAGATCCGCGATCCCGACCCTGCCGACCTGCCGTTCATCCGCCGCATGATGCTCAATCAGGATCCCCCGGACCACGGGCGGCTGCGCCGTTCGGTCAGCCGGGCCTTCACCCCCCGCCAGGTCGACCGCTTCGGCACCGTCCTGCGCGAGCGGGCCCGTGCGCTGCTTTCGGAAGCGGTCGCCACGGCGCGCGCCGGGGACGGGGTGGTCGACCTCGTCACCGCGGTCACCGACGACTTCGCGCTGCTCAACCTGGCGGATCTGCTCGGGGTGCCGGCCGCCGAGCGCGGGCTGCTCCTGGACTGGACCCGCCGCGTCATCGGCTACCAGGACCCGGACGAGGCCGGCCCGACCACCGCAGGCCCGGACGGGCGGCCCGCCAACCCGCGCTCCCCGGCGCTGCTGCAGGACATGTTCGGCTTCGCACGGGAACTGGCCGCCTACAAGCGCCGGTGTCCGGGCGACGATGTGATGACGGTGCTCGCCTCGGACCCGGAACTGGCCACGCCCGAACTGGAGATGTTCTTCTTCCTGCTGACCATCGCGGGCAATGACACCGTGCGCAGCGCGGCCCCCGGCGGACTGCTGGCACTGGCCCGGCACCCGGACGCGTACCGCCGGCTGCGCGCGGGCGCCGTGGGGACGGCTACGGCCGTGGAGGAGCTGCTGCGCTGGCATCCGCCGGTGCTCAGCTTCCGCCGGACCGCGACCCAGGACACCGAACTGGCCGGCCGGCCCCTTCGCGCCGGCGACAAGGTGGTGGTCTTCCACGGTTCGGCGAATTACGACGAGCGGGTCTTCGCCGACCCGCACCGGCTGGACCTGGCCCGGTCCGCCAATCCCCATGTCTCCTTCGGCGACGGACCGCATGTCTGCCTGGGCGCCCACCTCGCCCGGCTGCAACTGCGGGTGCTGTACGAGGAGACCTGCCGTCTGCTGCCCGCCCTGGCGGTCGCCGGTCCGCCGCAGCGGCTGGTATCGAACTTCATCCACGGTCTGAAGTCGCTGCCGATGCGGCTGGTGGGCGTTCCCGGCGCAGGGTAGGCCACGCGGGCCGGGAGCGGTGCCGGGGTGCGGCTCCCCGGGGATGCCTCATACGGACGTGACCCTGACGTCGGGTGCCGGTTGCAGCAGGGCGGCCGTGAGGGGGTGTTGGGGGGCGGTGAGCAGTTGGCCGGCCGGGCCCTGTTCGACGAGGTGGCCGTCGTCGAGCACGGCGATACGGGTGGCCAGGGTCGCGGTGTCGCGGTCATGGGTGATCAGGACCAGGGAGAGGTCCGGGTGGGTCCGTACGAGGCCGGCGAGGAGCGTAAGGATGCTGCGGCGGGTGACGGCGTCCTGCCCGGAGGTGATCTCATCGCAGATCAGGACCCGGGGGCGGGCGAGCAGGGCGCGGGCCAGGGCGGCCCGCTGGAGTTCACCGCCGGAGAGCTCCATGGGCCGGCGGCGTACGAGGTCACCGGACAGCCCGAGGGTGCTCAAGGTGCGTTCGGCCTCGGTGAGGGCTTCGGTCCGCGGGAGCGCGCGCAGCCGGACGGCGCTGCGCGCCACCTGGTCGAGGACCGGGCGGTGTGCGTCGAAGGCGGCGCGGGCGTCCTGGAAGACGTACTGGACCGCGGCCAGTTGCTCACGGGCGCGGTCCCGGAGGCTGCGGGGCAGCACGACACCGTCCAGCAGGACCTCGCCGTCGTAGCTCCGGTGCAGACCGGCGAGACAGCGGCCGAGGGTGGTCTTGCCGCTGCCGGAGCGGCCCATGACGGCCGAACAGCCGGGCGGGAGCAGCAGTTCGGGGGTGCGCAGGACGGTGGTCCTGCCGTGGCGGGCGGTCAGGCTCCGCACCCGGAGCACTGCCTCGGCGGCGGGCGGGCGGGCGGCGGTGTCGTCGGCCGGTGGCTCCGCGTCCGTGCGCTGGACGGCTGGGCTTTCGGGCGGCTCGGTGGAGGCAGCGGGGGTCAGGAGTGCCCGGGTCCAGGAGTGCTGAGGGTGGCTCCAGAGCTGTTCCGGGGTGCCGGATTCGACGATGCGGCCGGCGCGCAGGACATGGACGTGGTCGGCCAGGGCCCGGACGACCTCCAGGTCGTGGCTCAGGAGCAGTACCGCGATGCCCTCCCGGGCCACGGCGGCCAGCTGGTCGGCGATCTGCTGCTTGGTCACCGCGTCCTGGCCGGTGGTCGGTTCGTCCGCGACGAGGATGCCGGCGCCGGTCAGCAGGGCCTGGGCCAGGACGACGCGCTGCTGTTGGCCGCCGGAGAGCTGGTGGGGGTAGCGGTGCAGCAGGGTTTCGCCGTCGTGGAGCCGGGCCTGTGCGAGCGCGCGCAGGATGCGGTGCCGGATCGCGGTCCGGCGGTCGCGGCGGGGCAGCGCGCGTACCTGGGTGCGCGCGATGTCCTGGAGGAGGGCGGCGACCGGCCGGGCGGGGTTGAGGACGGTGGCGGGGTGCTGCGGTACGTAGCCGACGAGGCCGTCGGGGACGCGGACCTCGCCGGTCACCCTGGCGCCGGGCGGATACTCGTGGAGCAGGGCGAGTCCGGTGGTGGTCTTGCCGCTGCCGGAGGCGCCGATCAGGGCGGTGATGTGGCCGGGTGGCACCCGCAGACTCACTCCGTCGACGAGCGCCCGGCCGTCGATTTCGACGCGCAGGTCCCGGACCTCGGCGGCCTCGGCCTCGTTCACGTGCACGGGTTGCTCTTCTCGTCTCGTCCGGGCGCGCGGGGCGGGCCGTCGGTGGGCGGAGGTGCGGGGGTGCGGGCGGGCCTCGGTGCTCGGTCCTGTGCGGGCCCTTGGACGCGACGATCCGGTGCGAACCTCCGGCCACGACGTTCCCGCCCCGGCCCGCGGTCGCGCCGGGTGAGGGCGGCGTCGAAGAGCAGGTTGGTGCCCATGGTCAACGCCATGATCAGCACGGCGGGGAGCACGACGGCCCAGGGCTGGATGAACATGCCCGTCCGGTTGCGGTCGACCATCACCGCCCAGTCGGCGGCGTCCGGTTCGGCGCCGACGCCGAGGAAGGCGGCCGTGGCGACCAGGTACAGCACGCCGGTCAGCCGGACCCCGGCGTCGGCGGCGAGGGTGCGCAGGGCGGACCGGCCGACGTAGCCGATGGCCGTCCGCCACCAGGTCTCGCCCTGCATCCGCAGTGCCTCGACCGCGGGCCGGGCGGCCGCTTCGGCGGTGGCGGCCCGGACCGCTCGGACGGCGTCGGGGATGTTGACCAGTGCCACCAGCAGTGCCAGGCCGCCGGCATCGGGTGTCAGGACCGCCGCCACCAGCAGCAGGAACAGCAGTGACGGCACGGCGAGCAGCACGTCCAACGGCCGCATCAGCAGCTCTTCCAGCCAACCGCGGTGGGTCAGCGCAGCGATGAGGCCCAGCGGGATCGCCACCGCGTAGGCCAGCGCCGTCGCCGCGAGGGCAGTCAGGACCACGGGGCGGCCGCCGAGCAGTAGCTGCCGCCAGACGTCCCGGCCGACGAAGTCGGTCCCGGCCCAGTGCCCGCCGCCGAGGGTGAAGGAGGCGGCCCGTGGTCCGGGCTCCCCGGCGAACAGCGGCCCGAGCAGGGCGAGGAGCAGCGGAACGGTGATGATCAGCAGGGCGAGAGTGAAGCGACGTGGGCCGGGGACCGTACGGGGACTCATGCCGCTACCTCCGCCCGGGGCACCAGACGATAAGTGGCCAGGTCCGCACCGAGGTTGAGGACGACGGCGGTGCAGCCGAAGACGACGGCCAGGCCTTGGATGACGGGAACATCGCGTTCCGCGACGGCGTTCATCAGGACCGTTCCGAGTCCGGGGATCACGAACAGGGCCTCCACGACGATGACACCGCACAGCAGCCAGTCGATCGTGCGGGCGAGCTGCTGGGCGGCGGGCGCAAGGGCGTTGGGGAGGGCGTGCGCATAGCGGAGGCGCGCGCCGGGGATGCCGTAGCGGCGGGCCTGCGCGACGTACGGCGAGGCCAGCGCATCGATCATGCCGGCGCGGACCAGTCGCGCCAGCGAGCACACCGGCCGGGACAGCAGCACCACTACGGGCAGCACCAGCGCCGCGGGGTGGGCGAGCAGATCGTCGCCGTAGCCGACGGCGGTCGGCGGCAGCCAGCCCAGGCGCAGTGCGAAGAGCGTCACCAGCAGCACCCCGAAGGCGAACTCCGGTACCGCGTACACCCCCAGGGTCACCGAGCTGATGAGGCGGTCCAGGAGCCGTCCTTCGTGTCGGGCGGCCAGCACGCCGAGGCCGCCCGCCAGCGGCACCAGCAGGAGCAGGGTGAGCGCGGCGAGCAGCAGGGTCGGTCCGAAGCCGTCGGCGAGGTAGGAGCTGACCGGCCGGCCGGAGGCCAACGAGGTGCCGAGATCGCCGTGCAGCAGCCCGGCCGTCCAGGCCGCGAGGCGTTCGTGGGCGGGCCGGTCGAGGTGCATGGCCTCCCGGATGGCCGCGATCCGCCCGGGGTCGGGCTGGTCACCGGCGAGCACCACCGCGGCGTCGCCGGGCAGCGCCTCGGTGAGGGCGAAGACGAGCAGCACGACGGCGACGGTCTGTCCGGCGCCGAGCAGCAGCCGCCGGACCAGCCACGACCGCAGACCGGTCACGCGAGCCACACCTTGTCGAAGCGGGCCCAGTCGAGCGTGTTGGCGGGGGCCTTGTGTGCCACGCCGCGGACCGTGCGGGCGGTGCCCAGGATCCAGTCGGCGAAGCCCCAGACCAGGAAGCCGCCCTCGGCGTACAGGCGGCGCTGCATGCGTGCGTACACGGCGGCCCGGTCCTCCTTGTTCCTGGTGGACTGGGCCTGCTGGTAGAGCGCGTCGAAGTCCTTGTGGTGCCACTTGGTGGCGTTGGTGGTGGAGCCGGACAGCAGGCGCTGGGAGAAGTGCGATTCGATGGGCATCGCGCCGGAGCGGTAGCAGCACAGCGTTCCGGAGTCGAGGGTGTCCTGCCAGTAGCTGTCCTTGCTGCCCATCGCCACCTTCACCCGCACTCCGGCCTTGGCGGCCTGGTCGCGGAAGATGGCGGCGGACTCGGTGAACCCGGCGGCGACGGCCGAGGTGTCGAGGGTGACCCGCAGCCCGTCGGCGCCGGCCTTCTTCAGCAGGTGGCGGGCCCGGTCGAGATCCTGCTCGCGCTGCGGCAGCCCGTCGGCGTAGTACTCGTACCCCTTGCCGAACAGGTCGTTGCCGATCTCGCCCGCGCCGGAAAGCGCGCCGTCCACCAGTTCCTTGCGGTCGGTGAGGAGGAAGAACGCCTCGCGCACCCGCTTGTCGTCGAACGGCGGCCGGTCGGTCTTCATCGCGAACGCCTGCATGGCGCTGTTGCGCAGCCGGACGATCTCGATCTGCCCCTTGCCCTCGTGGGCGCGGGCGGTCGTCGGCGACAGCTCGTGGGCGTACTCGACCTGGCCGCCCAGCAGGGAGTTGACGCGTGCGGACTCCTCGTTGGCGACCAGGAATTCCAGCTGCTCCAGGTAGGGCGCGCCGTCCCAGTAGTCGTCGTTGCGCCGGAAGACGGCGGAGCGTCCGGGGGTGAAGGAGACGAAGCGGAACGGGCCGCTGCCGACCGGCTTCTTGTCGAAGTCCGTGGCGCCGTCGGGGACGATGTACGCGCCGAACGCGGCCAGGATGTTGGGGAATTCGGCGGTCGGGCGCTTCAGTGCGAACTCGACGGTGCGCTCGTCGGCGGCCCGGCTCGCCTTGAGGTCGAGGGGCTCCAGTGAGGCCTTGGCCCGGAACGCCTTCTTGGGGTCGGCGATGCGGCGGAAGCTGTAGAGGACATCGCGGGCGGTGACCGGCTTGCCGTTGTGGAAGGTCGCCTTGCGCAGCCGCACCGTCCAGCGGTCCAGGGCGGCGTTCGGCTCCCAGGAGGCGGCCAGCCGCGGCTCGGCGGCGAGGTCGGCGCCGAAGTCGGCGAGCTTGTCGAAGAGGGCCTTGGCGCGGGCGGCATCGGCGAAGAGGTTGGCCAGATGCGGGTCGAGGGTCTCGCTCGCGCCGCCGCCCGCGAAGGCGGCACGCAGCTTCCCACCGCGCCGGGGCTTGCCGCCGCCCTCAGCGGCGCCCCCGGTGGGGCCCGTGCATCCGGTGAGGGCGAGCGCGCCGAGTCCGGCCGCCCCGCCGGCCGCGGCGAGGAAGCCGCGGCGGCGCAGGCCGGGGAAGCGTGGTTCGTGGACGGGACCTTCGTACATGGCGGATTCCTTGCTGTGCGCGGGTGGGTGGCGGGAGGTCGGGCGGGTGTCAGTCGTGCCGGGCCAGCCGGGCGACCAGGTGCAGCCGGTCCCCGTCGGCGGATACGCCCGGCGCGGCGCCCTCGTGCCAGGCCGGGTCCGTGCGCGGCCCCGGCCCGTCGTGCAGTTCGAGCACCTCGAAGCCGTGCGCGGCGAGGGTGTGACGCAGTTCCTGGGGGAAGAGCAGCCGCCATGCGGATCGCTGCTCGTGGGGCGGGGAGCCGTCGTCGGCGGTCCAGATGCGGGTGCGGCGCAGGAGTTGGGCGGCGCGGTCGACGGACAGCGTGGTGGTGGAGGTGTAGGTGGTGCCGCGCCAGGTGACGTCGTGAACGGCCGGGGCGTCGAGCAGTTCCGTGCGGCCGAGGAAGAAGGCGCCGTTGCGCATCTCGGCCACGAGCAGCCCGCCGGGGGTGAGGCCGCGCCGGCAGGAGGCGAGGAAGCCGTCGAGTTCGGCGTTGGTGTGGCAGTAGAGCAGGGCGCTGTCCAGGCAGACGACGGCGTCGAACGGGCCTTGGTGGAGGGCGAAGTCGCGCAGGTCGGCGTGGACGTAGTCCGGTCCGGCGTGCTGGGTGCGGGCGTGGGCCAGCATCGCGGCGGAGAGATCCGCCCCGACGACGGTGCGGCCCGCCCGGTGCAGATGCGCGGCGTCGCGTCCGGTGCCGCAGCCGAGGTCCAGCACGCGGCTGCCCGAGTGGTGCCGGCGCAGGCAGTCCTCGGCCCAGCGGCCGGCGAGCCGTTCGGTGTCGGGGAAGCGGGCCTCGTAGAGCTCCGGGTTGTCGGTCAGCAGGTTTTCGCGGTGCATGTCCGTTTCCATGGGGTGGTCAGGCCTTTGCCGTCGTCGTGGGCGCCGCGGCGGCCGGTGCCGGGTCGGTGGCGTCCCCCGGCAGACCGCGCAGCCGGTGCAGCCAGGCGACACCGGCCGCGGAGATGAGGCCGAAGCCCAGGCAGCACGCCCACGGCAGCCACTGGGTACGCGTGTGTTCGCCGGTGTCCATGGCCCAGCCGACGACGGTGTTGCCCACCGCCGCGGCGATCCCGGAGACCACGTAGAACAGTCCGAAGTAGGTGCCGGTGAGTTCGGCGCGGCCGAAGGCGGGGATCAGCTCCAGTACGAACGGCTGGGCGACCATGACGCCGAGGTAGAGCAGCAGTGCCCCGGCCAGTACGGGCAGTGCGCGCAGCGCGGCGTCGCCGAGGCCACCGGACGGCGCCCCCATGCCTGCGACGGCCATCGGCGGGACGAAGCCGAGCCCCATCAGGCCGAGTCCGGCACTGATCCACCGTGCCCGGTTCCCGCGCTCCTTGAGGGCGCGGGTGATCCGCATCTGGAGCGAGAGGTTGGCGACGGTGCCGATGAGGAAGACCAGTCCGGCCGCGCCGTCCCAGCCGGTGGCCCGGCGGGCGCCGTCCGGCAGCAGCAGATACAGCTGGTTCTGCATGGTGAACATGCCGACCATGGCCAGTGCGAAGGCCAGGAAGACGCGGTTGCCGAGGACTTCGCGCCAGTCACCGAGGACGCTGTTGGTCGCGGGGGCGACCTCGGAGGCGGGCAGCACGACGGCCTGGGCGACGGTGAGCAGGGCGAAGATCGCGGCGGCGGTGAGCGCGGAGACCCGGAAGTCGACCAGCAGCAGGACGCTGCCGAGCAGCGGCCCGATCAGGGCGCCGGTGGTCGCGAAGACATTGAAGAGGGCGAACGCCTCGGCCTTGCGCGTGCCCGCCTCCTGTGCAAGGTAGGCCCGTACGGCGGGGTTGAACAGCGCGCCCGCCAGTCCGCTGAGCACGGATGCGGCAATCAGTACGGCCAGGCCGTCGCCGAGCGCGAAGAGGCCGAAGCCGACGGTCCGCAGCGCGCAGCCGGCGATGATGACGCGGCGCGCGCCCAGCCGGTCGGAGGCCGAGCCGCCGATGAGGAACAGGCCCTGCTGGCTCAGGTTGCGGACGCCGAGGACGATTCCGACGACCGCTGCGGACATTCCCAGGTCTTCGCCGAGGTGCACGGCGAGGTAGGGAATGAGCAGGTAGAAGCCGGTGTTGACGCCGAGCTGGTTGATCAGCAGCAGGCGGATGGCGAGCGGGAAACGGCGCATCTCGTGCCAGGTCTTCACTGTGCCGCCTCCCCGCCACCGGCCGGCATCGGCGTCTCCTGGCCCGCCGTCTCCCAGCCGGCCGGCTCCTCGCCCGGTGGTGGTGCGCCGTGGACCGGTCGCACGCCGAGTCCCGGTTCCCGGCCGGCCCGTACGGTGCCGTCCGTACCGCCGATGCCGGTCCAGGGGTCGTGGGCGAGCAGCAAGTGACCGTCCAGATCCGTCCACCGGGCGCGGTCGGCGAGGTGGACGGCCGGGGCGAGACCGAGGCTGCTGGCGGTGAGGCAGCCCAGCATCAGCGCGGTGCCGCTGCCGGCGAGCAGGTCGGCGATGCGCAGCGCCGCGGTGACACCACCGCACTTGGCGAGCTTGACGTTGATGCCGTGCACCCGCCCGGCCAGCCGCCGGGCGTCCTCGAAGCCGACCGCGTCCTCGTCGGCGATGACGGGCAGCGGCGAGCGTGCGGCGAGTGCGGCCAGCGCCTCGGGGTCGCCGGGGGCGAGCGGCTGCTCCACCGCCTCGACGCCGAGGCCGGCGTAGCGGGGCAGCAGGGCGTCGGCCATGGCGGGGCTCCAGGCGCCATTGGGGTCGAGCAGCAGCCGGGCGTGCGGTGCGGCGTTGCGTACCGCCAGGACGCGGTCGAGGTCGTCCTCGGGATCCGGGGCACCGGCCTTGATCTTGAGGACGGAGAAGCCGCGCCGGGTCAGCCGGCGTGCCTGCTCCGCGGCCGCCCGGTACGGGGTGATGCCGATGGTGCGGGCGGTGGCGGCGTGTGGCGCTTCCGGGGCGCCGAGCAGCCGGTGCACGGGGACGCCGGCGCGCTTCCCGACGAGATCGAGCAGTGCGGACTCCACGGCCGCGGTCACCGCCGGGGGTGTGCCGGGCGCGGGCAGTTCGCCCGCGCGCAGCGCGTCGAGGGCGCTCTCGGGGGTGGCGCAGCGGGCGAGTTCCCGCGCGGCGTCGTGCAGCAGCCGGCCGAGGCGGGCGGCGTCCAGACCGTAGTACGTGCTGGTGACCGCTTCGCCGTAGCCGCGCGTGCCTTGGTGCTCGATGGCGAGCCATACGGCGTCGCGGGCCGCCATCGTGGAGCGGGAGATCCGCAGCGGCTCGGTGAGTTCGAGTCGCACGGTGCGCTGGCTGACCTTCACGGGGCTTCTTCCCAGGTGGTGGGGCGGGCGGGGTGGTGCGGGGCGGTGCCGGGGAGCGGGGCGGGCGGGCGGTCGCCGGTCGCGCCCGGGGACGCGAGCGGGTCGGTGACCGTCCCGCACCGGGTCCATCCGGTCGCCTCCGCGGCCGTCGGATGCGGGATCTCGACCGGGCGGCCGGCGGCGGTGGCCAGGTCCAGGCCGTGGGCGGTGGCGAAGTCGTCGTCGTAGACGCTGTTGAGATAGCGCTGGGGCCCGTCGGGGAAGACGGTGGCGACGACGGCTCCGGGGTGAACCCGCGCGGCCCATGCGGAGACCAGGGCGACCGCGCCGGTGCTCCAGCCGCCGCTGACGAAGTTGCCGGTGGCGAGCCTGCGGCAGGCGTCGGCGGATTCGGCCGGGCCGACCCAGTGCACCTCGTCGAAGGCGTCGTAGGCGACATTGCGGGGATGAATGCTGCTGCCGAGGCCCCGCATCAGCCGGGCCCGGGCGGGCTGGCCGAAGATCGTGGAGCCGGTGGCGTCCACCCCGATCAGGCGCAGCCGCGGCCAGTGCCGGCGCAGCGGGCCGACGATGCCCGCGCTGTGTCCTCCGGTGCCGACGCTGCACACCAGGACGTCGAGGTGGTCGAGTTCGGCTGCCATTTCGGCGGCGAGGGAGGCGTAACCGGCGATATTGTCGGGGTTGTTGTACTGGTCGGGCCAGTACGCGCCGGGCAGTTCGGCGAGCAGCTGCCGCAGCCGGGCGAGCCGGGCCGCCTGCCAGCCGCCCTCGGCCGCCGGCCGGTCGACGAGTTCGAGCCGGACCCCGTGGGTCCGCAGCAGCCGGCGCATGGCCGGCTCCAGCTCGGTGTCGCCGACCAGCACGACCGGATGGCCGAGCGCCTGACCCGCGAAGGCCAGGCCGATGCCGAGGGTGCCTGAGGTGGACTCCACGACAGGGGCGCCGGGCCGTAGTTGGCCGCGCTCGCGGGCGCCGAGCAGCATGGACACCGCGGCGCGTGCCTTCATACCGCCCGCGCCGAGCCCTTCGAGCTTGGCCCAGAATCCGGGGTGCGGGCAGGGGAGGTCGGCGGTGATCCGGGCGAGCGGTGTGCGGCCGAGCAGGCCGAGGAGCTCGCGGTTACCGGTGGGATGCCGGACGGCCGTGGTCACCGGGCGGCTCCGGATGCGTCGGCGCGGTAGCGGTGCAGGGTGCCCGGCCCGCCGTCGAGCCAGAAGAACGGGTACGGCTCCGCACACACCGCGCTCACCCCGGAGCCGAGGAATCGCGGCAGCACCGCACTGCCCGTCTGGGCGAACATCACCAGCGGCTTGCCGTGGTGCAGGGCGTGCTCCCGCAGCGCTTCGAAGCTGCCGTTGCCGAGCGTCATCCCGGAGGCGAGCACCGCGTCGCAGTGCGCCAACTCGGCGAGCGCATCGGTGCGGACCGGTTCGCCCCACTCCGTCGTGCCCCCCTTGAGGTCACAGGGCACGTACGACAGCCCGCGCGCACGGAGCGCCTCCAGCAGCGAATTGACCACGCCGACCACGAGCACCCGGGCGCCCGGGGCGGCGTCGACCAGCCCGGCGACGGCCCGTGCCCTGGCCCGGGACTTCCGCAGGGACGATCCGGCGGGCAGCGACCAGGACCGGGCACCGTTCGCCGGGGTGTGCGGGAGTACGTGCATCAGATAGGTGTCGAGGGCGGCCACCCGCACCGGGCGCAGTTCGTGCGCCATCAGGCCCGCCAGGTCCGCGCCGACGCAGTCCTCGATCGCGGCGTCCGGCAGCTCACCGGGCTCCACCGCGCACGAGCCGACCGCGGCGGCCAGCCGCAGGCTCAGCACCTCGTTGCGGTAGCCGCCGCTGCGGCTCTCATGGCGTACGGCCTGCCGGGTGCTGAAGGCGACGGCGACCCGCTGGGTCCTCGGGTCGGGCCCGAACTCACCGCCGAGGACACGGGCCACGAGGTCGTCGTACGAAGCGGCGGCGGCAGGGAGCTGAGTGGTGAGGGCGGTCATCGGTTCACCACCCGCGGGCGCAGCTCGGACAGCAGTGCTTCGACACACCGGCGCGCGTCCGGGCCCTCGGCGTCGCCGGCCATGACATGCCCCAGGTATGCGTTGTTGCTGCCGGCCGCCTTGACCGGCTTGCCGGGGTCGGCGAGCTGGACTTCCAGCACCCCCGGCGCCTTCCGCACGAGGTCCGCGCCGTCGATCTCCTCCAGCACGCCCGTGGACTGCGGGACGAGGAAACCGATCGCGGCGCTGCGCAGCCCGGTGTCCCGTATGTGCAGATCGGGACGCTGTCCTATCGCCACGTCCACCGCGGCAGCGGCAATGTCGACACCGGTGACATGGCGGATCAGTTCGGTGATGCGGTTGCCCGCGGGGCGGGGGTTGACCTCGATCAGACGCGGTCCGTCGGGCGTCAGCTTGATCTCCGTGTGCGCCACGACGCCGTCCAGTCCGAGTGCCTCGACGGCCTGCCGGGCCGTCTCCCCGGCCGCGGCCGCATCGGCCGCCGGAAGCGCGGCGGGGAACATATGGCCGGTCTCGATGAAGGCCGGTGCCCCGCCGACGCTCTTGTCGGTCACCCCGACCACCTGGGTGCTCCCGTCGAACGTCACGGTCTCGACGCTGACTTCGGGGCCGTGGAGCAGTTCTTCGAGGAGGACCACGGGGGCCCGGCGCTGGCCTCGGGCATTGACGGGGAAGCCCTCGACGGCGCGGTAGGCGCGGGCCAGCTCCGCTTCGTCGTCGACGCGCCGTACGAACATCCCCGCGCACAGGTCGACGGGCTTGAGCACCAGCGGATAGCCGATCTCCGCCGCGGCGGCGGCAGCCTCGGACCGGTCCGCGCAGACCGCGAAGCGCGGACCGGGGAGCCCGGCGGCGGCGAGGGTCTGCCGGGTCGCGTCCTTGCGGCAGGCGTTCTCGACCGCTTCGGGCGCCGGGCCGGGCAGCCCGAGCCGGCCGGCGATCCGCGCGACGGCCGGGAGGTAGTAGTCGCAGGAGGTGATCACACCGTCGAAGCCAAGGGTGGCATGCAGCCGCTCGGCGTACGGCAGCAGCGTGTCGAGGTCGTTGGTGTCGGCGGTCAGCACATTGCGGGCGCCGAGCAGCGGGTGAGCGCCGCCCTCGGGCGCGGAGCGCAGGTAGTGGTGCAGGTCGCGGGTGAGAAAGCTGAACTCGTGTCCGCCCTCCCGGATCGCGCGGGGGAGCAGCCTGCTCATCGCTCCGACCCAGCTCTCGACCATCAGCAGATGAGCCACGGTGTCCCTTCTTCGCAGCGTCGTTCGGGCGTTGGTGCGGCGGTACTTGACGAAGCGGCGGCCCCTTGGCGAGGGCCGTTCGCTTGACCGGGCCACACTGTAAACGATAATCATTTTCATCACCAAGTCCTGCGGCCCCCCTCCGCCGCACTCCCGAATGCGAGACCAGTGATTCCTGCCGTACGCCGCACCGGCCTGCTCTGCGCCCTCACGGCCACCGCCGCCCTGCTCCCGGCCGCCCCCGCCCCCGCCGCTCCCCCACCGCCGGCGCTCCGCTTCGGCGCCTGCCCGGACTCCGTACCGACGCCGCCCGCACCCGAGCGCGTCGAATGCGGCCGGCTGCGCGTCCCCCTGGACCGCAGCCACCCGCACGGCAAGCAGCTCGACATCGCCGTATCCCGTGTCCGCGCCTCCGGCCCGGCCTCCGAGCGGCAGGGTGTCCTGCTGGTCAACCCGGGCGGCCCCGGCGGATCGGGCCTCCCCTACGCCGTGACCAAGCGCGCCAAACTGCCGGAGCCGGTGCGGCGTTCGTACGACGTGATCGGCTTTGACCCGCGCGGCACCGGTGCGAGCGCACCCGCGGACTGCGGTCCGATGGGCGGCCTCTTCGACAGCCCGGGGCAGGACCCGGTGCCGGCGGGGCGGACCGCCGAACGGACCTACCTCGACGGACTGCGGCGGACCGCCGACGACTGCGCCCGGCACCTCAAGGACGCCCTGCCGCATCTGTCGACCACCGAGACCGCCCGGGACATGGACGCCCTGCGCGAGGCGCTCGGTGAGCGCCGGATCGGCTACCTCGGCGTCTCCTACGGCAGCTACCTCGGGGCCGCCTATGCCGCTCAATTCCCGCAGCGGGTGGGCCGGATGGTGCTGGACAGCGTCGTCGGCCCCGAGGCGTGGTACGACTTCGATCTTCTCCAGAGCCGGGCACTGATACGCCAGCGGGCGGTGTTCTTCGCCTGGGCGGCCCGGCACCAGGAACGCTTCGGGCTCGGTGCCGACGCAGCGGAGGTACGGGCCGCGTACCAGAAGGTGCGGGACGGTCTCGCCGAGCGCCCCGTGGACGGCTTCGGGGCGGCGGAGTTCGACCGCGCCGTCTACCGGGCGCTGGGCCGCACCGAACGCTGGGCGGGCCTGGCCGACGGCCTGCGGACCTACCTGCGCGACGGCACCACCGGCCCGCTGCGCCCGGCAGAGCCCTTCGACGGCCCCGCGTCACGCACGTACGAAGCCGCCAACCGCACGGTCAAGTGCGCGGACGGACCGGCGCCCTCGCCTGCCCGCGTCCTCGCCGACATCCGGCGGATGCGACGGCTCGACCCGCAGCCGGTGCTGACCGGTATGGAGGCCTCGGTGTGCGCGTACTGGCACCACCGGCCCGCGCACGGTACGCCGCTCGGCAGCCCCGAGGCGCCACCGGTCCTGCTGATCGCTTCCGAGCACGATCCCGTCACCCCCATCGAAGGCGCCCGGGCACTGCAACGGCGACTGCCCGGCTCCCGTCTGGTCACCCTCCACGACGACTACTCCCACGGAGTGTTCGCCAGCCGGGGCAACGGCTGTGTGGACGAGACGGCCGCGGCCTATCTGACCGACGGCACCGTGCCCCGCACCGACGTGCACTGCACGGGGCCCGGACTGCCCACGCCCTGAGCCGAGTTGCACGCCGGGCTCCCCACGCCCTGAGCCCTGCCGCAAGAGGGCAACCGGCCCGGCCCCCATGACAGGGGCCGGGCCGGCGCCGTCCCCGCCTCCGCGGCGCTCACCCGCCCCCGGCGCCCGCCTCTTCACATATCGCGCAGCGGTCCTTGCCGTCCCAGCCGTCCCACCCGAACACCGCGGGCGACAGGGGCAGCCCCTCCAACTCGGTGCGCACCGCCACCCGGTAGGCCCACACCGCTGCGAGGTAGGGGTGATACACGTCGTGGAAGGCGCGTGAGGTCAGCGAGGCCCCCGTCGCGACCACCCGCTGAAGAAGGCGGAGTTGTTGGAACATCGCCTGCCCCGCCCCGGCGACGGTGGTCGTCGCATCGATGAACAGCCTCTCGCGCACCTCATGTATCGCGGCCTCGCTCAACGCCGCACGAGTGGCCGCCTCAAGGTCGGCTTCGGCACCCGGATCCTGCGCGATCTGACGCAGCCGCGCATGACACACCCCTGCGGCGCTGATGAACTCGATATACACCGCCCGCCGCCGCGTCTCGGCCCCCCGGTCGCTTTCGTGCCGATGGCGCAGGTAATCGGCGAGCACGGTGCCGGAGATGGCGATGCCACCACCACCCAACGTCGCGACGAGGGTCCCCCAGTCCACACTGCCCCCTTCAGTGACCAAGGTTTCGACTCCGGGAAGCTACCCGCAGCTCGGTCGGCGGAACAAGTTCCGCATATCCGCGGCGAGTTGGTCCGCCCAGGGCCACCCACGCACCCGGCCGTCATACCGCAGGAGCGCGCGCGGCCGTGGCGCTACCTCTCCCCCGGGGCCACGGCCCAAGGGCTTCAGCCGCACCATCCGCGGCTGCTCGGGCATCGGATGCCGCGGTCGGATCACTACGACCCGCGCTCGGGCCCCGCACCGCCGCGTGGCGTCGGAGCTACGGCCGGCGGCGGGGTTTGCCGCGTCTGCCGCCCTTGGGGCCGCCGGAACCGCCCGAGCCGCTCCGAGGACTCTTGCCGCCCGACTTGCCCACCGGCTTGCCGGCCGTCTTGCCCCCTGGTTTGCCTCCCGCGGGCTTCCGCCGGGTGCCGCCCGTCTCGGGGCGCTTGCCCTTCGGCTGTGCCGGGGCCGGGGCCTGTGAGCGTCCCCGGGTGCTGTTCACGGTCCGGCCGCGGACGATGCCGATGAAGTCCTCCACCAGGTCGGTGGTCTCCTCCTGCGGCCACGACAGCGCGACGCGCGACGCGGGGGCGTCCGAGACCGGCCGGTAGGTGAGGTCCTTGCGGTGGTGCAGCCGGGCCAGTGACTGCGGGACCACGAGGAGTCCCACCCCGGCCGCCACCAGCTCGATGGCGTCCGCCGTCGTGGCGGGACGCTCCTTCGCGGGCAGCCCCGGCCGGCGCTCCCACTCAAGGGTCTCGTCGAGGGGGTGCAGCACGATCTCGTCGGCCAGGTCCTCCGAGGCCACCTCGTCGACCGCCGTCACGAGGTGATCCTTCGGGACCACGACGACGGTCGTCTCGGTGTAGAGGGGAATCGCGGCGAGATCCGTCCGGTCCACCGGCAGCCGCAGGAAACCCGCGTCGGCGCCACCGTCCCGCAACACCGCACAGGCCTCGGCGGCGGGCACCGGGATCAGGGTCAGGGGGACGTCGGGCAGCCGCTCGTTCCAGATCCGCACCCATTTCGTGGGCGTCACTCCCGGGACATACGCGAGCCGGAACGACGGGGATGCTTCCGAGCTTGTCACGCCGCCAGGTTACCGGTCGTGGTCGGAGGTAGCGCACATGCTCGATACCCTTGACAGCATGAAGTCGCACCAGACCCCCCAGACGATGAAGCCCGCGACCGCGGCGAAGAAGCTGGGGGTGTACCTAGAGGCCACCCCCGCCGAATTCCAGGAGGGTGTCGTCTCGCGCACCGAGCTGAACGCACTCCAGACCGATCCGCCCGAGTGGCTGGTGGAACTGCGCCGCAACGGTCCGCACCCCCGGCCGGTGGTCGCGGCCAAGCTCGGCGTCTCCATCTCCGGTCTCGCCCGTGGTGGTGTCACCGAAGCTCTCACCACGGAGCAGATCGAGGCGCTGAAGAAGGAAGGCCCCGAGTGGCTGGAGCGGGAGCGCGCCACCCAGGCCGAGGTCCGTAAGGAAGCGGCCCGGATCAAGGAGAAGAACGCGGAGCGAGCCGAGCAGCCCCGCCCCCCGCGCTCCTGATCCCTGCCCGCAACGCTGCCGGCCGCGGGCGCGCGGGTGCGTACCCGTCCGCCCGGCCCGGTGGGCGGCGAACTCCACCGGTAGCCGGCCGTCACGAACCCGACACCCTCAGAGAGACCGGCTACTCGAACCGCGAGACGTCGCCCGCGCCTCGGCGGACGATCTCGGCCCCGCCGCCGGAGAAGTCGATGACCGTGGTCGGCTCGGTGCCGCAGTCGCCCGAGTCGATCACGGCGTCCACGACGTGATCGAGCCGTTCCTTGATCTCCCACCCCTGCGTCATCGGCTCCTCCTCGTCGGGCAGGAGCAGGGTGCTGGAGAGCAGCGGCTCACCGAGGTCGGCGAGCAGCGCCTGAGTGACGACATGGTCCGGGATGCGGACGCCGACCGTCTTCTTCTTCGGATGCAGCAGCTGGCGCGGCACTTCCTTCGTCGCGGGAAGGATGAAGGTGTAGCTGCCGGGGGTGGCTGCCTTGATCGCGCGGAACACGTCATTGTCGATGTGCACGAACTGCCCCAGCTGCGAAAAGTTCTCGCACACGAGGGTGAAGTGGTGCCGGTCGTCGAGGTTCCGGATCGACTTGATCCGATCGATACCGCTGCGGCTGCCCAGCTGGCAGCCCAGCGCGAAGCAGGAGTCCGTCGGGTATGCGATGAGCGCGCCGGAGCGGATGCTGTCGGCCACATTGCTGATGGTGCGCCGTTGAGGATTCTCGGGGTGTACGTCGAAATACTTCGCCATCCGTCGAGCCTACGTGATCAGGGCTCCCGCACCCGGACTGCCGGGACGAGGACGCCGGACGGGGGGCGCCGGCGGGCATCCCCGCCGGCCCGGCGTCCGCCCACTCACCGTCCGAGCAGCAGCTGCGCGATCGCGAGCTGCTCCTGATCCAGTTCGTCCTCCCCGTCCTGGACGTTCCACAGCAGGTTCTGCAGGGCCCGCCCCAGCGTCCATGCGACCGCCCGCTGCCGGTCGAGTCCCAGCACCTCGGTCATCAGGTCGAAGCGGTAGCGCACCTCGGACGGATCGAAGTAGTCGGCGAGTGCGGGCATCAGCTCGAAGCCCGGGTCGCCGGCCAGCGGCTTGGGGTCGATGGCGAGCCAGGGCTCCCGGTCCGCGGCGAGGATGTTGTCGTAGTGCAGATCCCAGTGGAGCAGCCGGTCACCGGGTTCATCGACGACCTCGCGTACGGCCGCCGCACAGCTCTTCAGGAGCGCCCGTTCGGCCGGGTCCGCGACCGCACGCACGGCGTCCGGCACCGTGTCGAGCATCGTCCGCGCGACGTCGCCCAGCTGACGCAGACCGGCGGGCGCGGGCACGGAGCAGAGCCTGGCCAGCAGTTCGGCGAGGATCCGGATGGCCTCGCGGGAGTCATCGAGCGTCGACAAGTGGCGCTTCTCATCGAGGCGTTCGAGCAGCAGCGTGTTGGTGTCCGCGTCGTGCTCCAGCAGCCGGACGACGCCGTCACCGCCCCAGACCCGCAGGGCGACCGGCTCCCCCGCACTCTCCTCATCAAGCAACTGCATCTTCAGCGCCGCAGGCGTCCCATCGCTCCGCTCCACCGGCAGAACGAGCGCCGCCATCCCACACAGAGAAGGCCCGGTCAGCTTCAGCCCCCAACGATCCAGGAACTCCGCGGCCCGCCCCGGCAACGCGGCAATGAAGTCACGCCCCGCCGCCCCGTTGATCCTGGTCTGGGTGGCCACGAGCTCTTCCGGAATGTCGATCACGCCGTCGATCCTAGGGGCAGGAATTGACGAGTGGTCAGGTTGTGGCCAGCAATAGGTCCTCCCCGCTCGACGGGCGGAGGCCGTCGGTGCGGTCGGCGAAGTAGCGCTCGGCGAGAGTATCTCCCGACACGTGACGGGCGTCTTCGAAGCCGGCTTCGCGGGCCAGTGCCAGCATCTCGGGTGGGGTGTAGAAGCTGAGGAACGGCGTTCCGGAGGCTTGCGCGCCCGCCTGGCTCGCCCGGAGGCCGGGGCGGTCGGCTTCGGCGACGAGTTCGGTCGGCAGCAGGAAGCTCATGGCGAGCGTCGAGCCGGGTGCGAGCCCGGCGATCTGGCGCAGGGTGGCCGCGGTGGCCTCTTTGGTGAGGTACATGCTGACACCGGTGGAGACGATGACCGCCGGCCGACCGGCATCAAAACCGGCAGCGGTCAGCTGCTCCAGCCAGTCCTCGCTCGCCTCGAAGTCGACCGGCACCAGGTGCAGCCAGTCGGGGATGCCATATCCGAGTTCGACCAGGCGGTGGCGTTTCCATGCCTGAGTGGCGGGCTGGTCGACCTCGAAGACCCGTAGACGGGCGGCGATCTCCGGTCTGCGCTGGGCGAAGGTGTCCAGGCCGGCTCCCAGGATGACGTACTGGGTGATGCCGCGGTCGGCCTGCTCGGCCATCAGGTCCTCGACGAAACGGGCACGGGCCACCATGGCTGCCCGGAATCCTCTGGTGGTCTGCGGGTGCATGTCGGGGCGGCTGCGCCAGTCGGTGTCGGGGGCTGCCAGCCGTAGGCCGATTTCGTCCTTGAGCACATGCGGTGGTGGGTCTGCCTGAACGTGCAGTGCCCGCCAGAGGGCGGTCCGCAGCGCGGTGTTGTCCGGCGCCTCGGTCTTCTCGCCTGCCATGGTGTCCCCTTCCGTTGCCGATGCGGTCAGTTGCCGGCGGGAGCTTGGAGGCTCCACAGGCGGCCGTCGGGGTCGCGGACGGTCATCTCCTTGGTGCCGTAATGGGTTTCCTCGAACGGCGTGACCACCTCGACGGCAGGGTCGGGGTGGAACGCGTCCGCGTCCGGCACCTTCAGCACGATCTGTGTCTGGGGCTCGCGGTCCTCAGGAACCTCGGCGATGAAGACGTAGGGCCCGTCGCCATTGCGGAGCCGGCCGGAGTTGTGGTTGGTGGAGAACTCCAACTCGTAGCCCAGCGACTGGAAGAACTTCGCCGCCTTGCCCCAGTTGTGGGTCGTCAGGAACACGGCCTCGATTCCTTCGGTCGCCATATCAGGTCTCCTTCTCCGTCGATTGCCGTTGGTGCCCGTCGGTGTCGTCGAGGTAGGCACGCAGCGCGTCTGCGACCAGCGCCGACAACGACATGCCCGACTCGATGGCGCGGTACTTGACCTGCTTGATCAGCCCGATCGGCAGGTACACGTTGAACTGCTTGACTTCCTCAGCACTCACGTGCCGATGCTAGCATCCTAGCAAGCTAGTTGCCGGGGCAAGGCTTGGCGGCCTGCCGAAGGGGGAAAGACACCCTGACACCGGGGGGTGGTCGATGAACGGCGATATAGCGGGGAGCCGTGGTCTGCTGCGCAGGCTCCGTGGTGCTCTCGCGCTGTGTGTCTTCCTCGGCGGGCTGAGCCTGGCGCTGGTGTCCAACGGCCGTCCTGGTTTCGTGTGGTCCGCGCTCAACGAGCTCGCGCTCTTCGCCGCGGCGGCCGTCGCGATCCCGTTCTACTACGACCTGTTCCTCAGGGACGTCGAACGGGGGCGGTTTCTCGGCGAGATGACCCGCTTACTGGACGAACGGCTGCTGGGCGGTGAGGCCGGCCGTGGCCTGACCGTTCGTGCCGAGGGGCGGCCGTCGCCGACGGAGAAGGCCGTGTTTCTGGAGGGGGCGCACTCGGAGATCATCGAAATCGGGGTGGCACTCCGCAGTCTGGCCGCCCTCTTCGTCTCACGGCCCGAACGGGACTTCACCGGTCCGGTCCGTCGGCTCCTGAGCGAGGGCGTGAACATCACCTACGTGGTGGCCGATCCCGAGTCGGTCCTGATGACCGAGTACGCCCGGAGCCTCGGCGAACCCGAACTCCCGCACCGCGCGGCCTCCTCGGCCCGGGAACTGCTGGCGGTGGCCCGGGGCTTCGATGCCGAGGGGCTGCCCGGCCGCATGGTCATCCGGGTCACCGGTCAGCTGCCGACGTGTTACCTGAGCCTGGTCGATCCCGATGCGGAGACCGGGCGCTGTCGTACGGCACCGTATCTGCCGGGTGTCCGGCGGGCCGACTCGCCCGTGCTCGATATCGCCAGGGCCTCCCAGCGCGAACTGTTCGCGCGCTACGTGACCTACGCGCGCGCCGTCCTGGCCGACAGCCGGCCCTTGGACACCCCGTAGCGCCCCACCCGGCCCCGTCCCTTACGGCTTCCCGCGCCTACGGCGCCCGTCAGCCGTGCTCGACGAGCAGGTGCCGGGGCCCGCGCAATACCGGGCTGCGCCGGTACGGCGGCGGGTCCTCGGCCAGGCGGGGTGTGTCGAGGTGCCGGAGGAGTTCGTTCAGGGCGATCTGGGCTTCCAGACGGGCGAGCGGGGCGCCGAAGCAGCTGTGGATGCCGCTGCCGAAGCCGAGGTGCTGGATGTCCTCGCGGAGCGGGTCGAAGCGGTCGGGGTCAGGGAACCGTTCGGGGTCACGATTGCCGGAGGCGAGCATCAGGATGAGCGGGGCGCCCTTGGGGACGGTGAGCCCCGCGACCTCGATGTCGGCCAGCGGGGTGCGCTGCGGGAGCATCTGGACGGGGGGCTCGTAGCGCAGCAGTTCCTCCACGGCCCGCGGCATCAGTGTGGGGTCGTTGCGCAGACGTGCCAGCTGGTCGGGGTGGCGCAGCAGGGTGAGGACACCGTTGGTGATCAGATTGACCGTGGTCTCATGACCGGCGATCAGCAACAGCACGGAGGTCGTCATGATTTCGAGCGGGGTGAGCCGGCCGTCGGTGGCGTCTCCCGCGGCGAACGCGGAGAGCATGTCGTCGGACGGATGGTCGCGGCGCTTCTCGGCGAGGTCTCCCAGATAGAGCGCCATCGCCTTACGGGCCTCCGCGGCGGCGCGTTGGCGCTCCGCGGGGTCCTCCTTGGGGTTGGGGTCGATGCCGGCGACGATCGCGTCCGACCACTGGCGGAACCGCGGCTCGTCCTCGATCGGTACGCCCAGCAGGCGACAGATCACGGTGACGGGGAGCGGGTAGGCGAAGTCGTCGACGATGTCGATCCGATCCTTGCCCTCCAGACCGGCGAGGAAGTCCTTGACGATACGGGTGATTTCGCCGTGCATGCCATTGATCCGGCCGGGCGTGTGGGGCGGGCCGAAGGACCGCATCGCCAGGCTCCGCAGCCGGTGGTGTTCCGGGTCGTCGAGCCCGATGAAGGCCGGCGGGAGTCCTGCGTCGCCGGCCTCGGTCTCGTCCGGTGCGGTGCGGTTGCGGCGGTCCGAACTGACCCGTGGATCATGGAGCAGCGCTTCGATCTCGTGGTAGGTCCCGACCAGGTAGCTGCCGTCCTCCTGACGTGCCACCCGGTGTTCACGGAGTTCGGCGTAGAGCGGATAGGGGTCGGCGCGGTGGGCGTAGTCGGTGATCCGTTGGAACAAGGTGTCCGCAGCCATGCGCGGGGCTCCTCATCGCTGTCGCTGTGGAGTGGCGGTGGTCTCAGCGGGCCGGTTGCACCACCGTCAGGCGTCGGTCCGGCAGATGACCGGTGAGGGCGACGGTCGGACCGTGCGAGAGCAGCTTCGGGTCCGGTACGTCGGAGGGGACGGGGTCCGGGGACTCGATCTGGTCGGCGGCTCCCGGCGCGGGCGGGAACGGCGCGGCCGTCTCGATCAGCCGCTGGTAGTACTCCAGTGACCTGGCCTGGTTCACGCTCACGGCCGCGGTGACCCGCCCCCGGTAGCCGTAGACGGCGACCAGCCGGGCGTCCTTCAGCGAGCCCTGGGCGATGACCACCTGGTCGGAGAAGGTGGGCACACCCACCGACTTGATGTTGAGGCCGAACTGGCTCGACCAGAAGGCCGGTACGGTCAGATGCGGGAGTCGGCGCGGCCCCGGACTGACCATGTTGTGGGCCGCCACCTCCGCCTGCGCGACCGCGTTGCCCCAGTGCTCCAGGGAGAGCAACTGGTACTCGAAGAGCGGGTGCGGGAACCGGGCGACATCACCGGCGGCGAAGATGTCGTCGGTGACGATTCCGTACATGTCGAAGGCGCGGCACCCCGCGTCGCAGGTCACCCCTCGCGGGCCCGCGGCGAGACCCGATTCGGCCAGCCATTCGGTGTTGCGGACCGCGCCCAGGGCGACCACGGCTATGTCGGCGTCGATCCGTGTGCCGTCGGAGAACTGGGCGCCGGTGAGCCGGCCGCTGCCCTCCAGGGCGGTGACCGTCACTCCGCAGCGCAGGTCGACGCCGTGCGCGCGCTGCAATTTGGCAGCGAGCGCGCCCAGTGTGCCGCCGAGCGCGCCGACGAGTGGCGCCGGTCCCCGCTCCGCGACCGTCACCGCCAGGCCGCGCTCCCGGCAGGCGGAGGCGATTTCCGAACCGGTGAAGCCGGCACCGATGACCAGGACCCGCCGTGGTCCGGCGTCCAGGCGTTCCGCGAGACGGCGTGCATCGTCGCTGGTGCGCAGGGTGAAGACACCGTCCAAGGCAGCCTCGGCCGGGTGAGGCCAGGGCCGGGCGCGGGTTCCGGTCGCGATCAGCAGCCGGTCGAAGGGCACTTCGGTGCCGTCGGCGAGCAGGACCCGCTTCTCGATCGGATCGAGTCCGGTGGCACGCACCCCGAGCTTCCACCGCGCGTCCAGCGCGCGGCGCTGCGGCAGGCCGGTGTGGCCCGCGGGAACCTTCCCGAGCAGCACCTGCTTGGACAGCGGAGGCCGGTCGTAGGGGGGCTGCGGTTCCTCCCCGACCAGGGTCAGCGGGCCGGTGAACCCCTCCGCGCGGAGCCTCTCGGCAGCCCGTAGCCCGGTGAGCGACGCGCCGACGATGACGATCCGGCCGTCGCGTGGTTCACCGCGCACCGGCGCCCGCCTCCTCGCCCATGACGATGGCCTGCACCGGGCAGGCCACCACGGCCCGGCGCACCTGTTCCAGGTGCCCGTCCGGCACGACCGGGTGGTACAGCAGGGACTCCTCGCCATGCATCGCGAACACCTCGGGGGCGAGGAACGCGCACTGCGCATAGCCCTGACAGCGATTGAGATCTACGACGACGTTCAACCCGAGCCACTCCTCCCACCGCCCACCGCCACACCCGTCGTCTCCGTCCTACTAGCGGTGGCGGCGCGGCGCAGAGGATGCTCGGCCGTTCGAGGGTTTACGCGGGGTGAGTGGGAGCGCGGTGTGAGCGGAAGCGCGGGGCGGGCCCGGGCACGGGGCAGCCCGTGGCCCTGGCACTCCCGTTTTCCAGGCCGACCACGACATCAGGTTCGGCCGATCCGCGTCCCTCCGGAGCCGTCAAAAGTAATAGCTCGCCATGCAGAGTTCACTTCCTACACACAAGTCATCCGTCGTCACAGCCGTATGTCACCGGGGGCCAGAGTCGTGGTTCCCCTCCCCGGCGGACGGCTCCCGGCACCGATGAGTTGACTGCCGGAAAGCCTCAAAGGAGTGACATACGGACAGAGTTCAGTTGGCTGATGCACGGTACACCAGGCTGCGGACGAGTCCCGTATGGCTCATTCACGGCTCATTTCTTGACTGACACACGACGCTTGCGCTGGTCACGAACTACCCGTGAGGGTAGGCGGGTTGAGGCGTGAAACCCGCCCCGTACGCCATGTTCCCGACGATAAGGAAGCCCAACTCTGGGTTAATTGCCAAGAGAGATGAGTAACATCCAGCCAACCGTAGATCGACCAGGCGATAGAGAGCAGGCTGTGTCATGTCAGACTCGGAATTCGCTGCGCAGGTAGCTGCCAAACTGGAGAGCATCGCGAAGGAGATCGACGAGCTCCAGAAGCTCAAGGTGAAGCTGGAGGACCTCCAGAAGCACCTCGGAACCGGTGCCCGGAAGGCTGCCGTCGCACCGCAGCCGGCAGAGCCCGAACCCGCGGTGACAAAACCGGCGACGGTCCCCCCGGCGCGGCGGGCGCAGGCCACCGCACCGAAGGCCAAGCCGGCGGCGAAGCCCCCGGCCAAGGCGGCAAAGAGCACGAACGCGAAGAAGAAGCCGCGGAAGGCCAAGGCGGCCCGGTCCACCGCGGGACGGCGGAGCTCCACCCGCGCCGACCGCGTCCTCGGACTCCTTGACGAGCAGCCGCGCACGGTCGCGGAGATGACGAAGCTGCTGGCGCAGGAGCATCCGGAGCAGGCCGCACCGGAGACCGCCGTACGCAACACCCTGGAGACCTCGCTGGTCGCCAAGGGCCTCGCGCACCGCAGCAAGCAGGGCAGGACCGTCTTCTACTCGCGCCCCGCGGCCGGCGCCGAAGCTCAGGGAACCGATGCGGCCGCCCCCAAGAAGGAGGCCGCGTCCACCCCTGCCTGACGGGTATGTCGTCCGGTGCTCGGCGACACCGTCGGCCCCTGCCTCGTGGTGGGCCTCGCCGACGGTGCGCCGAGCCGGACCCCGTCCCGGGACGAGGTCCCCGGCAGGGGCGGGCCGGCCGTGCCGCGGGGGGCGGTCACCGCAGGCGGAATCACTCGGCAGTCTTGCGATCAGCCGCCTCGCCTGTAGAGTCTGATCGCCCTGGTCCACCATGGCGATCAAGGTCCCGAGCTGCGGAAACGCGGCAGATCGACCCGCACTCGCCGAGCCGGAACGAGCCGCCCGGCGGGCCCGCGCGTGGTCGCGTCCCGAGGGACCGCGGGTCATCGCAGCCGCAGTCCGGACGCTGTCGGTGAGGGCAGTCGCAGCGGGTGAATCGGTCCAGTCTTGACGAACCGGCCTCGCCCGATCTTGACTGCCAGGGTCCCACCCCTGCCAGGGCCCCCACCAGGGGTATTGGCCCACTCACCGAAGGTCACAAACATGACGGTTGACGTCTCCGCCGCCACTGAAGTCGGGCAGTTCCTGCTCGGCGACTCCTTTGCTTGCCTGGCCGGCCGTTCAGCATGGCGACAGGGCGGCATCACCCATCGCCACTACACATGGTTCGGCGATGACACCGCGGCCGAGCAGATGGCGGCGGATCTGGAGTCCTATGTGGCGGCGGTTGACTGGGCCGCCAAACCCTTCACGAGCTTCGTGGCCACCTTCTCGGGCCCGCTGAACGTCTCGGAGATCGAGTTCGAGCAGCTGCTGTGGCAGCAGCTCCAGGCGGTGCACGACCACGACAGCCGTAAGCACTCCTGGGCCGAGGGCTATGACCCCGACCCGTCGTCCGGTGCCTTCGCGTACAGCGTCGCCGGGCACCCGTTCTTCGTGATCGGGCTGCACGAAACGCACAGCCGCGTCGGACGCCGCCCGCCCTTCCCGATGCTCGCCTTCAACTCTCACCACCAGTTCGACCGGATAAAGGCCGCCGGCCTCTGGGACCGGCTGGCCGAGAAGATCCGCAAGCAGGACATCGGGCTTCAGGGCACCATCAACCCCAATCTCCTGGAGTACGAGAAGCTCTCCGAGGCCCGGCGCTACTCGGGCCGCCCCAAGCCGGCCGACTGGGCCTGCCCCTTCTCCGCCCGGAGCTGAGCCCCGAGGCCCTCAGCCGGAAGCGGCGCGGCCGGGGCGCGTATCCGCCGCCCGCCCGGCCCTTGGCACTGGGCGGCGGTGCCGCGAAGACGGACCGAATCGCCCTCGCCCTCGGCGGGGGCAGAGCACCCTCACCAGCGGCCCGGAGGCCGTCAGGCGGTCCGGGCCTCCCCGGTGCCCAGCCGGGCGAGCCCGCGGTCGTGCAGGCGGCTCAGGAGCAGCAGCGAG
This sequence comes from Streptomyces lydicamycinicus, assembly GCF_000829715.2. NCBI lineage: Bacteria > Bacillati > Actinomycetota > Actinomycetes > Kitasatosporales > Streptomycetaceae > Streptomyces > Streptomyces lydicamycinicus. Next base: position 789,159 of record NZ_BBNO01000003.1, on the reverse strand, counting down.
AGGATCGCTCCGAGGAGGGCGCAGGCCATGTCCCACTGGGTGTCCCACTGGTCCCCCTGGGTGGCGAGGAACGCATCGGCCGCCGAGCCGCCGGCCAGCGCCGCCCACCACTCGATCATCTCGAAGAACGCGCTGAAGGCCAGGCAGGCGCACACGGTCAGCGGGGCCAGCCAGGCGCTGCCGCGCAAGGGGGAAGTCCGGACCAGGAGTTCGCGGACCAGGATGGCCGGCACAAAGCCCTGCATGAGATGGCCGAAGCGGTCGTAGGGATTACGGGAGAGGTCCAGCGCGTCCTGAAGCCAGTGCCCCGCCGGGACCTCGGCGTAGGTGTAATGGCCGCCGACGATCAGGACCAGGGCGTGTGCGGCGAGCAGACAGCACAGGAGCGGGCTCAGCGGAAAGCGCTTCCGCGTCGCGACCAGCACCGGCAGGCCAACGATCACCCAGCAGGTCTCCATGAGCCAGGTAACGCGGTCGTGCGGCTGGAGGCCCGAGAGGGCCAGCGCGAGGAGCACCGCGGCGAGCAGCACCGGCGGCAGGATGCGGGGAGCGGTCGTGGCCTGCATGGATAAGCCTCGGAGACGTCGGGTACGGGTCGGCGCGGCACCGTCACGGGGCGGTCGGACGGTCGCCGCGTACGGCCGCCTGGCCGACGCCGGCGCACCACCGGGTACCGGGACCAGTCGGCCGCGCTTTCATCCGCTCAGCGTCGTGGCCGCCGCGGGGCGATGTCATGAGTAGCTCTACTCAGATCCGGGCCGGTGCGCCGGAGCTGCGGGTGCCCTCGCGCTGGCCGTCGGCCGAAGAACAGCACGGTGCGGGCCGGGCTTCTCTTCTGCCCGGCCCACACCGTTGTCAGCCTTCCTTCCCGGCACAGGCCCCGTACTCAGCCGGCCGGCCCATGGAATGCCGGGCCTCTACTCCACCGCGTAGGACAGCTTGTAGTGGGCGTCGTCTCCGGTGAACTCCAGTACGCCGCTGCCGCGCCGGACCGTGTGTGCGCCGAGGAAGTCGTCGTCATCGTCGCCGTAGTCGGCCTCGTAGATCTGGATCAGGGCCTTGCCGGTGAAGTTGACGTACTCGTCGAGGGTGTCCGTGTCGCCCGCATCCATCGAATGAAAGTTGACCACCGCGCCATTGACCTTGATGACGACGTCGTCATGGAAGGTCCAGTCCTCCTGCTCGATGCACTTGATCTTCTTCAGGTGAAGTGTCGGCATGCTGCTCCCCGGTTGTATTGCTTCTGGCCGATGCAGATCCCACGCTCCCGTCGCGCCCTAAACGATCACTAAACGACGGGCGGGGCGGCTGTGAGCAAGAGGAGGACGGGCGGCTACGGCTCCGGAGCGAGGGACGCCGGGCTCGTGCTCAGGACGCCTGGGCGGTCAGCGGTGCCGTCTCCGCCTCCTTTGCCGACAGGCCGGGCCGCCGTGCCCGGTCCCGCTCCGCCCAGCGCACCACCGCGCCCATCCCCAGCGCGGTCAGCAGGAACAGCGCCCCCAGCAGGAGCCAGCCCGGCACCCCCCAGGTGACCAGCAGCGAGGTGAGCAGCAGGGGGCCCAGCGTGCGTGCCAAGGGGACGCCTGTGCCGAAGAAGCCCTGGTACTGGCCGACTTGATGAGCCGGCGCGAGGTCGAAGCTGATCTGCCAGGATCCGGCCGACTGAAGCATCTCGCCGACGAGCTGGAGCACCGCGCCGGCGGCGAGCACCACACCGGCTCCCCAGGGCGCCATGCCCGCGGCCGACAGGGCGAAGACCAGACAGGAGGCGAGCATGATCAGGCCGGAGTGCCACACGGCCCGGGTGGCGGTGCGCAGCCCCGTCACCGACCGGGCCGTACGGACCTGGAAGGCCATGACACCAAGGGTGTTGAGGACGAACAGCGCCGAGACCAGCCAGCTCGGCGCGTCCGTACGCGCCACGATCCAGAGCGGGATGGCGAGGCTGAGCAGCGGCATCCGCAGCAGCAGGACCGCGTTGAGGAGGGTCAGCACGGCGTACGGGCGGTCCCGCAGCACCGCGAACCGCGGCTCGCCGCCCGTATGGCCGGGGACCGGGGCCACCGCGGGCAGCAGGAGCAGCACCGCGGTGCAGATCAGGAAGCCCACCGCGTCCAGGGCGAAGACCGCGAGGTAGGCCTCTTGGGTGTCGTACTGGAGGGCCAGTCCGCCGAGGGCCGCGCCGAGGGCCAGCCCGGCGTTGAGCGTCGACTGGAGGTGGGCCAGTACGCCGGTACGGGCCGAGCGGTCCACGAGCCCCGCGAGCAGCGCCTGGCGGGCCGCGGCCAGTCCGCACTGCGCGGTGGCGTAGAGACACACCACGAGGAGGAACGGCACGAAGGAGCGGATGAACAGGAACGACGCGACGGCGATGCCGGTGGCGAGGGCGAGCAGCACCGCGGTGCCACGCGGCCCCCGGCGGTCGGCGAGCGCGCCCAGTGGCACCCCCGCGACCGAACCGACGGCCCACGCCAGGGTCAGCCCCAGGCCGATCTGGGTGGGTGAGAGGCCGATGACCCGGGTGAAGTAGAGCGCCGAGCAGACGTAAAAGGCGCCGTCGCCGACCGAGTTGCTCAGCTGCGCCGCGGCAAGGACGCGTGGTGCGCCGGCCGGCGGCAGGATCCGTAGGGACACAGGTCTCCCGAGTACGACGGCCGGACGGCCGGCCTCTTCCATGACGCGTGGACGCAATGACGTTAGACAGCCGGCGGGTTCCGGCGGCAGGTCCACTTACGGCCCGTCGGAGTGGGCCAATTCGGCCGCCCGGCAGCACCACACACCCGCTTCCGGCCCAGGTCGGCCGCACACGCTAGTGACGTGCACATGGCGCGTATACGATCGACTGCCCCCTACACGAAGGACTCCCCCACATGAAGAAGACATCCGCGAAAGACACCTCCGCCCGCAAAGTCACCTGGCGCATGCTGCTCGCTCTGGGCGGTATGGCGGCGTTAGCCGTGCCGGGCGCGGGCCCCGCCGAGGCCGCGCCGCGCACCGTGGCGGACGGCGGCCGTGCGGGCCGCTGCGTCGTGGTGTATTTCGACCTCGGTGAGACCTTGGTGCACACGGCCGAGGACAAGAGCGTGCGCTACTCGCCGGGAGCCGCCGCATATCTGCGCGCGCTGCGTGCCCGCCACATTCCCGTCGGCCTGATCACCAACGTGCCGCCCTCCTGGGGCTCCACCGACGCGGAGCGTGCGGCGGAGTTGAAGAAGGTGATCGACCAGGACTGGGTGGGCAGCCGCCCGTTCGCCTGGTCGGACTTCGGCGACCGGATCTTCACCCCGCGGACCGAGGCGGAGCGGAAGCCCGCCCCCGCCCTCTGGAAACGCGCCAAAAAGGCCGCGGGTTCCTGCCGAGTGGTCTACCAGGCGGAGACGCCGGACGAGGTGCAGGTGGGCCGTTCCCTCGGATACTTCTCCTACCAGGTGGCCCGGCCCGGGTGGCCCGCGTATCTGCCGGTGCGGCTGATTGCCGCCCTCTCTCATCTGCCGTACGGGAAAGCGGGGGCGAACACGGCCTCTTCCAAGGGGCGTTGAGGGGGACAGTCTGTGTAGACGGGGACGGGGACGCGGGCGTCATCCGGTGCCCTCCGTCCCCGACTCGGCGCCCCGGTCGCCTTCCCCGACCACGGCTCGGCTCCGGCTACGGCTCCGGCCGCTACATCTGCCGACCGTCGGCTTCGCCCGGTACGCACCGCCGGGCCAGGTCGGCGGTCCGGCGGTCACCCCGCCGTCGTCGCGCTGTAGCTCTCCAGCCGGTCCGCCAGCTCAATCGGGCGGGAGAGCATCGGGAAATGCCCGCCCTCCATTTCGTCGGGCACCAGCCCCAGGCGCTCCGCCGCCAGCGCGCGCAAGAACGGCGCCGGGAAGAGACGATCCTGACGGCACAACAGAAACTGGGTGTCCACCGGGGGCCAGGCCGCCATCGGCCAGGGCCGCGCGGCAGGGGTCTCGGACTGCCGCCGCCACCGGACCGCCGCCTCCGCGGCCAGGTCCGGCGGCAGGTCCTGGAAGAACGGGTCGGCGGCGGACCCCGGCACAGCGGCCTCCGGCACCCCCTCCGCACCCGCACTGGCGCCCGCCCGCTGAGCCGCCCGCCCGGCCCGTCTGACCTGAGCGTCCGGGTGCTTCGTCGCCGCCCACCACTCCTGTGGCGCCTCCCCCGGCAACGGCACCATCGCCGCCAGCAGCACGAGCAGATCCACCGGCACCCGCGCACAGACCAACGGCGCCGTGAACCCGGCGAACGAATGCGCCACGAGCGTCAGTCGGCCACGCCCCGCAACAGCGGCGACCACGGCGTCCGCGTACTCCTCCAGACCCGCCGCGTCGTCCTCGCACGGCAGATCCACACTCACCACCGCACGCCCCCGGGCCCGCAGCTCAGCCGCCAGCAGATGCCAGTGCCAGGAGTCGCACGCCGCACCGGGAATCAGCACAAAGGTCGTCGTCATGGTCCGCCTCCCGTCGGCCACCGGCGCCGGCCCGGTTACGGGTGGCCGTGCCTGTGGCGCGCATCGCTGTCAGGTCCGGTTCGCTCCAGAACTCGCCATCACCGCGTACGGAATCGGGCGACATCCTGCGCGGGAACGGCTCAGGCCGGCTGTGCGCCTCGGCAGATCGTGCACATGATGCGGCGGGCCATCTCCGGCAGCGTGCTCTGGCCGACGCCCTTTACGCGGACCACCGTCTGCGGGGCGGACTCCGCATGCTGGTGGCACAGCGCGGCACCGCAGTTCCGGCAGATCGCCACCGCGGCGGTGGTGGCGTGGTCCGGCGCGCAGTCGTAGCAGTTCATTGGCACATTCCGATCTCGTGAGACGGTCCGGCGCGGGCCCCCACGGCAATGTACGTCGCGGTGCGTGACGGGAGCCGGAAGCACATGCCGGGTCGTGATGCGCTCACCTGGCCGCGCCAAGGAAGACACCTCCTCACCGGGCGACGGAGGGGGCGGCACCCGTGCGACCGTCGCGGACGAGTGCCGCCCCCTCGCTTGCGTCTCCGGCCGATCGGCCTGGCCGGCCGGGCAGCCAGGCAGGCACGCAGGCTCAGTCGACCGGCTCGTGCGGAACGGGCTGGTCGGTGCGGAACCCCGCGGCCTTCTGCCCGCCGGTCCGCCCGGTGCCGGCCTGGTCGGTGTCGGGAACCGTCTCGTCGGGCCCGTCGCTCTCGTCCTCCGACAGCTCCGGGTCCCACGGGTCGGGGACCGGGCTGGAAACGTCGGCCTGGTGGCTCGGCAGGTCATGGGGCAGTGGAGTGCGGTCCTCGTCGGTCGCATCATGACGGGTCATCAGTTGACGTGCCTCCTCCATGGGTACGGTGACGTCCTGGCCCGGTACCCGGGTTCCGCTGCGCCATGCTCGACGCCGGCTGAGAGCCATCCCACCCGCTCTCCGTACGGGGCATGTGAGGGCACAGCCACAGGCCCGCGCCCTCCGCCGGCATTCATGATCTTCGGACCGCCGGAAGGACGCCGACCAGCCCGGCGCGGGTCCCCCCCTCGGCACCCACCTCCCTGAAATTTCGCGGCATCGTGACATCCGTCATATCGATCCGCAGCAGCTACTAAAGCGAATAGTAGAAATCTGCTCGGCGACATAGGAGACTTGTCCGTCTTGAGCGGGGAATTTCTCGCACCGGGGCAGCCGCATTGCGTACCACTCAGCACCTTCGCCCACGCCTTGAGCACATAAGTCCACCTGACGGGGCAACAGCGATTTCGAATGCGGCGAAATGCGGACCAGCACGCCGGGAGAGCAATGACAAGGGCCTTCGGGTACTACGAGGCGCAGTAGTACTGAGCTGCGTTGCCTTGTCCTACGGCGGCCCCAAGAATGACGACCCGCAAGGCGTCTTCGCAGCTCAGGCGCGGGGATTGCACAGAGCCAGCCGCGCCGTGGACGCTCCGCAATTACCGAGTGAGGTCACGCATGAGTAAACATCGCAGAACGCGGCGCTATCGGCAGATAACCATTGCTGCTCTCGCCATAGGCGCCGTGGGCGTGCCCTCTGCCGCTATGGCCTGTCTGAACGGGCAGGAGAATGCAGGCGACTGGCACCGCGGCGAGTGGAAGGACGCCTCCTTCGAGCACCGGTGGTCGAAATCCCATGGAGGGTCGAAGCCGGCCGCGAAGACCTCTCCGGCGCCCACCGCGTCCCCGAGCGCTTCGAAGGCCACCACCACGGCGTCCGGCGCCACGGCCCAGGTGGTGGAACTCGTCAACAGTGAGCGCCGCAAGGCCGGCTGCTCGCCGCTGACCGTGAACGCAAAGCTGACAAAGGCCGCGCAGGATCACAGCAAGGACATGGCGGACCATCGGAATATGTCGCACACCGGCTCCGATGGCTCGTCCCCGGAGGACCGGATCACTCGGGCCGGCTACAACTGGAGCTCCTACGGCGAGAACGTCGCCTACGGTTACTCCTCGCCCGAGAGCGTGATGAAGGGCTGGATGTCCAGCCCCGGCCACAAGCGCAATATCCTCGACTGCTCCTTCAAGGAGATCGGCGTCGGCCATGCCCAGCCCGACGACTACTGGACGCAGGACTTCGGTACGGCGCGCTAGCGGGCATCGGCACAGAGCGCATGAAGGCCCCCGACCGTTTTCCGGTCGGGGGCCTCGCGCTGTCCGGGCGGAGGGCGGTGCGGGCCCCCGAACATGCGCCTAGAGCAGATCCGTGGCCGAGTCCGCGAGGCGGCGTCGTGCCGCGCGGGCGGCGGGGAGGACCGTGGCCGTCGCGGCGATGAGGACGGCGATGACGATGACCAGCAGAAGGATGCCCGGGGCGGGGCGCTGGGCGATGCCGGTCCCCCAGCCGCTGGTGCGGCCCTGGAGGTCGATCAGCCACTGGGAGGCGAGGACGCCCAGGGTCGTGCCGGCCAGCGCGGCGGCCAGCGTGATGAAGGCGGTGGCCGAGACAATGACCGCGGTGATCTGGCGTGGCGTGAGACCGACGGCCCGGAGGGCGAGCAGGTCGCGGCTGCGGTCACGGACACCGGCGCCGACCGTCGTCGCCAGTTCCACCAGCCCGATCAGCGTCAGTACGGCGATCAGCCCGACGCTGACGGCACGGACCGCGGACAGCTGGTCGGCCGGGTTGGGGATCTCGCGTACCTCAAGACGGCCGGCGGACGCCTTGGACAGAGCCTCCCGCACGGAGTCCGGGTCGGCGCCGTGACGCAGGACCAACTGGTAGAAATCCGGGCGAGGCGGGGCGGACGCTCCGGGCGCCACAGCGTCGCTGTCGCCTTCGCGCAGCGTGTCCAGAGTGGTGGAGACGACCCGGCCGCCGTCGGCGGTCTCGATACTGCGGCCCACGATATGGAGGACATGCGGGCGTCCGGCGACGGTCATCCGGACCCAGTCGCCGACCCGCGCGTCCAGGAGATCGAGCAGGCCCTGTCCGGCGACCGCTTCGTCGGGGCCGCGGGCGGCGCGCCCTTCCACCACGGCGCCGGGGTACGGCCGGGCGTCCGTGCCGAGTCCGCGCAGGGTGATCGTCCCGGTCTGACCCGGTACGAGCGCCTGGACCTCGGCACCGGGGTAGGCGGTCATCTGCCGCTGGGAATCGAGGAGTTGGCGCAGCTGGCGGTCGTCCAGGGCGTCGGAGCGCGCGGTGAGGGCCGCGGGCAGCCCGACGTTCTCGGGGTGCGAGCTGAAGCGGTCCAGCGTCGTCCAGGCGCCCAGCGCGATGGTGATCAGCAGCAGCGGGACGGCCAGCCGCGCCACGGCCGCCGAGGAGCGCAGCGGACGGTGGAAGGCACCCCGCCAGCCGAGGACCAGCGCCGGCGGGACCCTGAGACCCAGGGCCCGGCGGGTGAGCGCGGAGGCCCGGCCACCGGCGGCCGTGGCGGCGCGGGCGACGGGCACCGGAGATACCCGCCCGGCCCGCCACGCCGCCAGGCAGGTCGCCGCGCCGATGAAGGCCACCACACCGCCGGAGATCACCAACGTCAGCCAGGCGTGCCCGGGGAGCTGCCGCCACAGGGCCATCGCCTCCCCGATCCGCCCGGGGACCAGCGTGCCGACCAGCTGTGTGAGCAGCGCCCCGAGGGCGACGCCGAGCAGCGCCAGGCCGAGGTGGAGGGCGACGAACATGCGGACCACCTGGCCGGGCGTGAAGCCGATGGCCTTGAGGATGGAGATGTCCCGCAGATGTCCGCGGATCCTGGTGCTGATGGCGCCGCCCACCGCCAGGGCGGCGGCGAGCAGCGCGCCGAGTCCGAACAGCCCGAGCAGCCGCCCGAGCAGCTGGTTGTCGCCTTCGGCCTCGGCCTTGGCCTGCCGCCAGGTGGAGACATCGGTGATCTGGTCGGCGCCGAGCTGGGTGACCGCCCGCTGGACGACATAGTCGGTGTCCGCGGGGTCGCCGAGCTGGAGGCCGATGGTGCGTCCGCGCTGGTCGCGGCCCGCGTCGGAGGCGTCGAGGGTGGAAGGGAGCACCCAGGCCACGCCCGGGGTCTCGCCCGCGCGGAAGGTGACCTCGGCGGTGTCGGCGACGCCCACCACGCGCAGATGTGCCGCGAAGCCGCTGAGCACGATGGTGTCGCCCGGTTTGGCCCACATGGCGCGGGCCACCGAGCTCTCCAGGACGATGCCCTTGGTGGCGCCCGCGCCAGTGCCCGCGTCGGTGTCCGCATCCAGCCAGCGGCCCGCGACGATCTGGGGCGCGGCCGTGGTGGGGCGCTTCGCCGCGCCGCGCAGTTCCAGGGTTGCCCTGGCGTCGCCGGGCTGGAGGCTCGCCGTGGTGCGGACCGTACGGAAGGGGCCGGAGGTGGCCCGTACCTCGTCCAGGCCGGCGAGCGATCCGGCGGGGGCGCCGCCCTGGGTGTGGATCCATACGTGGGCGCCGGAGGACTGGGTGAAGGCCCGCTGCCAGGGGTCGGCCGCATAGGCGAACAGTGCGGTGGCCAGCAGCAGCGAGATGGTGATCCCGGCGGTGGCCAGCGCGGTGAGCACCGCCGCGGGGCGGTGTGCCGTCAGATGCGCCTGTGTCCAGCGCGCCGCTGCTCGCACCGGGTCAGCCCTTGAGCTTGAGTACGTCGGCCACACCGGCCGCGGGGCGCTTCGGGGTGTCGCCGAGGTGTGCGTCGTCGACGACCTGGCCGTCGAAGAAGCTGATCACCCGGTCCGCGGCGCTGGCCATCCTGGCGTCATGGGTGACCAGCAGGATCGTCTGGCCGCGCTGGTGGAAGCGGGCGAGCAGCCGCAGCACCTCCTTGGTGCCCTTGCTGTCGAGGCTGCCGGCGGGTTCGTCGGCGAGCAGCAGGCTGGGGGTGTTGACCAGGGCGCGGGCCAGGGCGACGCGCTGCTGCTCACCACCGGACAGTTCGCCCGGGGTGCTGTTCTCCTTGCCGGTCAGCCCCAGCTCGTCGAGCAGCTCGGCGCGGTCGGTGCGGGCCTGCCGCGGGGACCGGCCGGCCAGCAGCGCGGGGAGCTCGACGTTGTCGGCGACGGTGAGGTTGGAGACGAGGTTGAAGAACTGGAAGACGATGCCGATGTGGTTGCGGCGCAGCACCGCCCAGCGTGCCTCGCTGTAGGCGTCGACCTGGCGGCCGTCGAGCCACAGGGAGCCGCTGTCGGGGCGGTCGAGGCCGCCGAGGAGATGCAGCAGGGTGGACTTGCCGGCTCCCGAGGGGCCGGTGAGGGCGACGAACTCTCCGCGTTCGATGCTGAGGTCGACGCCACGTACCGCGTGGACCGGGGCAGCGCCTTCGGGCCGGTGGGTCTTCACCAGCCCGGCTGCCCGGACTATCGGGCCGGACGGCTCGTCCCGGTTCATTCCAACTCCTCTTGACAGCGCTCCAGCCAGTCCAGATCCGCCTGGAGATGCAGCATCGCGCCCTCTATCAGCAGCTGTGCCACCCGGTTCTCCCGGTCCTCACCCGCCGCGAGTTTCGACAGGTCACGCATGGTGTTGAGGTAGTGGCGGCGCTGCTTGTTGATCAGGGCGATCTGGTCTGCGGTCCCGGTGTGGGGGGCCAGGGCGAGCTTCATGAAGAATTCGTCCCGGACCCGTGGTTCGGCGGTGGGCTCCTCGAACCAGGCGTCCACCGTCTCGCGGCCCGCCGCGGTGATCCGGTAGATGCGCTTGTTCGGGCGGTCCGACTGCTCGACGTCCTCTCCCTCGATCAGGCCCGCCTTCTCCAGCCTGCCCAGGGTGACGTAGATCTGGCCGACGTTCGGCTGAGGGTATGCGGCGCCCAGGAGGTTCTCAAGGCCCTGTTTGAGTTCGTAACCGTGCGCGGGGCCGCTGACCAACAATGCCAGGAGTGGCAGCCGCACGCTCTCCCTCTCCCTCCCCGCACCGGGGCGTTCTGTCGGACAGCCCTAGTTGCCGGTCATCTGACCCCATACGGCTGTGAGCCGGGTCGCTGTCACATCTTCCTGCGGGATCTAGTATCCCGCATGGCTAACAGGTATACATGGGGCGGGCTGTCGGTCCAGTGTCCCGTCGACGCCTGGTTCAAGGAGGAGCCCATGCGGTGGAAGCGTGCCGCAAGCCGGGCTCTGCTGGTCTGCGCCCTGCTGTTCGCGGGCAATGCGGGCGCCCGGGCCGGGGAGCCGGCGGGCGGTTCGGACGGGCGGGGCCCGATCACTCTGGTGACGGGCGGGGACCTCACGGGTTATCTGCGGGGTGTCCTCGACGGCTGGAACGCCCGGCATCCGCGCGAGAAGGTGACCCTGGTCGAGCTGCCGGACGCGGCCGACGAGGTGCGGGCGCAGATGGTCACCGAGCTGCGTGCGCACAGCGACCGCTTCGATGTGCTGAACATCGATGTGGCGTGGACGTCGGAGTTCGCTGCCGCGGGGTGGATCAAGCCCGTGGACGGTGCCCAGTTCCCGCTGAAGCGCTTCCTTCCTCCCGTGGTGGACACCGCCACCTTCCGTGGGCGGCTCTACGCGGTTCCCTATGTGACCAATGCCGGGCTGCTCTACTACCGCAAGGACGTGCTCGCCCGGGAGGGTGCGCGGCCGCCGCGCACCTGGGACGAGTTGGCGCACCTCGCGAAGACCGTCGCGCCCAAGTACGGGCTCGATGGTTACGCGGGCCAGTTCTTGCCGTACGAGGGGCTGACCGCCAATGTCGTCGAGGCCGTTCAGTCGGCCGGCGGCACGGTGCTCGCGGGCGAGGGCTCGCGGGTGACGGTGGACTCCCCCGCAGCCCGTCGCGGGCTGTCGTTTCTGCTCGACGGGGTGCGCGAGGGCTGGATCCCGCGGCGGGCCCTGACGTACAAGGAAGAGGAGTCCCGTAAGGACTTCCAGGAGGGCCGGCTGCTGTTCCTGCGGAACTGGCCGTACGCCTATGCGCTGGCCAATGCCCGGCCCTCCGAAGTGGCGGGGAAGGTCGGCGCGGTGCCGCTGCCGGGTCCCGACGGGCCGGGCTCCAGCGCGCTGGGCGGCTCCAATCTGGCGGTCAACACCCAGTCGCGGCACCAGAAGACGGCCACCGAGCTGATCTCCTATCTGACGACCGAGTCGGTCCAGCGCCGGGTGCTCACCAAGGGCGCGCTGCCACCGGTCTGGGCCGATCTGTACAAGGACCCGGATCTGGTGCGGCGTTTCCCGTACCTTCCGACGCTCCAGCGGGCCGTGTTGGCGGCCAAGCCGCGGATCAAGAGCCCGCAGTACGACCAGGTGAGCCTGGCGGTGCAGGCGGTCATGCATGACGCGCTGCTCCACCGGCGGAGCACGGATGCCACCGTCGCGCGTCTGACGCGCGAGCTGACGGCCCTCGTCGGCCGCGGCTGACCTCGGAGCTCCTCAGCGCCTCCCTCACCCCCGCTCTACTTACTTGTTAAGTACAGGCAGGATGGATAATTCCCCGCAAATTCGGGCATCTCGCAGCGACTTTCGACCATTTCGTTGACACCGAAAAGACATGCCTACTTAACATGCATGCATAACAGCGATTGCAGCCGCACGGCATGCCCAGGCAAGAACGGGATCACGGCAGATGCTCATAGCCACGGCAGGGAACGGCTCCTCCGCCGACTCCGCGCCCTCCCCCTCCCTCCCCGGTCCGGCCACCGGGGCCGCGACCCGGAACACGGCACAGCGCTGGTGGCGCGACGCGGTGATCTACCAGGTCTACGTCCGCAGCTTCCTCGACAGCACCGGCGACGGCATCGGCGATCTGGCCGGTGTGCGGACGGGGTTGCCGTACCTCAAGAAGCTCGGGGTGGACGGCATCTGGCTCAGCCCCTTCTACCCCTCCCCCCAGCACGACCACGGCTACGACGTCGCGGACTACCGCGAGGTGGACCCCGTATACGGCGACCTCGCCGAGTTCGACCGCCTGGTGGCCGACGCCCACCGGCTGGGCCTGAAGGTGCTCCTGGACATCGTCCCCAACCACTGCTCCAGCGAGCACCCGTGGTTCCGCGCCGCCCTGGCGGACGGTCCGGACAGCGCGGCACGGTCGCTCTTCCACTTCGCCGACGGGCGCGGGGAGCACGGTGAGCTGCCGCCCAACAACTGGCGGGCCATGTTCGGCGGCCCCGCCTGGTCCCGGGTCACGGAGGCGGAGGGCGGTGCGGGCCAGTGGTACCTGCACATGTTCACGCCCGAGCAGCCCGATCTGAACTGGCGCAACCCCGCCGTGCGCGCCGACTTCGACAGCGTGTTGCGCTTCTGGCTGGACCGTGGGGTCGACGGCTTCCGTATCGACGTGGCGGCCGGGCTGTTCAAGCACCCCGAACTGCCCGACTCCCCCGACCCGGCGGCCGACGAGCGGACCCGCGACTCGGTCAACCCGCTGGCCTGGAACCAGCCCGAGGTGCACCAGGTGTGGCGCGAGTGGCGCGCGCTGTGCGAGGAGTACACGGCCCACGACGGCCGCGACCGGCTGCTGGTCGGCGAGGTCTCCGTGCGCACACCGAGCGAGCAGGCCGCCTACGTCCGGCCCGACGAACTGCACCAGGCGTTCTTCTTCCATCTGCTGACCGCGCGCTGGGACGTCGACACCTTCCGCAAGGTCATCTCCGAGGCGCTCACCGATATCGCGGGCACCGGCTCCACGGTCACCTGGGTGCTCAACAACCACGACCAGGTCCGCACCGTCACCCGGTACGCGGCCGAGACCGGGGGCGCCGGCCTCGCCGAGTCCGCGGGCGGGCTGGGCCCGGCGCGGGCCCGTGCCGCCGCGCTGCTGATGCTGGCGCTGCCCGGCGCGGCGTACATCTACCAGGGCGAGGAGCTGGGCCTGCCGGAGGTCGTCGACCTGCCCGACGAGGTCCTGACCGACCCGATCTACCACCGCACGGGCAGCCGCGAGAAGATCCGCGACGGCTGCCGGGTGCCGCTGCCCTGGTCCGGGCACGCCTCGCCGTTCGGCTTCACCAGCGGTACCGACGCGGCACGGCCCTGGCTGCCGCAGCCCGAATGGTTCGCCGACCACGCGACGGACCGGGCGCTGGCCGACACCCGCTCGTTCTGGCACCTGTACCGCGAGGGGCTGGCGCTACGCCGCAGTCTTCCGCAGCTCGGCGAAGGCACCCTGCGCTGGCTCGACTCCCCGCCCCAGGTCCTGGCGTTCGTCCGGGGTGACGGCCTGGTCTGCGCCGTCAACTTCGGCACCGAGCCGGTGCCGGCCCCGGTACCGGGTGTCCCGCTGCTGGCGAGCGGCGACTGCCCCGCAGGAACGCTCCCCGGCTCCACCGCCGCCTGGTGGATGGGCACCCCCGAATCCCGATAGCCCCCGACAACCCGACCTCCACGCCTCTGCACTCTTCCGCAGTTCTCCCGAAGGGAATCCCACGATGAGACGACCCGCAGTACGACACACCCGAGCCGCCCTGTCCGGCGCGGCCGTGCTCGGCCTGGCGCTCTCCGCCACCGCCTGCGGCGGCGGGGCTTCCGCCGGGGGCGGCAAGCAGGAACTGAGCGGTGAGAACATCACCGTCGCCGGTGTCTGGACCGGTGTGGAACAGCAGAACTTCAAGAAGGTCCTGGACGCGTTCTCCGAGAAGACCGGCGCGAAGGTCACCTTCTCCTCCACCGGCGACAATGTCTCCACGGTGATCGGCAGCCAGGTCGAGGGCGGCAACGCCCCCGATGTGGTGATGGTGCCTCAGGTCGGCGTGCTCCAGCAGTTCGCCAAGAAGGGCTGGCTGGCTCCCCTTTCCCCGGAGATCGCCGCCGAGGCCAAGAAGAACTTCGCGCAGGTGTGGAAGGACTACGGCACGGTCGACAAGACCTACTACGGCCTGTACTTCAAGGCCTCGCACAAGTCGACGGTCTGGTACAGCCCGGAGGCGTTCGCACAGGCCGGGGTCAAGCCCGCGAAGACGTACCAGGACCTGCTGAAGACGGGCCGTACGCTCTCCGACTCGGGTGTGCCGGGCTTCTCCGTCGCGGGCGAGGCCGGCTGGCCGCTCACCGACTGGTTCGAGAACATCTACCTCTCCCAGGCCGGGCAGGAGAACTACGACAAGCTCGCCGCCCACAAGATCCCGTGGACCGACCCCACCGTGGTCAAGGCGCTCACCACGCTGGGCAAGCTCTTCGGCGACAAGAACCTGGTGGCCGGCGGCGGTTCGGGCGCGCTGCGCACCGACTTCCCCGAGTCCGTCCAGCAGGTCTTCGGCCCGGAGCCGGGCGCGGCCATGGTCTACGAGGGCGACTTCGTCAGCGCACTGATCACCGATGAGCTGCACAAGCAGGTCGGCAAGGACGCCAAGTTCTTCCCCTTCCCCGCGGTCGACAAGGGCAAGGCGCCGGTGGTCAGCGGCGGTGACGCCGCCGTGGTGCTCAAGGCCGGGAAGCACAAGAAGGCCGCCATGGAGCTGGTGAAGTACCTGGCCACGCCCGAGGCGTCCGGCGTGTGGGCCAAGGCCGGCGGCTATATCTCGCCCAACAAGAAGGTGCCCGCGGGCGCGTACCACGACGAGGTCACCCGCAAGGCCGCCCAGTCGCTGACCGACGCCGGGAACTCCGTGCGCTTCGACATGTCCGACCAGGCCCCCGCGGCCTTCGGCGGCACCCAGGGCGCGGGCGAATGGAAGCTGCTCCAGGACTTCCTGCGCGACCCCTCGGACCCCGAGGCCACGGCGCGCAAGCTTGAGGCCGCCGCTGCCAAGGCGTACGGAAAGTAAGGACCAAGGGCCCGATCCCATGCCTGTCACCACTCCCGCGGTGCCGCCCGCTTCGACGCGCGGCACCGCGCCCCACCCCCCGGGCGGCACACCCGACGGGGCGAGCGCCCCCGCGCGGCGCGCGGTCCGGCGCCGCCGGCGGATCGCCGCGGTGTTCCTGTTTCCCGCACTGTTGCTGCTGGGCGCGCTCGTCGCGTACCCCATCGTGTTCTCGGTCATCCGCAGCTTGTACGACGCCTCGGGCGACACCTTCGTCGGCGCCGACAACTACACCGCGATGTTCCAGGACCCCGCCACGCTCCGGGCCATCCGCAACAGTGCGATCTGGGTGGTCTTCGCCCCCGCACTGCTGACCGGACTCGGCCTGGTCCTCGCGGTCCTGACCGAGAAGATCCGCTGGAAGACGGCGTTCAAGCTGCTGATGTTCATGCCCATGGCGATCTCCTTCCTCGCCGCCGGCATCATCTTCCGGCTCGCCTACGAGCAGGATCCGCAGCGCGGTGTGCTCAACGCGGTCACCGTCGGCATCCACGACAGTGCCCAGGGGAAGTCCACCTCCTTCCCGACCGCCAAGGTGCGTCTCGGCGACAAGCAGCTGACCAAGGGCCATGACGGCTCCTACCGGACGGCGCACCGCACCGGCCCCGGAAACACCGTCAACCTCGGCCTGGTCGGCGTCGCGCCGAAGGACATGCCGTCCCAGGCACGCCCCGCCGCACCGGCCGCCGCGTCACATGCCGCCGACGGCGAACTGCGCGGTGTGGTCTACCTCGACTTCACCCCCGGCGGTGGCGGCAAGCCCGGCAGGGTGGACCGCGGTGAACGCGGGCTGCCCGCGCTCTCCGTCGAGGCGGTCGACTCGCACGGCAAGGTGGTGGCCACGGCGACCACCGCACCGGACGGCTCCTACCGTCTGCCTCATCTGGCCCCGGGGTCGTACGCCGTCCAGCTCCCCGCGAAGGATTTCGCCCCGCCGTACGAGGGCATCTCCTGGCTCGGCCCGGCCCTCATCACCCCCGCCATCATCGGCGCCTACATGTGGATCTGGACCGGCTTCGCGCTCGTCCTCATCGGCGCCGGGCTCTCCTCGATGCCGCGGGACGTCCTGGAGGCGGCCCGGATGGACGGCGCCAATGAATGGCAGGTCTTCCGCCGGATCACCGTGCCGTTGCTCGGGCCGGTCCTGGGCGTGGTGTTCGTGACGATGGTGATCAATGTGATGAAGGTCTTCGACCTCGTCTACATCATCGCCCCCGGTCCCGTACAGCAGGACGCCAATGTCCTGGCCCTCCAGATGTGGCTGGTCTCCTTCGGCGGCGGCAACAACCAGGGACTCGGCAGCGCCCTCGGCGTGCTGCTGCTCCTCCTGGTGGTCCCGGCCATGGCCCTCAACATCCGACGTTTCCGCAGGAGCCAGTCATGACCACCGCTCAAGGAACCGCGGCCCCCCGCAGGCGGACGGCCGCCCGGCCGGCGAAGTGGCTCAGCCGTGGCGTGATCCAGGTGTTCCTGCTCGTAATCGGTCTGATCTGGCTCACCCCCGCCGCCGGGCTCTTCCTCTCCTCGCTGCGTACGGAGGAGGCGAACGCGAGCAGCGGATGGTGGACCGCGCTCACCACACCCGGCCAGCTGTCGCTCGACAACTACACGTCGCTGCTGAAGGATTCCGGCATCGTCCAGGCCTTCTGGAACACGGTGCTGATCTCGGTGCCCACCACCCTGGCCGTCGTGGTGATCGCCGCGCTGGCCGGATACGCCTTCGCCTGGATGGAGTTCCCGGGCCGGGACTGGATCTTCCTGGTCGTCGTCGCCATGCTGGTGGTGCCGGTGCAGATCGGACTGCTGCCGGTGGCCAAGTTGTTCGGTGCGCTGGGGCTGTTCGGCTCGATTCCCGGTGTGGTGCTCTTCCACACCGCCTACGGTCTGCCGTTCGCCATCTTCCTGCTGCGTAATTACTTCGCGGAAATCCCCAAGGAGATGCTGGAGGCCGCCCGGATGGACGGCGGCGGAGAATGGCGGATCTTCTCCCAGCTGGTGCTGCCCCTGGGCCGGCCCGCCATCGCCAGCCTGGCCATCTTCCAGTTCCTGTGGGTCTGGAACGACATGCTGGTCGCCCTGCTCTTCGCCGACAACGAGTCACAGCCGCTGACCGTGGCCCTCCAGTCGCAGATGAGGCAGTTCGGCAGCAACATCGGGGTCCTGGCGCCCGGTGCATTTCTGTCCTTGATCGTGCCGCTGATCGTGTTCTTCGTGTTCCAACGGCATTTCGTTCAGGGCATCATGGCCGGTTCGGTCAAATAGACCGGTCCGGTTACCTGGCCGGTCGGGTGAGTCGAGGGATTGGCCCAGGAGGGGACGGCGCGCGGCACGTGTTCAGCATCGTGTCGCGCGCCGGGCCGTTGTGCGACGGGTGCACGGCGAGTGCGGGCCCGACCCGGGCACGGCCGTCCGAGGGTCGCGCACTATTCGCTCGCCACCGGTACGCGTCCGGGCTAGGTTGGCGCGATGTCCGAACTGCGTACCGAGCGCCTGCTGCTCCGCCCCTGGCGGGAGTCCGACCTCGGCCCCTGGGCCGCGATGAACGCCGATCCCGAGGTCCGGGCGTACTTCCCGGATGTGCTCACGCCGGAGCAGAGCGCGGCATCCGTCGCCGGTTTCCAGGCCGATCTCGCGGACCGCGGCTGGGGATGGTGGGCGCTCGAAGTGCGCGCCACCGGGGAGTTCATCGGGTTCACCGGTCTGGACCCGGTGGATGACGACATGCCGTTCACCGGTGTGGAGGCCGGCTGGCGGCTGGCCCGCGCGGCCTGGGGGCACGGGTATGCCACCGAGGCCGGCGCGGCCGCCCTGGCCTTCGGCTTCACCACCCTCGGCCTGCCGGAGATCCTCGCGGTGACGCCGACCACCAACCACCGCTCACAGGCGGTGATGCGCCGCCTCGGCATGACCCGCAACCCCGCCGACGACTTCGACGATCCCGATGTGCCCGACGGCCCGCTGCGCCGGAGCGTGCTGTACCGGATCGCCGCCGGAGACTGGCGGGCCGCCGAGCGGGGATGAGACCGTCCGGGCCGTTCCGTCAGGGAGCCGACGGGGTCGGGGAGCCGGTTGCGGCCAGGGTCTCCAACCCGACCGGCAGTGCCCCGGTGTGGATCACGCCCAGTCGTTGTGTCGCCCGGGTGAGCGCGACGTACAGATCGCTCGCACCGAGCTCCGCCGGTTCCACCACGATCACGGAGTCGAATTCCAGGCCCTTGGCCTGCCGGGGGCCGAGCAGCACCACCGGACGGGTCAGGTCCGGGGAAGGTCCGGCGGAGGCGTCCGGGAGGGCGGCGGCCAGCGCCTCGTGGTGGGCGGGCGGGGCGATCACCGCGAGGCGGCCGTCCTGGTGGCTCTCCCGTGCGACCGCCCCGGCAGCCACGCGCGGGATGTCGTCCGTACGGTGCGCCCATGGGCGCACCCCGGTGGAGCGGATCGAGCGCGGCGGCGCGAAGGACGGATCGGCGGACCGGGGCACCTGCGCCGCGACCTCCATGATCTCGGTCGGCGTACGGTAGTTGACGCCGAGCCTGACGTGCTCCCAGCGGTCGCCCACATACGGCGCGAGGATCGTCTCCCAGGAGCCACAGCCGCCGGGCTCGGCGGTCTGCGCCGGATCGCCGACCAGTGTCATCGAACGGGTCGGGCAACGGCGCATCAGCAACCGCCACATCATCACGGACAGTTCCTGTGCCTCGTCCACGATGATGTGGCCGAACGCCCAGGTCCGGTCGGCCGCGGCGCGTTCGGCGGCGCTGCGGTGGTCGGCCTCTTCGTGCCGGTCGGCGAGCAACTCCGCGTCCACCAGGTCGTGCGCCGCCAGCACCTCCGACTCCTCGTCGTCGCGGTCCTCGAACTCCTGGGTGCGGGAGCCGTAGGAGAGGTCGAGCACGCCCTGGGCGTAGTCGATCAGCTCCTGGCGCTCCGCCTCGGCGGCGGCACGGGCCGCCGAGGAGTCCTCTCCGAGGAGTTCGGCCGCCTCGTCCAGCAGCGGCACGTCCGCCGGGGTCCACTCCCCGTCCACCCGTCGGATGGCGTCCGCATCGGCGTCCGGCAGGTGGACGGGCTCGGCGAGGAAGTCGGCAACCAGCTGTTCAGGGGTGAGCTCGGGCCACAACTCGTCGATGGCGCCGTGCACTTCGGCGCTGGTGGCGATGGCCTTGCCCAGCTGGGCGATGTCGTCCGGGCCGAGGAAGTTCGGCCCGCCGAAGGGGTCCGCACCGATCCGGTCGACCAGTTGCCCGGTGAGCGCGTCGATGACGCGGAAGGCGAAGTGCGGGCGGGCCAGATTGTGCGGCAGCCTGGTCTCCCGTGCCCGGCGCCGCGCCTCTTGTGCCATGCCCGCATCCAGCCGCAGTTCGCCGTCCTCATGGTCGATCACGATCACGGAGTCGGGCAGGGCCTGCCGGTCCCGGACCGCCGCGGCGAGCGCGTCGGCCATCGCCGCACGGCCCTTGACCTCGGCGGCTTCGGGGGTGTCGGTCCCGGTCGCGGTGACCCCCGGGAAGAGTTCGCCGGGCGTGGCGAGCAGCACTCCGGTCTCGCCGAGCGAGGGCAGCACCTCCGCGATGTAGCTGAGGAACGCCGGGTTCGGCCCGACGATCAGCACGGCACGCCGGGCCAGCTGTTCACGGTGCGCATAGAGCAGATAGGCGGCGCGGTGCAGGGCGACGACGGTCTTGCCGGTGCCGGGGCCGCCCTCCACGACGAGGACGCCGTGGTGCGGGGCGCGGATGATGGCGTCCTGCTCGGCCTGGATGGTCTGCACGATGTCATGCATCCGTCCGGTGCGCGCGGCGTCCAGCGCTGCCAGCAGCACCGTGTCCCCGTCGGTGCCCTCGTGCCCGGTCCGTACGGCGTCGGCGAGGTCCATGATCTCGTCATGCAGCCCGGTGACCCGCCGGCCCTCGGTGGTGATGTGCCGCCGGCGGCGCAGCCCCATCGGTGTGTGACCGGTGGCGAGGTAGAACGGGCGGGCGACCTCGGCCCGCCAGTCGATGACGAGCGGGGTACGGTCCGGGTCGTCGCGCCGGATACCGATCCGGCCGATGTGGTGATCGCGGCCGTCGCGGAATGCCAGCCGACCGAAACACAGGCCATTTTCCCCGGCATTGAAGGCGGCCAGCAGACCGGACTGTTCAGCCACCAGGACATTGCGCTCCAGCCGCATCTGGGCGTGGTTGCCTTCCGGCGACTGGACGGCGGTGTGCACCGCCGTCTCGGCCAGGTCCCGTAGTTCGGTGAGGCGGTCATAGAGCAGATCGATGAATTCCTGCTCGTGCTGCCATTCCTCGTTTGACAATTCAGCTCCGCTCGGATACAGTTCGGTATGTAGGGTGAGTTTTTGGTTTGAATTCTCCAAAACACAGAAGCTCTCAATATACCCAAAGAAATACCCCGGCCGTCAACTCGGTCCGGGGTATTTCTTTTTGTCCGGCAGGAGCTCCCCTCGGAGCCGCCGGTGTCAGCTCCCGCTTTTCAGCGCAGCGGCACCGGACGGCCCTTCGGGGTGCGCCGGATCACCAGGTGTGCGCGACATCCACGATCAGCTCGTGACCGGACTGCTGCACCCGGAACGGCAGCTTGGCGCGCACGCCCAGGCCGACCTGGGTCTGCCCCTCGAAGCTCGCCCCGAACTTGGTGTCCTTGAACGTGCGGTATCCGGCGAGGTTCACCCCCGGCAGCGGCTTGCCGGCCGTCCCGGCGTAGGTCTGCTTACCGGTCGCCGGGTCATGGCTGGGCGCGGACACAAAGACCTCAAGGATGGCGCCGCCCTTGACCGGTATCTTCTCGCCCGAGCCGTCCTGGTGGAACGCGTCGACATACCCGACGTGGTAGCCGACCTTGCCGCCCGCTCCGCCGATGTCGAAGACCATGCGGTCGTAGCAGGCGTTCCGGCTGGTCTTGACGTTCTTCAGCGGCATCGCGTTCGCGTCCGTGGCCGACTTGTTGCCACTGCCCCAGACGGTCGAACAGGCCGTGGCCGGGGCGGCTTCACCCACCGGGCCGGTCGCGGCCCCGGCCACCCCGGCCGTGCCCGCCACCCCGACGCCCGCCAGCACGAACGCCGCGGCCACTGTCCCCAACCGTCGCATCACTTACCTCCTGAGAAGAGCCTGTGTACAGATGCGTGCGGTAGGACGGGCGCAGGGGCGGGGACGTTGTGCGCCGGTCCGCATTTGGCCGACGGAGGAGCCATGTTGTCGCGAAAGCGGAGGTACTGGCACCGGGCGCCCGTCAGTCGGATTGCGCCGCCGCAACGGAGGTGCCCACCGGCCGCAGGGGCCGTCCGCCGCGGAGATGCGCCCCGCCCCGGAGTCACATCAGTCAGACGTCGACCACGTCGACGGTCACCCCGCTGCGATGCAGTGCGGTCAACTCCTCTGCCGGGGTGCCGCGATCGGTGACGACACGGTCGTAGTCGCCGATGTCGCCGTAGGCGTGCGTCGCGGTCTTGCCGAACTTGCTGTGGTCCACCAGGAGCAGCGACCGCTGCGCGCACTCCAGCATGCCTTCCTTGATCTCGGCGTACTCACGGATCGGGTGGAAGAGGCGGCCGCCGAGCACGGACACCGCCGACATCACCGCGAGGTCGGCGCGGATCCGGCCGAGACCGCGCAGTACGTCCGGGCCGACGCAGGAGCCGAATTCGCCGCGGTAGCGACCGCCCAGGAGCGTCACGTCGGTGCCCGGCGTCTCATCGAACAGCCGGGCCACACCGAGGGAGTTGGTGACCACGGTGACCGCCTCGGTCCGGGCGATCCGGGCCGCGAGCGGGAAGACCGTGGTCGAATCGTCCAGCACGACGGTGCTGCCGGGCCGGATCTCGTCGGCGACGGCGGCGCACAGCGCTTCCTTCACCGGATGATTCACGCCGATGCGGAAGCGGGTGGCGGTCTCCATGGTGAGGCTCGGAAAGGGCGCGGCCCGGCCGCGTTCCTTGCGCAGCAGCCGGCGTTCGGCGAGCTGGTCCAGATCGCGGTGCATGGTCGCGAGGCTGACCCCGAAGTGTCTGGCCAGTTCGTCGATGCGGACTTCGCCGTGTTCGACGACATGGGCCAGTACGTCCTGCCGTCGCCGGTCGACCTCGGCCAGCGACGACCGTGTGGAAGCCATCGGGGCCGCCCCTTTCAGGTCGGACAGCGGCAGCGGCTACCGCTGCGGGTAGATGACGGCCTTCACGGCGCTCGCGTCGTGGGTGGCGACGGTCAGTGCGCTCTCGGCCTCGGCAAGACCGTAACCGTGCGAGACCAGGGAGTCGAGCCGGACCGCACCCGACGCCACCAGGGCCGTCGCGGTGGGCCAGGTGTGGGCGTAGCGGAAGGTGCCGGTCAGTTCCAGTTCGCGGTTCTGCACCCGGCTCAGCGGGAGCGGGATCTCGTCCCCGCCCATGCCGACGAGGACCACCCGGCCGGCCCGGCCCACCGTACGGATCGCCTCGCCGCTCACCGCGGGGACGCCGGAGCACTCCAGGAGGACGGTGGGGGTGTAGCCGGCGTCGCGCAGCGGGGTGGCCGAGACGTCCAGGGCGGTGGCGCCGGCGGCGCGGGCGAGGGCGAGGCGGTGCGGGAGGACGTCGGTGACCATGACCTCCCGTGCGCCGAAGGCCCGAGCCGTCTGGGCGGTCACCAGGCCGATGGGTCCCGCACCGGTGATCAGGACACGGTCGCCGGGTGCGACCCGGGCCTTGCGGCAGGCCCACACGGCCACCGACAGCGGCTCCAGCAGTGCGGCGTCCTCGATGGTCAGGCAGTCGGGGACCTCGTGCGCGAAGTCCTGGCGGACGGCCAGGTATTCGCAGAAGGCGCCGTCCACCGGCGGCGTGGCGAGGAAGCGCATGTCCGGGCAGAGGTTGTAGCGGCCCGGACGGCATTCACCGCAGCTGCCGCAGGGGGTGCCGGGCTCGATGGAGACGCGCCGGCCCATCCGGCGGGTGTCGGCGCCCGGCCCGCAGGCGACGACCGTACCGGCCGCCTCGTGTCCGAGGACGAGCGGCTCCCGTACGACGAAGTCGCCAATGCGTCCGTGCCGGTAGTAGTGCACATCCGAGCCGCAGGTGCCGACCGCCTCGACACGGACCAGGACCTCTCCCGGGCCGGGCTCGGGGACAGGGCGTTCGGCGAGGCTCAGCTGCCCGGGTCCGTGCAGGACGGCGGCGCGCATGGTGGTGGGAATCCCGGATGTGGCGGTCATGACGGGCTCACGGCTCCCTCGGGGTGTGGCGATGTGTGGGGGACGTCGCGCGATCCGGCGCTGGACCGGCGGGCTGCCGCGTCGCCCCTTGGCTTCAGCACCGTACCGCCTCTTTTTCTATCAGAGGAGCCTTGACTTCTCACAAAATACGAGAAGACTTGCGCCGGCCCACCGTCTGCACGGCACATCGGTGCACCCTCCCCCGTCCCCCTGGTAAAGCTCCCTTGGAGAGCCCATGAGCAGCTCCGTCCGCCGCCGGCCGATACGGACACCGCACACCGGCCCCCCGCCGGCCGGCCGCAGTCGCTCCGGCTCCGCCCGCCTGGGCATACCTCCCGCCCTGACCTGGGGTTTCGTCGGAGTCCTGCTGTTCATGACAGGTGACGGGGTGGAGACCGGCTTCTTCTCGAAGTACCTGGCCGACCAAGGTCTGGCCAAGGCCGATGCGGCGGTGGTCATCACCGTCTACGGGGTCACGGTCGCCATCGGCGCCTGGCTCTCGGGAGCGCTGTCCGACCTGTGGGGGCCACGGCGGGTGATGACCGCCGGCTTCGCCATCTGGCTCGTCTTCCAGGTGCTCCTGCTGACGGTGGCACTGCCCACCATGAACTATCCGCTGCTACTGCTCCTGTACGGGCTACGCGGCTTCGGTTACCCCTTGTTCGCCTACGGCTTCCTGGTCTGGGTCACCGCGGCGACCCCACCGCAGCGGCTGGGAACGGCGGTCGGCTGGTACTGGTTCGCCTTCACCGGCGGGCTGCCGACCCTCGGCTCACTGGTCGCCAGCGCCACGATCCCGCTGGCCGGCTCCTACCGGACGTTGTGGCTCGCGCTCGGCCTCGTGACGCTCGGCGGTCTGGTCGCCCTGCTGCTGGTGCGCGAGCCCACCGGCCGCTCCGGTCTCGCCCCGGACGACGGGAATCCGCTGAGGACGCTGGCGGGCAGCGTCTCGATCATGCGGCGCCGCCCACGGGTGGCCGTCGGCGCCGCGGTGCGCGTCTTCAGCACCGGCTCACAGTTCGGCTTCCTGGTCTGCCTGCCGTTCTTCTTCACCGAGACGGTCGGCTTCAGCACCTCGGCCTGGCTGCGTCTGCTCAGCGTGATGTTCGCCGCGAACATCTTCGCCAACCTGTTCTTCGGAGCCGTCGGCGACCGGCTCGGCTGGCAGCGCACCATGACCTGGTTCGGCGCGGTGGCCTGCGCGGTGACCTGTCTGGCGCTGTATTACGTCCCGGTCCTGGCCGGCCCGCACTTCGTCGCCTGCGCGGTCGCCGCCGCCCTCTACGGCATCGCCCTCGCCGGCTACGTCCCGATCTCGGCACTGGTGCCCGCACTGGCACCGCGCCACAAGGGCCAGGCCATGTCGGCACTCAATCTGGGGGCCGGCGCGAGCACCTTCGCCGGGCCGGCCGTCGTCGCCGTCGCCCTGGGGCCGGTCGGTGTGCAGGGCATCGCCTGGATCTTCGCCCTGCTGCATCTCGCCACCGCGGTCGCGATCCGATTCCTCGAACCCGACCCGGAGTTCACCGCGCCGCCCACCGAACCGTCCCCCGCACCGGCAGCCGACGGCACGAGGATTCCCGCGGGCCGTCACTGACGGGCCTTGCCGCTTCGCTCGCCGACCGGCCGGGCACGTGCAGGCCGGTCGGCCCTGGCCCCCGCGTCCGGAGATCGGCGAGCGCCGGCGATCCGGTCAACTCGCGCTGTCACTCGGACAGTTCGGCCGGGCCGGTGGCACGGCGTGCAGACCTGCCGAGCGCAGCGGGCGGAAGTAGTGGGTGAGGGCCCAGACGCCGATGCGGCTGCCGGTCTGGCATCCGACGACGTCCGCGGTGCGGAAGTGGATCCCGGCCCAGACACGGGCGTTGATCATGTCCTCGTTGAGCTGGTCGGCCTCGTCATAGTGGCGGGTGGTGCCGGTGATCTCGGAGGGGACGTTGAGGTCGAGGTGAGTGGTGCCGAGGATCCCGGTCAGGGTCCGGGTCACGGCGCCGGCGACCGTGGTGTGGCCGCTGAGGTAGTCGGGGTGCGGTGGTGTGACGAGCAGCGGCTGCCACTGCGGGTCGGCGTCGGTCGCGGGATTGCCGTCGGTGTCGGCCAGCTGGATGGCGGTGATCGGACGCCAGAATCCGTAGTGGAGCTTGGCGTCCCATGCGGTGACGACGGCGTCGGTTGCCGACGCGTTCGCCGCGGCGAACAGCCGTGCCGTGTCCGCGATGTCCAGGTGGTGCCGGGCCGTGTGGTCCCGGAACGCCGCTTGGAACTGCGCCGCCAGATTGCCCCCGAAGAACAGGGCGGTGGCGGTCTGCTGCGCGGTGCGCGCCGAACCGGTCTTCGCCCCCATCGTCTTCACCTCGTTCACGTCCCGGGCATAGCGGGCCGAGGACAGCGCGGGCGGCCCCCCGGGACGGAACTGGGCCGGAGAGGTGAGCAGCAGGGGACGCAATACGGCGAGCCAGGGGTCGATGAAGGGCTGATGGGCCGGCGGGGTGGGCCGCCAGACACCGGGCGCGGGCGCCGCGGTGAACTCCACCGGTGCGAACCGGCCGTCGTCCTCACGCAGCGCGATGAGGTGGCCGGCGGCACGCTCCCCGAAGGCCACGCCCTGCCGCTTCGCCCGGCCGTCGGGGATCTTCGCGAGCGAACCGGCGTACGCGGCATCGAGCGAGGCCTGGGAGGCCGGGAAGTAGGTGACCAGTACGCGATGGGCGGCGGTCACGGCCGCCGCCTCGGGTGAGGCGGTGACGGGGCCACGGGCCCGCCACTTGTACGGGGCGTAGGTGCGCTGGATGCCGACCACGGCGTTGTAGACGGCGGCCGAGACGAACCCGTGCCAGATGACGACCTGTCCGGAGGGGCGGGTGGGGCCGAGGTTGGCGCTGATGGTGTCGGTGGCGATGACGTTCCAGTCACGGATCGCGGCGGGGTCCGCGGCCGGTGGCCGGTGGCTGTCGGCGGTGGCTGTGGGGCCCGCCAGGGCGGTGAGGGCGAGGACCAGCAGTGCGGTGACCGCGCCGATGACTGCTCGTCTGACCGAACGAGAAGTATCCATAACCGACTTAACAGCCGATGGGAGGACGGGTCACGCCTCGGCGGCGCCGGATGCGCGTACGCCCGCGCACGGCCGTACCACTCCTGGCGCAGGCGGCGCGGGCCCGGATTGTCCAGGGCGCACCGCTGCGCGTGGTGCGCCCATGGGCGTCCCACCGCAGCTCAGGTCGCCGCCTGTGCGGCGGCGCGCTCGCGGGCGGCCGCGGCGCGTACCGGGTCGCCGAGCTGCTCCTCCAGCCGGGCCTTGGCCGACCAGTTGTACGGGCAGATCGGGCGCAGTTGGATACGTTCGCTGAGCAGCGTACGGGCCAGCTGCGTACGGCGGGCACGGAGGGCCGCCTCGACGAGGGTCCGCTGGATCGCGTCCCGCTGGGCGTGGCTGCCGCCGAACTGGTGCAGCCGGTGCCGGACGGGCAGCAGCAGATCGGTGGCCCGGCCGTAGTCGTGCTGTCCGTAGGCGATCAGGGCGCGGCAGACGGGCAGTCCGATCTGGGCCGTCATGGCGCGGTTCGACCCGCTGGGCTCCGTCGCCACCCAGTGTTCCCGGTCGTGGACGAGGCGCTGCGCCTGGGCGACACGGCCCGCTCCTACATAGGCCATCACCGCGTGTGCGTCGTTGAAAGCGTAATGGGGGCCGTCGTGGCGGCTCTCCCAGGCGTCGGCGAGCCGGGCCCACCGCGCGCTCTGGTCGTCCTCTGCCAGATACAGCCGCCACAACAGGGCTGCGGCATCGAGCAGTTCCATCGCCACCGCCGCCGACCCTTCGTGGTGCAGCGCCGCGTCATAGATCTCCAGTACCCGGGCGGTGTCACCGGCCTCCAGTGTGAAGAGGGCGTAGTGCCACCAGTTGTGGACCGTGAGCAGGCTGGCCTGTGACCAGTTATCGGTCCGGGCGTCGAGAAAGCGGATGCCGTCCGTGAAGCGCCCGCGCATCTCGTAGGTGTGCACCACACCGTGAATGCCCCACACATCGCCCGGATGCCGCTCCAGGGCCGCCAGACCGACCTCCTCGGCACGTTCGTAATGGCCCGACTCCTCCAGGCCGAACGCGTACATGCCGAGCAGCGGCCCATGGTGCGGGTCGTCCTCGTCCCAGGCGTCCAGGGCGCCGCCGACGCGGTCCCGCAGGCGCGCGGCGTCCCCGGTGAGGAAGTCGTGCTGATGCCCGGCGAAGAGGGCCAGCGCATCGCGCGGATAGGCGATGGTGAGGTCACCGAGGATTCGGCCGGCACCGTGCAGATCGCCGTCCAGCCAGGCCGTTGCGGCCGCGAGATGCATCCGCTCCCGAGGCGTCACACCGGCCGTGTCCAGACCGGAGCGGAAGTTGGCGAAGCCGTCACGTGCCGCGGCGGCGTCCTTCTCCTCGGTACCCAGTACGCCCAGATACGCGGCCAGCGTCTGCCCCATCACCGACCGCGGCGCCGCGGCCAGTACGCCCTGTGCGGCCTCCGCGACCCGCGGCCGGAAGAACAGCAGGTCGTCCAGGGCCTGTTCGTAAGAGGCCAGGGCCTCGGGGCCGGTGTCACTCATCAGATGTCCGTGGCGGTCCGCTGTCATGGTGGCTCCTGCGGGCTGAGTGCGGGTCTTCATCCTTACCCGCTCCGCGACCGGAGCCACGGCGGAAACGTCGGGTTCATCTGGGAAGTCGCTGCGGGAAACACGTGCTGCCTAATGTCCCTGCCATGGGCACCGGCCCGATGCGCCGTGCACGGCCGCCGCCCTTCGCCCGCCGGCGCGTGCGCACGCCGCACCACGCTCCCGCTCCGCCAACGCCGTCGCGCGGGACACGGCCGCCCGCGCCATGGGCGAGACAGGGCACCGCATTCCCCACGCACCTTCAGGAGGTCCGGCATGAGTGTCGCGCCACGTGTGACAGACCCTGACAGCGGCCGGCGGCCCCCGCACGCTGAGGCGCCCGTCGAGGCCCCCGCGTCCGTCGAGGCTCCCGCGCCTGCCGACACGGCGGCGAACGAGACCCTGGAGGACTACACCCTCCGCTTCGCCCCGCGCAGTTACCGCCGGTGGACGCCGATGGTGGTGGCGACGACGGCGCTCGGCGGTATCGCGTATATGGCCGACTTCTCGATCGGTGCGGGGATCGGGCTCACCCATGGCACCGGGAACGCGCTGGCCGCGATCCTCGTCGCCGCGGTGGTCATCTTCGTCACCGGCTTCCCGCTCGCCTACTACGGGGCGCGCTACAACATCGACCTGGACCTGATCACCCGGGGCTCCGGCTTCGGCTACTACGGGTCGGTGCTGACGAGCGTCATCTTCGCCAGTTTCACCTTCATCTTCTTCGCCCTCGAAGGCTCGATCATGGCCCAGGGCCTGAAGCTGGGCTTCGGCCTGCCCCTGTGGCTGGGCTATGTGATCTCGACGTTCATGGTGATCCCGCTGGTCATCTACGGGATGAAGGCACTCAGCAAGCTTCAGGTCTGGACGACCCCGATCTGGCTGCTGCTGATGGTGGGCCCGCTCGTCTACCTGGTCGCCACCGCCCCCGGTACGGTGCACACCTTCCTCTCGTATACGGGCGCGCAGGGCGGCGGTGGCGTCAATACGGCCTCGGTGCTGCTGGGTGCGGGCGTGTGTCTGTCGCTGATCGCGCAGATCGGTGAGCAGGTCGACTATCTGCGCTTCATGCCGCCCAAGACCGAGCGGAACAAGCGGGCCTGGTGGACGGCGGTGGTGATGGCCGGCCCCGGGTGGGTGGTGCTCGGCGCCCTCAAGCAGGCCATCGGGGTCTTCCTGGCCGTCTACATCCTCGCCGAGGTGGGCGCGGCCTCGGCCACCGAACCCATTCAGCAGTTCACCGGCGCCTTCGCCGCGATGATGCCGTCCTGGCTGGTCATCCCGCTGGCCGTGGCGCTGGTCGTGATCAGCCAGATAAAGATCAACGTCACCAACGCCTACTCCGGTTCGCTGGCCTGGACGAACTCCTTCACCCGGGTCACCAAGCGCTACCCGGGCCGGATGGTGTTCGTGCTCGCCAACCTGGCCTTCGCGCTGATCCTGATGGAAGCGGACATGTTCAGCTTCCTCAACAACATCCTGGGGTTCTATGCCAACTGCGCCATCGCCTGGATCGTGACCGTGGCCACCGACATCATCGTCAACAAGTACCTGCTGAAACTCTCCCCGCACGCCCCCGAGTTCCGCCGCGGCATGCTGTACGCGGTCAACCCCGTGGGCGTGGTGGCCTTCGTCGCCGCGTCCGGACTGTCCATCGCCCTGTATTTCCATGCCCTGGGTGACACGCTTCAGCCGTACTCCCCGGTCGCGGCGGCGGTGATCGCCTTCGTGGTCACCCCGCTGATGGCGGTCCTGACCCGGGGGAGGTTCTACCTGCGGCGCACCTCCGACGGGATCGACGCTCCGCTGCTGGACCAGGACGGCAACCCCAGCTCGACGACGTTCCCGTGCCATGTGTGCCGACAGGACTTCGAGCGCCCGGACCTCACCGCCTGCCACAACCATGGCGCGATGGTCTGCTCCCTGTGTTCGAGCACCGACCGGACCGGCGCCCATCTGCTGCCCGCGGACCGCACCTGACACGGCGGCGGGCCGGCCGTCGGAACGTCAACACGGAAGGCCATATCACCTAAAAGTCTGCTCTTCAGGCCCGGTGTCTCTGGAGCGGGAACCGGTGGGGAACGACAGCCTTGTGCACGGGCGGCTCACAGCCGTGGCGCAGTGTGGTCAACCGGACCGCATCGCCATGAGCCGCAGTTCCTCCACCAGTTAGGAGACCGACCGATGGCTCACCGGATCAAGAGTGCTCTGGTAACCGCGGGCGCCTGCGCCGTCGTTCTCGGCGGGGCGGGTGCCGCCGGCGCCGACAGCGGCGCCGGGGGTGCCGCTCTCGACTCACCAGGGGTGGTGTCCGGCAACAACATCCAGATCCCGGTCCAGATTCCGGTCCAGGTCTGCGGCAACACCGTCAGCGTCATCGGGGCGTTCAACCCCGTCTTCGGCACCCCCTGCTGACCGGCTGACACCGGGGCGGCGCACGACCGTTCCGGACGCGCAACCGGCTCGGCCGGCGCCGGCCGAAGTGGCCCTCGGACATCTCTCCGGGGGCCACTTCCCATGAGCGGAACGACATGGAGACGCGGCGGTCAGACACCGGGGGCGGTGTGCTGTAGCTGCCGCAGAAGCGTCGCGTTGTCGGGCGTACGCCGGACCTTCTCCAGCAGGGACTGCATATGTGCCGGTCCGTCGCCGGCCTGGAGGGCGCGGCGCAGGCGGCGGGTCGCCGCCAACTCGGCCGGGGTGAGCAGCAGTTCCTCGCGGCGGGTGCCGGAGGCGACGGCATTGACCGCCGGATAGACCCGCTTGCCCGCGAGCACCCGGTCCAGCCGCAGCTCCATGTTTCCGGTGCTCTTCAACTCCTCGAAGTAGTAGTCGTCGGCGCGGGAGCCGGTCTCCACCAGGGCGGTGGCGAGCAGGGTCAGCGAACCGCCCTCCTGGGCGAGCCGCGCCGCACCGAAGAGCCGCTTGGGGCCGTGCAGCGCGGCGGCGTCGACGCCTCCGCTCAGCGTGCGGCCACCGGATGTGGCGGCGTTGTTGTGAGCCCGGCACAGCCGGGTGAGGGAGTCGAGAAGGATGACCACGTCCTGTCTCTGCTCGACGAGTCGTTTGGCGCGTTCCACGGCCAGTTCGGCGAGGGCGATATGTTCCTTGGCCGGACGGTCGAAGGTGGAGGCGAGCACCTCGCCGCGCACCGAGCGGCGCATCTCGGTGACTTCTTCCGGCCGTTCGTCGATCAGCACGACCATCAGCCGGCACTCGGGATGGTTCGCGGCGACGGCGGCCGCGAGCTGTTGCAGCAGCACGGTTTTCCCGGTCTTCGGTGGTGCCACGATCAGCCCGCGCTGTCCCTTCCCGATCGGCGTCAGCAGGTCGACGATGCGCGGTGCCGGTCCGCCGGTGGCGCTTTCCAGGCGGATGCGGTGCCGAGGGTGCAGCGGTGTGAGGTCGCGGAAGTGCGGCCGGCCGCGCACGTCGCCCGGCCGGTGCCCGTTGATCGTTTCGACCCGGGCGAGCAAACGTGGCCGGTCGCAGACCCCGACGACGAAGTCGCCGGGGCGCAGGCCCGCCGCACGGATCAGCGCGGCGGGCACCCGGACATCGTGGGACGAGGCACGGCAGCCCTCCGCGCGGAGAAACCCGGATTCCTGCCGTCCGTTGACGAGGTCCAGGATCCCGGCTGCCGTGACGACGGGTTTCGTGGGCGCGGCAGCAGGCTGTGCGGGGGTGCGGGAGGTGGCGGTGGTGGCGGACGGGGCAGTGGTGGGCGTGCGGAGTTGAGTGCTCCTGGTCACGGGGGTCCTCTCGGGACGTCGGTACACGGCAGATGGGAGGGAACCGGCAAGGGAGGGCGGTGAGATCACGCCCCACGGGCGGGCCGGACGGCCCGCGGCCGGAGAGAGAAGCTGCGGCATCGCTGGACTGCGGGTGCCGAACAGTGGTGTCAGCTCGCCGGCCCGGAAACGACGGGCGCAAAGGCGAGGGAAATACACTCCGCGAGGGAGGAAGAGAGACACCGGCGCCGGAAATACGGCGAGCACAAGTGCGTCTCTCCGGCACAGTACCACCACGGGGCGCGGCCGATGCGGTGAAGTGTGTATCGGATCTATGCTGGGGGCGATGTTCGCACCTCAGGGACCCACCTTCCGTGAACTCGCCGTCCAGGCGCTGTCCTCCGTCGAGCGGGGCTATGACCTGCTCGCCCCGAAGTTCGACCACACTCCGTTCCGGACCCCGGACCGGGTGCTGACACCGGTGTCACGGGCGCTGCACGAGCTCGGGCCGTTCGACAGCGGCCTCGATCTGTGCTGCGGAACGGGCGCGGGCATGGATGTCCTGCGGCAGGTCTGCCGGGAGCGGGTCACCGGTGTCGACATCAGTGCGGGGATGCTCTCCGTGGCCCGGACCCGTGAACGGGTGACCGCGGCCGCACCCCGGGTCGAGTGGGTGCGCGCGGATGCCCGGGCCCTCCCCTTCGAGCCGGTCTTCGATCTCGCGGTGAGCTTCGGCGCGTTCGGGCACTTCCTGCCCCGGGAGCGGCCGGAGCTGTTCGCGCAGGTCCACTCGGTGCTGCGCCCCGGCGGCCGGTTCGTGTTCCCGATCGGGGCCCCTGCCCGGCCGGGGTCGGCCGGCTACTGGACGCTGCTGGCCTTCGACGCGGTGATGCGGGTGCGCAACGCGCTGTGGCGCCCGGAATTCGTCATGTACTACCGCACGTTCCGGCTCGCCGAGGTGCGCGCAGAGCTGATCCAGGCCGGTTTCGACGTGCGGCTTCAGGCTCTCCCGGAGCTCGGCCGCCGCCCCGACGGCAGCCCCCGGTGCCGACTGGTGGTGGCCACCCGGGCCTGGTGAACCGGGACACCGTACGGGCGGATCGCCGGTCCTGGTGTGGTCGGCGGCCCGCCCATACCGGGTTCCCCCGGCCCGGGGCCCTTCACCAGCGCACGGCGGTGAAGTCGATGGGCTGCGGCTGAAGGGTGCGGGTGCGGGCCGTCAGCTGCTCCAGGCGGCGGGCCATCTCCTCGGCCGGGAGCCGCTTGCGGTCGCCGTGGCCGGGCAGCACCCACTCGAAGCGCAGCCGAGGCGCCGTCCGGGCCAGGGAAGCCGCCAGCTCCGTGATCGAGTACCAGGTGACACTGGCCGCCACCTCCAGGTCGGCGGTGGTGCGCGACCAGTAGAAACTGTCGCCGCTGAAGCAGTACCTCCCATCGGCGAGGTAGAGCACGCTGCCGCGGGTATGGCCGGGCAGCGGATACGCGGTGACTCCCGCGCCGATCTCGACCGGGTCGGTGCCCCCGATGACGTGGTCCGCGTCCGGAGCGGCGTCGAGATCGCCCTCGTGGATCCAAAGCCGGGCCCGGAACCGGTCGGCGTAGCGGCGGCCGTGCGCGGCATGGTCCCGGTGGGTGAGCAGTACGTCGGTGACGGGGCCCAACGCCTCGTAACGGGTGGCGAGTTCGTCGCTCCATCGCGGGGTGTCGATCATCATCGTGCTGCCGTCGGGCCGGCGCAGCAGGTAGGCGTTGGCCCCCGCCGTGTGGCGGGAGTTGTGGCCGCAGAGCTGGACGGTGTCATCGAGGGCGAGGGGGAAGGGGTCGAGGTCGGGGGTGAGGTGGTGCGCGGGGTGGCGGATGGACCGGGTATGGCAGGCGAAGGCGGCTGCGTACAACTGCCGTTGCTCGGACTCGTTTTGGGGCTGCCGGATCACCTCCGCCCGCCCGTCCTGTTCCCGGATGACGTCGGGGGCCAGCTGCCGGGCCACGTCACAGTTGGTGCAGCGCGCATCGACGAACCAGCCCTCGCCGGTCCGCTCCCCCGGTGCCGCCTCGGGTGACAGGTCGTTACTCATGACAGGTCCGTCCTTCCTGGTCAGGGTAGGTGTCGGAAGGTGCGGTCAGTGCGCACTGCCCACAGAAGTACCGCGCCGTGCAGCAAAAGCGGAAGGGGGGACAGACCTTGTGCTTTGCGGCTGGAACGTCTCTTCCGATGGGGATTCGGACGTAGGGGGCTGGGTGATTCATACCCATTTGCCCACCCGTTGATCAGTCCGTTTTCGCACGGGGGCGGGTGACCTGTCCCGCCCCCTCCACGCGCCCGGGAGGTTCGCCGATTCAGTCGGCCCGTTCACACGCGGCGCTCAGCCGGCGGAGCGTCGTGCGCATGCTGGCGCGGTTGTGGGCTGCGCGCCGGGCGGGCGGGGTGCCGGTGAAGACCAGGCCCAGCAGCTCGGCGAGCCGGCGACGCCACCCACTGCGGCGGCGGTCGATCCAGTACTCGGTGACCAGAGTGCCCCGCTCGGTCGGGGTCAGCCGGTAGCCCCAGCGCGCCACGGGCAGACCGAAGGTGGTGTTGTCGAAGGCGAATTCGCGGCCGGGGGCGGCGGTGACGATCCGACAGGTGGCGAACCAGACCCAGCAGGCCTTGCGGTTGACCCCCACGAAGCGGTCTCCGCGGGGCCACACCCAGATGACTTCCGGGCTCCACTCCGCCATCCGCCGGACGTCGGCGAGCGCCGCGTAGACGGCCCGTGGCGGGGCCGGGACCTCCAGGGATTCCTCCACGCTCCACACCCGGCCGGTCATCGCTGGCCCCCCTGGGGCGCCGACCCGTGCGTCCGGGCCGTGATGGCCGCGGCGGCATCCCGCACGTGCCGAGTGAGCTCTGCCGTATCGGTGAGGCTGGTGATGTGCCCGCACCTCGGGCGGACAGTGAGGCGGCCGTCGCGACAGGCGTTGAGGAAGCGGCGTTCATGGCAGCGGAAGTGGTCGCGTTCGCCGTTCACCAGCCAGACCGGGCCGGGATACGCGGCGAGTGACGCCAGGGGGTCCATCTCCCGCACGGCCTCGACGATGCCCGGCACGGCCTCGGAGCTCAGCCCGCCCGCGAGCATGGCGTCCGCCTGGGGCCGGGGCAGCGCGCGGCGGAACGCGAAGGCGCTGAGGCGGTTGAACTCCTCGGGGTGCCTGGCCGCCAGCCGGCCGGCTGCCCGGTAGACGGCGCCGAACGCCCCGCGCGGCAACGCCGTACACCCCATGGCCATCAGGCCGAGGACACGGTCCGGGTGGGCGCCGGCGGTGGCGACGGCGACATAGCCGCCCAGGGACAGTCCCACCAGCAGTGCACGGCCGCCGAGTTGGTCCACCGCGTCGCTGACCGCCTCCACGGCGCCGGGCAGGGTGAACGGTTCCCCGCGCCGTGTGCCGTGGCCGGGCAGGTCGGGCGCCGCTATGGGATGACGCTCACCGAGGGCTTGGATCACGGGTCGCCACATCGTGCCGCTCACGCGCATGCCATGCACGAAGACGATGGGCAGCCCGGCTTCATTGGACTCCATGTCCGGCACCGTACCCCAAATGCAACGCAACGTTGCGTTGTTCTTGCTGCTAACCTCCCCTCATGAGCGAGGAGCGGCACGGAACACGGCGCAGCGGCGGTCCACGGAAGGCACAGGAGATCTTCGATGCCACGCTGGATCTACTGGCGGAGAAGGGCTATGAGGGGCTGACCATCGAGGGGGTCGCCCAGCGGTCCGGCGTCAACAAGACCACGATCTACCGCTGGTGGCCGTCCAAGGGAGCGCTCCTGGGTGCCGCGCTCATCGGCGCGCGCCAACTCGACTTCACACCTCCCGACACCGGCAGCCTCACCGGGGATCTGGAGGCCCTGCTGCACACGGTGATGACCCTCCTCACCACGCGACCGGCCTCCGATATCGCCGTCTCCGTGCTGGGCGCCGCCACCCAGAGCCCCGAACTGGCCGTTCACGTAAAGAACTTCTTCGCCGACCGGATCGCGCTGGAGCAACCCGTCTTCGACCGCGCCGTCGCCCGCGGCGAGCTCCCGGCGGACACCGACACCACGCTGCTGATGGATCTGCTGGCCGGAGCCGCCTGGGTCCGGGTCGCCCTGCGCCAACTCCCGCTCGATGAGAAGGACTTCGTGGCGCGCACCGTCGACACCGTGCTCAACGGAGCACGCGTACGGACCTGACGCCGCCTCCGTTTCAACCCCTTTAAAGACTCTGTTTCGACATCAACTACAACTTTACTAATTCTTGGTGTAGTTGAAACAGATTTCACACCAGTCTCAAACGTAACGCGACGAACGTCACACGCAGACACGTCGCTTACACAAAGCTGGGCGAGAGGTAACAGCACGATGAGAAAAAGCAGAATGACCCGCCACGGCAGCCGGCTGCTGGCGCTGTCCACGGTGTCTCTGGGGCTGGTCGCCACGATGACCATGCCGGCCGCCGCGGAGGACCAGCCCACCCGGGACCAGCTCATAGCCGACTGCGCTTCCGGTGAAGGGAAGTGCAGCTTCAACGAGCCGACTCTTGGCAAGGCGTACCTCGGAGACTTCCGTCAGGTCTCCAACTCGCTGTACAACTGCAGCACCTCGGACGCCACCCAGTCGATGGGCTGGTCCGACACCGTGGGCTCCACGGACTCGGCGGGGGTCTCCGTCACCGCCGGCGGCAAGATCGCCGGTCTGATCGACCTCAGTGTGACCGCGACCTACAGCCACACCTGGTCGAGCTCGCACACCGAGAACAGCTCGCTGAACATGACGGTGAAGCCCGGCGAGGTGGGCTGGATCTCCCGCGCACAGGTGATGCAGACCGTTTCCGGCACCTGGCAGACCCACTACGACAGCCCGAAGTGGGGGCACTACTACTGGTTCGTGCCGGACACCGTCACCGGGCCCGCGCCCAACGGGACGGACGGCCAGAGCAACGCGGTGACCGTCAAGACCCGCAAGATGACCGCCGCGGAGAAGAACTCCTGCTCGTCCGAGGCGAAGAAGGGCCAGGCGTTCGTGGTCAAGCGCTGACCACGGCGAAGTCGCGCAGCTGAACGGGGGCGCGGTCCCTGCCTCCTGGCACGGAACCGCATCACGGCCGCCGACCACAGTGCCTCTCGGCTCCCGCAGACCGGGAGGCACCTTCGGGCCCTGCCGGCGGCCTCCACGCCGGCTGTACGTGCGTGCGCGCATAAGCTCCGCCCGTGCACTCTTTACGCTCCCGCGCCGCCGGCGCCCTCGTCCTGATCATGGCGCTCGGCACGGCATGCTCCGCCGAACCTCCCCGGCACGCCGCCGGATCCGGGACCTCGGCACCCTCCCCCGCCGCCCCCACCGCGGTACGGCCACCGACCGCGAACGCCGTCTTCGACTATCAGCTCGGCGGCGCATATCCGCCGCCCGACAGAGTCCGGGCCGTTTCCCGCGACCGTACGGCCAGGCCGGCGCCCGGCCGCTACAACGTCTGCTACGTGAATGCCTTCCAGGCACAGCCCGACGACGGCTCCTGGGAGGACGACCACCCCGGACTGCTGCTGCGGGACGAGCACGGAGACCCGGTCATCGACGAGGACTGGGACGAGCCGCTGCTCGACATCTCGACCAGCGCCAAGCGGGCGGCCCTCATGGAGATCGTCGGCCCGTGGATCGACGGCTGCGCCAAGGCCGGTTATGACGCCGTGGAGCCCGACAACCTCGACTCCTACGAGCGCTCCGACGGCAGGCTCACCGCCGGGCACGCCGCGGCCTTCGCCCGGCTCCTGGCCCGCCGCGCCCACCAGCGGCATCTGGCCATCGCCCAGAAGAACACCACCGACCTGCTGCCACAACGCGGCCGTATCGGCTTCGACTTCGCCGTCGTCGAGGAGTGCACCCGCTACAAGGAATGCACCGACTTCGCGGAGGCCTACGCCAACCGGGTCTTCGTCATCGAATACCGGAAGCAGGACTTCACGGCCGCCTGCCGCGCCTGGGGCAAGAGGCTCTCCCTCACCCTGCGCGACCGCGAGGTCCGCCCCGCCGGTGCCAAGGGCTCGCTCCGCCGGTACTGCTGACGTCTGCCCGGTGCCGCCCGGAGGGGAGCGGCGAGGCGGGAGCAGCATGCCGGGAAGCCGGGGCGCCACCGCGGTCCGCAACCAGCGGCCGGTGGCACCGTGGTCAGTTCAGCTCAGTCGGATCGTCGCGAGCCGGTTCGGTGCGGCGCAGGTCGGTGTCGGAGAGCGGTTCGAGTTCGCCGTGGGTGTCCAGCCAGTACAGGAAGGCCACGGCCGGGCAGACGAGCACCACGGCGACAAGGGTGACCAGGCCGGTCCAGCGCAGGCTGCCGGGGTCGCCGGCCCCCTCGGCCACGGTCAGCGACGTGGGGATGAGATAGGGGCGTTGGGCGGCTCCCCAGGCGATGACCGCCGCCGCGACCACGCCGACGGCGGTGACCCGGGACCAGACTCCGGACCGGCGCAGCAGCAGCCAACCGGTGGCGAGGGAACAGACTCCGGCCAGGATGACGAGGCCGAGGCCGACGCCGTGAGTGAGCCCGTGCCAGACGTGCGGGGCATCGCTCCGGGTGACGGTCAGCATGACCGCCGCGAGGACGGCGAGGGCGACGACGCTCCCCAGAGCCCGCCGCCGGAAGTAGCCGACCAGGTCGGGCGCGCCGTAACGGGCGGCGTCGCCGGCCAGGAACACGGCGCCGAGGAACGCCGTCGCCACGATGGCGATCAGTCCGAAGAGGATGGAGGTGGGGTTGGCCCAGGCGTGGGCCGAGGCCTCCGTGCCCGGTACCGCCCGGCCCGAGGCGATCCCGCCGACGGCCGCGCCGAGGAAGAACGGAGTGAGCAGCGAGGAGACGGCGAAGACGGCACCGTAGAGGCGTCGCCCGGCGATCCGGCGGAGGGGTTTGCGCAGCGCGAAGCCGGCGCCGCGCAGCACGAGGCCGATGGCGGCCAGGGCGAGCGGCAGCCACATGGCGGAGAACACCGTCTGGAACAGCGTCGGGAAGCCGGTCCACATGATGACGAAGACGAAGACGAGCCAGACATTGTTGACCTCCCATACGGGGGCCATGGCGTGGTCGATCAGCCACCTGGGGCGCGCGCCGCGCCCGGCGCCACCGGCCGTCAGGTCCCAGAACCCGGCTCCGTAGTCGGTGCCTCCGGCGCAGGCGTAGGCGGCGACGGCGAGCAGCAGCACCACGGCGATGACATCGGCGATCACGGCCGGCCGTCCTCGGCCGGTCCGGGCCCGGCGCCGCCGTCGGGTGGCGGGTCACCGGCCGGTACCCGCGCGCGGGGCCCGTACGGGGTGTCGGCCTCCGGTTCGTCTGTCCGCTCCCCCGTCGCCCGGCGCGCGTCGTCGAGCCGCCAGTTCGTCCGCATCTTGAGCAGCACGGCGAGCAGCGAGCCGAAGATGAACACATACACCACGATGACCAGGCTCAGCATGATCCAGAGGCTGGTGGAGCGGGTCGCGGTCACCGCCTCGGCGATGCGCATGTGCCGGTAGACGATCCAGGGCTGGCGTCCCACTTCGGCGGTGATCCACCCGCATTCGACGGCGATGACGGAGGCGACGCCCGCGCAGGCCGCGCCGCGGAAGAACCACGGTGAGGTGGGCAGCCGGTGTTGCCGCAGCCGGCACCAGCCGTACCAGAGGGCGAGGAGGATCAGCAGGGAGCCGATCACCACCATGAGGTCGAAGGCCCAGTGGGCGATGGTGGCCTGGGTGGCCGTAGGCCGGTCGTCCGCCGGGACGGAGGTCAGTCCGGTCACCTTGGTCCCGGGGGTGAACCCGGCCAGGATGGAGTCGAATTGGGGGATCTTGATGCCGCCGGAGATGCTGCCGTCCGGATGCAGTCGGCCGAAGATGTACTCGGGTACATGGGTGTCGGTCCGCCAGACGAGTTCCGTCGCGGCGAACTTCACCGGCTGCTTGTGGAAGACGGACCGGGCGATCGAGTCCCCCAGCACGAACTGCACCGGGGTGAAGACCGCGGCGAGGGTGAACGGCACGGTGAAGCCGAGCCGGTGGTAACGGTCGCGGCGGCCGCGCAGCCAGCCGACGGCGTAGACCCCGGCGACGGTGTAGCCCGCGGTGATCAGCATCGCCACGACGAAGTGCCAGTACTGGGGGCCGAACATCGGGGTGAAGATCGCAGACCAGATGTGCACGTCCTCGGGGTTGCCTTCGGCGTCGAGGGTGAACCCCTGGGGCGTGTTCATCCATGCGTTGGCCGCCAGGATGCCGAACGCGCCCAGCAGGGCGGCGGCCGGCAGTGGCAGGCCGAGCAGGAAGTGGGTGCGGGGCTTCAGCCTCCGCCAGCCGTAGAGGTAGATGGCGATGAGGACCGCTTCGAGGAAGAAGGCCCATGCCTCCACCCCGAAACCGATACCGAAGACGCCGCCCCACTTGCCCATCAGGCCCGGCCAGAGCAGTCCGAACTCGAAGGACAGCACGGTGCCGGTGACCACACCGACGGCGAACTGCACCGCCATCACCGCCGACCAGCGCCGGGCGAGGAGCAGTGCGACGGGATCGTTCCGGCGCAGACCGCGATGGTGCATCACCAGGGTGATCAGCGGGAGCGCCACCCCGAGCGGTACCAGAATGATGTGGGAGGCCAGGGTGAAGGCCATCAGCTCCCGGGCCGGGAGCAGTTGGGCCGGGACGCCCGCCAGCAGGGTGACCGTGGTGTCCATGCCTTACGTGCCTTCGCTGCTCGGGACGTTCAGGAGAGCGCCGGCCTCGGCGTCCACGCTTGCCTGCCTCCTCGGTGCACGGCCCCGCCCTGCGGGGCCCAGCGGCGGTCGCGCCGGCTCGTCACCCAACCACCGGTGAGCGCGGGGCAGCACGCACCGTGCTCCCGGGTTGAGCCGTTGGGCCGATGTACTTCGCCCGGTCGGCCCAGCCGGCGGCCCGGCGCGGCTCAGGAGCGGCCCCGCGGCCGGCCGTCGACCGGGCCGCGGGCCCCCGGGCGCGCTTGAGGGGCCCGGCGGCCCCACACCACCGAACCCCTCCGCGAGGGGGACCCGCCGGGCCCCCTCGTGCTCTCAGCCCTGCGTCGCGCTACGCCGTCTCATGACCGTTGGAGCCGTTGATCTTCTCGATCGCCTGCCGGGCCTGTTCCTGTGGGGAGCGGGCGGGCAGCGGCGACACCGTCGTGGAGGCCACGGCGGGCTGGGCCCGCTCCTGTGGCATGGCCTTGGCGTGGGCTGCGGGCGACCGGATACGCAGGCGATGGCCGGCGGCCTCGTCGAGGGTCACCGGGCGTTTGAACCGGGCAGCCAGCCGGGCGGCGTCCTGACCGAGGGCGGCGACGTCCTCCCACTGCAAGCGCACCACCAGCGAGAGTTCGGCGTCTCCGTCCGGCAATGCCTGAAGCTGCGGGATACCCGGGTCAGTCATGCTGCCTCCTCACATCGTGGACCGGTGCCTCAGGGGACACGGATATGGAGAGATACGCACGGGCTCCCGCGACCGTTCACCTCCCGCCGACGGAATTGGGAGCCGGGGCGGACCCGGCCGGCGGAGGTGCGGATTCCGTAGGGCACGATGGTGGGTGGAACGGTGAGCGGGTGATGCCAGTGATGAGCCTTCAGCGGCTTCTCAGCTCCATCGGGCCGGCCGTGCTGTCGGGGGTGTGCGCCCCCGGAGGCACCGCGGTCCCGGTGGGAGATGTGGTGATCGCCGAGCCGGACGGTGGTTTCGATCTGCGTCCGGGAGATGTCGTCCTCGGAGTGAATCTCACGGACCGGGCGCAGGCCCTGCGGCTGCTGTCGTCGTGCGCCGGGCGGTCGGCGGGCGCTCTGCTGCTCAAGGCCCCGGTCGCGGTCGACGAGACGGTGGTCACGGCCGCGAGCGCGGCGGGACTCCCGCTGGTACAGGTCGAGCAGCAGGCGGGCTGGGCGCAGGTCGTGTCGCTGCTGCGGGCGGTGCTCGACAGCGAGGGGTACGCGGACTCCGGCAGCGGGACGGCCGGTGCCGAGGCGGGGGACCTCTTCGGCCTGGCCGATGCGATCGCCGCCGTGATCGACGCGCCAGTCACCATCGAGGACCGCAGCTCCCGGGTCCTCGCGTACTCCGCGCGGCAGGAGCGCGGTGACGAGGCGCGGGTGGCCACGATCATGGGACGGCACGTCCCCGACGAGGTCAACGCCCATTTCCGGCGGTACGGCGTCTTTCACCGAATCGCCCAGGACACCGGCCCCATCTACGTGCCCGCGGTGGTCGAGGGAACCAAGCCGCGGCTGGTCGTGCCGGTGCATGCCGGCGGGGACGTACTCGGCTCGATCTGGGCCATCGTGCCGGGGCCGGTGCCCGCCGAGCGGGCCGAGGCGTTCGCGGACACGGCCGCGACGGCGGCGCTGCATCTGCTGCGCCGGCGCGCCGGTGCGGATGTGGAGCGCCTGGTGCTGACCGACATGGTCGCCACGGTGCTGCACGGCCAGGAGGGAGCGGCGGACGCGGCGCGGCGGCTGGGGCTCACGACCGGTCCCTGGCGGGTGATCGCCGTGGGGGTGCGCTGCGAGGACGACGAGGAGGCGGAGCGACAGCGGCTGACCGTATGGGAGCGTATGTCCCGGTTCCGCGGCAGTCGCCTGCGGTCACCCGCGGCGGTCGTCGGCGGGGTGGTCTACGGGATCGTCCCGGCGGAAATGGTCGGCCCCGGCCCCGACGACGGACCCGGATGGCTGGAGACGCTCCGTGGCACCACCGGAGAGCCCGCTCCGCTGCTCGCGGTCGGTGGACTCGCCGCGTCGGTCCCCGGGCTGGCGCGCTCGCGTGAGCAGGCCGATGACACGCTCGATCTGCTCCGGACCGGTCTGATCGCGCGCCACCAGGCCGTGCACGACGAGGTGTGGGCGACGGTCGTCCTGCGCCATGTCGCGCGGTCCGCCGCGGCGGCACGGATCGCGGGCGTCGGACCGCTGCGACAGCTGGTGGACCACGACCGGACGCACGGGACGAACTGTGTGCCGACGCTGTATGCCTGGCTCCAGGAGCGGGGCGATCCACGGGCCGCCGCCGCCCGGCTGCACATCCACCCCAACACGCTCCGGCACCGGATGCGCCGGCTTCAGGAGGTCGTGGCGCTGCCGCTGGACGACCCGGAGGTCCGTACCGCTCTGCTGCTCCAGCTCACCGCCCGCCGATACGGCGCGGAAGGCGGCCCGGACGACGCCGTGGGTACTTCCGGGTGAGGGAACCCGGGCCGCCGCCCGGTATGTCGCTGTGACGGTCCGGTGTCTCCGTATGGCGGGATTTCCGTATGCCGTCCTCCCGTAGACAGCCTCCTGCCCCGCCGCCGCCTCCCGTTGTCCCGGCCCCACTGCCGAGTGGCCCGAGACAGTGCCGAGCGAACGATGACGTGCCGTCCCCCCGCCGAAACCATGGCTCCACCCGCAGCTCACCGGGCAGCAATGGATTTCGTGGAAGGACGGTGGCATGTCGTTCGGCATGGCCCGCGAGGCCGAGAACGCCGCAGCCGGATACGGAGCGGCGGTGACCGCGGTCGTGGACCGGCACCCTCCGGGGGTGTCCGCCGGGCCGGTCCCGGCCGCGGGCCCAGCGCCCTCCGCCGGACCGGCCCCGACGGCCGGATCGGTGGCAGGACCGGCGGCCGGACCGCACAGCCAGGACGGGCAGTACGGCCAGGACGGACAGGACGGACAGCAGGCCGGAACACCGCACGCGCAGGCCCGTATCGACCTCGCGGCGATCCGCGCCAACGTCAGCCGGCTGTGTGACACGGCGGGGTCCGCCGAGGTGATGGCCGTGGTCAAGGCCGACGCCTACGGGCACGGCGCGGTCCCCGTCGCCCGCGCGGCGCTCGCGGGCGGCGCCACCTGGCTCGGCGTCGCCGGGATGCGGGAGGCACTGGCGCTGCGCGCGGCCGGTGTCCCCGGCCGGCTGCTGGCGTGGCTGCTGACCCCCGGTGACGACTGGACTGCCGCGGTGGCCGCGGGTGTCGAGCTGTCGGCCGGTGCCCCGTGGGCGGTGCGGGCAGCGGTCCGGGCGGCGCGGGCCGTGGACCGTCCCGCGCTGCTCCACCTCGAAGCGGAGACCGGGCTCGGGCGCGGCGGCGCCGCCGCGGGCGACTGGCAGACGCTGGTGGACGGCGCGGCGGCCGCCGAAGCGGCCGGGTACCTCCGGGTGGTCGGCGTGTGGTCGCATCTGGCGCGGGCCGATGAGCCCGGACACCCCTCCTGTGCACGGCAGTTGGCGAATTTCCGCGACGC
The DNA here is from genome assembly GCF_000829715.2 of Streptomyces lydicamycinicus. NCBI lineage: Bacteria > Bacillati > Actinomycetota > Actinomycetes > Kitasatosporales > Streptomycetaceae > Streptomyces > Streptomyces lydicamycinicus. Next base: position 745,210 of record NZ_BBNO01000003.1, on the reverse strand, counting down.
GGCCGGGATCGCCCGCCGGGCCGGCCTCGCTCCCGATGTCCTGCATCTGTCCAACTCGGCCGCCACCCTGACACTTCCGGAGGCGCACTTCGACCTCGTCCGTCCCGGGCTCGCCGTCTACGGACTGAGCCCGGTGCCGGACCTGGCCGGCCCTGCGGAGCTGGGGCTCCGGCCGGCGATGACCCTCACCGCCCGGCTCGCCTCCGTCAAGCGGGTCCCCGCCGGACAGGGTGTCTCCTACGGCCACCGCTATCGCACCGCCCGTGCGACGACCCTCGGGCTGGTGCCGCTCGGCTATGCCGACGGTGTTCCCCGGCATGCGTCGCAGGCGGGCCCCGTCCTTGTCGCCGGGCGGCAGCACACGGTGGCGGGCACCGTGTGCATGGACCAGTTCGTCGTCGATCTCGGCGACGCCCCCGCCGCGCCCGGGGACGAGGTGGTGCTCTTCGGGCCCGGCGACCGCGGGGAGCCCGGTGCGGCGGACTGGGCGCGGGCCGCCCACACCATCTCCCACGAAATCGTCACCCGCATAGGCGCCCGCATACCGCGCGCCTACACCGGCGGCTCGGCCCCCGGCGACCACTGACCTCCGCTCCCCCACCCCCTTGGATCATCACCGCCCCCTGACGAAGAGAGCCTTCACATGACGTACCGGCTTCCACCGTCCTCGCCGCGTCCTGCCGGGAAGCAGGACGCCCGCTCCGGCGACCCCGGTCCGGAACGACTCCACCGGGGCCTGCACTCCCGCCATATCCAGATGATCGCGATCGGCGGGACCATCGGTGTGGGGCTGTTCCTCGGCTCCGCCGAGGCCCTGCACAACGCCGGTCCGGGCCTGCTGCTCACCTATGCAGTCGCCGGCGTGGTCATCTTCTTCGTGATGCGTGCCCTGGGTGAACTCCTGGTGTACCGGCCGGTTTCCGGTTCGTTCGCCACGTACGCGGAGGAGTTCATCGGCCACTGGGCCGGGTTCGCCACCGGCTGGAGCTACTGGCTGATGTGGGTCGTCACCGGCACCGCCGAGCTGACCGCGGCCGGGATCTACGTCCGCTACTGGTGGCCCGCGGTGCCCCAGTGGCTGCCCGGCCTCATCGCCCTGGCGATCCTCGGCGTGGCCAATCTCGCGGCGGTCCGGCTGTTCGGCGAGTTCGAGTTCTGGTTCGCCATCATCAAGGTGCTGACCATCGTCGTCCTGCTGGTCATGGCCGCCGCGATCCTGATCTTCGGCTTCGGTCCCCTGGGGGAGACCGCGTCACTGAGCAACATCTGGTCGCACGGTGGCGTCTTCCCGCACGGTATGGCCGGGCCGCTGCTCGCCCTCCAAGTGGTGGTGTTCGCCTTCGTCGGAGTCGAACTGCTCGGGGTGACCGCCGGCGAGAGCAAGGACCCCGAGAAGACCCTGCCCACCGCCGTCCGCCGGGTGATCTGGCGGATCGGGCTGTTCTACCTGGGCGCCCTCACCGCGGTCATGGCACTGGTCCCGTGGAACCAACTCGATCCGCACGTCAGCCCGTTCGTGCTGGTCTTCGCGAAGGTCGGGATCCCCGCGGCGGCCGGTGTGGTGAACCTGGTCGTGCTCACCGCGGCGCTGTCGTCCTGCAACAGCGGGGTGTTCTCCACCGGCCGGATGCTGCACGCCCTGGCCCGGGACCGGCACGCACCGGCCGCGTTCGGGAAGGTCAGCCGCCAGGGCGTACCGGCAGCGGGCATCCTCGCCTCCATGGCCGTCATGCTGCTGGGGGTGGCCGCGAACTACTTCGTCCCGGAGCAGGCCTTCGCGTATGTCACGAGCGTGGCGACCGTCGCCGCGGTGTTCACCTGGGGAATCATCTCCTCGGCGCATCTGCGCTTCCGGGCGGCGGTGCGCGCCGGGCGGCTCCGGCCGGTCGCCTTCCGTATGCCACTGGCGCCGGTGTCGAACTACTTCGTCCTGGCCTTTCTCGGCCTGGTGGTCGTCCTGCTGGCCTTTGACGCCGAGACCCGCATCGCGCTGTACGTGGCTCCGGTATGGGCGGCGATCCTGACGGCGGGCTACTTCTTCACCCGTCGCAGCCGGGCCGCCGGACCCCAGGACGCACCGCCCGACGAGGAGATCCCGGAGCCGTCGCGCAGCAGGTAGCCGGGCGGTCGGGCACGGTGGCGGGGCGGTGCCCTATGCCACGGCGTGGAAGAGCGCCGCCGCCGCGCCCCGTGACTCGACGCCCAGTTTGGTGAGGATCTTCGCGACGTGGAACTTCACCGTCGACTCGCTGATGTGGAGTTCCTGGGCGATCGCCCGGTTGCGGTGCCCGAGCGCGAGCCGGGCCAGTACCTGGAGTTCCCGCTCGCCCAGTGCGGTGAGCGGGTCGGGTGCCGGGTTCTGGAGCACCCGCAGCGGGATCGTCGCCGACACCGTGGTCCCCCACCCGGGCACCGCGTCGAGGTCCAGCCGTCCGTCCAGCACATCGAGTCGCTCGGCGACCCCGCCGGGGGCCAGAGCGCCGTGCGTGAGGGTGCCGGGCCCGTCGTCCCGTACGGTCGCGCGCAGCTCGTCGTCGGTGAGCTGCCAGGCGACGTGGACGCGGGTCACCCCCTCCTGTTCGAGGACCTTCAGCAGCAGCGCCCGGACGATGAAGCGCGCGGTATGCGCCACGTCGGCGGCCACCGTCCGCGGGGAGTCGGGGGCGCCGAACTCCAGCCGTACGGGGCTGTGGCGGACGAGCGGCCGCAGTGCGTCGGCGAGCCGGGCGAAGGCCTGCCCGACCGGCTCTTCGGCGATCTCCTGGTCCCGTTCCGCCTCCGCACGCAGCTCCACCAGCGCGGAAACGGCCAGATCCGTGGCGGTGGCGCGGGCCGCCGCATCATCGAGGGTGCGGCTGCGCAGAACGCCCAACAGCCCGGTGAGCGCGGCCGAGTAGGCCTCGCCCAGCTCCGCGATCACTCGGGCCCGGGTTCCGGCGGCGGCCCGCGAGCGGGCCAGCGCCCCGGGCATGGCCTCCGCCGCCAGGCGGTCGAAGTGGCTGGTGACCAGGTCCCACAGCGCCTGTACGAGGGCGGCTGCGGCCTCGTCGACCGGGGCGGCCGCCGCGTCCCGTACCAGCAGCAGGACGGCGCCGCGGGGTGTCGCATGGCTCGTCACGACCAGGGCCGGCCGCTCCGTGTCGGCGAGGGTGAGCATGCCCTGCCAGGGGCGGCCGGGGACGCCGGCGGCGAGCAGCGGCGCCAGGTCGGCGGTGGACAGCCGCCCGGTGATCTCGGCATCGCCGTATGCCTTGAACGGTGAGTGCGCGCAGTGGGTGGAGAGTTCGGCGGCCGCCAGGTGCGGCACCGGCTCGGCCAGGATGGCGGAGAGCCGGGGCAAGATCTCGCCGAGTGGCCGGCGGATCACCTCGTATGCGGCGGTCAGGGCGGGCACGGGTCCGGTCAACTGCATGAGCCTCAGCGTAGCCAGGCGCTCCGGGACCGGCGCCGGTCTTTCGGCCAGGTCGGACTGGCCCGATGAGCGGCGTCGTGGCCGTCCCCAGGAATGAGGCTGAAGACATCGGCCCAGTGCCTCCACTGCATTTCATGCATCGAACGGGGAGACCCATATGCGAGCGATCCTTTACGACACCTTCGGCGGCGCCGAGGTGCTCAGCCTCAAGGACACCGACAAGCCGGAGCCCGGACCGGGCGACGTACGGGTGAAGGTGGTGACGGTCGGCGTCAATCCGCTGGATTACAAGCGGCGTTACGGATGGGTGGAGCAGTTCTATCCGACGACGTTCCCCGCCGTGCCGGGGCTGGAGTTCGCCGGGGTGGTGGACGCGCTCGGTGACGGCGCGGGAAACACGTTCGCCGTCGGCGACGAGGTCTTCGGCCTGACCAGGACCGGCGCGTACGCGGAGTACGCCCTCGCGGGAGACATCGCGCACAAGCCCGCCGCGCTCTCCTTCGAGGCCGCGGCGGCCCTCCCGGTGGCCGGTGAGACGGCGCAGCGCGTCCTCGACGAGCTGGGCCTGGCGCAGGGCGAGACCCTGCTGCTGCACGGGGCGGCGGGCGCGGTCGGCCAGGTCGCGGTCCAGTTCGCGGTGGCCCGGGGCGCCACGGTGGTCGGTACGGCGTCCCCGGCCAATCACGACTTCCTGCGCACACTGGGTGCGGTTCCCGTGGCGTACGGGGCGGGACTCGCCGACCGGGTCCGGGCGGCCGCGCCCCAGGGCGTCGACGCGGTCTTCGACGCGGCCGGCCATGACGCGCTGCCGGTCTCGATCGCACTGCGCGGCGGCACGACGGACCGGATCGTCACCATCGCCGATATGACCGCCGCCGAGCACGGTGTGCCCTTCTCCGCGGGCGGTACCCCCTCGGAGCAGGTCCGCGCCTACCTCGCTGCGCACGCCCGCCTCGCCGTGGAGGGCAGGCTCGCGGTACCGGTCGTCGAGGCCTTCCCGCTCGCCGACGCGGCCAAGGCGCAGGAGTTGAGCGAGGCGGGGCATGTGCGCGGCAAGCTCGTCATCACGGTCTGAGTCCGCGGCGGCCGGTGTGCGGGTCGGCTGACGGCCACCCGCACAAAGAGCGGTGCGCCACAGGCCGGCTGCCTGTGGCGCACCGGTATCGGAGCGGCGGCCGGTGAGAGAGATGGGCGCCCCCTCCCTCACCGGTCAGAGCCGCACGAGGTCAGTGACCGTGGCCGTGTCCGTGTCCGTGTCCCCAGCGCACCTGGTCGACGACCCGGCGGTGGTCGTTGCGCAGGGTCGCGTGGTCATGGTCGTTGTCCCAGACGTAGTTGCGCCGGTCCTGGTAGACCTCCCAGCGGTTGTCGTGGCCGTAGCCGGTGTGGACCCGGACCTGACTGTGGCCGGCCAGTCGCAGGTTGCCGAAGCGGTAGGCGTGTCCGCTCTTGTCGGACAGGCTCCAGCCCTTGAGGTTGACGGGTGTGCGGCCGGTGTTCCGCACCGTCACCCACTCCGCGTTGAGGCTGCGGTTCGAGCGGTCGTCGCGTCCCGGGCTGTCGTACTGGATCGGTCCCAGGACCACAGCGGACCGCCAGCGCTGCGGAGTGTGGCGGTGGTGGCCATCCGCGCCGGCCGGGAGGGCGGCGGTGGCTGCCAGGGCGGCGGAGCCCAGTACCACCATGGCGACACGCGAAGCGTTACGGAACATCGAACCTCCTGTGAAAGGCGCCACATTCAGAGCGCCCAAAAACCGGACTCCCGGCCGGTTTGGCCGGGCCCCCACAGAGTGACGACCCGTCACGCCCTGGCGGAAGAAATCCACGTTGGTGTGACAAAACACGGACATATACACAACCGCACCACGCCAGGCGCGTACGCCCCCGCGCTCGCCCCACCACCCGCGACACCCCCTACACGTATCGCCGTGCTTCCCTTACGGGGCACGGGTCATCGGGGCCGACGGGACGGTGGGCGGGTGCCGGGACGGGGGGGCCGGGCGGGGTGTCGGCGCCGGGCACACAAGTCGCCCGCCAGGCACAGACGTTGCCCTCCCGGAAGGACTCCGCACGCCCCCTCCATATCCCGAACTCAACTGCCGGTGTGCCACTTACGCACCATCCGTTGCCTGGAGCCCCCGGAGCCTCTACGTTGAGCGCGCCTGATTTCGGCTCAACCCGCCGCGTTGCGGCGGGCATCGGGAGGAACCCCCCATGCGCAGAAACACTTCCGGACACCACCGCAGACGCATATCGCCACGCATACGCACCACGGTGTCCGTCGGCGTCGCCGCGGTGGCGGTGGCCGCGACGGCCGCCGCGGCCACCGCGGAAACCGCCACCCCGCCCCCGCACGCCGCACGCACCCAGCACGTCGAGTACTTCAGCGGCGCGGGCGGCCACCCACGGCAGACCACCGTCCCGGTCTCGAAGCCACTCGCGCCGTCCGAGAAGGCCGCGATCGCCGCCGGCGACGGCGATGTCACCTCGATCGTGCAGAGCGGCCCGGTCGGCTCCAAGCTCGATGTCGTCTTCATCGGTGACGGCTACACCGCCGCCCAGCAGAAGGACTTCCACGCCGACGTCCGCACCAAGTGGGCCAAGATCTCCGCCGTGGAGCCGTACGCGGCATACCGCGGCCTGTTCAACGTCTGGGCCGTCGACGCCGTCTCCAACGAGTCCGGCGTCTCCGGGGACCCGACCAAGGACGTGGTCCGCGACACCGCCCTGGACTCCGCGTTCTTCTGCGAGGGCACCGAACGGCTGCTGTGCGTCGACACCGGCAAGGTCGAGTCGTACGCCTCCAAGGCCCCGGCCGCCGACCTCGTCGTGGTCCTCTCCAACTCCACCAAGTACGGCGGTGCGGGCTACAACGACATCTCCTCGCAGGTCGGTTACGACGGGATCGCCACCGCCTCCTCCGACAATGACCAGTCGGACCAGGTCGCGGTGCACGAAACCGGTCACTCGCTGGGCAAGCTCGCCGACGAGTACGACTACGGCCAGTCCGGAACCTACTCCGGGCCCGAGCCCGCCCAGTCGAACCTCAGCAAGCTCTCCGCCGACCAGATGACCGCTCAGCGGCAGAAGTGGTACCGGTGGCTCGGCCAGCAGTCGCCGGACGGCGGCGCGGTGGGCGCGTTCGAAGGCGGCGGCTACTACCAGTACGGGCTCAACCGCCCCACCGAGAACTCGATCATGCGGACCCTGGGCCAGGAGTTCAACCTCCCTGGTCGCGAGGCGATGATCGCGGGCTTCTACCGCTATGCGAGCGTGCTGAGCAGCCCGCTCTCGACCCACCACGCGGTGTCCCGCGGGACCCGTATCCGGGTCACCGCACCCGCCTCCGCGCAGCTGACGTGGTCCGTCGACGGCCGCGAACGCAAGGCCGCGCGCGGCAAGACCTCGGTCATCCCGCGCACCCTCGGCGTCCCGGCCGACGGGCGCCCCCACACGGTCACGGCACGGGCCACCGACCGTACGAAGGCGGTCCGCGACCCGGCGCTGCGCAAGCTGCTCTCCCGCTCGCTGACCTGGCACATCGCGCCCTAGTACACCCCGCACAGCTCCTCGCACACCGCCCCGGTCGCCGGGCGGGCCGGTCAACGCGCCCGCCCGGCGGCCGGGGCCGCGTCTTCTCCTGGGCCCCAGGTATCTCTGACGAGACCTGCACCCGACGCCGGCCGGTCACGCCGCTCTCGCGTCGGCCTGGCTGCGCCTGGTCGCCTGACCACGCGCGTCTCACCTTGATCCCGGGCCCGGCCGTAGCGGTCCGGTGGGGCACTCCGGCCCGCCGCCGTCGTCCTCCGGTGGGGTAAGGATGTGGGCAGTCATCGCCGTCAACGGCGCCTCGTACGGGCGGCCGACGCGGTCAGGCGCGGTCCGGCGCCGTCAGATGCGCACCACCATCTTTCCGGTGTTGCGGCCGTTCATCAGCCCGAGGAAGGTATCCACCGCGTGGGCGATGCCGTCCTCGACCGTTTCACGGAAGGTGATCTTCCGTTCGGCCAGCCAGCCGCCCATCTCCTCGGCGAAGCGCGGCTGGAGGTCCGCATGGTCCCCGACCTCGAAGCCGCGCAGCGTGATCCGCTTCTTCACCAGCTCGACCATGTTGCGCGGCCCCGGCGCGGGTTCGGTGTCGTGGTACCCGGAAATCGCTCCGCACAGCGCGGCCCGGCCGTTCGGCCTCAGTGCGTCGATGGCGGCCTCCAAGTGGTCGCCTCCGACATTGTCGAAGTAGACATCGATACCGTCCGGGGCGGCCTCGGCGAGCAGTTCACGCACCGGGCCGGTCTTGTAGTTGAAGGCGGCGGTGAAGCCGAGTTCGCCGGTCAGATACTCCACCTTCGCCGCGGAACCGGCGCTGCCGAGCACCGCCTTCGCCCCGCGCAGCCGCGCGATCTGCCCGGCCAGGCTGCCCACCGCCCCGGCCGCGCCGGAAACGAACACCGTGTCCCCCGGCCGCATTCCCGCGATCTCGGTCAGCCCGACGTAGGCGCTCAGTCCGGGCATCCCCAGTACGCCGAGGAAAGCGGAGTCCGGTACCCCCTCGACGCGCCGCAGCCTGGTGAACCGTCCGGCCGGCGCGACCGCGGCGGTGCGCCATCCGAGGTCGCTGAGGACCAGGTCCCCCGGCGACAGACCGGCCGCCCGCGAGACGACCACTTCGCCGACCGCTCCCCCCGTCATCGGCCGGTCTAATGCGTAGGCCAGGCTCCCCGTCTCCTCGGCGCTCATCAGGGCCCGCATATACGGGTCCACCGACAGAAAGGTGTTGCGGACCCATACCTCTCCTTCGGCCGGTGTCGGCAACTCCCGCTCCACGAGCCGGAAGTCCCCCGGCACCGGACGCCCCACGGGACGTGCGGCCAGCTGCCACTCCTGCACGGTGTCGGTCATGCGCTGCTCTCCTTGTGTGCGACGGAATGCTTCTCCGTAAAGGTGCAGCGCTGCCGGCCCACGGGGCATTCCGGTGCCGGCGGTCGGCGCCATCTGGCGGGCTCCGGGCGGCCGTTGGGCTCTCCGGTCACGAAGGTCAGCGCGGTGCCGCGAGATCCTGGGTCCACCAGGGACCGCCCGACCCCTGGACGACGCCGATGCCGACTTCCGTGTAGGCGCAGTTGAGCAGGTTGTCGCGGTGCATACGGTCGCCCATCCAGTCGTTCACCGCCCCGGCAGCGGTCCGCGGGCCGCGGTCGAGGTTCTCGCCCCAGCTGCTCCACCGGTAGCCGGTGGCGGTGATCCGGTCGTCGGGGCCGGTGCCGTCCGGGGACTGGTGCTCGTAGTACTGGCGGGCCGCCATATCGGCGGAGTGACGCTGTGCCGCGGTGTGCAGTCGCGGGTCGATGCGCAGCGGACCGCAGCCGGCCCGCGCCCGCCGCTGGTTGATGAGTGCGGTGGCCTGCGCTTCGAGGTCGGGCGGGGTGGCCGAGGGGGTGGGAGTCGGTGTGGCGGACCGGGTGGGGGGTGCGGTCCTGGAGCGCGACGGGGACGGGGTGGGCGTGGGGGTGGGGGTGGGCGACGGGGTGCGCGAGGCCACGGTACGGGTCGCCTTCGGCTCGGCCTGCTGTTTCTCCGGGGACGTGCCGGGAGACCACCACACGGCGGCGCCGACGGCCACCACGAGGGTGGCGGTGCCCGCGACGACCGGGCCCGTCTTCCCCCGGGGCGGCCGCGGCGGCACGGAGTGCGCGCCGGATGTACCGGAGGCGTGGTGCGGCGGGGCCGCCGAGCTCGCCTGCACGGTCGCGGCGGCGGGGGCCGGCAGGACGTGCGGCGGAGTGAGGTGCGCGGGCAGCGGCAGCAGGGCGAGACCCGCCAGCAGGCCCTCGGCGGGCAGCAGGCCGTCCCAGTGGCCGGAGCAGTCCGTGCACTGCCGTGCATGGCGGGCTATTCGCTTGCGCCACAGGGCGCAGGGCTCCTGGTCCCAGGCCGCCGTGAGCTGGGAGAGTTCGGGGCAGAGCGGCGTCGCCGAGAGCGCGCGGACCACGACCCGGCCGGCCTCCAGCTGCTCCTTCATGCGCTGCACCCGGACCGCCGCATGGCGGGAGTCGATGCCGACGGCGGCGACCAGCTCCGGCCTGGTGATCTCGCCGGCGGCCTCCAGCCACCACAGGGACAGCAGCGACCGGTCCCGCTCGTCCAGCCAGCGGGTGGCCGCGGCCACCTCACGGCGCTGGCCGGACAGTCCCAGCTTCAGGATGGTCAGGTCCACGAAATCGGCCGAGCGGTCGGCCCGTTCCGGCGCCTGGTCCAGGCCGACCACGGGGGTCTTACGGGTGGCGGTCCACCGGCGGCGTACCTGGTTCATGGCGATCGCCACCAGCCAGGAGCGGAAGGACGCCGGCTCCCGCAGGTCGGCCAGCGACTCCAGGACCCGCAGCATGGTCTCCTGCACCACGTCGTCGACGTCCGCATGACCGTCCAGCGCCCGTCCCACGACGTTGTAGATCAGTGGCAGGTAGGCGGCGACCAGCTGCTCCCGGGCCTCTTCGTCCCCGGCCTTGGCTGCCTCGACGGCCGCCGTCCCGTTTTCCTGCTTCACGCCCACTCGTTCCTGTTCCTTCGTGCGTACCCGTGGCCCCCGCACACCGGAGATCCCCTGCGCCGGCCGCGATAACGAAAACCTACGGGGATTTGGAGGAGCGCTGTTCCCCGGCCCGCGCCCGTGGCAACGCTCCGTGTCCCGGACCGTTCACGCCACGGGGGATGCGGCCTGCCGACGGCCCGCGAAAAAAGTTTTCGAGCTTTTCGTTATCGGGCGCCGGCCCCGTGGTCTCCCCTGTGTCGGCCGCTAAGCCAACGGGTCCCCCGGGCTCCGCGGGCCGACGGATCGCTGTCCCCCACAGGAAACGGAACCATGAACTACGACCACCTTCAGACGGAGCGCCACGACGAGACTCCGGCCGGGAGCGGCCGCGGGACGGGCGAGGCCGGTATGCACCGGCGTTCCGGCGGGGCCGGGACGGGAGGCCGGCACGGGCGGACCGGCGGTTCGCACCGCGCCGGCAGCACTCCCCGGCGCAAGGCCACCCTGCTGGCGGTGGCGGCCGTGGTCACCGTGGGCGGCGCGTCCGCGGTGCTGATGCGCCCCGACTCCGGAACCGACCGGGCACTCGCGGCGGACGCGTCCGAGCCGTCGGCGCCCACGGCGAAGGTCTCCGCTCCCGCGACACCGGACACCTCGCCCTCGGCCAAGCCCCGCAAGCCCTCGGCCTCTCCGTCCAAGGCCAAGAAGCACGCGAAGAAGCACGCTTCACCCCGGCCGAAGGCCAGCCGTCCCAGCAGCGGCTCCGGGAGCGCCCAGCGCACGACACCCCGTACGCCGCACGTCGATTCCGGCGCGGGTGCCACCACGCCGAACGGAGCGCAGACCGCGTCGGGCACCGCCGCGCGCTTCGCGCAGAAGATCGTCGAGCTGGTCAACGCGCAGCGGGCGCAGCACGGTTGCGGCCCGCTCACCGTCGATACCCGAATACAGCGCGCGGCGCAGGCCCACTCGGACGACATGGCCGCCCGCAACTTCTACGACCACAACACCCCGGAAGGCGTCGACCCCGGTACCCGGATGACCAAGGCCGGTTACCCGTGGGGAAGTTGGGCGGAGAACATCTTCAAGAGCCCCAAGGACCCGGCCACGGCGATGGACGGCTGGATGAAGAGCCCGGGCCACCGGGACAACATCCTCAACTGCTCCTACAAGACCACCGGCGTAGGCGTCAATCTCAGCGGCAATGGCCCTTGGTGGACGCAGGACTTCGCCACCCACCGCTGATACGGCGGGGCTCCCCGGCGGTGCGGGCCGAAGCCGGCTCGCACCGCCGGTGCCCTGGGGCCGCGCAGGCTCAGCTGTCCGCCGGGGCGAAGGTCCGGTCGAGGAAGCCGTCGAGACTGCGGCGGGCCGCCGTACCGTGCGGGCCGGCGAAGATCTCGGCGGCGTGGCGGGTGCCGGGCAGGACCGTGACCTCGGCCGCGGGGAAGCTGTGGGCGACCTCGCGCAGCCGCTTCTCGTCGGAGAGCGGATCGTCGGCGGTGCCCAGGAGCAGCAGTTCCCCGTCGTACGAGGTGCCGTTCCCGGCGGAGTAGCCGCCCAACGAGGCGAGGGGGCTGATGCCGGCGACGCCGGCCGGCCGGTCGGTGCGGTCCGTCAGCATGCCGAGCATCAGCGTGCCGCCCATACAACCGCCCACCCATGCCACGTCCTTGGCGCCGCGCGAGCGCAGCAAGCGGGTCGCGTCGGAGATGGTCCGGCGGCGGTCCGCACCCCAGTCGAGGCTGACCACGTGATAGCCGCCGGCGGCGAGCCGCTTGGCCTCGGCCGCCCATTCGCAGGCGTCACCCCAGGAGATGGGGGCGAAGACCACCCCGCGGGGACCGGTGCCCAAGGTGACCAGGCGGTCGTCCCCGGAGGAACCGGACGGGCGGTAGGCGGTGGCGCCTCGCACGCCGTGGAAGCACGACGGCAGCCGGTCCGGTGTGGCGCTGAACTCTCGCACTGCGATGGTTCCTTTCTCGGTGGTTCCTCCCTCGGCGGAGCGACGGTTTTCCGCCATTGCGCTCCCCTGTGGGGCCTTTTCCGCGTCACGGCCCGCACAGCCGGTGGCGCTGGTCAAGGCCAGAAACAGGACCGCTGTCATGGCCAGGGCACGTCTCGGCGCACGTGTGAACATGAGAGAAGCATAGAGAGAAAGCATTGGGAAAAGCTATATTGAAAGGTAGATGGAAAGCTTTTCACAGCGTCCACATCTGGCAACCACACAGTCTCCCCAGGTCAGAAGATGCCTGTACGGAGGGTGGGATATCTTTGTACTGAGCATCGGGAAGAGGGAAGGCGGTTCGCAGTGGAGCCTGACCACGTAGACGAGATCATCTCGGCATGGGGGCACGAGCTGCCCGAAATCGCCGGTCTTCCCCTGGAACTGGCCAAAAGGACCGCCCTGTTGGTTTCGGCCTTTGATATCGCCGCAGCCGCCGAGCTGGAGAAACTCGGGCTCACCCAGGCCGAGTACGGGGTCCTCGCCACCCTCCGCCGGATCGGCGCCCCCTACCGCCTCAAGCCGACCGAGCTCACGCACGCTCTCCTGCTGTCCTCCGGTGGGACCAGCAATGTCATCAAGCGTCTTGTGGCCGCCGGCTATGTCACCCGCGCGGCGGCCGAGGACGATGCGCGCAGCAGCTGGGTGCAGCTCACCCCGAGCGGGGTGGAGACCGCCGAGGCGGCGGTGCGCGCCACCACCGCCGTGCACGCCCGGCTCGTCGACCGGATTCCGGAGCGTACGGCGAAGGCCCTCAGCGAGCAGCTGCGCATCGCGCTGGCCGCCATCGAGGAGGGCGTGCTGATCCGGCGCTGACGCGAGGTCAGCGTCCGGACAGCCGGTCGCGCACCTCTTCCGCCCGGTCCAGCAGCCGCGGCAGCCCGGCGTACTCCAGCCGCCCGGCGCGCTTGACGATCCGCCCGGCGACCATCACGGTGTCGACATCGGCGCGGTCCATCGACGACACGACGGCCGCGGTGGCGTCATGCACCGGCGCCACTCCGGGGCGGTCGGTCCGCAGCACGAGCAGATCCGCCTGCTTGCCCGGGGTGAGGGAGCCGATCCGGTCCGCCATCCCGAGCGCCTCGGCACCGCCGAGCGTCGCGAACTCCAGCACCTCCCGAGTGGTGAGCAACGGCGCGTCGGAGCCCGCGTGGCCCTGGAGCGCGGCGAAGCGGCCGACCTGGAAGGCGGTCCGCATCTGCGTGAACATATCGCTCGGTGCGGCGACTTCGACATCGACGCTGAGGCTGGGACGCAGACCGGCGGCAGCCGCCGCGGCGAACGGCGGCAGACCGTGCCCCATGGTCATTTCGATGGCGGGCGCGACCGACAGCGCCCCACCACTGTCGCGGATCAACTCCAGCTCGCCGGTGTCCATCCCGGTGCCGTGGATGAACACCGTTCCGGGGCGCAGTACGCCGAGGCGGCGCAGCCGGGAGACGGGTCTGCCGCCCCGGACGTGCAGCGCGGTCGGCACCTCCAGTTCACGGGCCAGGGCCCAGCTGTTCCGGGTGCCCTCATCGCTGCCGAACTCGGCGTTCAGCGCCATGGTCACCAGGCCGTCCCTGCCGTGCAGCCGGCCGCCGCGGATACGGCGGGCGTCCTGCGCCGTGCCCTGCCCGTAGGCGAAGACGCTGCGCAGCCCGGACTCGGTGAGCGCGTCGAGCAGGGCGTCGGTGTGCTCCTCGGTCGGCTTGTCGACATTGGAGATGTCCTGGACGGTGGTCACCCCCGCATCCAGGGCACCCAGCGCACTCAGCAGATTGCCCAGGTGGAGGTCGTCGGCGCTGAGCCGGGGCGCCAGGGTGTGCAGCACCGTCGCGAAGTACTGGTCGAGGGTCTGGTCGGCGCCGCTGCCGCGGAGCGCCGCCTGCCACATGTGCCGGTGGGTGTCGACGAAGCCGGGGAGCACGAGGCACCCCCGGGCGTCGATCCGCTCGTCCGCCGCGGCGGGGTCGATGTCCGGGCGTACCTCGATGATCCGGCCGTCCGCCACCAGGATGTCGGCGGATGGGAGTTCACCGGTGGCCGGGTCCATGGTGAGGACCCGGCCACCGGTGACGAGCAGGCGTGCGGAGGTCATGCAGTGCCCCACCCCTGGGGCGGTGCCAGGCGGCCCATCTGGAGGTTCCAGTACTCGGTGTTGCGCCGGCAGCGGCCGTCGGGGGCGAAGGTCAGGAAGTTGGTCTCCAGGAAGGTGACCCAGTGCTCGCCGTCGGGGTTGAGGGCGGGGGCCCGCAGGGTGACCCAGAGTTCGACGGCCGCCCGGTTTCCGGTGACGACCGGCGTGCCGTGACGGCCCGTCATGTCGCTCTGGCCGGCGGTGATGTCGCGCCAGTAGCGGCCGATGGCGTCGCGTCCGCGGAACGTCTGCGCTTCCACGCCGGGCACCGCCTCGTACACGGCGTCCGGGGTGAACAGCCGGACCGCGGCCTTGTCGTTCTTGGTCCGCCAGCTCTCCAGATAGGCGTCGGTCCAGCTCGACACCTGGGCGGCGGTGAGCCGGTCGGATCGTTCATCGGCCTGTGCGGCCGGCGCCAGGGCGGCCAGGGGCAGCGCGGCGGCGCCGGCGCGGAGCAGGGTGCGGCGGTGGGTACGGGGAGTCACAGGTGTTCGGTGCCCTTTCCGTGCGGACGGGGTGACGCGGCCGGCGACGGCTTCGCGCGGCCGGGCGGAGTCGGTGTCATCCGGCTTCCTGGAGGCGGACGGAGAATTCGATGCCGTCACCCAGCGGCAGCTGCTGGGAGAGATAGCCGTTGCCGGCGGTGCGGACATGGTCGGTGAACTCGGGCGGCAACATGGGCAGGTTGTCGGAGACGACCAGGCCACCGTCGCGCAGTTGCGGTTCGAGCAGCTTGAGGACGGGGAGGTAGAGCTCCTTCCAGCCGTCCAGCAGCAGCACATCGACTGGCCCGGGGAGCGTGCCGAGCTGCTCCCGGGCGTCGCCGGTCCTGATCTCGGCGTATTCGGCGAGCCCGGCGCGCTCCAGGTGGCTGCGGGCCCGGTCGGCCTTGCCCGGGTGCAGCTCCGAGCCGATGATGCGGCCGGCGCCGTTGTCGCGCAGGGCGGCCGCCGCATAGATCGTCGAGGCGCCGAAGGAGGTGCCGAACTCCACGACGAGGGCGGGGCGCAGGCTCCGTACGAGCTGGTAGAGGAAGGTGCCGACCTGCGGGTGTACGGGCAGGGCGGCCTGGGCGCACAGCTCGGCCGCCTCCTGCGCGGTGGGCGGCTGCGGCCAGTCGGCCGCGGTGGCGTAGGCCCGCTTCATGACGTCCGGGTCGTTGCGCTCGGCGGTCCGGGCGATCTCGTCCAGGACGGCGCCCACGCGCGGGTCGGCGAGTCCGGTGGTGGCGGTGGTCATGCCTGGGCCCTCCCGTCCCGCACGGCGGCCAGCAGCGCGGGGTCGAGGTAGCTCTGCGCGTTGTAGATGGTCCGGTCGGTGTCGAGTATCTCGCGCCGGCCGTGCATCACCCGGGTATTGTCGATCAGCGCCACGTCGCCGTCCTGCCAGTCCAGCTCCTCGGTCAGTTCCTCGGTGAGGCGGCGGAATTCGGCGAGCAGCTCCTCGGGGATCTCCGTGCCGTCGGCGAAGGTGATGCGCGGGGCCTCGTAGTTGTACGAGGGGCCGAAGACGCTGTTGGCCCAGGAGAGCCGGCTGCCGAAGAGCGTGGGGTGGACGGCACCGATGCGGTAGGCGTAGTGGATGGAGCCGTCGTCGTTGAGCTGGAGGGTGGTGGACACACTGCCGCCCACCAGGTCCTTCATATCGGCGAAGGTGACGTCGTCGAGCGCTTTGCGGCCTTCCGTCTGGTGGCAGACGAAGGCCTTCCACTTCTGCTCCTCCACCCGGCGGCTGTACATGATGTCCTTGACGCCGAAGACCTCGCGGGCGGTGTCACTCGCCGCGTCCCAGACCCGGTAGCCGTCACAGACGGTGGTCTGGGAGCCGCTGGCGGCGGCCTTCTCGCACAGGAACCACGTCAGGTCGGGGCCGAACGGGCTGTTGCCGTTCTCCAGATGGAGGCCGACGGCGACGGTGCCCGCGTCCACCTTCTGGGCGACCTCGCCGCCGTGGAAGGAGCGCGCCGGGTCGAGGGTGATCCGGCTGGAGTGCGCCTTCACGAAGGAGGTGAACTCCTCCAGGTCGGTGCGGAAGCCCCGGAACAGCAGAAAGCCGGCGTCGGCGAGCAGCCCGGTGACCCATGCGGGGTCCAGTGCACCGAGCGACCGGTCCCCGGTGGGCAGGACGAGCCGGCCGGTGGCGGCCCCGTAGGGCTCGACGTCAGCGATGGTGGTCATACGTCTGCTCCTTGGTGGTCGTACAGCGTTCCGTTGGACAGGGCAGTACGGATGGCTGCCCGCATGGGCCGTCCGGTGACGGTGAAGAACCGCCGGTAGAGGCGCTCGTCGGCGACGGTGAGGTGCGGCACGGCGATCCGCTCCACCTCGGAGAGGTGCGCTTCGCCGAACTCCCGGACGGCCGTTTCGGCCGCCGCGAGGTCGGTGGACTCCTTGACGAGGAAGAGTCCGTGGAGGGCGGCGAGCCCGTCACCGATCACGGCGACGGCGCGGACGAACGGGAGTTGGGCATACTGCGCCTCGACCCACTCGGGGGCCACATTGCGGCCGGCCGCGGTGATGATGACGTTCTTCTTGCGTCCGGTGATGCTGATGAAGCCGTCCTCGTCGATCTCGGCCAGATCGCCGGTACGGAGCCAGCCGTCGGCGTCGAGGACCAGGCTGGAGGGGTCGTCGCGGGTGTAGCCGGCGAACAACGAGGTGCTGCTGACCAGGAGTTCACCGTCGTCCGCGGTCCGGACGCGGACATGCGGCAGCGGACGGCCGACAGTGCCCGGCCGGCGGGCGTCCGGGGTGTTCCAGCTGACCACGGAGCTGTTCTCGGACAGGCCGTACCCCTCGTGCACGGGGAGCCCGTGGTCTTCCAGCCGTCGCAGCAGCTCCGGGTGCACGGGTGCCCCGCCGCAGCAGATGAGCGGCGCGCCGGGAGTGCCGAACAGGGCCGGTGCGACCGCCTGTCCGCTCGCCAGGGCCTCGTCCGCGGCGGTGGCGAAGGCGTCGACGAGCGCGGGCGTGGCGACCATCGCGGTCGGGCGGGCGGCCGTCACATACGGCAGGACGTCGGCCGGGGCCGCCGCCGCCGTGCCGACCAGGGCCTTGCCGGGCGGCATCAGGACCACGGTCCCGCCGTCGAGCAGGACCATGTAGAGGCCGGTGACCTGCTCGATGAGCAGGCTGAACGGGACGACGGAGAGATAGCGGGAGAAGGCCCCGTCGGGCATCACCGACCGCAGTGAGCCCAGCAGTTCGTTCAGGGCCGCCGCCCGGATGCGTACCCCCTTGGGACGCGAGGTCGTCCCGGAGGTATGGATGATCTTGCACTCCCAGTCCGCTCCCCCGGCGGCGGCCGGCGGCAGCACCAGGGGCGTGGACGGTACGGGCCCGTCCGTGGAAAGCGGCAGCACCGTGCAGTCCGGGCGCAGGACCCGGTCCCTGCCCCACTGGGTCAGCCGCTCCTGTCCGGCGGCGTCCACCACACACAGATCGGTCTCGGCCAGCAGACCGGCGGCCTGCTCGGCGGAGAAGGCCAGCGGGACCGGCACCTCGGTGGCGCGCGCGGCGATCAGTGCGAGGTCGGCGACCACATATTCCGGGGTGTTGCCGCAGACCACGCCGATGCGCAGCGGGCGGCCGCCGTGCGCGCCGAGCCGCTCGGCGAGCTCCGCGGCCCGGCGCGTCACCTCCTGGTAGCTGAGGGTCCGGGCCGGCGTGCCGTCCTCCCCCAGGACCTCGACCAGCGGACGCGCCGATTCACCGAAGCGGACCAGACTCTGCTCAATGCCCAGCATGGCCGGCCACCTCCATGGCGCTGATGCTCAGTTGGAGATCGGTGACGGAGTAGCGCCCGGTGGCGTCGGAGAACAGCCGGTCCAGGGCGTTCAGCGGGATGACGCCGACCTGTGGCTCATGCTCGTAGTACGTGCCCCAGCGCGCCGCCTCGTCGGGAGACAGCCGGCTCGGGTCGGCGGGGCCGAACGGCACGAAGGAGATGCCGGTACGGTCCAGCGTCGTGATGAGGCTCCGGGTGACCGTGCACAGGATGTACTCCATGCCCAGGCACCAGGCGATGATCGGGGTGGCTCTGATCAGTTCGCGGCCGACCGCGGCGCGGCGGGTGGCCAGCGCCCCCACTTCCACCACCCGCCTGCGGTCCACCGAGGCTCCGAGACGGGCCAGTGCGGCGTCCTCGACGCCGGTGTCGAGGTACCGCTCGGAGAACAGCTCCTGGTCGCTGCCGAAGGTGAGCCCCGCGCAGGCCAGTGGCGCGCAGGGCTCCTCCGCCGCGCCGCAGGCCGGCCGGGCGACGATGAACGAGTCGGGCCGGGGCGCCACATCGGCGCCGTATGCCTGGGCGTACACCTCGCGAGCGAGGTCCGCGGCGTCCAGCCATGAGCTGGTCGACCGGTGTGCCAGATCGATCTGCACGGTGCTCCCCCCTTCCCCGGCTGCCGGCTTTACTTGGTGCCGACGACCAGAGACACGGATGAAGGCAGCGCGAT
Source organism: Streptomyces lydicamycinicus (assembly GCF_000829715.2). Classification (NCBI taxonomy): domain Bacteria; kingdom Bacillati; phylum Actinomycetota; class Actinomycetes; order Kitasatosporales; family Streptomycetaceae; genus Streptomyces; species Streptomyces lydicamycinicus. The sequence continues at coordinate 726,683 of NZ_BBNO01000003.1, read as the reverse complement.
GCGCTCGACGGACTTCAGACCCGCGTCGGTGAGCCAGCCGGAGATCTCCGGCTCGCTGTAGGTGCGGTCACCGGAGCAGGCGTACATGGCCAGCGAGAACGCCGCGTTGTGCTCCTCGAGCTGCTCGCCGCGCACGTCTTCGAGCACCACGATCCGGCCGCCGGGGCGCAGCGCCTTGGCGGCCCGCGCGATCAGGTCCCGGTTCTCCTCGTCGGTGTGGTTGTGCACGATCTCGAAGAGGAAGACCACGTCGTAGCCGGTGCCGAGGTCGCCGCTGAGGAAGCTGCCGCGCTGGAGGGTGATCCGGTCGGACAGCCCGGCCTTCTCGATCGCGGCACCGGTGTCGGCGAGCGCCTCGGGCAGGTCGAGGATGGTGGCGGAGAGCTCGGGGTGCCGCTCACACATGGCCATGGAGTGCAGGCCGTGCGAGCCGCCCAGGTCGAGGAGGCGCCGCGCCCCTTCGGGCAGCGGGACCGCCTCGACGATGGGCTGCACGGTCAGCCGCGACTTGACCTGCATGTACGCGGAGAAGTCCCGCCCGGCCTCGGGGTTGTCGGCCCAGCGCTCCCAGAGGGACTGGGCGGGCTTGCCGTCCCGGACGGCCTGCGGCAGTTCCCACATCACGTTGGTGAGTTCGTACGCCCACAGCAGCGCCGGGGTGAAGTCGTACTCGGCGTTCTTGCCCAGCCAGCGTTCGGCGAGCGGGCCGTTGCGGTAGCGCCCGTCCTCCAGGGTCAGCCAGCCGAGGACGGCGGCGACGTCGGCGACCGCGCGGGTGCCGTCCGTGCTCGCGCCGATCGCGGCGGCCAGCTCGTCGAGGGTCTTGGGGCCGTCCTCCTCCAGGGTCCGGAAGATGCCGAGCTTGGCGGCGGAGGTGAGTGCCGCGTAGCGGATGGTGGAGCCGATCACCTCATCGATCGGGTTGCCCGCCAGTTCGGCGTCGGTGGTGGTCTTGAACATGGCTGATCTCCTCGGGATGGCAGGGAACGGCCGCACAGCCTGCGCGGCCGGGATATGCCCGTGCGCGCGACGGCCGCGGGCACGGTGAAGTGTGGGACTGCCGAACGGGGACGAACTTCAGCCGGCCGGGACCGGTGGGAGCCGGTACGCCCGGGGGCGCGCCGGCGCCGCGAGGGCGAGCGGGAGGTGTGCCACGCCATGGCGGCCGTGGTAGCTCACTCCGGGTGCCGGGCCCCCGGAGTGGTGTTGCTTCGGGCCGCCGGCGAAGCCCGCCGGCGCCGCGCGGCGCCCCTTCGGCACCGGCCGCGCGGACCTCACGGCACCGTGGGGCTTCATCGGGCCCCGGCCGGTGTGTGGCGGAGCGGGAACCGGGGGGTCGGGGGCCGCACGAGGAAGGTCTCGCGGAGCCCGTGCGGCGGGGTCCCCGGACATGCCGGACGCGGGTGGCGCCGGGCGGAAACCTCTTGGGGCCGGCCCGGGGAGGGCAGCGAGGACCGCCGCTCTCCCCGGCGGCACGCTGCTGACGGCCCGTCCGCTCCCCGGGCCGGGCTGCGGGGCTCCGGGGCCGCCGGACGGCGAGCTGCCCCGGGCGGGCTGGAACCCGAAGACCCCGCGGTGGAGGGCTGCGATACGGAAGGCGCCGGCCGGGTCGCCCGAAGGGGCGCCGGGAGTGATCCCGGCCATGGTGCCCGCGCCCCCACGACGCGGGCCGCCTCGGCCCCGGCCACCGTCGTCCCGATGAGTTCTTGACGGCTGGTCATGCTGCGGTGCGACCACTCCGGACTGTGCGTCCGCAGGAGACACCGCAGACTCCTGACGGCTGTTCATCGGGTCCCCCCCCCCCGGTCGCAGCTGCCTCAGTGCGGCTCACCGGATGTCAGGCGGACACCTCGTCGAACCCGACGGCCGCGCGTCCGGCCTTGTGGATGTGGGCGGTCTCGGCGATCCGGCGGCCGAGTGCCTCGGCGGTGCGCAGGTCGCTGGCGCAGGGGGTGACGTCCGCACCCTCGTCGTTGTTCGACTGGGACATGGCGCCCAGCCAGCTGCCGAGCCGGTTGAGGTCCTCGGGGCTGCCGGAGGAGGTGTTCCAGCCGCCGTACTCGGCGAGACCGACCCAGACCATGCCGTGCTGGGCGGCGAACAGCGCGATGTCGATCAGCGCGTTGAGCTTGTCGCCCGCCATGTTGCCGCTGTTGGTGAAGCCACCCGCGATCTTGTTCTTCCAGCGCATGTTGTCGCCCCAGACCTGGCTGGTGGCCTCGACGAACGCGCGGAAGACGGCGCTGCTGCCGCCCATGTAGGTCGGCGTGCCGAAGATCAGGGCGTCGGACTCCTGAAGCACCTCCCACAGCTCGTCGTTGAGCTCGGCGAGGGAGACCAGGCGTACCTGGGTGTCGGGGACCTTCTCCGCGCCGGCCGCGACGGCCGCCGCCTGCTTTGCGGTGTGGCCGTACCCACTGTGATACGCCACCGCAACCTTGATCTGCATACTTCTCCCCCACCCGGGAACGGAACGATGTTTTAGCTTTCACTAAAGCTGTCCAGAAAGCTTTAGGTGCTGGTTACGCTATCCATGCCCGCACTTCCAAGGCAAGCGTCTCCGGCCAACACCCTGAAAAGAACAGGTAAACCCGCAGGTAGGGACAGCTCGCCCAATCACATCCGTACCTCCCGAAACCTGCGCACCACGCCGGACGCCCCATCAGCACGCCCCACGGCACCGACTTCGAGGCGACGGGCGAAATCGGGCGCCACGGCACACTTCCCTATCAGACGCGCAGGGGCCGATCCCAGAGCGCTGACTTGCCGTCAAATCCCTTTTCAGCCATGGCACTTCATCGGAGCGCGGGGGGAGGGGCCACCCTTCACCAGATCCCGACGCTAATGTGACGCACGTCACATGAAGAGGTGTCATACGTCGAGGGGGTGGCATCCGTGTGCAGGGTGACGGGCCCACGAGGGGCCCTGACTACGGGGAAGGACAACACATGCGTAACAGGCGAATTCTCAGCACCGCGGTCGCCGCTGCGGCCCTCACGGTCGTCGGACTGGGTGGTGCCGCCCAGGCCCACGCCGCCACCGGGGCCGAGGCCGCAGCGCCGGCCGTCTCCTCCGCGCAGCACCAGGTCAAGCCGATGGACGGCCCGCCCGGAACCGTGTGGACCGGCAAGAAGTTCTGGACCCTCAGCGGCTGCCAGGCGGCCGGCACCGACCTGGTCAGCAGCGGCAAGTGGGCCGACCCCTTCTGCGATGGCACGGGCCTCCAGTACGACCTGTGGGCCCGGCCGCTGTAAACCCCGCACGGCTTCCGGCAGTTCACCGGTAGCCGCTTGCAGCAACCCCGAGTAGGCGGCCCGTCCCCGCGCACATCCGCGGTCACGCGGGGGCGGCCGCCTACTCGGTCATGAAGAGCGAGACGGCGGCGGAGTGCGCATCCGGCGCCACCCCGCGGCCTCGGCGGGCTTCCTGCTCAGGCTCCCCGGGGACCGGCGGCATCGGCGGGAATGTGGGCGAGGGCCGCGCTCGAAATGCGGTACCGGCCGTTCGGCACCTCGGCCGTGGTGACATGGACGGTGAGCGGGCCCGCCCATTCGTAGCCGCGGTCGACGGCGTGCCCGGCGAGGACATCGGTCAGTTGCCGGCCCACCTCTCCGCCGCGGGCGGCCAGTTCGTCGTGTACGTGCCGCGAGAGTTCGACGGTGTAGTCATTGGGTACCAGGACTCGGCTCTGGCTGCACACGATCGCGTGATCGTCGCATTCCTGCCGGAGGGCATCGAGCAACTGGACCGGGTCGGTGCGGAAGATTTTGGCCACCAGTGCGCTCTCGCAGTCCTCCACCACGCGCTCCCAACGCCTCAATATTCCCATGAGATTCACCTGCCCCGGAGCCCGCCGCCGCATGCAGGCACGATGCGGGTTCGCGAGCACCGTGGGCGCGGCACCGTGCGGGTCCGGTCGGCCGGCCCAAAACCCCTGGCCTCCGTCGTACGGGGCCGTCACAATGAGCGCGTGCCGATCATGACCTTCCCGGAGACCGAGACCCCGACAGCGCTTCAGACACAGGTGTCGGAGCTCCAGGACGAGGCGTGGCCGCCGGACTCCGCGTCGGCACCCGGCACGTTCGCCCATGACCCGGCCTTGCGGCCGGTGTCGATGCTGCTCGTCGACGGTGCCACGGTGCTCGCCGCGCTGGACATCCTCTTCAAAGAGATCGTCCACGCCGGACAGCGGTACCGGGCCGCGGGGCTGAGCACGGTCGTGACCCGTGGCACCGCCCGCGGAAAGGGCCACGGCCGCCGTCTGGTGACGGCCGCCCACGACGCGATGGCCACCATGGAGCTGGATATCGGCCTGTTCACCTGTGACCGGCCGCTTCAGCCGTTCTACGAGAGTGCGGGCTGGCAGTGGCTGCCCGGCGCGGTGCTCATCGGCGGTACGCCCCAGGCCCCGTTCGCCAGCGACCGGCCCGGCTTCGACAAGGTCACCATGGCCGACTTCTTCTCGCCGCTGGGCCGGGACCACCGTTCCTCGTTCCCGCACTCCCGGATCGAGTTGTACCCGGGCGAGATCGACAGGCTCTGGTGACGACGGCTGCCCCGGGGCGGTGATGGCGTGCAAATCGGATGGAACAAGGCCAAGTACCGCATCAGCGGAGCGAAGGGGCGATGATGGGGGCAGCGGATGTGTGCGTCGGCCCGGCCCGGTGACGATCCGACCCGCCCGGCCGGCCCCTGCGGAGGATCGATGGTCAGTTATGGGGAGTCCCGCGAGGTGACCGATGAGGCCGCGGACGCCCGCCCGCGGCCTCCCCGTACTGCTCCGCGGCCCGGCTGCCCCTTCTGCCTCATCGTGTGCGGCCGGGCGCCGGCCACGGTCCTGCGCGCATGGCCGGACGCCCTCGCCATCCGGCCCCGCCATGGCGGTGTCACCGCCGGGCATGTGCTGGTCATCCCCCGGGTGCATGTCGCCGATGTCGCCGAGGACCCGGTGGTGTCCGCGGCCACCATGCTGCGGGCCGCCGAACTCGCGGCGGAGGCCGGGGACTGCAATGTGATCACCTCACGCGGCCCCGCGGCCACCCAGACCGTCCGCCATCTCCATCTCCACCTCGTCCCGCGTGCCGAGGGCGACGGTCTGCTGCTGCCGTGGACCGCCGCCCGGCCCGCGGAGAGGTGAACCGCAGCGCCCCTGTGCGGACCACCAGCGGCGGCAGTCAGGCGAGGAAGAGCACAGTCATCGTGTCGATGGCGACCAGCACGCCATAGGAGAGCAGCATCGTCCGGGACAGCGCCACCGCCCGCCAGGGCACGGGGCCGCCGTGCTGCTCGGCGTCCATGCTGAAGGGCGGCACCGCCGGGCTCACGCGCCCGGCGACGTTCTCGTAGAGGCTGCGGAATCTCCGTTCCTGGCGGAGGTAGTAGCTGTCGAGCAGCCAGAATCCCGTCGCCAGTCCCACGGCGACCGCGGCCGTTTTCCAGCTCGGCCCGCGGGTGGCGACCGCGATGAAGGCACCGCTGACGGTCATGGCCCAACTCTTGACGAGGAACGAGGTGTTGGCGTGCCGGGCGATCACCGCCTGGAGGAACTCCAGGTGCTTCACTTCCTCCGGGCCGAGGGCCGGCTGGGCGGTCATGATGCCGAGCCTTCGTCCCCGGACGGCCGATTGTCCGGGCCGGCGTCGCGGGGCTCGGCCGTGGACTCACCGGCGGCCTGCTCTTCTCCCGGCGGCTGATCGGGATCGGGTGCCTGGCTGGGGGCGGCGGGCTCCTCGGGTGCCCGGCCCTCCTCCTCGGACGCCCGGTCCTCCTCCTCCGGCGCCCGGTCCTCCTCGGACCGGTCCTCCTCGGGTGCCCGGACGTCCTCCGCTGCCGCCGGGGCCCCCTCGGGTGCCTGATCCCCTTCGTCCTCGTCGGAACGCGTCGGCCCTGCTTGCTCCACCGGCTGCCCCGGCGAGGCACGGAACTGTGCGTTCAGATCGCCGGCGATGCCGTTGAGGCGGTCTTCGAGCTGACCGGGGCCGTAGCGAACGAGGACCGTGTAGACGTGATCGAGGAGTTCGAGGCGGGCCCGGGGCGGTGTGGGGTGGGCGGGTGCCCGGTCTCCGGTGGGCAGGCGGGCGCCGTTGCGGGCGGCGGCGGGGTAGGGCCAGGCGGGTGCCGTCAGCGGAAGGTCGTAGCTGCCGGCCACGCCGGTGCGGGCGCGCTCCTCGACGATGCGGATGCAGGCCTCGTCGAGCGTACGGTGGGCCTCGCTCGCCGCCGCCTCGACCGTGGACCGCAGCCGCCACCAGGTCTCGGTGTGCGCCACCAGACTGCGCCGCGCCGCGCCCAGCAGCTTTCTGCCCTGCTGCTCCGCGTCCGTGACGTCCCGCCGGGCCTCCCGGTCACTGTCGGCGCAGGGGTTGTGGGCGAGCACCTTGACCACGATCGCGGCGGTGCTGAGTACCAGGGTGAGGATGACGACGGCGCTCTGGTCCGGCGCCAGATCCACATGTTCACGCACCGCACCGGCCGCGCGCATCCGCGCCCATATACCGACCATGGTGAGGATGGCCAGGGTGAAGAGGACCGGCCCGGCCGCGTTGGGCCAGGGCAGTTCGCCGGCCTTACGCCGTTCCGTACGCGGGCTCCTGGGCCAGAGTGCTTCGCGCAGCACCGCGACCGGACCGCGGCGCGTCCGCTCCAGCGTGCGGGCGGTACGGGTACGCCGCCGGAAGACGGACTCGGCCAGCAGACTGCCCGCGGCGAGCAGACAGACGGCGACACCGAAGCCGGGCAAGTAGGCGAGGTAGTAACCGACTTCGGTCTCGCCCAGTCCGAAGAACCGCTGCATCAGGGTACCGATGAACATCGTGTCGAAGGCCACGCAGGCGACCAGGGTGGGCCACAGCAGCCGTCGCCAGAGCACCGGCCGGCGGCGCAGGCTCTCCGGTCCGTCCCCGGCATGGCGGGCGCGCAGTTCTCCGACGCGCTCCTGGGCCTGCTGGGACGACCGGGCAACGACGAACCGCTCGGCCGCTTCGATGGTCGTCCGGGCCTGCTGGAAGGTGTCGGCGACCGCGGTGGCCGCGGTGCCGAGCCCGGGCTGCGCCGCGGTCAGCGCGGTGTTGGCGTCGGTGAAGGCCCGCATGAGGGCGGCCTGTTCCCGGCTGTCGGTCTGGTCCACGGGACGGGCGGACGGCCGATTCCTGAGGTCCAGTTCAATGAAGGCGGGGTCGCTGCCGGGGCAGTCGACCGCCGACTGAAAGCGGGCGGCAGGCCCCGCCCGGTTCGTTCCGTTGGTGGTGTTCATCGCTGCCCGCCGCCCTCACTTCCTGGTGATTTCGATATCGACGCGCCGGTCGCACTGAAGCTTGTCCTCGGCGGTCATCCGGCCGCCCGCGCTGTGGTCCGGCTTCGCGCAGCCCGTGGGCAGGCCGCGTCCGTGTGCGGTCACCCGCTCCACCCCGAGTCCGGTCAGCACGTCCTTCACCGCGTCCGCGCGTGCCTGCGACAGCCGGTGGTTGTTGTCCGGCCGGCCGCGCGGGTCGACATAGCCGGAGACGACGACCCTGCTGCCGGGGGTGGTACGGGCGCTGACCGCGACATCGTTGAGCAGCGGCAGGGCCTGCGGGCGGACGGTGGACGAGTTGGTGTCGAAGAGCGCCGCGCCCGGGAGTTCGTAGGTCTGCGGGCGGTCCTGCGCGTAGTGGACCGCCGGGTCCTGGGGTGACTTCTTCCCCGGCCGGCGGCGCCCCTCGGCCGTGCCGATGGCGGTCGGGGCGAGGGTGCAGGAGGTGCCGTGCGCGGCCTTGCGGCCCGCGCCGCACAGTGCGCGCCACAGGTTGCCCAGCCAGGTCCGCTGGGCCGCGGTGGGCGCGGGCTGGCCGGTGGCCGGCTGGCCCAGCCCGGCGAGTGTGAGATGCACTCCGGTCAGGGCGGGTGTCTCGTCCCGGGCGGCGCAGACCCGGGTGATGGCCTTGATCTCGCGCCTGTCCCGGAACGCGGCCGCGCGCAGATCGGCACAGCCCGTGGTGGACAGCCCGTCGGTCAGGACGAGCAGGCTGCGGCTGCCGGACGCGCCTTCCAGCGAGGACGCTCCGGCCGTGAGGGCCGCGAGGACGTTGCTGCCGCCGCTGCGGGGAACGGCGCGCTCGGCCTTGCCGACCAGCCCCGTCAGGCAGCTGACCGCCTGTTGCTTCCGCGTCTTCTGATTGATCTCGTTGTTGTTGTCCTTGACCCAGTCGGCCGAGCGGTCCTTGGCGATCCAGCTGATCTGCGCCGAGGCGCCGCTGAAGCTGCCGACCGAGACGGTGTCCTTGCGCTCGACCACCGAGGTGAGCAGGGCGCCGATGCTGTGCGCGTAGTCGCGCCCGGCGTCCGAACCGCGTACGGAGGAGGAGGCGTCGACGAGGACGACCGTACGGCCGGCGGAGTCGGCGGGCTGCTTCATCCAGGCGCAGGGGTCCAGGCGGGGCTGCTCGCCGCAGGCGCCGAGGAGGCCGGCCATCAGCGCCGCTCCCAGGGCGCCGGCGATCGTGGACGTGCCCCGGCGGCGTCCGGGTGCGACCGCGGCGCTGGTGGTGGTGTTCACGGCGCCAACTCCCCGACGTCGCCCACGGTGTCCACCCAGGAGAAGGGGTTGAGCCCCATCTGGCGGCAGAATTCGCTCAGGGCCTTGTCGTAGGCGTTGGCGTACTCGAACAGGCCCACCTGCTCGTGGTGCTTGGTCGCCGCCGTGAGGACGTCGGCGAGCGCCTCGGCGCCGTTGCGGCGGGTGTTCTTGAGCGCCTGCATGACCTTGAAGAAGTCCTCGTCGGCGAGGGCCGCGGCGAAGGGCACCAGGAGCCGCCGCTCGGCCGCGCCGAGGGTGCCGAGGAGCTCCAGTTCGCTCATCACCTGGAGCCAGCGCTCGGTCAGCACCTGCACCTGGTCCGCCTTGAGCTTGCCGAGGCGGTGCTCCTTCTCCATCCGTACTTCGGCGAGGTGGAAGGGCAGGACATGTTCGCGCAGCGCCGGGTCCATCCGCATCCGTACCGAGGGGCGGCAGCGGATGAGGCCCTTCTCGTCGTGGTAGCACCAGCCGCCGCGCAGTTCCCTGTTGACGGCCTTCTCCGCGGCCACCGGATCGCCGGCGTCGCAGGCGCGGGCGACGGACCAGGCGCGTCGCAGCAGCTTGCCGCGGGCCGCCTCCTCGTGGAGCGCCGCACGCTCCCGCAGGACGTCCAGCGTCATCTCCTGGCTGCTCCAGCGGAAGTGCGGGACGAGTTCGAAGGCGAACACATCGCCGTCGGCGGCCACCGACAGCGTCTGCTCGACCGGCGGCAGCTCCACGGCCACCTCGCCCTGGGCCGCTTGCCCGAGCGCCGGGGTGTCCGGGCTCTCCGGGTCGTCAGCGGGCTCCGGGGTGCCGGCGGGCCCGGTCTCGTCCTTGCGTGTCACCCGGCGCCACCAGTTGCGCAGCCTGGTGCGGAGTCCTTTGCGCTCTGTCATGGTCTGTCTCCTCTTCGTACGGGGTGTCGTCAGGACGCGGAGCGGGGAGCGGTCCCCGCGTCGGGGGGCTGGTCCCGGAGCTGGCGGATGGTGCGCGAGTCCGGGTGCCGGCCGGCCCACATGCCGAGGTAGAACCCGGCACGGAGGGAGAGCGGCCGGGCCCAGATGCGCGGGACGAGGACCTCCAGGAAGGCGGCCAGCTCTTTGTCCGCGTCCCCTGCCAGCAGCCAGCGCCGCAGCAGGTCCCAGGCACGCGTCGAGCTGTCCTGTCCCATCAGGGCGTGCCGCCACAGACGGACCAGGGCATCGGCACGGTCCGGGTCGGTCATCGCGGTATCGGCCAGGACGGGCCGGTCGCGCCGGTCCGGGCCGGCGCCGTAGCGGCTGAGGATCAGCAGGGTGCGGATCGCGTGCTTGGCCAGATGGTCGTTGTCCGAGGCGATCCAGCGGTCCAGGGCGTCGGCGGTCTGGCCCGGGGCGCCGGCGAGGTAGAGCCAGGACATCGAGAAGGCCACCGAGCTGCTGAACGCCAGCTCCGGCCGGGTGCCCAGTTCACGCAGCGCCCAGAGGGTGTCCGGGACGTCCTGGGCGCCGACCAGGGTTCCGTACGCCCGTGCCGCGCTGTCCTGGTACTCCCACCGGGGGCTGCTCAGCCAGCTGCGGATCTGGGCCCGCACCCGGCCCACCATCCGGGGGTCGTGGGCGGCCATCTCCAGGGCGAGCGCGGCGGACTGCCGGTAGGCCGCGGACTTCCGGGCCCAGTGCCGGATCAAGTCCCGGTAGACGCTGTCGAAGTCATGGCTGAGCAGAATCCCGGCGATGTGCGCCGCCCGTACCCGTATCCGCTCCAGCGGCCCGGCGACCAGCGCCGTCAGCCATTCGCGCATGGGGTCGCGCAGACTGTCGTAGTCGTGCCAGACGACCTCGATGACGGCGTGCATCAGCTCTTCGTCCACCAGCCGGGCGCACCGGGGGTTGTCGTCGGTGCGCCCGCCGGACATCGCGTCCCCGGAGGCGCGCATCTCCTGCGGTATCAGCTGGTCCAGTTCCCGCTCGAAGACATGGTTGGTGGGGGCCGGTTCACGGGTCTCGTAGCGCGGCAGCACGGTCGCGCTCAGGACCTCACCGGCCTCGAAGACATCGGAGAGCGGGAGGCCGTGGAAGAACGCGTAGGCGATCCGGAACGCCTGGCGGTGCGGGTCCAGCACCGGCCCGTGCGAGGTCTCGGCGGGGACCTGGAGCAGCTGTTTCGCGAGTCGGCGCAGCCGGTCGCGCCACTGGCCGATGACGTCGCTGAGGCTGGTGTCCTCGGAGTGGATGCTCTGTGCCAGGACCTCGGCGAACTCCACCACGCTGCGTACGGACGGAGCCCCGTCAAGGGTGCGCTGCACCTGCTGGGACTCCAGCATCCGGGCGGTGAACGACGTGGTGTGCTCGGCGGTGCAGTCCGGCTCGGGGCACACACCGGGGTGCCCTGCGAGCAGGCGGCGCAGATGTACGGCGAGGACCTGGCCGAGGGCCGGGCGCCGGTGCTCGAAGGCGTGCGGCCGCAGCCGGTCGGGGTCCACCCGGCCCAGCTCACCGAGGATGACGAGGAAGGCGCGGTGTTTGCGGGCGAGATGGCCGAGGGTCTCCAGTGTCGACAGCTTCAGCGGCTGGTCGTCCAGGTCCACCACGAAGCCACCGTCAGTGAGCAGGTCGTCGGCGCGTTGGCACAGCGCCTGGAGGATGCCCGGGGCCTCGCTGTGCAGGATCTTGATGCGGTCGTCGGGGCAGCAGCCGGCGAGCAGGGTCAGTGCCGTGGACTGCCGGCCGCTGCCCGGCTGCCCGGCGAGCACCAGGACGTGTTGGGCGGCGAGCCGGGCGGCCATCTGGGTCTGCTGCTCGACGTCCTGGTGGGAGTCCAGGTGCTGGGCGACGGTCAGTGAGGTGACGCTCAGCACCTGGATCTCGATGCCGTTGTCGCCGCCGATGGTCAGCTGCTCGGCGTAGAAGGCGGAGCCGCTGCCGTTGGCGACCGCGCTGCGCTTGAGCTTGTTCAGGGCGTTCTGCTGTCGGGCCTGCTGGTAGCGGGTAAAGTCGCCGCCGTCGCCGGCTTCCCGGCGGGCGGCGGCCCGGGCGGTGTCCTGGGCCGACGGCCGGCCGTCACCGTTCTGGGCTGCTGCGAGGTCGTCCGGGGCGCTCGCACCGGTGGCCTCGGTGCCGTCCGACGGTCCGGCCGGGCCCGGCTCCACGGCTTCGGGCGGTGCCGGTTCCTCCGCGGCGGCAGCGGGCTCCTCGGCGGGCACGTCCGCCGCCGCGCTCTCCGTCCCGGCCTGTTCGGTCTCGCTCACTGTCGGCCTCCGCTCTGTCCGTTGCGGTCCTCGTTCACGATGGCGTTGCCGCTCCCGCTGTTGACCACGGCGCAGCCGGTGTAGGTGGAGTGCGAGCCGGGCTGCGCGGCGCCGCTCGCGGGAGGTGCCGGCTGCGGCTCGGGCCTGCGCACCGGTACGTGGCTGCGCAGCGCCTCCGTGATGACGGGGAGGTCAAGATGCGCGTACGGCACCCGCAGCTGCATGAACTGCCGTTCCGTCAGCTCGGCGATATCGGCGGGCAGTTGCTTCTTCGTCGGGAGCTGAGCCGAATCGATCAGCACGGGGATGACGGTCTTGCGCCAGGTGAGGGCGCGCTGGATCTCGTCGTGGACGTAGTCGCCCGGTACGTCGATCCGGCGCCGGCCGTCGGTGTCGCACAGCGAGAGCCAGTTCGGGCCGATCAGCACGAGGAGGACCCCACAGCTTTCGAGGTGGCCCCACAGAACGGGCGGAAAGTGCACGCCCGGCTGCGTGGTGCGGCGGTCCCGGAAGACGTTCTCCGGCCCGAATACCTTTTTCAATTGCTCATCGAGCAGGACAGCCGCTTCGGTGCCGTCGTTGGTCCGGTAGTTGATGAATACTCCGGCCATGATTGTTCTGCCTTTCCTCATGCGGACAGCGGTGGATTGCGGCAGCCGGGTGCTGTGTTGGTTACTCGGGCTGTCGCGGGCACAGGGGGATGAAGCCGAGATTCACAGGGGTTTCAGGCGTGGTCAACGCGTTGCCCCCGGCCTTTTGGCCGGGCAACGGAACACCGCGGATGCGGCGGGAGTGCGGTTCTTCGGGCGGCCTTCTCCGTGGTGCGGGCCGATGGGTGAGATGTCAGGCCGGAGTTCCCGGACCGGTCCGGTGGGTGTGCAGTCCGATCGCGAGGTGCGGAAGGGTCCGACGGACGGTGGGATTCTTTGGCCAACGATTCAGGGCGCGGCTCAGCCGCAGAAGGTCGGCGCGGATGGTGGCCGAGTCGATCAGGGCAACATGAGAAGCGACCAATTCCGCGATCGCACAGGCCTGCTCGATTTCCCCGACGTTCGCCAGTGCAAGCGCCAGCCGGGCGCCATATCGGGCTCTGGCACGGCGGGATTCCGGCGGAATGGCATCCAGACCGTCGCCGAGCAAAGTAACGGCCTCCGCCGGGGAACCGAGATCGTGCATGCACCAGCCGGCGACGAAGGCCGTCAGATCCGGCAGATGGATGCTGCCGAGGACCGGGTCCGTGCCGTCCGGCGTCACCGCACCGGCCGTCAGCTCCGCGCCGCGGTCGAGCGCCCGCCGGCAGGCGTCACGGTCCCCCACCAGCGCATGCCCCTGCGCCTCGCGCTGCGCCGCGAGTCCGCGGATGCGTACGCTGCGGGCCTGCTGCGCCGCCCGTCGCGCCAGCTGGACGGTGGCCACCGAATCGCCGGAGTACAGGGCCAGTTCCGCGCGTCGGATCAGGGCGTAGGCGGCCAGTTCGTCGTCGCCGCCGTCCGCGGCCAGCTGGACCGCCTGTTCGGTCCACCACAGCGAGGCCGCGTCGCTGCCTGCCTCCTGCGCCATCCAGCCGGTGTACTCGGCGAACCGGGAGGCGAGCCGGAGCACCACATCGCGGTGCGCGGGCTGCGCCTGGTGTGCCATGCCCCGCAGCGCGCTGGTGGCCGCGATACAGAGCTGGGCGACCACCGACGGCCCGAAGAGCTGTCCCAGCCGACGGAACTCGTCGAAGACATTGCGGAAGTACGGCAATGCCGAATTCGTCTCCCCGCTTTCGAGGAGAGGCGGTGCGAGAGACCAACTCACAATGGTGGAGGGCATGGCCCCGCCACCGGACGACGCGGGGTCAAATGCCACGAAGTCACTCTCACCGCCGGCCTGCATACGTAATGTCCAGGGCGTACCGACCTCCGCCTCGGTCATCGGCGGCGCGGGGGTACTGCGCTCGGGTGCGGAAATCAGGCTGCTGAGTTGTCCGCCGGCGTGGAGAGCGCTGTCACATAACTGTGCAAGATCGTGACTGGGCGCCTTCACACCGCGCTCGATCTTGCTCAAGTGCCCTTTGGAAAAACAGATCAGGCTCGCCAGTCCTCCCAGCGACAGCCCCGCTTCAATCCTTCGCCGGCGTAACTCCGCCCCGAACCGCACAGGAATCCGCTGCACCCCGCTCGCCCCCCTCGTCGTTCGCGACCGGTGAGGGGAGTGTGCCACGCCTCACACCAACTCTCACATCCCCTTCACGAATTGCTTGCTATCGGTTTCATCACGCTCCGCTTCTGCCGAGGTAAATCGCCTTCTCCGCAGGAAGGACCCCTTGCGCAACGGTCACATCAAGGCTGCCGCCCGTTCCGCAACGCCGAATTTCCGCCCGGCGAGCCGCCCTCCGCGCCCCGGCCCGGCCCCGGCCCGGGCCCGGCCCCGGCCCCGGCGGACGGTGGAGCAGTGCGCGGTTCCTCCGACGTCAGTTGGGGGCACGCGGACCGGAGACCGCCGGACCAGTCGAGCGCCGGGCCGCGTCCGGCCATCGCGGCCCGCAACCGCGCGGCGTGCGGTGACAGTTCGTCCATGCCCACAGACCGTAGCCGCAGGGTCTGACAACGCGGCCCGCCCGCCGGAGCACGGACCGCGCGGGCCGGTGCGCGCGTCCTAGCTGATGAGGTCCTGGGTGCGCAGATAACCGGCGGGCCGCTCGTGTTCGCCGAACCAGCGGTGAGCGGCACGGGAGCGGGCCGCCTCGATCAGCGCGCCACCGTAGTGGCGGATGACGAAGACCGGCAGGCCGATGCGGTAGCGCCGGTCGGGTACGCCCGCCACGCCGGACCGCTCCTCGATGAACAGCGGGGCCAGCGCCGGATCCTGCGGTTCCCGCACACCACCGGTGGGGCACAGCTCAAGGCTCACCAGCCGGTGCCCCGAGTCGGCCGGTCCTTGAGGGCACCAGAACAGGCCCACAGCATCCAGCGAGTCCCACGGAATGACCACATATGCCGTCTTGCTGCGCCACCACCACACACCGGTGGTGTCGAACGCCAGGCAGGCGTCGCGGTCGCCCCACACGGCCCACGCCATGAACACCGCGGCCGTGCCGAACACCAGGAACCAGATCACCGCGAACACCCAGGTGCCGACGCCGTATCCGTAGACCACGCAGGAGACCGGCAGCGACAGTCCGAGGGCGAGAGCGGCAACCGCACCGGGCATGGTCCGGCGCATCCGCTGCTTGCCGAAGCGGAACATGGTGGCGTCAGGGGCTGGGGTACGTCCGGGGAGCATGCAGGCAGCTTACGAAGCGTCGGTGGCCCCACTGGACAGCGGCCCCGAGTGCCCTGACCAGGCCGGGAGTCCGGGGCGACGACCGCCGTCGAAAACTCGTTTGTACGGCCGCCGACGCCCCGTCTAGTCTTACGGATCATCGACGTGTAGCTCAGCAGTAGAGCACCGGGCTTCAGACCCGGAGGGCGCGGGGGCGGAACCCGCCACGTCGGCTATGAACGACGACGCTGAGCAGCAGCCCCTCACCCGCGCCCCGTCCTATGCGCGGGACCAGTTGGCGAAGGCCTTCGTCACGGCGCTGACCCACGAGGACACCGATACCCGCCATCGTGCGGAGGAGCGCGCCCGCCGCTGGCGCGCAGTCTTGGACGGTGTGGCCGAGGGATCGTTGACGGTGGGTTCGCGCACCCCGGTGGCCGGCCTTCCGGTCTGGGTGACCCCCGAGGTCGTCCGGGGTGGCTTCGCG
The DNA here is from genome assembly GCF_000829715.2 of Streptomyces lydicamycinicus. Lineage (NCBI taxonomy): Bacteria > Bacillati > Actinomycetota > Actinomycetes > Kitasatosporales > Streptomycetaceae > Streptomyces > Streptomyces lydicamycinicus. The sequence goes on along the minus strand of NZ_BBNO01000003.1, from coordinate 711,185 downwards.
ACCGGTGAGGCGAGCGCCGGCGGGCCGCTCCAGCCGTACGAGAAGGAGGCGGCGCGCCGGGCCGGCGTCAAGGCCGACCGCCGGGCGCTCTTCGCGCACGCGCTGACCGAGGCCGGGCTGGCCGACCTGTGCGCGCTGCTGGACACCGGGCGCTATGAGGTGTCGGTGCCCGAGGAAGCCGCGCTGCTCACCGTCGCCTGGCTGGTGCGCTCCGGGCAACTGGCCGAGGCGGTGGAGCTCGTCGAGGCGCTGGGACCGTTCGCCGGCCGGCTGCGGTTCACCCCCCGGCCGTCGGTCGCGCCCGCGCCGGACGCCTCCGCGGTGCACCGCCGCACGGTCGCCGACGCCGCCCGCACCCTGGCGCGACGGCGGCCCCACGCGGCGGTCGAGACCCAGCGGGAAGCGCTCACGGTCTGGCAGCCGTTCGCCGATGACCTGCTGGTCCATTGGCTGGAGACGGCCGAGGGCGAGCGCGTCCTCGCGCGCACGCCGGACGAGGGCTGGCACGAGCGCGGGGCCGCCCTCCTGCGTCGATACCGACAGTTGGCAACGGCCCACACACGCTGCGCAAAGCATCGCGACCCCAAGGAGAACCTGGGCATCCTGCGCGGCGCACTGGAGGAGACCGCCGCCGGGCGTCCGCTCGATGCCCGCCGGCTCGGTCTGCTGCGGCACGCCGTCTCGTCCATGGTGCGGCGTCGCGGGATGCCCGGTTCCGAGCGGCATCTGACGCTGCGTGCCCGGCAGGCGGCGCAGGGGGCGCTCCCCTCGCACCACGCCCTGGCGCAGCTGGTGCTGCGCCGGCTCGGCGATCTCCCCCAGGACGTGGGCGCGGCCGATGTCGGGGCACTGGTGGTTCCGGTGACCGAGCCGGAGCACCGGGAGACCGGGCTGCCGGCCGGAGCGCCGGTTCCGGCGACGCTCCGCGGGGTCGTCGAGGCCACGCTGAGCGCTCCGCTCGGCACGCTCGTGGAGCGGGGCGTGGTGCCCTCGGCCGAGGTCCTGGCCGAGCTGGTGCCGCAGCTGGTCGCCGCCACTACTGCGCAGGGCTATCCCGATGAGGCGCTGCGCACCCTGATGGCCGCGAACTACCGGGCGTTCCGTAACCGCCGTTCGCTGCTGCTGCTCCATCTGGAGCGGCAGGTGCGGATCGAGGAGCTGCCCTGGGTACGGGCGGTCTCCGGGCAGCGGGGCGACGAGGCGGCGCAGGAGGGTGCGCATTCCGCGCTGCGGCAGCTGGGCGAGCTGGCCGTGCAGGGGTTCCCCGGCACGCTTCTCCCCAACCCCCTGGTCCGCGAACTCGGCGTGCTGGCCCGTCAGGCCGACCTCGGTGCTCCGATGGTCGAGGAGCTGGCGGCGGACATCTTCATGGGCACCTTCGCCCCGAAGTTCCTCACGGCCGCGCGGATCGCGGGCGACCTGCTGCGCGGCACGCTTTACGAGCGCTATTACGGGATCGATTACGGGGCGCTGCGCAACCTGGCGATCGCCGAGACGGCTGAGGCACTGACCCGCACCTACCGGCCGCGTACCTCCCCGCAGTTCGCGCGGCTGTGCGCCGCGCGGGCCGGGTCGTCCGGGCGGGGCTCGGTGGCGGCGAACGGCAAGGTGATCGAGCAGTCTCAGATCCTGACCACGCACAATCTGGCGACCCTGGTGCGCCAGGTGGGCATCGCCCCGGAGCCCGGCTGGGCGGATCTGGCCCAACGCTGCTTCCGTACGGTCTGCCGGCTGACGGCCCGGGTGCACCACAACCCGCGGCCCTTGGCGACGATCAAGGACGCGGCGTACGCCTGGCGCCAGCTGATCTTCTTTCTTGCGCTGTGCACGCCCGCTGAGCAGACCCGGCTGCTCGCCGGGCTGGATGCGGAGACGGCCCGTCACCCGGCGCATGTCGCCGCCCGGCTCGCCCCCGCACTGGCAGGGCTGCGCCTGGTGGCGGACGGCGGAAGCTTCACCGCAGACGGGACGGCGCTCGGCGGCCGGGCCCGCCGTTTCCTCGGCTGGAGCACCGGAGAGCACTGGCTGCGCCGGCTTCCGACGACGAGGGAGCAGACGACGCGCTGAGGGCCGGCTTGTCAGCACCTCGGCCGCCCCCTCACTGCCCGAACTGAGGGAAATCCTCCAAAACGGCCCCCTCATTGCTGTGACCGTCCAACTGATCATGAAATGGTGCGTGGTCGCAGACTTGCAGGGTGCGGTGCGTGCTCCGGTTCGGGCCGCCGCCTCCGCGACGACCCGAAGGACGTGCCTCATGAGCGAACGAGTCATCACCCCGCGCAGCCGCGGTTTCCTCTTCCTCGACTCCCATCCGGCCGGCTGCGCCCGCCTGGTGCAGGAGATGTGGCAGGCCGTCCCCGCGCCCAGCGAGGTTCCGGGCGACGCACCGGTGGCGCTCATCGTCGGCTCCTCGGCCGGCTACGGGCTGGCCGCGACGATCGCCGGCCTCGCCCGGGTGGGCATCCGCGGCATCAGCGTCTGCTTCGAGAAGGGCCCCACCGAACGGCGTACCGCCACGGCCGGCTGGTACCGCACCGCCGCCACCGCCGAACTCGCCCGCCAACACGGCCACGAGATGGTCTTCCTCAACGGCGACGCCTTCTCCGACGCGATGAAGGACCAGGTCGCCGAGGTGCTCCGGGAGCGTTTCGGCCGCCTGGACCATCTGATCTACTCGGTCGCCGCACCGCGCCGCACCGACCCGGACACCGGTGCCACCTACGCCTCCGCCCTCAAGCCCATCGGCGAGGCGTACCGCACCAAGACCCTCGCCTTCGACAGCGACGGGACGCCGGAGGTCAAGGAGGTGGAGACGGCGCCGGCCACGGATGACGACATCGAGCAGACCGTCGCCGTGATGGGCGGCGCGGACTGGGAGCGGTGGATCGACCACCTCGCCGAGCGTGAGCTGCTCGCCGACGGATTCAGCACCGCCGCCCTGTCGTACATCGGCTCGCCGCTGACGGACGGGATCTACCGGCAGGGCACCATCGGCGCCGCGAAGTGCCACCTCGAAGCGACCGCCCGTACGCTCAACGAGCGCCTGGAGAAGCTGGTCGGCGGCCGCGCGGTGACCTCCGTGAACGGGGCCGCGGTCACCCAGTCCTCCACCGCCATCCCCGGGATCGCGCTCTATGTGGGCCTGCTGCGCGGTGTCCTCGGCGATGCGATGGTGCCGCCGATCGCCCAGCTGACCAGCCTGTGGGACCAGCTCACCGATGCCCGGCCGCTCGACGTCGACGACGACGGCCGGGTCCGTCTCGACTCCTGGGAGCTCAACAGCGCGGTCCAGGCCGCCGTCACCGAGCGGTGGGACACGGCCACCACCGAGAGCATCACCCGCCTCGCCGACCTCGACTGGTTCCACGCCGAGGTCCAGCGGCTCTACGGCTTCGCGGTACCGGGAATCGACTACTCGGCCCCGACCACCACCCAGGTCCCCTGGCCGGACGCCGTCTCCTGACCCCCGGAAGGAATGCCGGTCGAACGCCCGAGAGTTGGGAAAAACAACGGAAGTGAGGGGGCGTCACCGGGCGTGCTCGGACGATTCCGTCTCCGCCGGATTGTCGCGTAACTCTGCGATTCAGGCGGGCTGTTGACGGTGTGATGGATTCGGCTGACTGCGACACAGCGCATTTAGCTGTCGATTACACGTCAAGGAATGTGAACGACGGCTCAGCGCCGGCCCCACCACATTCCGACTGCGCCGACCATGACACCCTCACCGACCGGGCTCACGGAGAATTGCGCGGCAGACGGTTCGCTTTCAGGCCGTGGCTCTTGAGTCACGGCCTGAGCGGCCACCGTCCGGGGCGCTCAGGCGGGAGATGACCGCCGTCACGGTTTTACCGGCCGACTTGCTGTGGACCTCTACGGATGTCGCGAGGCGACACACCATCGACCAGCCGAAACCGCCGCCCTCTCCGGTGACGTCCGGCGTACGGGGGCGCGGAAGAACGGGGCTGGAGTCGCCCACGGCGATCACGACCGACTCCGGGTCGGCCGTCAGCCGCAAGGTGCAGAGCTTGCCTCCCGCATGACGTACGGCGTTGGTGACCAGTTCGGAGACGACCAGGATCACCGCGTCCCTGGCATCCCTTTCCAGGGAGGGTTCCAGGCGCTCCAGGAACGTGGCCGCAATGTGCCGGGCGGGACCGACAACTTCGGAATAGCAGTCCAGTTCAAGCTCCAGCACCGGCGACGCCGTGACCGTGCGCGGAGCCTCGGCGGTGCTCATGATAAAGCTCACCTCGTATCGCATCGACTTACCTTCAGGCCGGAAAGCGTGCCCCCTCCCCGAAGTGTCAACCACACATTTCCGAGTTCGGACGAAAATGTTTGCTCTTCGCAACCTCGGAATGATCGAACCCCGGCCTGCCCGAACCGACACGGGGCACGCGGAGCGCCGCGGAACACCGCACCGGACCGGAAGTCGCACGGTGAGCTCGGTGACCGCCACGGCCATCAGGTCTTCCCTACGATTCCGGCACCGGAAATGATCAGTGCGGCAGCATCAGAAGAAGGGGAACCACAGTTGTCAACCTCAAGACAATCGCGTGCCCGTATCCGCTGCCGCCAATCGGAAATCACCCCCGGTTTGCCGCACGATCCGGTGGGTAAAAGGGACTGCGCTCCTTCCGCTGCACGACCCGCCGCGCGGCAGATCTCATGACGGCCAACGGCCCCGGACCCGCCTCCCCGTGCGAGGAGCACAGCCCCGGACACCTGCCCTGGCACGAGCGCCAGCGCCCCCAGCCAGAACGGCCGGCCGAGCAGCTGGGCCAGCGCCTCACCGCCGAAGAGCCCGATGAGCGCGTCCCAGGCCCCGGAGGAGAGCCACTGCATGATGCCGGGCAGGGCCACCCCGCACCCGAAGGCGAGCCGGGAGAGCGGCAGCTGACCGGTTCCGGTATGGCTGCCCCATGTGCCCAGGTATGCGGCCGGGACCGCGCCGACGACCGTGCCGAGCACCATGGCGGTGAAGGCCGTCCAGAAGTCCAGCCCCGGCGAGACGCCCACCGTGCCGGAGAACACTCCGGTCATGGTGAGGTTGGGGGCGAACCACACGGCGAAAAGCCGGGCATTCTTCCCTTAACGGTTACTTTCGGGCACCGGCCCGCCCGTCGGGGCCCCCTGGCGCGGCACCGCCACCGTTGCCGCTACCGTACGGGGGCCACACGGCGGCCATGCCGGGGTCACGGGGGGCCCGCGCAGGCGGGTCACGGATAGGAGACCACCGTGGACGGCACCGTCGACGTGCCCGAGGTGGGAGCGCCGAGGTCGTTGATCACGTGCTCGTACTGCCCCTTGCCGCCCAGCGAGACCACCAGCAGATGGTGGAGCTGCACGCCCGGTTTGCCGGGAGCCCGGAAACCGTGGTCCTGACGGATGGTGGGGTCCACGTTGTAGTAGCAGTAGCTGCCCAGGCCCCACCCTTCGTGGGTGGTCACACCATCAGCGATCTTGTACGCGGCGTACCCCTTGGTGTCGCCGTTCTGTATCGCGGCCTGATTGGGCGCGTCGTAGGCCTTCTCGTTCTGGAAGAAGACCGTCCGCCCCCGTTCGCCGCGCCACTCCACGTCGTACTTGTTGAAGTGCTCGACGAAGAGCCCCGTTGCCAGGACGTCGTCCCCGTTGACACGGACCCCGTAGTCGGCCCGGTTCGTCTCCCAGCCCACACCGTCCCCGTGGTCGGCCCGCCAGACCCAGGTGTGGTCGATGACGGTGTGGTTGCTGTTGATCACCATGCTGGTGGTCGCCTTGCCGGGGCCCGCCCCGCCGATCCGTATGAACACGTCCTGCACCGTGGTCGGATTGGCGGCGTGGTCGGCGGACGCGCCCTCGGGGCCGACCTCCAGCAGCGTGACGGAGTTGACCGGACCGGCATCGATCAGGAACCCGGCGAGCCGCACACCGTCGACATCGGCGACCTTCATGGCCGTCGCACCGTTGTCGGGAACGAGGGTCGGGTACCCCAGCCCCAGAACCACGGTGTTCGCGCGCCGCACCTCGACCGGCCGGTCGAGGTGGTAAATCCCGGGCGTGAGCAGCAGGTTGAGGCCCTGGGCCAGCGCCGCGTTGAGAGTCGCCACGTCGGCACCGGGCTTGGCCACATAGAACCGGTCGAGCGGCAGGGACTCGCCCCTTGGTGTGCCACTCCCCCAGGTGGTGCCGCGGGCATTGACGCGCTTCTCCGGAAGAAAGACCTTGTAGTCGGCGCCGTCGAGATAGAGGAAGGGCTTCTCGCGGGAGACCGGGGTGGTGTCGAGGGTGGTGTACGGCGGATCCGGGAAGCTCTGTGCCGGGGCTCCCTCGACGCCGGAGAACACCATGTTCCACACGCCGTTGTTCCAGCCGCCCACCGCGCTGTCACGGGTGTACCACTGCTGCTGCGAGTAGGGGCCCACGGTGCCGTCGATGCGGCTGTCGGCGATATAGCCGCCACTGGCCCAGCCGTAGCCGTCCGGCGCCAGATTCAGTCCGCCCTTGACGTGCATCCGCCGGAACGGAGCCGCCTGTGCCACGGCCCAGCGGTTGGTGCCGCTGACCGGATGGAGCGTGAGGTTCTCCGCCGAGCGCCAGAAGTTCTGGGTCGCGTTGCCGTTGAACCAGCCGGCGTCGACGGTGACATCGCCGTGGAACGTCGTGTCACCGGGCGACAGTCCGAGCCCCGCGATCGAGGTGTAGAAGCCGATCTGAGCGTTCAGCCCGCGGTACGTACCCGGTTTGAAGAGGAGCGCGAAGCGCCCCTCGCCGAACTGCGCCGACTCCTGCCGCTGGAAGATCTCGTCGAGGGTGCCCTGAATGTCGGGTGTGGCGGGGTCGAACACCAGCACATTCGGACCCAGGTCGCCGCCGCCCGGCAGCGCGGCGGCGGGCGCTGCGGACGCCCGGGCGGGAAGGGCCGACAGACTCACGGCGGGCACGGCAGCCGCCATCGCGGCCAGGACTCTGCGGCGTGCGGGCCTCGGTGTGCGGGGCGCCGGGTCGCCGGTGGGGGGTATGGGCATAGCGGCTCTCCTGATTCAGGAAGTGAACGATTGAAGTTCATGGGAGCGCTCTCTTGCCCGATGCATGTTCACCATGTGTGGACGGTGCGTCAAGGGTTCTGCCGGAAAACCACAGCGCGAACTGATCGATCGTCAACTTCCCGACTGTCGCAGAGCAGTTGAAGCCATCAGGCCGCAAGTCTTACCCAGCCGCGAAGGTTCACCTGTTGAAGCCCGCCACCCAGGCACTGAAGACGGGCGCCCGGCCGGCGAAGGCGCGGGAGCCCTCCGCACACCTCCGCACCCGGGCAAAGAAGGCGGCTGGGGCGCACCGACGTGCGAAGGGCAGTGCGCCGCAGCCTTTCCCCGCCATCGGGACGGGTTCTCCGCCGACGGTAGAGCCGCTCGCAGCACCGCGCCATGCGGGGACGCCGAACGGGGCGCGCGGGGGAGCAATCCGCAGGGAGAAAACCGGATTCAGCCGCTCCGGAGTGGTCGCGACTGCCGGCCTCAGCCCAACGCCCGGTCGAGGTTGAATGCGGCGCTGATGAGGGCCAGGTGGGTGAAGGCCTGGGGGAAGTTGCCAATCTGTTCGCCGGTGCGGCCGATTTCTTCCGCGTACAGGCCGAGGTGATTTCCGTAGGTGAGCATCTTCTCGAAGGCGAGCCGGGCTTCATCCACCCGGCCGGCGCGGGACAGCGCCTCGACGTACCAGAACGAGCAGATCGAGAAGGTGCCTTCCTCACCGCGCAGCCCGTCCGGGCTGCTGCGGGGGTCATAGCGGTAGAGCAGGGAGTCGGACACCAGCTCCTCGCCCAATGCGTCCAGAGTGGACAGCCATTTCGGGTCCGTGGGGGAGATGAACTTGGCCAGCGGCATCATCAGAACCGAGGCGTCGAGAACGTCATCGCCCTCGTGCTGAACGAACGCCTGCCGTTTGCCGGACCAGCCCCGGTCCATGATCCGCCGGTAGATGGTGTCCCTGGCCTTTCCCCAGCGGACCATGTCCGCCGGCAGCCCCCGGTGAGCGGCGATCCGCATCGCCCGTTCCACCGCCACCCAGCACATCAACTGCGAGTACAGGAAGTTCTGGGTCTTGCCGCGGGTTTCCCAAATGCCTTCGTCCGGCTGGTCCCAGTTGTCACAGACCCAGTCCACCAGCATGCCGATGGTGTCCCAGTGCTCGCTGGACAGCGGCTCCCCCCATTTGTCATAGAGGTAGAGGGAGTCGATAAGTGCCCCATAGATGTCCAGTTGGAGCTGGTTGACGGCGTCGTTGCCGACCCGGACGGGGCTTGAGCCCAAGTGACCCTCCAGATGGAGGAGTTCTTCCTCGGGCAGCTCGCTGCGGCCGTCGATGCCGTACATGATCTGCAACGGGCCCTTGGGGCATTCCGTGAGGCAGACGTTCTGGGACAGGAAGTGCACAAAGGCCTTGGCCTCGTCGGTGAAGCCCAGTCTGAGCAGCGCGTAGATGCAGAACGCGGCGTCTCTCACCCACGCATAGCGATAGTCCCAATTCCGCTCGCCACCGATCTGTTCGGGCAGGCTGGTCGTGGGCGCGGCCACGATGGCGCCGGTCGGGGCGTAGGTGAGGAGCTTGAGGGTGAGCGCGGAGCGGTGCACCATTTCCCGCCAGCGCCCTCGATAGCGGGAGTGCGACAGCCAGCCGCGCCAATACCGCACCGTGGCGCCGAACAGATCCTCCGCCTCCGACAGCGGACAGGCCCGTGGCTCCACCCCGTCACCGATCCGGTCCAGGGCGAACACCGCGGCACTCCCCTCGTCCAGTGTGAAAGCGCAGCAGGCGTCCGGACCATCGATCTCGACCGGAACACTGGACGACAGCGCCAGCGAAAGCCCCGGCGAATCAAACACGATCTGACCCTGCTGGGAGCTCACGGTGTGCACGCTCCGCCCGTAATCGAAGCGCGGAGCGACCCGGGCGATGAACGGCAGCGACCCGCGCACACACAGCACCCGGCGGATCAGCCGGTGCCGGTCCGCCTCCCGGGAGTCATCGACGATCGGCATGAAGTCCTGGACCTCACCGACCCCGTTGTCCGCGAAGAACCGGGTGATCAGGATGTTGGTGTCGGGAAAATAGAACTGCTTCGTCCGGGCGGGAACATCCGCGGCCAGCTGAAAGGCGCCACCGCGATCGGCATCCAGGAGCGCCCCGAATACGCTGGGTGCGTCGAATCGCGCACAGCAATACCAGTCGATGGTGCCATTGGTACCGACGAGCGCAGCGGTACGCATATCGCCGATCATGCCGTGCTCGGCGATGGGCGTATAACGGAGTTCATCCGCCTTGCTGGGACGAAGACTCACACCGGCTGTCATATGCCCTCCCCGGCATTGGGGAGCAGGTGCAGTGCCTTCAGATTACCTCCCGGGGCCACTACGTCCCCGTTGTGGCGGACGGGGCACGACCGCCACCGCCCCCAGCTCCACACGGTGCGATTCAGTCACTCACCGTGACGCAATTCGCCCCGGCTACCCGACGACGATCGGGGTACCGGGCCCTGCCCGCCGGTGTCACCGGCTCCGGCGCTCCGCCATCGCCTGAGCTGCCCAGCCCAGCAGCCCCGGCGGACAGACACTGGGCAAGAACCCGTTGCACCGGGCCATGACGGAAGTCGCTTCAACCGGTCACAGACCGGCGACGTCCCTGGCACCCTTCAGCACGGAATCGAGCGCGTCCACCACGGCGTCGTGCCGCCTCGTACGCGCCGCCCGGTCCGCCGGCACCAGCCGCGCGGCGGCCTGCACGGCGCAGGCGTCCGGGTCACCGAAGGCGGTCCGCGGGTGCTCTCCCGTATCCGCACAGTGCGCCGTGACATCCTTGACCGCCTGGAGCACGACTGCCCGGTCCACGCCCGGCTGCATGGCCAGCCGTACCTGGAAACGCGCCATCCACTTTTCGCGGTCCTTCTCCGTCGCCGCGTCCGTCGTCTGGTCCTTCTTCGCCACGTGCTCTCCCGGGTGATCGGCAGCCGTCCGTCAGGGAGTTGGACGCCGGGTCATCGAAGTGGGTTGCGCAAGCGAGAGTCTGACTGAGTTTCAGCGCGAGACCCAGCGTCGTCCCGTCCCCCGACCAGCCGGACACGATCTCCGGCACACCGACGCCGTGCCGGCGGAGTTCGGGACGCGCGGTGCGGCGCGTCCCGAATGACGCGTCACTGGCCAACGGGCCGTCAGAAGTCGTACGGCTTCTTGGTGCTCCAGTTCAGCACGTCGGCCTCGTTCCAGCTGAACTGCGGCTTCTCGCCCTTGAGGTGGACGGAGTAGAAGGGGCCGTTGTGACCGTCCGTGCCGCGCAGCGCGAGGGCGAACGACTGTGCCGTGTGGTTCTTCGAGCCGTAGTCGAAGAGGTTGACCGCGCTGTATGCCTTGCCGCCGGGCTGGAGCATGAGGTGCTTGCCGCCGCCCGGGTTGTCCTTCTTCGCGTGCGGCAGTGCGGTGCCGTCGACGTCGCCGAGCTTCACGGTCGGGTACGAGGTGACCCAGCAGGGCTTGGTGCCCGCGTTCGACGCGGTGACCAGCAGGTGGTCGCCCTGCTGCCCGGCGAACCGGTGCACCGCGGTGAGCTGCACCTCGTCGCCGCGACACTGTTGGGCGCCGGCCGTGGTGCCCCTGTTCGCCCCCTCGTCCGTCCCGCCCGAGGCGGTCGTCGAGCGCGCGCCCTCCTTGGTGTCACCGCCGCCCTTGCCCTCCCCGTTGATCGCGGACCGGCTCTGCGCGGTACCGGCGGCGTCGTCGCCGCCCGCCGCCTTCGAGCTGCCGTCGGCGCCGCCGCAGGCGGTCAGGCCCAGCGCCAGCGCGGCGGTGACGGCGGCCAGGGTGGCGGTACGAATCCGGGAAGTGCGCATGATCGGGTTCCCCCTGCGTTTCGTGCGGGAGTCTTTGGTCGTTCCCGCGGTGTGGCCACCACTTTTCCCGGGGCCGCTGACGTTCCGGAAACGCCTCACTCACGTCCCGCAAACACACCGCGCGAACGGGTGAGGCCGAGCCGCGGGCGGCCTGGAGTTCCTCACCGTGGATCTGGCGCCCGCACGCGGCCCCGCACGTGATGCTTGCGGAGCGAGGCAGGCGGGACTTTGAAGACCCTAGAACTCCATCTCGACATAATCGATATCGGTGAACTCCACCTGGAGCCCGGCCGCCCGTCGGCCGCGGTCCTTGAAATAGATCTCCTGAAGGCCTTCCGCGGCGATGTTCTGGAGCTGTTGTTCCGATGCTCCGGCGGCTTGGGCGTCGAAGAGGCGGGCTGCGTACGCCGGTGGCAGATGCTGGGTGATGAGACGGATACGGCCGTCGTCGGTGGTGCCCGGTGCGGCGGTGAAACCGAAGCGGGCGCGGGTCTCGATGACGATGCCGCCTGTGCTGGCCGCCTGCTTCTTGGCCCGGTCGCGGACCCTGGGCTGCCAGTCCTTGGTGACCTCGGCGACGAGTCGCGCAGCCAGCTCCTTGCGGGGCCGCTTGATCTGGTCCTTCAGGTAACGCTCCACCGTGCGCTGGGAGATGCCGAGTCGTTGCGCCACCGCTTTGGTGGAGCCCTTCTCGCGCTTCACCAGGAACCGCATCTGCGCACCGGCGGATTTCGGAATCGGGCGCGTGGCGGTATTCGCCGCGGCCTTGTCCAGGCTGTCGCCGAGGATGCCCATCGCGTCTGCCTACTCTCCGCCTGCGGCGGCGTCGCTGCCCTTGATGTGCCGAGCCGGGTTGATCTGCTCGTCCTCGATCATCGACGCCACCCACAGGAAGTCCTGGGTGCCTTCGTGCTTGACCATGCCCGGGGAGACGCCGAGCCGGAACCCACCCGGCAGCGGCTTGCCCTCTTCCGTACGGGGGAGGAAGTCGAGCGGACCGGCGCCGTGCGAGAGGTAGACGGCGCAATCCGACAGTACGGCGACCGGGAAGACGCCGGCCGACGCGAGCTTCCGCATTTTGCGGTGCATGTTGGTACGGGCCTTGCCGATGAGCTCCGCCCGGATGTGCGGGCTCCAGGTCGGCCGCTCCAGAGCAGGCCACCGCTCACCGTATTTGTAGCCGATGCCCTGCGGCCGCTCACGGAGCTTGCCGATGCCGCCCTTGACGGACGACTTGATGGCGGACAGCACAGCGGCCTGTCCTGGATCGAGATCCTTGTGGCGGGCCATGGCGGCGAGGAAGTCGTCATCCGGCATACCGGCGGTGACGCCGAGATCCGCCATGGTGGCCATGTACGCATCACGCAGCCGGGTGTACCAGGCGTCCAGGTAGGCGCCGTGCTCGTACCGGACGTATGCCTCGATCGGCTGCACCGTCGCACCGAGTTCCACCGCGTAGGCGACGGTCGAGGTCGCGTACCAGGCCGGGCCCGTAGGGCGGGTGCCCTTAGGGGTGAAGGGCGACGGGAGCCGTGGATCCAGGTCGAGGTGGGAGAGGTCCACCAGCCAGGAGCCGGGCAGCTTGGCGTCGAACGCCGGGGAGCTGACGTGGGTGGCCGGGCCGGTCCCGACATTGAGGCGGTTCGCGGCGGCGGCGAAGGCCATATTGACGTCGATGCCGACCCCGTGGGAGTAGCCCCGGGCACACTCCTCGTCGGTGAGCGGCCGGAACCAGTCGTACGCCTCCTCGTCCAGGGCCTGGTCCGGGGTGCGTTCGTGGTGGCGCGGGTAACGGGAGGCGACGACCGGATGCTCGCCGGGCGCCTCGGGGGGCGCGGGGTCGACCGGCTCGGTCAGGGCGCCCGGGTTCGGGCCGGACACCCATGAGCCGGTGGCCTCGTCCCTGACGGCGCGGGTCGGCGGGCGCAGAGCCGTCATCAGCTCCAGGCCGCAGACCGCGGTCGAGCCGCGCGGGGTGATGACCCGGGTCGCGTAGGAGCCGAGTACGCGCGCGAGTTCCGCCGGCGGCAGCTGGTCCGAGTCCCCCCAGGAGCGCGCATCCAGCGCGCCCCAGGGAAGGATCGCGAACTGCACACACTGCCGCTCCCCGCCCTGCGCCGGACGGTAGATGCGCGGCCAGGGTCCGAAACCACGGCGTGTGAGCCGCCACTTCGCGCGCCCGAGGTGCCTGACGACCGGGTGGTCCTCGGGCAGTCGCAGACCGCGCCGGTCCTCCAACTCGCGGGGCAGTCCCAGACGTTCGGCGGCTTCGGCGGTGATGACGATGAGCGGATCGGCGTCCTTGCCATGGCGGTGGAGGCGCGTCGCGCCCAGCTTCGCCTCGTTCAGCGTCCATTCGACCAGGGCCGGGAAGGTCGCGGCTGGGCAGTCGAGGACCAGACCGTCGACGCAGTACGCCGAGCCGTCGCCGTCCAGTACGGCGAGCGGGCCGTGGACGAACCGGGGATCGGCTGCGGGCGGGGGCGGGGCCGGAGCGGTGGCCCGCTTGTTCGTCGCGGCCTTCTTCGCGGGCGGACGGCGGGACGCGGACAAGGATGAGGATGAGGAGGTGGGTCCGGTGCGCGCCGCCCTGGTGGGGGCAGGGACGGGGGCGGGATCGGTGGCAGCGCCGGGTGCCGAAGGCGGGGCCACGGCCGGGGCCGGTGGCGACGGTGGTGTGGCGGCAGGGCCATGGCAGGCCTCAGGCGCGGCAGCGGGCGCCGTGTTGCCCTGGCTCCCCTGGGTGGGGAAGCGTTCGGCCAGGCCCTCCAGGAGCCGGATGTAGGCGGCGCGCTTCGGTGGCCGCGGTTCGGTCCGGCCCAACTCCCAGCTGGTGATGGTCTCGCGCCGTACAGAAAGGGCCTTGGCGACCTGATCCTGGCTCAGGCCACCGGCCTCCCGCAGCCGCTTGCGCTCGGCCGGCTCGGGCAATGCGTCCTGCGCGGCAGCCTGCGCGAGCAGCGCATCGACCGATGCGAACAGCTCATCCTGATCGTTGGGCACAGAGAACACCTCCACCCCCACCCTATCCGAAACGCACCCCGAAACGATGATCAAACGCACGGCGGATCGCACGCGGGCAGGCCTTCCTCACGTCTCCCCCGGAGTTCTTCTGTCCCGCCGCGATCGCAGCTACGACGGAATATCGCGCGGTACTCCCGCGGCCGCCGACCTGTGTGCCGGGCGAAGAGGGCGCTGAACGCTCCGGGGTCGCGGTACCCGACGTCGGCGGCGATGCTCGCGACGGTCTTGTCAGTCGTCTCCAGCAGGTGCCTGGCCCGCCGCACCCGGGCCGTCTGAAGGTAGCCGAGTGGCGTCTCGCCGGCTTCGCCGCCGAAGCGACGGAGCATGGTTCTCGTGCTGACGTGGAACTCCTGGGCGAGGGTGGGCAGGTCATAGCGCGCGCTGAGGTTCTGGTCAAGCCACCGTTTGACGCTGAGCGAGAACTCCCTGCCCACCGTGGGTATGAGCGCCGAATCGACATAGGGAGCCTGTGTGGAGCGCGCGTCATCGACCAGCGCGATACGCGCGGTACTACGGGCGACGCGGGGGCCGTCGTGCGCACGGATGAATTGCAGCGCGAAGTCGTACATGGCGCTGAAGGCCGCGGTGGTCGTCACTCCCCGGTCGGTCACGACCAGGCTGTCCGGGCGGAGGCGCACATCGGCGTATCGGCGGGCGAAGCGATCCGCGAACAACCAGGACGTGGTCGCTTCGCGCCCGTCGAGCAGCCCGGCTTCGGCGATCAGGAAGGCGCCCACGCAGATCGATACGACAGCTGTCCCCGAGGCCGCCTGGGACCGGATCGACGCTGCTTCCGGTCCCAAGTCGGCCAGTGTCGCGTCGAGATCGAGCGTGGGCGAGAGCTCGAAGCCCGGCACGATCAGGACGTCCACCGGGCGCATCGCCGAGACGTCGAGGACCGAGCCGCCGGACGCGATCACCCGCCGCCGGGGCGAGAGGACCGACGCCTCGTAGGCCGGCTGAACCGCCCCGTGCGCCGCGGCGATGTGCGTGGCCATCGCCAGCAGGTCGGGGACTCCGAACACCTCCGACGCGAAGCAGCCGGGGTAGGCCAGCACACCCACTCGCAGCGGACTCATGCGGCCCTCCGGCGCCTTGGAACGGGTGGCGATATTACCGGGATACGTGGCGATGCCGCCGCTTCTCAGGAGGGGCGGCCACTCCTCATGCTCTCGGTCATGACAAACATGCGAGGCCAGAGCGACCCCTTGGACGACTTCGTCCGGAGAACCGTCAGCGTCGAGGACGCCGAGAAGACCGTGTACGTTTCCGGGTCGGGACCGGCGGTCGTTCTCATGCCCGAGATGCCGGGTATCAGCCCCGACGTCGCGCGGTTCGCACGGTGGGTCCGTACGGCCGGCTTCTCCGTCTACCTGCCCTCTCTTTTCGGCGTCGACGGTGCGTATCCACTCGCCGAGGCACGCGAGACCGTCGTGCGACGCGCCTGCGTCAGCGCCGAGTTCCGAGCGTTCGCCGGTGGCGGCACCAGTCCCGTCGTCACCTGGCTGCGCGGCCTCGCGCGCTTGGCGCACGCCGAGTGCGGCGGGCCCGGCGTCGGCGCCGTCGGTCTGTGCTTCACCGGCAACTTCGCCTTGACCATGGCGCTCGAACCCGCCGTCATCGCACCGGTCGTCAACCATCCGTCGCTTCCGCTCGACGACCCCGGCGGTCTGGAGATCAGCGACGAAGACGCGACTGCCGTGGCGGAACGTGTGGCGCGAGACGGATTGCGGGTGCTCGCCTACCGCTTCGAGAACGACAGGTGGTGCACCGGCCAACGATTCGCGGCCTACCGCGCGCTGCTCGGGGACGCCTTCGACGGTCGGGTGCTCGAAGCCGGGACGGCGAACACGAACCCGCCGCCCTTCTTCCGTGACGTCGTCGGCTGCGCCCACAGCGTCGTCACCGCGCACCTCGTCGACCAGGAAGGTCACCCCACCATGCAGGCCCGGGACGAGATCATCGCCTTCCTGGCGGAGCGGCTCCGGACGCGGCCGGAATGAGCCCTGAGCGCGCTCCGGTAGCCGGCGCCTCCGCGAGCCGGCCCCTCCCCTAGGGGGTGTCTCCCCCTAGGGGACCGCCTCAGCCGCTCGCGCTCCCCGTTCGGCGCGGCGCTGCACCAGCAGACTTCCCAGCGCGGTGCGCCGGTGCAGGACCGCCCGGCCCGCGCGGGCCGTGGTGATCAGGCCCGCGCCGCGCAGTGCGGCGGTGTGGGCGGAGGCAGTGGCGTTGCTGACGTTCAGCCGCCGGGCGAGTTCGCTGGTGGTGTGCTCGTCCGCGAGGAGAAGCAGGATGTCGAAGCGGGTGCGTCCCAGTACGCCGGCCAGCGCCTCGTCCGTCCCGACCGCCCCGGCCGGCGAGAGCGGCAGCCCCTGGCCGGCCGGATAGGTCACGGCCACGGGGCGGTCGGGCAGGTCGGAGATGAGCGGGTGGCCGGTCCAGTGGAAGGTGGGCAGCAGGAGTACGCCGCGACCGCGCAGCTCGATGTCGTGCTCGTAGGGCGCCGCGAAGTGCCAGACGTTCTCCCGCAGCCGGGCGCCCGGGACGAGTTCGGTGAGTGCCGCGCCGATGCCGTGCTCGGCGACCGCCAGCGCATGGCGGGTGAACTCCGCCTGGTGGAGGTCCTGCACCACGGGCCATACCGGGCGCAGGGCCGTATCGAACGCCGCATGCTGCGCGCGGCGGAGGAGGTGCCAGGCGGCGCCGTCCCCACGGTGCAGATCGCGGAGCCACAGCGGAGCCGGGGCCGGTTGCCGGGCGTAGACCCGCTCGATTTCGGCGCGGACCAGCTCCGGGGGTGAAGCTCGGACGGTGTCCAGTCCGTCCTTCAGGGTGTCGCTGAAAACGTCGAGGAAGGCGGGGGCGATCGCGGCGGGGACCAGGTCACCGAACGGCTGGACGGCGGGCGGCAGGGACTGGAGCAACCGCCGTCGCCAGCGGCCGAACAGCAACTCGTCGCCCGGCGTGCACATCTTCATGAGCGCCACGTTCAGCTCTTGCAGCGGGGCCGGCCGGGGTGCGAACCGGACCTGGGCGAAGTCGGCCGCCGTGAAATGGATCCGGATCACTACTCTCCCCGGCGGCGGACCGCCATCGTTTAGGGCAGGGCCTGAAGGATGGTCTGCCCTGCCCCCTCGCTGCCAACATCCAGGCCACGCCCCTCCATTCACTCAGGGGTCGCCGGAAGGCACAAGGACCGAGATCACAGAGGCGCAAGGGGAGAGTCATGTTCCACAAGAACGGCAACGATGGGGAGCGAGCGGGCGGCAGGTCTGCACTGGAGCGCGGCCGTGAGGCGGCCGTGTCCGGCGGCGGGGAGAAGGCAGGAGTGGACCGTCGGACCCTCACCAAATCAGCCGCGCTGGCCGCCACGATGCTGCTCGCGAGCGGCGGGATCGCGCAGGCGGAGCCCGGGAAGGCCCCCGGCGCGAAGGACCTCACTCTCCGCTTGCCGGCGCCGACCGGACCGCACCGGATCGGGGTCACCACGCTGTATCTGGTCGATCGCACCAGGCGCGACCCGTGGGAGCCGCTCCCCGTCCGGGAAGTGATGGCGACGGTGTTCTATCCGGCCCGCACCGTGCGCGGTTACCCGGTCGCACCGCAGATGTCCAGGGGCGCCGCGGAACGTCTGCCCTTCATCGACCTGCTCTTCCATGAGGGGCTGCCGGCGAAAGGCGTCAACTGGGCGGCCACCAAAACCCATGCGCATACGGGCGCGCCCGCACAGGACGTGCGACGGCCGGTGCTGCTGTACAGCCCGGGAGGCGGCGACCCGCGCACCCTCGGCACGGGTATCGCCGAAGAACTGGCCGGGCGCGGCTACGTGGTGGTGACCATCGACCACCCCGGGGACGGCAGCGAGGTCGAGTTTCCGCACGCGCGGGCGGGGAGAAAGAAGGTCCGGGAGACGGTTTTCCGGGGGAACCCGCGGACGGACCCGAAGATATTCCGTACCGCGATCGACACCCGGATTGCCGACACCCGGTTCGTGCTGAACCAGCTGGAGGCGCTGGCCGCCGGACGGAATCCGGACGCGGAGGGCCGTCCGCTGCCGGAGCACCTCGGTCGTGCGCTCGACCTGCGGCGGGTGGGCATCTACGGCCACTCGGCCGGTGGCACCACCGCGGCCGAGGCGATGTACGAGGACCGGCGCCTCCAGGCCGCAATCAACCTGGAAGGCTTTCTGGATCACCCCCCGGCGTCCCCCGGCCAGGAAGGAAAGCTCTTTCCGATCGCCCAATACGGCACGGACCGGCCGCTGCTCCTCCTGGGAACCGATGGCTTCCCCTACAAGAAGGAGCTGGAGCGTTCCTGGTCGGCGATGCTCGCTCACCGGCACGGCTGCACCACCCGTCGGCAGCTCGACCACGCCGCGCACGCCGTGTTCAACGACTACGCCGCCATAGCGCCCCAGTTGCAGGCCGCCGGGCTGATGTCCGCCGCCCACCGGATCAAGCTGGTCGGCGCGATCGATCCGGCCGTTTCGGTCCCCCTGGTCCGCAACCACGTGGTCTCGTTCTTCGCCCGGCATCTGCCGACATGCTGAGTGGCGGGGCCTGGCCGGTGGCCCGCATACTCGGGGGCTTGTCAGACCGCCGAGCCCCGCGGGCCCGTCGGCCGGGCCCTGGCTCCGGCCCGGCCACGGTTCAGCTACGCGGAGCCATGAGTTCCGCGCCCAGCCGTCACCTCATGTGCTCTTGACGGTATGCCAGACATTCCGCCCCGGCCTCTCGCCATACGCTCCCCGGCCGTAGGACCATGGCACGCTCACCTCGCACACGTCTCTCGTTCCGTAGCCGGCCCTCGGGAGGACCCGGATCATGAGCAGACCGAACGCTGTACGCGGCCGCCTCACCCTGCTGCTCACCCCGCTGCTGCTCGGGCTGTCGTTCCCCCTCGCCCCGGCGGCGCCGGCGCACGCCGCGCACATCGCGCACGGCCCCGGGCACGGGTCACGCCGCACCGCCGAGGCGGCCGACACGTACTGGACTCCGCAGCGGATGCGGGCAGCGCGACCGGCCGCCGCGAGAAAGGACACAGAGACGCCGCGCCCGACGCCGGCCGACACCCCGCCGAGCCACCCCTTCGACGGCCTCCCCCAGGTGGGGACGTTCTTCTGGACGGACGGCAGCAACACCGGCCGGTTCTGCGGCGGCACGGTCGTCCGCAGTCCGCACCGCGACCTGGTGGTCAGCGCCGCCCACTGTCTGCGCTCCCCCGACCCGAAGCGACATCTGTCGTTCGTCCCGCAGTACCACGACGGGCTGAAACCGCATGGGATCTACCCCATCGAGCGCATCTACCTCGACCAGCGGTATTACGACCTCGGCACGGACGCGGGCGCACGCTGGGACTATGCCGTCGTGCGGCTCGGCGCACGGGAGGACGGCGCCGAGGTGGAGGAGGTGACCGGCGGCTTCGACCTCCTGCCGTACCCGGGCTATGCCCACCGGACCGTACGGCTCATCGGCTACCCCGGCAACAAGGACACCACCCACCCCAAACCGCTCGACTGCACCTCCTCCACACACCGATACACCAGCACCGATCCAGCAGCCCCCGGCCATTTCCTGGAAATTGCCTGTGCGGGCTATATCGGCGGCACCTCCGGCGGTCCATTCCTGGTGCGGAATGTCACCGGTTACGCCCTGATCGGCGTCATCGGCGGCTATCACACGGGCGGCGACTTCCCGGACGTCTCCTACAGCTCATACTTCACGCTCGACACCCTGGCGCTCTATCTGCACGCCGTCCATGGCGATCCCCCGGCCACACCACGCCAGAACGTCGCATCGCACTGATCACGGCCGCCGGCATATCCGGGGCATGGTGTTCGCTCCTGTTAATGTCGGCGATGGCGGAAGGCCGGTTGCCCGCCAGGCCGCAGTGGAAGGTGACGCCCCTTGGTGCCGTCGTTTCTCGTATCCGTACTGAATCGCCTCTTCCGTAATGAGGCCTGGCGCCGGCTGCACGCACAAGCGGCGATCTGGGTCACCGTGGTCATGACCGCGGTACTCCTTGCGGGTGCCGCTCTGGTCGTGGTCGCCGAATCCGGTGCGCCACACGCCAATATCACGTCTTATCCGAAGGCGTTGTGGTGGTCGATCGAGACTGCGACGACCGTGGGTTACGGGGATTTCTATCCCGTCACACTGTGGGGTCGCGTCATCGCTTCCCTGCTGATGCTCAGCGCCATTACGGCATTCGGGGTCATCACCGCGGCCCTCGCCACCTGGTTCGTCGGCCACGCGGAGCAGGACATGGTCCGCCTGGGCAAGGCGGTGGGGAACCATGCGCGCGAGGACGCGGAGGCGCTGCGTTCGGAGCTGCACACGCTGCACGAGCGCTTCGATCACGTCGAGAGTCTGATCCGGGACAAGGGGACGCACTCCGCCTCCTGAGCCAGGGCGGCGCGGCCCTCGGGGCAGCTTCGCGTATCTGGGGAGCCCGGCAGATCCCTGTTCGTGCACTTCGCCGCGCGTCTAAAGTACTCACCGTGATCGATTCCGCTGACGTCCGCCGTATCGCCCTCTCCCTGCCCGAGACAGTGGAGAAGGAAGCCTGGGAGATGCCCACCTTCCGGGTCGCCGGGAAGATGTTCATCACGATCCCCGACGATGAGACGTCATTCGCCGTGCGATGCCCCATTCACGAGCGCAAGGAGCTGATCGCAGCGGAACCGGAAAAGTTCTGGGTACCACCGCACGAGGCGAGCTCCCATTGGGTGAGAGTGCGCCTGGCCGCGCTCGATGACCTCACCGAACTACGGGACATCCTCGTGGATTCCTGGAAACAAGCGGCCCCGACGCGGCTGGTGGACACTTTCCCGGGGAACGACTGATCCGTCCAGCGCTGATCCGCCGATTACTGCCGTCTGCCACCAGCTGCTGCCGTTGCTCACCGAGCAGACCGCGGTCAGCGACGGCGCAGATCGCTCCAGTCCAGCGCCTGTGACGCGGTCAGCTGGGAACGCTCGGCGGCCTCACGGGCTTCGGCGAGGATATCTCCGTGCTCCTCGACGAGCTCTTCGTAGATCGGCGTGGGGCTGGAGGTGTGCGTGGAGGTCGTCATGTCTCGTCCCGTTCCCTAGTGATTCCTTGTGCTGCGGCTTGGTAGGTTCTCGCCGCCCTGGGAAGAAGGGAGCACCACGGTGGAAAACGCGGTGCGCAAAGGGAGGTTGTCCCCACACGTGTGCCGCTCCCCCGTGCGGCGCTGGACATCGTGTCATGTGCGCGGCGAGCACGCAAAAGATCATCCCAGAGCCTGAGACCCCGGCCTGAGGCCCCCATGCCACCGCGCGAGGCGCGCTGCATTTCGGGCGCGCGCGTTCGAACCCGACGCCATGGCCGTGTCCACCGACCATCGTCCGGTCGACCGCTAGGGTGAGCCGACCAGTGGGTGAACTCTGAGCGACGGCCAAGGGTCTACGGCATGAGTGGCGTCCTACGGCTGCCCACGGGCACCCCGGCCGACAACTCCTGCGGGCCGCTCCGAACCCCCGGGAGCCCAGCCTGACCGACGCACTCGACGAGGTTCTCCTGATGCCCCTGCCGCTACCTCGCTTCGGCGCGATTCTGCTCACCATGAATGACCGGCCGGAGGACTTCCCCCGTGCCCTGGACTCGCTGCTGGCCCAGCAGGGCGTCGAGCTGGAGATCGTGGTGGTCGGCAACGGCGTGGTGCCCGAGCAGGTGCCCGACGGCATCAGGACCGTCAGCCTCGGGGAGAACGTCGGCATCCCGGAGTGTCCATCACCCGGCAACCGACCCGGCTCGCCACAGCCGCTACTACCGGCTGGTCGCCCGCAACCGGGTATGGCTCGCCATAAGACTCCTGCCGCTGCCGCTCATCCCCGTCTACCTCGCCACCTGGATCCTGCTGAGTCTCGTCCGCATCCACTCCCCCAAGGCCCTCCGCACGTGGTTCAGCGGCCTCCGGGAGGGACTGACGGGCGGCTGGGGGACCAGAACTCCCTTGCGGTGGCGCACCGTTGTCCGTCTGACGCGCGCCGGCCGGCCACCTGTCGTGTAGCCGGCGGGCATGGCGAGTACCAGCAGCAGCAACCAAGCACCCAACGGGAAGGCCGTGGATGTCGGGCTATCGCGAGATCAAGTTCCGGGCTGTTACGTCGTTCCAGAGAAGAATCGGCAATCCGATTCTCTCCCGGCTTCCGCAGCAGACTCTTCTGGAGACGACCGGGCGCAAGTCCGGATTGCCCCGGCGGACACCCATCGGTGGACGCCGTATCGGGCGGGCCTTCTGGTTCGTTTCGGAGTACGGCGAGAAGTCACAGTACGTACGGAACATTCAGGCGCATCCGCAGGTCCGGGTCCGGATCAAGGGGCGATGGCATGCCGGTATCGCCCATCCGATCCCGGAGGACGACGCCCGCGCGCGGCTCAAAACCTTGCCCCGGCTGAACAGCACGGCGGTCCGGGCGGTGGGGACGAATTTGCTGACGTTCCGGGTCGATCTCAACGACTGACCGCGCTGGTCGCCGGGCACTGCACGTCGGGCCAAGGTTCCGCAGCAACGCCGGTGCGGCCGGTGGGGGTTGGGGCTGCCCCCGTCGTACCGGCCGCCCGACCGCCTCGGCGTCGATGAGTGCCGGGTAGTGCGACGCCGCGCCGACCGGTGCGCCGGTCCTCGTACGCACCGGTCCCGGCGAGCTCTGCCAAGGACTGCACCGGCCGGCCGACGGTGATCTGGGCGGGGCGGTCATGACGGGTTCTCCAGGTGATGCGGGTTGGCGGCGGTGCCTTCGGTGCTGAGCAGGACGAGGGTTGAGGCGGGGCCGAGGGACAGGGAGGCGCGGCGGGTGGGAGCGCCGTCGCCGGTGAGGGCGGCGCGGACACCGGCCAGCGAGGCGGCGCCGCACGGGCCGGAGGGGACACCGAGGGCGGCGAGGTCGTCGGCGGCGCGTGCGCCGGCGGCGTCGGTGACGGCGATGGCGGCATCCAGGCCGTCGCGGAGGTAGGGCCAGGCGAGGGTGGAGGGGGTGCCGCAGTTCAAGCCGGCCATAGTGGTCTCGCCGGTCGTGACCGTGACCGGCGTCTGGCGGGTGAGGCTCGTCAGGACGCCGGCTGCGCTGTCGGGCTCGACCGACAGCAGAGCCGCCGGGTTCGCGCCGGCCGGGCCGCTCCGGTAATGGGTGACGGCGGCCTGGGCGAGTGAGCCCACGCCCACCGGTATGGCGACGAGATCGGGCGATCCGGCGTCCAGTGCGGCCAGTTGGGCGTCGATCTCGGCGAACAGGGTCGCGTAGCCCTCGACGATCCAGCCGGGAATCCGCTCATAGCCGGGCCAGGCGGTGTCCTGAATGAGGATCGCGGCCGGGGTGGCGGCGACCTCGGCGGCCGCTCGCCGTACCGCCTCGTCGTAGTTGCCGGAGACTTCGGTGATCCGCGCCTCTTCGGCCGCGATGGCTGCCACGGCGGCCGGGTGGACCCCGTGCGGGACGAAGACGTGGGCGCGCTGCCCGAGCAGGCGGGCCATACGGGCCACGGCCCGACCGTGGTTGCCGTCGGTGGCGGTGACGAGCGTGACCGGGCCGTCGGCTTCCTGACTGCCGGTTTCCCGAGTGCCCGCCCGTTCGGCGAGGGTCCGGTGGACGGCCCAGGACGCCCCCAGCGCCTTGAACGCGGGCAGGCCCAAACGACACGACTCGTCTTTGACGAAGACCCGGCCGACGTTCAATTCGGCCGCCAGGGAGGGCAGTTCGGTGAGCGGCGTGGGGGTGTAGCCGGGGAGCGCGGCATGGAAGCCGAGCACGTCGGCAGGGGCGGGCGGGCAGGTCCAGGTACGGGCGGCGGGGTGCGCGAACCAGGAGGGTGCGGGGAGGGAGGCAAGATTTTCAGACACCTGAGCAGCCTGCGGCCCTTCCCATTGCTCGGTCCAGCGAATGTTTCCCATCTATATTCATCAGGAAAGCTAACGGATCCGGAGGTCAGGCCCGCCCATGTTCGACCTCCACCGTCTCCGGCTGCTGCGCGAGCTCAAGCACCGCGGCACGCTCGCCGCCGTCGCGGCCGCCCTCTCGTACAGCCCGTCCTCCGTCTCGCAGCAGCTGTCGCAGCTGGAAACGGAGGTCGGGGTGCCGCTGTTGGAGCCGGTGGGGCGGCGGGTGCGGCTGACCCAGCAGGCGGAGATTCTGGTCGCCCACACCGAAGCGGTGCTCGAACGGCTGGAGCGTGCCGAGGCGGACATCGCCACCTCCCTCGTCGATCTCACCGGCACCCTGCGCGTCGCGTCCTTCCAGACCGCGGCGCTCGCCCTGGTGCCGCCCGCGCTCACGTCGCTGCGTGCTTCCCACCCCCGGCTGCGGGTGCATGTCACCCAGATGGAGCCGGAACGGGCGCTACCGGGCCTGCTGGCCCGCGACTTCGATCTGGTCATCGCCGAGGAGTACCCGGGGAACCCGAATCCCCGGCCGGCCGAGCTGGAGCAGGAGGAGCTGTGTCACGACCCGCTGCGGCTGGCTCACCCGCAGCGTGCGGGAACCGGTGGCACGGCGGATGCGACGGACGCCACCGGCCCGACGGCGCGGCTGCGCGCGCTCGCCGACCACCCTTGGGTCCTGGAACCCGAGGGCACCGCGGCGCGGCATTGGGCCATGACGCTGTGCCGTAGCGCGGACTTCGAGCCCGATGTCCGGTTCGAGTCCACGGACCTGCTGCTGCATCTGCGGCTCGTCGAGCAGGGCCACGCCGCTGCCCTGCTTCCGGATCTCGTCTGGGACGGCCGCCCGGCGACCGTCCCCCTCCACCAGCTCCCGCGCGGCCGGCGGGGCCGCAGACTGTTCACGGCGATCCGGCGTGGCCGCGGCCGGCACCCGGCCATCCGGGCCTGCCGGCAGGCCCTCCGGGAGGCGGTCGGCGCGTCAGGGCCGCCGGGACGTCGCTGAGGGACACCGTCGTACCGCCGGCCCGGCCCGGAGAGCAAGGTGACCGCCGCCGACCGCAGTGACCGGCCCTCCGGGGACTCGGTCCTCAGTGCGCGATGCTGTCGATCAGTTCGCGGGCACCCTGGCGCAGCAGGGCGACGGCCACGGACGTGCCGAGGGTCTCCGGGGTGAGCGGGCCGGCCCATTCGTGTGCGTTGAGGACCGTCTTGCCGTCCGGGGTGAAGACGCAGGCCCGCAGGGACAGTTCGCCGCGACGGTCCGTCTTGGCGTAGCCGGCGATCGGGCTGTTGCAGTGGCCCTGCAGGACGTGCAGCAGCATGCGTTCGGCGGTCGTCTCCTGGAACGTCTGGGGGTGCCCGAGGCCGCTGACGGCGTCGATGGTCCGGGTGTCGTCCTCGCGGCACTGGAGGGCGAGCACGCCCGCACCTACGGGCGGGCACATCTCGTCCACGGACAGGATCTGAGTGATCACGTCCGGGCGCCCGATGCGCTGGAGGCCGGAAACGGCCAGCAGCAGTGCGTCCGCCTCCCCGGCTGCCAGCTTCTCCATCCGGCGGTTGGCGTTGCCGCGCATCGGCACACACTGGAGCTGCGGATGGGATCCGGCGAGCTGGGCGATCCGGCGGACCGACGAGGTGCCGATCCGGGTGCCTGCGGGGAGTTCGTCGAGGGTGAGCCCGCCGGGGTGGATCAGCGCGTCACGGACGTCATCGCGCTCCAGGAAGGCGGCGAAGGTCGTGCCGGCCGGCAGCGGACGGTCACCGGGGATGTCCTTGACGCAGTGCACCGCGAGGTCCGCCTCGCCCGCCAGGAGGGCGGCGTCGACCTCCTTGGTGAACGCCCCCTTCCCCTCGACCTGGGAGAGGGCGCCCATCCAGCGGTCGCCGGTGGTCTTGACCGGGATGACCTCCGTGGCGATGCCGGGATGCAGCGCGCCGAGTTCGGCGCGGACGCGCTCCACCTGTGCCAGCGCCATGGGCGAGTCGCGGGAGACGATACGGATCAGTTCTGGGGCGGACATGGGCCCACGATAGACCGTCAGATCCCGTTGCCGACCACGCGCAGCTCCCGGCTCCGCCCGGCTCCACTCGTATCGGTACGGTCCCACCCCCGGTCAACTTCCCGCGGCACCGAAGCCGCGCTCCCGCCGTCGGCCGTCACCGCTGGGGGCCACCGGGCGCGCCGGGCTGCCGGGTCAGCCTCGGCGCACCACGTGGCGCCGGGACGCGAGGGTGCGGGGATAGGTCCCGCGTGATGACACCGGCCGGGTGAGCCGGGGCGGGCGCGGACACTCCGGCGGCCGATCCGGTCGCCGAGCGGGCCGAATACCAGGCCGCCCAGCGGCCGCCCGGGGCCGAATACATGTACCCCTTCGGCGCGTCACGGCGCAGAACCGTGCTGTAGGACGTACGGGGTTCGCCGGCTGTGTGAGATATCCCTCTGCCGTCGTCGTGGCGCTGGTGGCCTGGGGAGGTTGATCATGCAGTAATGACCTCCTTACCCCGCCCGCCGCACATTGGTGACCGACCGGATCCGATGGACGGGACCACCGCGCTCGGTGGAGAGCCCGCTCCCGCCCGCGGGTATCTGCTGGACAACGCGCGCGCCGAGGCGGGCGAGCGATTCGTTTGGCTAGCCGAGCTGTTCGACGGTGTGACGCGCGGGCACTTCGATCGACTGGGGGTCAGGGCCGGCTCGCGCTGCTGGGAAGTGGGGGCCGGTGGCCCCGGTATCCCGGAGGCGCTCGCGGCGGCCGTCGGTCCGACCGGGCACGTGCTGGCCACGGACATCGACCCGTCGTGGCTGAAGACAGGCGGCGGGTACGAGGTGCGCCGGCACGACGTCGCCACTGACCCGCCCCCGGAGCCGGGGACGTTCGATCTGGTGCACGCCCGCCTCGTGCTGGTCCATGTACCCGACCGGGCCCGGGCGTTGGCCACGATGGCGGCAGCGCTACGACCCGGCGGCTGGCTGCTGATCGAGGACGCCGATACCGCTCTGCAGCCACTGGCATGCCTGGACGACAGCGGCCCTGATCAGCGGCGGGCCAACCGGCTGCGTGACGCGGTCCGGGAGCTGCTGACGCGCCGCGGCGCGGACCTGCGCTACGGCCGGACCCTGCCGCGGGCATTGCGTGAGGCCGGCTTGGTAGATGTCGCCGCGGGGGGCGCTTTCCCGGTCGGCGGGCCGGCCTGCGACCGGCTGGAGGCGGCGACCATCCGGCACGTGCGCGGCGAGCTGCTCGCGGCCGGCCTGGCCGACGACGCCGAGATCGACGCGCACCTGGCCGCCATCCACGCCGGCAAACTCGACCTGACACTCGCGCCACTGATTTCGGCCTGGGGACGCCGTCCAGCCGAGGACCCGTCGGCACTCGGTTAGGTCCGGATCCAGGCGTTGTCCGACCTGCCCACAGCGCTGTTTTTCTCATCCCGTCAACAGGGGCGGAATTGGGTGCCTCGTGAAAACTCATCGGCCGGTCAATGGCGGGCCGGTGGTGGCCCCCGGCTCCCGCCCATGACAAAGGCCCAGGCCGGTCGGTGGAGAGGCGGCCTGGGCTTTGTCCTGAGATGCCGGTGCGGGCTTCTGCGATGCGCAGCGCGCCCACTCAGGCGTTTCTGAACGACGCGAGGTGGGCGAACACCACCACATTGTCGACGTAGTCCTTGACCTTCCGGTCGTATGCGCCGCCGCAGGTGATCACGCGAAGCTGCGCGGTGGGAGCGTCGGAGTAGACCCGCTCGCTGGGGAATCGCGCCTTGTTGAAGGTCTCGACGGAGTCGACCTTGAAGGTGGCGATGATGCCGTCTTCACGGGTGATGTTGATCGTGGCGCCGGGCTTGAGCGATTCGAGTTGCAAGAACACCGCCGGTCCGGTCTTGGTGTCCACGTGACCAGCGATGATCGCCGATCCGCGCTCGCCGGGCGCGGCACCGTCCTTGTACCAGCCGACGAGATTCTTGTCGCCCGCGGGCGGCGCGTTGAGCTGCCCGGTCGGGCCGATGGTCAGCTGGGTGAAGGGCGCGTCGACGGCGATCTGCGGAATCGACACCCGCTTCGGTGCGGAACGGGGCAGGGCCAGGTCGGGGACCGCCGGGGAGGCGGAGCTGTGCGGGTTGGCGGACTCGGCCACGGCGGAGTGGGACTGCGGCTTGGGGTCCGCCGAGGTGTCCACGGAGTTGTAGACGAGGAGTGAGCCCAGCAGAAACGCTCCCGCAGACCACAGCAGACCGCGGCCGATGGGGCGCGACGCGGAGGCGGTCCGGGAGGGATTCGAATTCGGCTGAGGCGACTGCGGGGCGGTCATGTCAGGGTGCCTTTCGTGAACGAGGCGGTGGGGCGTGAGGGGGGGCATCGGTGCGCAATCGCCGCGGCCACCGTCCACGTGGAACGGTGGCCGCGACAGCGCATCGGTCTCCGTGCGGGCGCCTGATCAGGCAGCCGCGGTACCCGAGGCATTGCGACGACGCAGCATGTACGCACCGGCGCCGAGACCGCCGAGCATCAGCACGGAACCCGCGGCCATCCCGCCGCCGGTCGCCAGGCCGCCACCACCGGTGTGGATGCCGCCGTGCGGCCTGCGGTGGTCGCCGTAGCCGCCGTGGTCACGGTCGCCGTAGCCACCGTGGTCACGGCCGTGGTCACGGTCGCCGCCACGGCCGTGGTCACGGTCACCGCCGCGGCCGTGGTCACGGTCGCCGTGGCCGCCACGCCTGTCGTGGTCGTCGCCGTAGCCGCTGCCCTGGTCCCAGTCACCGAGCACGGTCTTGGCCATGGCACCGCCACCGGTGTGCATGCCACCGCTCGGCCTGCGGTCGTCACGGCAGTGGTCACGTCCGTGGCCCCGGCCGTCACGGCCGTCGCGACCGAAGTCACGTCCGCCGCGGCCATCGCGGCCATCGCGGCCATCGCGACCGTCACGGCCGTCACGGCCATCGCGACCGTTGCCCCGGCCGTCGCGGCCGTCGCGGCCGTCGCGACCGTTGCCCCGGCCATCGCGGCCATCGCGGCCGTCACGGCCATCACGGCAGTGGTCACGCCGGCGGTCACGGTCACGGTCACGGTCACGGTCCCGACCGTTGTCACGGTCACGGTCGCGGTCGCCGTTCGTGGCCTGGTTGTGGTTGCTGGAGGAAGCGCTGTCCGACGCAATGTCCTCCGTGATCATGGCGTTCGCAGCCGGAGCAGAGATTGCAAGCACCGCCGTGATGGCGGCTGAAGCGAACAGGGTGCGAGCAGTGCGCATGGGGACATGTTCCTTTCGGCGCGACTGCGAAGGCTGACTCTTTGTCGGCTCATCGGATCGCAGTGGCGACGTGATCACCGTCAGCCGGATTGCGGCCGCGCACCACCGGAGAACGTCGCATTCGAGGTACGTCGTGGGCTCTTCGGGTGGCGGAAGGCAGCGGATTCACCCATTGGACGGCGCGCGTCGTCGGCGTGTCGCGTAACGAGTGGGCTAGAGGACTCCGAGGGGCCCTTCGAGCCACGCCATTCCTCGCGCAACGAGCATCGCGAACGGGGCCCTTCCGCGACCCGCCGACGGTTCCTGACGGTCTGAACAGCTTCGCTGTGCGGGGCGGCGCAGCCGGGAGTCCACGTCCCCTGGAGGGGCGGGCGGGTGGCAGGCCGCAGCCGGCTCGACGGGCGTACGGCCCTGGGCGCGCAAGGCTCCGGCGGGCATCGGGAACGGCTCCGGCTGCGCCTGCCGACGAGGGCGGCTCGCCGTTCGCCGGCCATCTCCTCTCGTTTCGCACGGCGATGCTGGTCGATATCGGCGGTGTGGGGCACGGGGCACCTGTTGGCGGCATACGGGGCTCCGGGGGGCGGCGGCCAATTCGCCAACTCCCCTCCTGTCGCCGTCCCTTCGAGGAAACGACAAGCAGGTCGTCATCGCAGGCAGCCGCGAAGGGCTCGGGCGATGAAGCGCCGCCACGGAATCAACTCGGGTCGACTATCCCGATGCCGCATCGCCTTGCTCTCAGGGCGAGTTGGGAAGCGGCTCCGCGAGACCTGGTCGTCGGCCTACTCGGCCTCGTGGACGGCGTCGCGCTGTCCGCGAGCCCGCTAATGATCAACGGCTCTCGCCGCCCACTCGACCACCTCCCGGCCATAGGCAATGACCAGCTCTGCCCACACCCCTGAACGAGAGCCTCACCCGGATTGCGGAATCCGTACGCCCAACAGGATCAGCCGAGAGGCCGCCCGATGTTTCATGTGAAACATCGCAAAGCGACCTGCCCCGCCCTTCAGGTGGCACTTTCCCGGAGCGCCTGTTCGACGATCGCCTCCAGCCGGGCATGGTGCGCCCCTCGCCAGTAGACGCGGCCGCATGCCGTGCACTGCGCGAAGACGTCATACGTACGCTGCGTGCCGTGCTCAAGGTGCTCACGGACGGAGTCCTTGTCGGCATCCATGAGCCGGCCGTTGCACGCGGTGCAGCGTGTCCACGGAGCGAGGGTGGGGGCGAAGCGCCCCAGCACGTCCCGGAGTTGTTCGTCGGGACGGTCGCTGTAGATGAACGCACCCGCCCAGATCTCCCGCCGTCGCAGCAGACCGCGGTCCCGGGAGAGGAGTACCCGTTGTTCCTTCGCCGAGAGGGCGGCCAGCGCCGCGTCGCCGGGGTCCTCGTTCGTGTACGCTGCGTCCACGCCGAGCAGCCGCAACCTGCGCGCCAAGGTGCCGAGGTGTACGTCGAGCAGGAACCTCAGCGGCGCGCCGGGGAGCCGCTGTGGGCGCTCGATGGCGTGCACCTCGATGCGCTCGCCCTCCTGCGGGACATGGGAGACGGAAACCTCCGCACCGTCCACGACAAGCCGGCCGACCTCGGTGAGCGGGACGCCGAGCGACTCGACGACATGGCCGAGCGTCGATGAGCCATCGGTTGCCACAGGCGTACCGGCGGTGCTGTGCGCTGAAGCGACGAAAAGGTGCAGCGCGGGGTCGAAGCTGAAGTGGATCTCGGGTCCGTTCACGCCGGACAGCATGCCATCGGGCGAGTCACGCCAGCGAGCGGATTCCTGCCGGTCAGAGGCACGGGGTGAGCCGCCCGGCAGGTGGCTGTGCCATGGCTCGACCGCGGTGGTGGTGCGTCTGGCTACATACGGACCGTAGCGGTCGGCGCCCCGGATTGTGCACGGTGGAGCAGGCCCCGCTCCCCCGCCGCCCCTAGCCTCACTGCCACCACATCACCACCATCACCAATGAGGGGCGGTACCGGTGAACTGGCACATCCACGACTACCGCGAGAACGATCTCGCCGAAGTGGTCCACCTGATCGACTCCACGGCCGAGCTGGGGCAGGAGTCCGTCTTCTCGCTCGCCGAGTGCATCAGTGCGCTGACCTCTCGGCAGCCTGCCGTGGTGGCCGTCCACCAGGGCGCTCCCGTAGGGGCGGCGCTCGCATGTGTGGCGGGTGAGCGGGGCTGGGTGATGCGGATCGCGATCTCTTCGGCCTGGCGTGGCCGGGGGCTGGCGAGTGCGCTGCTGGTGGAACTGGAGCGGCGCCTGGTCGCGGCCCGGGTGAGCCGGATCGCCTATGTGCTTCCAGAAGAGGATCTGCTCGGGGAGGGCCTGCTCAATGCGGGCTATACGCGGCAGCCCGCGGTGGCCTACTTCGAGAAGGTCGAACCGCACCACGGCCCCGCGGCCAGCCTCCTGGAGGAGCTCGGCGGGCGCTTCCTGCCCGCTGATCTGTGGGCCAAGGTCGCCGGCATGGAGGCGGAGAAGGACCTCATCGAGCGGCGGGTCGTGCTGCCGTTGGCGGAGCCGGAGCGAGCCGCCCGGCACGGAGTACGGCCGCCTCGGGCCATCGCCCTGTTCGGGCCGCCGGGGACCGGGAAGACCACTTTCGCCAGGGGTATCGCCGCCAGGCTCGGCTGGCCGTTCGTCGAGCTGCTTCCGTCCCGGCTGGCCGACGAGGGCAATCTGGCGGCGGCACTGCGCAGCGCGTTCGCCCGGATCGCGGAACTGGAGCGGGTCCTCGTCTTCATCGACGAGGTCGAGGAGATCGCTCCGGTCCGCCATGAGCCGGCCCGGCCGGGCGGGCTGCACGGGGTGACGAATGAGCTGCTCAAGCTCATACCGGGGTTCCGGGAGCGGGACGAGCGGCTGCTGGTGTGTGCGACCAACTCCGTCCGCTCGCTCGATCCGGCGTTCCTGCGGCCGGGTCGGTTCGACTACCTGATCCCGATCGGTACGCCGGACCCGGCGGCCCGGTCGGCGATCTGGTCCCGGTACACGGACGGCCGTCCCGAGGTGGAGGTGGCGGCGCTGGTGGCGGCCAGCGAGCTGTTCACCCCGGCCGATATCGAGCACGCCGCCCGGATGGCCGCCCAGACGTCCTTCGAGCGGGACCTGGAGGCGATCGGCGGCGGCGCGGCCGCGCCCGGGAGGCTCGGGGCGAGCACCGACGACTATCTCGCCGCCATCGACCGGTGCCGGCCGACCGTCACCCCCGCCATGGTCGACGAATTCAGCGCCGACATCACCGCCCATGCCCGCTGCTGACGGCCGGCGCGGCCCTCCCCCACGCACCGACCGGCGGGACCGATCGGCCCCCAGCCGCGCACCCGCCGCGAGCCGGCCCGGGCTCGTCCCAGGGAACCCGCCGTGGGACGACAGAACTACAGCCGGAGCACTGCAACGGGAGGACATGGACCGCTGTGATTCCTCCGTGGGGCCGATGTTGACCCCGGGTTCGCGTACGTACGGTCTGACCGGTGCCGGAACTCGTGCACCATCGGGGATCATCGAGAGGGGCGGACCACGCATGGCGGAGATTGTCGATCTGGGGGCGTACGGCAAGGACTTCACCACGGACCCTTACCCGTACTACGCCAAGCTGCGTGCCCAGGGGCCCGTACACCGGGTGCGCCTCCCCTACGGCAACGACGCGTGGCTCGTCGTCGGGCACCAAGCGGTCAGGGCCGCGCTCAGCGACTCCCGCCTCAACAAGGACTGGCGCCTCGCCAGGCCGCAGGACAACGAGGGCGAGGAGTCGGCCCTCTTCACGAACATGCTGGACGCGGACCCGCCTCAGCACACCCGGCTGCGGAAGCTGGTGGCCAAGGAATTCACCTCCCGCCGCGTCGAGGCACTACGGCCACGGGTGCAGCAGATCACCGACGAGCTGCTGGACACGATGCTCGCTGCCCCGGAGGGCCGGGCCGACCTGGTGGAGGCCCTCGCCTTCCCGCTGCCCATGACCGTCATCTGCGAACTGCTCGGCGTCCCCGCCATGGACCGGGAGGCCTTCCGTTCCTGGTCGAACGAGATCGTCGCGCCGACCAGTGACGAGGCGGCACAAGAGGCGGTTGAGGCGATGTCCGGCTACCTCGTCGACCTGATCGAAACCAAGCGCAGCGCTCCCGGCGACGGCTTGCTCAGCGCCCTGATCCGCACCAGCGACGAGGACGGCGACCAGCTCTCCCGTGACGAGTTGGTCGGCACCGCCTTCCTGCTGCTGGTCGCAGGCCATGAGACCACCGTCAGCCTCCTGGCCAATGGTGTACGCGCCCTGCTCCAGCACCCGGACCAACTGGCCGCCCTGCGAGCCGACTTCTCCCTCCTCGACAACGCCGTGGAGGAGATGCTGCGCTATGACGGCCCGGTGGAGACGGCCACCTGGCGCTTCACCGGCGAGCCGGTCGAGATCGGTGGCACCCTGATCCCCGCCGGCGAGACCGTGGTGATCGCCCTGGCTTCCGCCTCCCGGGACCCGGAACTCTTCGCCGTCGCCGACGACTTCGACATCACCCGCGACGCGCGCGGACACACCGCCTTCGGCCACGGCATCCACTTCTGCCTCGGCGCCCCACTGGCCCGGCTGGAGGCCCGTATCGCCCTCCGCTCCCTCTTGGAACGCTGCCCCGACCTCGCTATGGACGCCGATTTCGACGACCTCACCTGGCGCGTCGGAATGCTTCGCGGACCGGCGCAACTGCCGGTGCGCTGGAAGGACTAGAGCGTCTCAAGGCCGGCGTCAGGGCGCCTGACCGAACAGCCCGGCCAAGGGGGAGGCGGCCGCGCCGACGAGGAACTGTCCTCCGCCCAGGAGGGCGGAGGCAGCTCCGGGAGCAGCGCGTCCGCGGCTCTGAGCGACCGTCATCATGGCTGGGAGCCGCATGGGCTGATAGTGATCAACAGACACCGCCGCGCGCCCCGTCAGCAGCTCAAATTGTCGCCGGGTGTGGTTCCCAGGATCTGTACAAAGCTCTTGTAGTTGTTGATCCGGCTCTGCACCTGGCCGGGGTTGCCGCCGTTGCACTCCAGGGAGCCGTTGATGCTGCGGATCGTCTCGCCGAAACCGGCGCCGCTGACCATCGCGTGGTGCGGGGTCATGGTGCCCGGCCCGGTCTGTGTGTTCCAGTACCGGAGGGCGGTCTTCCAGGCGACGGCGGCATCCCGCTCCACCAGATAGGGGTTGTTCAGCAGGTCGACGCCGAGCGCATCACCCGCCGCCTTGTAGTTGAAGTTCCAGCTGAGCTGTATCGGCCCGCGGCCGTAGTAGGCCGCCTGTCCCGCGGGGCACCCATATGGCTGGGTGGCGTCGCAGTAGTGGGGATAGTTCTCTGTGTTCTGCTCGACCACATGGACGAGGCCACCGGTCTCGTGGCTGACGTTCGCGAGGAAGGCCGCTGCCTCCTGACGCTTCACGGTGTCACTCCCGGTGTTCGCGAACTCCGGGTAGGCGCTGAGAGCCGCGGTCAGCCCGCTGTAGGTGTAGAAGGCATTCCGGTTCGGGAACATCTGGTTGAACTGCGCCTCGCTGACGACGAACCCCTCGGCTCGGACGTCGGCACCGGCCGGGGCCGCGGCACAGTGGGCACAGTGGGCACAGCCCGTAGTGGCAGCCGCCGGCATCGTCGGCACGACGAGTGCTACGCCCCCGACTACGGTCGCGGCGCTCAGCAGCGCGGCAGTCAGACCCCCGCGAGAGACTGGGGACATGGCGGCAGGACAGCGCAGAACGGTGGTTACCGGGGGTGGAGACACAACGCCCCTCCCCCCTGTGCAAAGGTGGCCCGATGAAGACAATCGGGCTGCTCGGAGGCATGAGCTGGGAGTCCACGGCGGAGTACTACCGGCTGCTGAACGAGTTGACGCGCGAGCGTCTGGGCGGCCTGCACTCCGCGCGGTGCGTGCTCTACTCCGTGGATTTCGCAGAGATCGAACGGCTACAGGCCGAAGGGCGCTGGGAGGAGGCGGGCGAGGTTCTCGCCCACGCCGCCAGGGCGCTGGAGTCGGCCGGCGCGGACATGCTGCTGATCTGCACCAACACCATGCACAAGGTCGCCGGCCAAGTGGCCGCCGCCGTCACCGTCCCGCTGCTGCACCTCGCCGACACCACAGCCGACGCCGTCCGTGCGCGCGGCCTGCGTCGTATCGGACTGCTTGGCACCGCATTCACCATGGAGCAGGACTTCTACCGAGGCCGACTGGAAAGCCACGGGCTGGATGTGCTCGTTCCGGATGCCGCCGGGCGCAGCACCGTCCATCGTGTGATCTACGAGGAGCTGTGCCTCGGCATCGTCCAAGAGGAATCCCGGCAGGCATTCATGGCCGTCATCAGGGACCTCGTCGCCGCCGGAGCCGAGGGCATTGTGCTGGGCTGCACCGAGATCGAGCTGCTCATCGGGCCGGATCACAGCCCGGTCCCGGTCTTCCCGACCACACGACTGCATGCCGAAGCAGCCGTCGCCCGCGCCCTCACCGACGCCCCGTAGCAGCACAGCCGGGTAAATCCAGTAGTTCTCCGAAACCCCGGGTTGGAGAAATGACCATCCCCAACTCGCCGCTCTCCACAGATTCTTGTGTCGTACCGAGGTTTGAACTGACGGCAGGTACTCTGACGTGGTGTCGCGTACCGAGTTAGAACGACTGGCCAGGATCCGGATGCAGGTCACCGGTGAGACGCTGGAACGCGCCATGGCGGTGCTCGAAGGCCATACCACCGCCGACACATCGCCATCCGAACCCGACGCCAAGCCCGATGCCGCCGAGCACAGCAATCTCGACGACAGTGAGGGTGAGCTCGGCAAGGTCGAGAACGGCGGGATCGAGAACGGTCGGGCCGACGAACCCGGCACGGCCGGGGCGGCCAACGAAAGCGACGCGGACACCGAGAAAGCGCCAAAGCCCGACGCCCGGCGAACGCCTCGGAAGCGCGGCCATCTACGCGGCCTGTGAAATCCGCTCTCCGCTCGGCGAAGGAAATTCGCCGAGCGGAGACCCTATGACTGCCCGGCACAGAAGTAACCCGCCACTCATCCCGCACTCCACACGCACCGCAACGGATGAAGCGCAGAAGGTTACCGCGGGCGGAATCGGGATGCCAACGCGGACGCGAGGCACCTCGAATACCGTCGCCTCAACGCAACGCGAGTAAGCCTTTACAGAGCGTGTGCACGTGTGCGCATGCCCCGCTGCCGGATGGGCTCCTGAAGCTCACGGGGTGAGGGGGCGTGCCAGCAGCGGCGTACGGAGCATCTGGTGCCCCCCGCTGGCCAGCATCCGGACCTCGCCCCGGTCGCTGATCTCTGCGCGTACGATCCCCGACTCATCCTCGTAGACCGGATACCCGCCCGCTCCCGCTCGCTCGGTGCGGTGGACGATCACCACGTCGTCCTCCACCGCGGGAGCTTGAAATACCAGCTCATAGCATTCCGGGTAATCCATCAGGGCCTCCCGATACAACTGGGCAGGTGCTCCGGCGGCGCTCCCCGCCGCCGCTCTCAGCGCGCCGCTGCACCTCGGCCATTCCATCGTCACCCACTCACGCCCACGGCGCCTGAGGAGACCACCGGGGCGCGACTCCCGGGCCGGAGGCGGCATTGCCGGCCGGGCCTCACCGAGGCGCCCGAGGGCGGCCCCCGCGCCCCCTCGACAGGAACGCAAAGCCCAGCCTCGGTAAACCTGACATTTGTCATGCGGGCTTGTGATCAAGGTCGTTCCGAGGGTTGACGTCTGACCGCTGCCCCACCGCGAGAATCAGGACCGCGAAGGTCGAATGCTGACGCAGACGTTGAACTCCCGGAGAATCCATGCCTGTTACCCCCCATCGCCGGCGCATGCGGCTGGCCGGCACCGCCACCGCCGCCTTACTCGCGCTGACGATTCCCACCACCGCCTCAGCCACCACGGCGCCGACCACGGACTCGAGCAACGCCACCACCGCCGGGAACGCCAACCGGTCCGGCATCGACCGGGCAGCCCTGAAGGCGACGCTCAACGCCTTCCATCACGCAGGGATGTACGGCGCTTACTCTGCGGTGCGGGACGGCGCCGAGGAATGGCAGGGCGCTTCGGGGGTCGCCGACGTCGACACCGGGCGCCCCACCACTCCACAGATGCGGCACAGGATAGGCAGCATCACCAAGACCTTCACCGCGGTCGCCGTCCTCCAAGAAGTCAGCAAGGGACACATCGAGCTGGACGCTCCGATAGGCCGCTATCTGTCCGGCCTGGTTCCCGGTGAGCGCGGGCGGGCCATCACCGTCCGGATGCTGCTGAACCACACCAGCGGCATCGGCGACTATGCCGGGGCGATCTTCCCCTCGGCGGACAGCATCGAAGGCAACCGCTTCCGCCAGTTCGATCCCCGGGAATTGGCCCGGCTGGGGCTGAAGGCCGAGCCGTTGGGCAAACCGGGCCAGGCTCATCACTACTCCAACACCAATTTCGTGCTCGCGGGGCTCCTGCTCCAGAAGATCACCGGCAAGTCGCCGGAGGCGTACATCACCGAGCACGTCATCCGGAAGGCAGGACTGCGGCACACATACTTTCCGCGATCGGCCTACCTGACCGGGCCGCACGCCAAGATGTACGAGGCCGCGTATGGCGGGTTCAACCCACCGCGGGACTTCAGCGTCTACAACGGTTCCTGGGCCGGTACGGCGGGATCACTCGTCTCGACCATGGCCGATCTGAACCGCTTCTACCGTGCACTGCTGGGTGGCGAACTGCTCGCCCCGGCTGAGCTGCGGCAGATGAAGACCACGGTGCCCATCGAGGGCAGCCCGTTCCGCTACGGCCTGGGCCTGTTCACCAGGCACCTGCCGTGCGGAGAGTTCTGGGGACACAACGGCCTGGTGCTGGGTGCCATGACCTGGTCCATGTCCAGTGCGGACGGCAAACGACAAATGTCCCTCGGTTTCAATTTGACGCGCTACCAGAAGCTCGACGGGAACGGCGTTCCCCAGACCGGCCCGATAGACGCCGCCATGAACGCGCACGTCGCACAGGCGTTGTGCGGGACCAGTGCCGGCCGGCCCCCGGGCGCGACCGAAACGAACCCCTTCAACTCACTCCTGGTCGCTCCGCAGGAGCCTCACCTCCCGATACCCCACCAATGAGCACGCTCGGCCACTCGGGGGTGTGCTCCGCTCCCGTGCGCTGTCACGGGAGCGGAGCGGGTCCGAGAAGCGCCAGCAGCTCGGATGGTTACGGAAACCACGGTACGGGCCACCACTGACAACGCAGATCGGAAGCACACGACGGTGCGCTTACGGGCCGGCCTCCGGGCGCCGCCCGCCGGCCGAGTGCGATGAGGGGATGGCGGCTCCGCCAGAGGGCCTTCGTTGAGGTGACGCCGGGGTGAGGCCCCTCCGCCCCGCTGCCGACGAAGGACTCGGTACGTCACCCGATCGGGAGCTCGTCCTGGGCAGCGGCAACCCGGCCTCGCCCGTTTCCGCGGGCCCGAGGGCAGGAATGGTGGATGCGACGACAGTGGCAGAAGCGGTAGGAGGCGTGGAACCGATGATGACTGGGCGACCTCGGATTTCGCTGGCGACGGTGGTCCTGGACTGTCCGGATGCTCACACCCTGGCGGAGTTTTACCGGCAACTGCTCGGCTGGGAAGTGAATTGCAGCGAACCGGACTGGGTCCTGCTCCGCTGCCCGGACGGCGGGACCGGGCTCTCGTTCCAGTCCGAGGCCGGGTACCAGGCCCCTGTGTGGCCCGAACGGCCCGAGGAGCAGCAGAAGATGCTCCATCTCGATCTCCGGGTTGGTGATCTCGACGAGGCCGAGGCGTATGCGGTCGCGGCCGGGGCACGGCGCGCGACGGTCCAACCGCAGGACGATGTCCGGGTGTTCCTTGATCCGGCGGGTCACCCGTTCTGCCTCTTCCTCCACTGAGGGGCCTCGGTGTCGCGGACTTCCGTTCGTGCCCCCGAGTGATCGCGGAGCGTGTGGGAATGGACACATGCAGGTAGCGGGAGTGGATCGGAGGGCCGACGGTCTGTGCTGGTCAGGAAGTTGAGTGACCGTCGGGGGACCCGCGCGGGCAGCAGCTGCCGGCCATGGGCCAATGCGCGTGGGGCCGCGTTGTCAGTGTCTGCCCCTAGCATTGCTCATATGTCCCCAACTCCTTCTGCCCCTACAGGCGTGCCCGTCCCTTCTTCCGAGGCGAACGAATCGATCCGGCGCTTTGTGCGCGCCCGGCGCGGTCTGGCGTGGTCGGCTCAGGACATGGCGGAGTATGCGGTGCTGCTGGAGATATGGACGTTGGCGGTGCGCTCTGAGGTAGCGGAGGTTGTCGAGGCGGC
This sequence comes from Streptomyces lydicamycinicus, assembly GCF_000829715.2. Classification (NCBI taxonomy): domain Bacteria; kingdom Bacillati; phylum Actinomycetota; class Actinomycetes; order Kitasatosporales; family Streptomycetaceae; genus Streptomyces; species Streptomyces lydicamycinicus. The sequence goes on along the minus strand of NZ_BBNO01000003.1, from coordinate 671,842 downwards.
GTAGCCGCCCGCGGTCAGGGCAAGGGCCTCCCCGGATCGGAAGGCTGCGTTAGTGGTGTGTTAGCCGTGCGGCAGCGTGCGCGATCAAGCTGACGCATGTACCGCTCCCCGAAGCGGTGCGAACGGCAAAGCCAAAGGCAACCGCCTGACGGCAAGGCCATGTCAACGCCTCACCCACGCAGCAACGCCGCCGCTCCGCGGAGATGTTGAGCGGTAGCCCGTACACAAGGGGGATCTGTGTCCTGGAACAAGGCCGCCGAAGCCGAAGTAGAAGTCGAAGCCGTCCGCACCACGCCGACTACCCATGCCGCGGGCTCTGGCTTCCGCCGGGGGCGTCTGATCGCCGCCGCTTCGCTGGTAGCCGTCGCCTCGCTGGCGTTGACCGCCTGTGGCCAAGGCGAGGACGACAACACGCAGGCGAGCACCAAGGTCTCGTCGAGCCCCCTGCCTGCCGAGCCCTCGGACGACGCGGCATCCGACGGCAACACCGCCGACAAGCCGGGTTCCAAGGACGGCGCGGCAGAGGACCCGAAGAAGTCCGAGCCCGGAAAGAGCGGCGGAACCAACGGCGGGGCGAGCGGCGGCGGCAGCACGAGCGGTTCCGGCTCCGCTTCCAGGGGCAAGGGGGTCAACGCCACCGTGAACGGCGTCCTCAAGTACCTGGCGCCCGGCAAACTGACCGTGACTCCGGACGCCGGTACCGAGCAGGCCTTCTTCATCGGGCCCCAGACCAAGACACTGGGTGCCGCCGCGATATGTGCGTCGAACGGCAATGTCACCATCGACAGCAGCAGTTACGGCACCTCCCCGTGCACCGAGGCCCAGCTGGAGAAGGCGGCCAAGATGAGCTCCATCGAGGTCAAGGTCACCATCAAGGGCGGTGTCGCGACGAAGATCGTCGAGCACTACCGGTCCTGAGCGGGGGGGCGGGAGCGCTCGACCGGCCCGGGCCTCCCGAGCCTGGTGGTAAGCGGTGCCCCACCCCTGACGGCGCCGTCGTATCCGGTCGGCGGCGCTTGGCCCGGGAGGCAGGTCTCACCACGGGGCGACGGGATCGGGCCCGACCCCAGTCGGGCAGGTCAGCGCGCCGGTGCTCGTCGGTGGTGATGGCCGGTCCGTCGCGGCGGACGCATACCCGCTCGTCACCCGTGACCAGCCGCCGGACCACAGACCACCGGCCGCCACCCACGCACCAAGCGAGCCAGCAAGCCGGCCCGCCACAGCAAGCAAGCCAGCAACCGTGACGTCCGATTTTCGCCAGCCGACGCGCCCCCGGCCCCGCAGACTCGAAGAGTGAAAGCAGCGGACACGAACGAGGACGCGTCATGATCTCCCCCGAGACGACCACGGTCACCACCAGCTACACCACCTTCGACAGCCCCCTCGGTGAGCTGTTGCTCGTCGGAGAGGAATCGGCCACCGCACCCGGCGGCACCGCCCTGACCGCCCTCTCCCTGCCGCAGCAGCGGGGCGTCACCGTACACCCGCGCCGGCAGCGCGACCCTGCCCCCTTCGCCGAGGTCGTCCGCCGGCTCCGCGCCTACTTCGCCGGTGAGCTCACCCACTTCGAGCTGGAGTTCCGCACCAGCGGTACGGCCTTCCAGGAGCGCGTCTGGCAGGCCCTGGAGGCGATCCCGTACGGCACCACAACGTCCTACGGGCGCCTTGCCGACGCTCTAGGGGTGCCGCGGGGCGAGGTACGTGCGCTGGGCGCCGCGATCGGCGCCAACCCTCTGCTGATCGTGCGTCCGTGCCACCGCGTGATCGGCGCGGACGGCACGATGCGCGGCTACGCGGCGGGCGTCGAAGCCAAAATTGCGCTGCTCACCCACGAGGGCGCTCTCCAGCCCACCCTCCTCTGACGCCGGCGAGCCCGGTACCCCTCACGATGACCTCACCGCTCATTCCCCCCGCCGAGGTGGCCGCCCATGGCAGCCTCCCCTCCCCCGCCCCGCATACCGAGGCAGAACTCGCCGCGCTGCTCGCGCTGTTGACCGCGCCCCGAATGCGCATCGCCACCGTGATCGTCGGGCACAGCAGGGACGCGGCATCGCGCTCGTCCGCGGCGGCTTTCGCCGCAGCATGGCGCGCGGCCGGCCGGCAGCCGGTCCTCGCCATGGTCGACTGGCCGGAATCCGCCGCGTCCTGGCTACGTGCGGCCCGCCGCTTCAGCGCTCAGGGACCGGACGCCTGGGTGGTGGCCGCCGCGCCCGTCGGCTGGGCCCAGATGAGCCGCCGACTGCGGCACAGCACCGACTGGGACCCCGCCCGCACCTTCGGCTTTGCGGCACTCGGCGACTCCCGCGTCCCCGCCCTGGCCGGCCGGGCAACGCTGGACGGCATGCGCGGTGCCACGGCGGACGGGGCCACCTGGGCCATCGACCGTGGTTGGGTCACCCAGCAGCTACCGGCCCATAAGCCGCCGGTTCATCCCCATGGCACGCTGTAAGCAGGTAGCGATGAGGCAGGAGCAGATGAGCACGCCACTTCCCGGCTTCGAGGAGTTCGAGGAGCCCGCGGGCGCCAAAGGACCTGGTCGACCGGGGATCTCCGGAGGACATGGAGGCTCGGACGGCGATGGCGGAGCGGTCGGTTCCGGCGAACCCGGAGGCCGCCACTCCGGTGTGCCCGGCCAGAGCCCTGCCCGTAGCGACCACCGGCGGGAAATCGCCCCCGGCGCCGTTCACGTCCCCGGCTGGCTGACCATGGCCCAGCAGCGCGAGCTGGTCACCGCGTGCCGTGGCTGGGCGCGCGGCCCGGCCCCGATCCGGCACACCAAGCTTCCGCGCGGCGGCGTGATGTCCGTCCAGACGGTGTGCATCGGCTGGCACTGGCAGCCGTACGCGTACACCCGCACCGCCGACGATGTAAACGGGGCCCGGGTGGCCGAATTCCCCCCTTGGATGGTCGATTTGGGCCGCCGCGCGCTGGTCGAGGCGTACCAGGACTCCACTGCGGGTGACGGCTACACACCGGACACCGCACTGATCAACTTCTACGACGACCAGGCGAAACTCGGCATGCATCAGGACAAGGAAGAGCGCTCCGGCGCGCCGGTCGTCTCCCTCAGCATCGGCGACACCTGTGTCTTCCGGTTCGGCAACACCGAGACGCGGACCAAGCCGTACACCGATGTCGAGCTGGCCTCCGGTGACCTCTTCGTCTTCGGCGGACCGTCCCGCTTCGCCTACCACGGCGTTCCCAAGGTCCGGCCGGGCACCGGCGACCCGGCGTCCGGTCTGGCCGGCGGCCGCCTCAACATCACGATGCGGGTGACCGGACTCGACGGCTGACGCCGGCCCGCGAGGCACACTGGACTCATGTGCCGCAGCATCAAGACACTCCGTCCGCCCACCACCCCCGAGGTCACCGACGAGGACATCCGGGCCGCGGCCTTGCAGTACGTCCGCAAGGTCTCCGGATTCCGCGCCCCGGCCGCACACAACCGCGAGGTGTTCGACCAGGCCGTGGACGCCGTGGCCGCCGCGACCCAGGAACTTCTCGACGGCCTCCGGATCCGCGGCCCCGTCGCCCGCCGGCACACACACTCCTGAGCAGCGACCGCGACTCCGCGCCCGCACCACGGCTCGCGATCACCAATCGAGCAGCGCCTGCACCGGTAGGTGATCGCTCGGAAACTGCCCGTGTGCGGAGTACGTATTGATCGTGGCGCGGCGCGTATGCACCCCCGGTGACGTGAGGATCCAATCGACGCGGTCCCCATCCGGCACCAGTGGCCGGTAGCCATGAAAGGTGGCGTACTGCCGGCTGCGCTCGTCGGCCGTGTCCCAGCTGTCGACGAGCGAGCCGCCGTCGAGCATCGCCTCGTACACGGAATTCTTGTGCGCGGCGACATTGAAGTCGCCCGTGACGATCCGGGGCAGCGAAGGGTCCAGCCCACCCAGCCGTTCATTGATCAGACCGGCGGAACGCTCACGCGAGTACTGATTCGCATGATCGAGATGCGTATTGAGGAGAAAGAACTCGCCGCCGGCTCGCAGATCCCGGAACCGGACCCAGGTCACCATCCGGATTACGGTGTTTCCCCAGGTCGCCGACCCCATCAGATACGGCGTATCGGACAGCCAGAAATGGTCGTACTCGACCGGCGCGAGCCGCCGGGCATCATAGAAAGCGGCCTCGAACTCATCCTTGCTCCCGCCGCCCCGCCCGGTCCCCACCCAGTCGTAATGCGGTCCGAGATCCTCGGCGATATCGCGCAGCTGCCCGTACAGCCCTTCCTGCGTCCCGAGCAGATGCGGGACCTCGTCCCGCATCAAGGTCCGCATCACGGGCCGGCGCTCGGCCCAGGAGTGCGGCCGGGCATCCGAGGCGTACCGCAGGTTGAAGGTCATCACCCGTAGCCCCCGCCGGCCGTCGGCTGCGTATGCGGTCCCCGGCCCGTACACCGCCGCCGCCGGCCCGGCGACCGCCGCCGCAGCCACCGCCCGAAGGGAAAACCGCCGGCTGACCGACGCCATCGCGCCTCGGGAACCCGGTGCCGGGGAACTGCTCCCCGGGGAACGAGAGAAATCAGCGGAATTCAGGGACGCCGGGGAAGCAGCGGCATCAGTGAAGTCAGAGGAAAGGGCGGAAGCAGCGGGACCAGAGACATCAATGGAAACGGATGAAGCTTTCCACCCAGGAACGAGAGCAGTCACAGCAACTCCAGTCATCCGTCGCAGAGGCAGCCACCGGCCCGGAAACCGGCATGGGTGCCGGCACCGGAGCCGGCACCACCGGCGCAGCAACAACCATCATGCGAAAGTCTCGAACCCCGCCACAGGCCATAAGTTGCCTACGGATAAATCGACGTGGAACGCTCACGAAACCAGGGGGTGATCCCTTCCCCCGGCCTCCCGGGAACTTCTCCCGCCCCGTCTCCCACTCCCCTACCGATCGCCCGCCGGCCCCCGCCAGTCCGCGTGACGGATACGGGAGATCTCCCGGACGTCGCCGACCGTCCCCCACTCGTCCTTCCCGAGCCGCGACAAGGGCTTCATCCTGGAGATTTCCGGGTGCCCGTCGACCAGCGCCTCCTGCGACACGACCGCATGCACCACGCGCCCGAACACCACGGTCGCGTCACCGATTCCCAGCGTGGTGTGCACCTCGCACTCCAAAGCCACCGGCGAGCCCGCCACCCGCAGCGGCTTGACCCGCAGACTCGGCTCGGATCCGACCCCGGCCGCCTCGAACTCACTCACCCCGTGCGGGAAATCCGTACCCGTGTCATTGATCTGCTCGAAGAGCCCCTCCGGCGCGAGGTTCACCACGAATTGTCCGGTCGCCTCGACGTTCCGCAGGGTGTCCTTGCGTCCGACGGAGCTGAACTGCACCACGGGCGGCGCGACGCTGGCGATCGTGAAGAAGGAGTGCGGCGCGAGATTGTGCGTTCCGTCCGCCGATGTGGTGGACACCCAGGCGATGGGCCGCGGCACCACGGTGGCGGTCAGCAGCCGGTAGAACTCGTTGCGGGACATAGCAGCGGGATCGAAGTCAATGCGCATGAGGATCAGTATCCAGGAGGGCGGCCGCGGACCCACAGCGGATCCACGGCACCCCCCAAAGCCCCCTTAGTCCGACGGAAAGTGCCCGGTATCGGGCCCATCCCCCAAGCACCAGAGTGGCGGCAGCGTCCTGACCCGCCTCTGAAATAGGCGGGTTTCGCGGCTCCGTACCTGCGATTTCGCCGCCTCGTCCAGCACAGTGTGGCGTGCACCCAGCGGCGGAGGGAGAATCCGATCCATGCCGGTCAGGCCGGTCGTAGATTCATGCCATGACGACCGTTGACGACAAGGACTACGAGTTCCGCACTGCCCGCCCTGAGGACACCGAGGCCATCGAGGCGCTCGACGGGTCCTTCACCACCCGCACCATCTTCCACGTGGCCGTCACCGAGGACGGGTTCGCCCTCCAGGAGATCCCGGTGGACCCGCCCCTCCACAAAGTCTTCCCAACGGAGGACACCGACGACGACGGCGACGGCCCCGCGACCGAGGAGGATCCCCACATCCGTACCTTCGTCGCCGTCGGCACTGACGGCTGCCTGGCGGGCTTCGCCACTGTCTCCTACGCTCCGTGGAACCAGCGGCTGACCATCGAGGACATCGAGGTCGCTCCGGCCCACCGGGGCCAGGGCGTCGGCCGTGGCCTGATGGGCCACGCCGTCGAGTTCGCCCGTGAGCGCGGCGCCGGGCACATCTGGCTGGAAGTCACCAACGTCAACGCCCCGGCGATCCACGCCTACCGGCGGATGGGATTCACCTTCTGCGGACTGGACGCAGCGCTCTACGACGGCACACCCTCATCGGGCGAACAAGCCCTTTACATGAGCATGCCTTGTCCCTGGCCGCCAGCAGGCGGCTGACGCGGGAGCCGATACGCCGCCCGGCGCGACCGTCGTTCTCGTGGAACCTGACCACAACCGGGCAGCCGGTTCCGCGACCTGACGTGCGCGCAGCGGCCACCGGCCAGGCGGTGCCCGTCGCCACGCGCAGCAGCGTGGGACTGCGTCGAATCGGATCTGAGCTGCTCTCCTGAGCGCGATTTCGACATCTGTCACGCTTTCCGCGAATGAGGAAGGATCTGTGCCGCAATCGATGTCATCGTGCCGTCATGACTTCTTCGACGGGCTCATCTGATGCTTCTCCTCGGCCCCTGGCAGGATGCGGTGCTCTGGTCACCGGCGGATCGCGCGGTACCGGCCGCGCCATCGCCCGCCGGCTGGCCGCGGACGGCGCCACTGTGGTGTTCACCTACCGCACGCAGCCCGAGGCAGCCGAAAGTCTGGTCGCCGAAATCGCTGAGCTGAACGGCAGGGCGTACGCAGTACGTCTCGATCTTGCCGCGCCCGACGAGGTCGCCGAGGCTTTTGCTGCGGCTGACGGAGCCTTCCGCGAGGCCGGAGCCGGCGGGCTGGACATTCTGGTGGTCAACGCCGGGGTGTTCACCAGTGCACCCATCGCTGAGGCCACTGTCGATGACTGGGAGCGCGTCATGGCGGTGAACGCAAGAGGCACGTTCCTGGCTGTGCAACAGGCCGCAGCCCGCATGCGCGACGGTGGACGGATCATCACCATCTCCACGGTCGGCACGCATTGGCCCAGCCCGGGCGAGGCCATCTACGCCGCCAGCAAGGCTGCCGTCGAACAGATCACCCGCGTCGCATCCCGCGAACTCGGTTGCAGGGGCATCACGGCCAACACCCTCTCTCTCGGCCCGACCGACACGGACCTCCTCCGGGACAGCGCTCAACCGGGTGCGCTGGAGGGAGCCGCCGCCATGACCGCGCTCGGCCGGATCGGCCAACCCGGTGACGTAGCCGACCTCGTCGCCCTGCTCGTCCGCGCCGACAACCGTTGGGTCACCGGCCAGAACATTCGCGCCGACGGCGGACTCACCTGACCTGACCATGCCGGTGGCCCACCCGGGGGGCGAAGAGGCACGGCAGCGGATGGATGACCTTGCCTGCACCCTGCGTACGTTGCATGTGGGCGGGTGGCCTCGCGCAAGGCGCCGGTGGCCGGCACGAGCCTTGCACCGGGCCAGATCAGCCTGAACGCAAGCGCTGCCGGCCGCGCTCACGGAGCCCCCGTCGGTGATCTCCCGCGAAGGCTCCCCGAGATCGAGGGTCCGGGCAAGCTCCGTTACGTCGTCCAGCAGAGGCGGACGGGCGGCTTGTAGCGAGCGCGATGCCCACCCGGGGAAGGGGTTCTTCGCGGGAATGATCTTCAGGCAATGATCCGGAAGCCGTGGGGCAGGAGATCTAAACGATCATCGACTCAAGGCTAGGAGACAATCGCCATGGTGTCACCGATGCCCCGGGAGCATGCCCCAACTCGCCGCCCCCGTTTCCGCATGCGGCAGTTGACCATTGCATTCGGTCTCGTCGCCAGCGGTGTTCTCGGCGTAGGACTCGTCCTCAAGGCGCTCTTGCAGGGCTCGACGGTCCGCCCTGGGGCAGTCGCACTTCTCAGCCTGGTGCTCGCCGCCACGGCCCTGGGCATCATCCGGCGCCGATATCGCAGCCGACCCATACGGCGAGGGGCCGAGACCACCTGTGCCCAAGCGTCTCCGGCCGCCCCCGAACTCAGCGTCCAGAGCGAAGACCCAGCAGACGAAGATGTCTATCTGGCCGATGACGCCGACGTGAGCCCGGATGAATTCGAGCAATTGGTGGCGCTCCTGTGTGAACGTGATGGCTGCCTGGACGTCCGTGTCGTCGGCGGTGCCAATGACCTGGGGGCCGATGTTCTCGCCGTGACGCCCGACGGACTCCGTCTCGTCATCCAGTGCAAGCAGTACCGCGAGGCCAACCGGGTCGGGTCCCAGGACCTCCAACGCTTCGGTGGGACCTGCTTCACCGTCCATGACGCCGACATTGCGGCGGTCATCACCACCAGCACCTTCACCGAACCCGCAGTCGCCTACGCGGAGCAGAGCGGCATCCGATGCCTCGACCACGACATGCTCTTCGCCTGGGAAGCAGGCATCGGCCCAGCCCCGTGGCAGGCCGACGGCTGAGGTCCGAGAGACCCGGCCGGCTCCACTCGTCATGTCGCCGCCGCGAACCGCGGGCCGCCGACTGGCTACCTCGCTGTCAGCGCAGTGAGCAGTTCGTCCAGTCCGTCGAACCGCCCGTCGAAGACGTCGGAGTTCGTCGGCGGGTCCCCGACCGGTCGCTGGACGTAGGCGGTCCGCATGCCCTTCGCCTGGGCTCCGCGGAGGTCCCAGGCATGGGCGGCCACCATAAGCACGCGTTCTGGTGGGCATCCGGCGACGTCGACGGCGAGTTGGTAGACCTCGGGCGCCGGCTTGTAGGCGAGGACAGCTTCGGCGGACAGGGCTTGGTGCCAGCGCAGGCCGGCATGTGCGTTGAGCCGCAGCAGAGCGGTGCGACTGGCGTTGGAGAGCCCCAGCACGGGGAATCGCTGCGCGAGCCGCGCGAGACCGGCGACGGAGTCGCCCCAGGGGGGCAGTCGCTGCCCCGCTGTGGCCAGCCGGGCGATGGTCGTCGGATCGGCGAACCCGGCGTGGTCGGCCACCCGTTGAGCAGCCTCGCTGTCGATGATCTCAGTGTTGACGTACGTGCGGTGCCCTTCCGTGATGCGTTGCTGCTCGACCTCGACATGCTGCTGCCACAAGGTGCACAGCTCATCGACAGACGCATACGGGGACGCGGACACCGCCTCGCGGATTTCCGCTCGAAGCCCGCTGCGTTCGTCGACCAGTGTTCCGAGGACGTCGAAGACGACGACCTCGATGTCGCAGATCTCGGCCATGCGTTCTCCTGCGCGCTTGCGTCACCGGCTCAACAGGTGACGATCTTGCCGTCAGCCTCGTCACCGGTCAAGATGGTGACGTGAATTTTGCGTTCGTGAGCGGCAACCCAGCCCTCGATCTGGCCGGCACCGTGGTGTCTCGCCGAGACGAGCCCGTCGACCTCTTAGCCGCGCCCGCAGACCTTGAGCGGTGGGTGGCCGAATGCGACGAGCTCCCGGACCGCGTCACCGCCGACTTCGCCGCCTTCGAGTCCGCGCTGTCGTTGCGAGAAGCGATCTACCGACTAGCTCTGGATCGCGTGCTCGACCGGCCCTTCGATCCGGGCAGCCTCAAGATCGTCAACGACACGGCTACCGGGCCAGTCCCCGTCATCAAACTCAGCGACGCGGGGCTGCATATCGCGGGAGACCTTCTCGCAGTACTCACTCACACAGCCAGAAGCGGCATCGCCGTGCTCGCCGATCCCCACGCCTGCCTCAAGGAGTGCGGTCGTACTGACTGCACCCGCATCTATCTCGACCGCTCACGCGGCGCCCGGCGCACCTGGTGCGGGATGGACGAGTGCGGCAACCGCGTCAAGGCTGCGGCCTACCGAGCTCGCAGACGAGCTTCGACCACCGCCGAGGGGCGCGGGCCCGGCGGAACCACTGGGCGCGGTGGCGGGAGCAGTGGCCCGCACTGAGGTGATTGTCCAGTTTCGCCGGGGGTAGACGGCGTGCATGGTTGCCACACGTAACTTTGTGCCGGGAGCCCTACGACAGAACCTCCACCGCCGCCGGCCACGACACATCCGCCCCCGCCGCCGGCGTGGCAAGCTCCACCGGCGGGTGCTCGCCTACCGCGATGTGGAGATCTTCCACTCCCCGGCTGCGACGAGTGAGTGGGCCCAAAGCCTGCTGCTGGTGTACATCCGCCGCGTCGTCGGCGAGGTCACCTACGAGGTGTGCGAAATCTGTGCGAACGGCGTGATCACCCAGGTCCATGTCGCTACGCCCTTGCAGGACAGCGGCCTGGGCACACGCGCCGTTGCGCACCTGCGTGCCTGCTACCCCGATGTCACCTGGCGCAGCTGCCTCACTCAACGCATGACGCGTGACCTGGCCCATCGCATGCGTCTGCCCAACGACCGTTCCGGCCTGTCGTGTCCACACCTCCCACGCGCTGCCTCCGAGAGCCACGGGACACCGGGCCGCGCATGGCGCTGATACATCAGGTCCCGGCCGGCCCGTGTGGGGTGGCTGAAGTCCCTTCACGTCAGGTGTCGTCGCCCCTGTGCCCGCCGGACGCCCTTGGAACGGGAGGCGGGCGGGCACAGAGGCGCCGGCCGGTGAGGGTGGCCGGGACGATGGGCACAGAACGCACCGCACCCGCCGGTGATCATCCCGGCTGCTGGGCCGGGCGCGTGGGTGCCACGCGCGCAATGGTCCTTTTTCCTCGTGCTGCCTCAGTTTGTCCGTCACCCGTATTCCAGGAAGACCGGCAGAGACAGCGTCCCAGCAGCTGCTGGGGCTCTCGGCGAGGGCCCTGAGGGCCGCTGTCGCGCTCTGTGCTGCATCCGCATGATTCCAGGCTGACTGCTCGGCCCCCGGCCGGGCGTCCGGCGTAATTCGCCCGCATCGCGTTATCCAGGGCCCGCCTCGGGAACCCGTGCACTCACACACCCGGTACCGGCCGAGGTGCGCAGCGAGCGGAGGCGAAGTTCGTGGGTCACGGCGGAGATGTCATCCAGGAATTGACCACCGACCACCGAGAGGTCGACGAGCTGTTCGGGCAGTTCGAGGACGCCTTGCCCGGCAGTGCGGACCGCAAGCGGCTGGTCGACGCGATCACCATCGAGCTGGTGCGGCATTCGGTCGCCGAGGAGATGCACCTCTACCCGGCCGTGCGCGAGCACCTGGAGGAGGGCGACGCACTGGCGGACAAGGAGATCGCCGACCACGCACGCGTCGAACAACTCCTCAAAGACCTCGAAGAGCGCGCGCCGGACGACACCGACTTCGACCGCCTCGTGGTCAAGCTCAAGACAGAGGTCACCTCGCACGTCGATGACGAGGAGAACCACCTCTTCCCCCAGCTGCGCAACCACGTGCACTCCTACATCCTCGAAAGTCTGGGAGAAAAGGTCCGCGAGGCGAAGAAGACCGCCCCCACCCGCCCGCACCCGGCCGCACCGAGTAAGCCCCCGGCCAACCGGCTCCTCGCACCCGGCCTCGGCCTGGTCGACCGGGCCCGCGACTACGTCACCGGCCGCGGCCGGTAACCGCACCCGATACGTCCTCCAGATCCCTGAGGCACATAGATGGGCTCCAACTCCCGTCCCGGCGCTGGAGTCGACGCACCGATTATTCGAGGATCTCCGGCTTTCCGTGAGTCCGGAGTACGCCGCATCCCTCGGGCCGATCGATCGCGCTATGCCGGTGGGCTGCTGGGTCTTCCGTGAGCGCCTGGGTGGACGCGGTGGATATTGGCACCGGAAACCGCAGCTCTTCCTGTCAGCTTCCGGGCGTCTGCTGGGGCCCTATCAGTGCCGCAGGGCCGGGCCGAGCAGTCACTTCGTGTTAGCCTCAAATTTTCGGGCGGCCATGACGGTCGACAATTCCGTCCGAGCGGTTCCCTTTGTTTCGTCGGCTGCTCATTCCTGCCGGGCCTTCTTCGGTACGTTCCCCTGCGGAAGGCTCTTCATGAACCACCCGGACCGCCTCGGCACCTCGCACGGCAACCTCGCCCGGCCGGTGCCCCTCACCCCGGCGGTGTCCCCGGCCGCCTCCTTCGCCGACCTGGAACTGCCGGCCGAGGTGCTGCGAACGCTCACCGGGCTCGGGGTACACAAGCCCTTCCCGATCCAGGCGGCCACACTGCCCAGCGCCCTCGCAGGACGCGATGTCCTGGGGCGCGGGCGCACGGGATCGGGCAAGACGCTCGCCTTCGGTCTGCCGCTGCTCGCACGGACGGCCGGGCGGCGCGCGGAGGCGAAGCAGCCCCTCGCCCTGATCCTGGTGCCTACCCGGGAGCTGGCCCAACAGGTGTCCGAGGCGCTCGCGCCGTATGCCGACGCGCTCCGGCTGCGGATGGCCACGGTCGTCGGCGGTATGTCGATCGGCCGGCAGGCCGCTGCGCTGCGCGACGGGGCCGAGGTCGTCGTCGCCACCCCCGGCCGCCTGCACGACCTCATCGAGCGCAAGGCCTGCCGCCTGGAACGGGTGCGGATCACCGTCCTCGACGAGGCCGACCAGATGTGCGACATGGGCTTCCTGCCGCAAGTCACCGCGGTGCTCGACCAGGTGCACCGCGACGGCCAGCGGATGCTGTTCTCGGCCACCCTGGACCACGACGTCGATCACCTGGTCCGCCGCTACCTGCACGACCCCGTCGTCCACTCGGTCGACCCGTCCGCCGGTGCGGTCACGACGCTGGACCACCATGTGCTGGTCGTCCACGGCCCCGACCGGTACGCAGTCACGACGGAGATCGCCGCCCGCGACGGCCGCGTACTGCTGTTCCTGGACACCAAGCACGCGGTCGACCAGCTCACCCGGCATCTGCGGGCCAGCGGAGTGCCCGCCGCGGCCCTGCACAGCGGAAAATCGCAGCCGCAGCGCACTCGGACCCTCGCACAGTTCAAGAACGGCCAGATCACCGCCCTGGTGGCGACCAATGTCGCGGCCCGTGGTCTGCACGTCGACGACCTCGATCTGGTGGTCAACGTCGACCCGCCCACCGACCCCAAGGACTATCTGCACCGGGCGGGCCGCACTGCCCGGGCCGGTGAGTCCGGCAGCGTCGTCACGCTGGTGCTGTCGGGCCAGCGCCGCGAGACGAGCCGGCTGATAGCCGCGGCCGGCATCGAGCCGACGGTCACCAAGGTGCGCTCGGGTGAGGCGGAGCTCAGCCGGATCACCGGGGCCAAGACCCCCTCCGGCACCCCGCTCGACGGTGGGCCCTCCGCGCCCCGGGCCAAGAACACCAACTCCCCCTTCCGCGGCCTGGGCACCAGCAAGGACGCCTCCCGCGGCGCCGGCGGCAAGTCCCGCAAGGCCAACGAGGCCCGTAAGCTCGCCGAAGCCCGCAAGGCAGCCCGGGTGCGCCGCGGCAACTGAGCCGGTACACGGGCGCGAGGTCCGCGACCATGGGGCGACATCGCCCAGCTGAGTGCCTGTTTCTCATCCGGGGCCGGCCCCCGTCGGCGCTGTGAGCCGCTTCTGCCTGCTCCGGGAAGGGGAATGGGCAGCACCCCCGTCGACCGGGCCGGTGAGGCAGAACGCCAGGTGCGGTACGTCGTGGAATAACAGCACCATGACACAGACTCCAACGGCCACGGCCGCGGAAATCAAGATCAGTTTTTCCGGAGACGAGGCCCAGCAGGCGGCCCGTGCGCTCGAACTCAAGGCCGGTGAGGGCCGCAGTCGCACCATCCACTTCTGGGACAGTCCCGAGAGGGGTGGCGACGGCATCGCGCTGCCCTTCCTCGACCGCGGGGTCATCATCCGCCTGCGTATGGACAACGAGGATCACGGGTCCAAGCGCGAAACCGACATGACCGTCAAGCTGCGACCGTGCCCCCCGCTGCCACGCGACTGGCAGAAGAACGTCAAGAATGAGGACGAGGACTGGGAGTTCACGATCGAGGAGGACCGGACCGGCCCCGCCTTCACGCCCGTGCTGTCCGCCTCACTTCAGGCCGACCGGGAGGTCAAGGCAAAGCTCATCGAGTCGGCGCTCGGCCCCGGGCACGGAGCGCTGGACCACCTCCTCGCCGAGCCGCACCGCGACCTCCTGGAAGACGCCGTCGGGCTGAAGAAGAACGACCTCACGGATCTGCGGGCGCTCGGTCCGGTGCACGCCGTCAAGTGGAAGCAGGAGTGGGACATGCTGCCCCGTCCCGTGGCCATCGAGGAGTGGACCACCGAGGGCCTGCGCTTCCTTGAGGTCTCGGTCCGTATGAGTACGGCCGAAGCGGCTGAGGCCGAGAAGCTGCTCGAACGCGCGCTGCGGAAGCGCAACGTCGCATCGCCGCGATTCGGCGAGACCAAGACCCGGGCCGTGATGACCGCCCTCGCCCGCGACCTTGGGCTCTGACGCGGCCGCGCCGGTAAACCCCAGCAAGCTCCGCCGAAAGTGGCCGCTCCCTGCCGGACGGTCCCTAGGTGATGCCCACACTCCGATAGGCGTCATCGACTGCCGCCAGCGCGCCGGTCCGCGCGGCGGTGTTGCCGGCGAGATACGTCTTCGTGACGTCCCGCAGCGCCCGGCGCATATCCGCGAACCCCGACTGACTCAGCAGTCGCACAAACGCGCAATAGACCAGCAGCGCCCACTCCTCGACCGTGAGGACCGGCTTGCCCGCGCCGTCCACCGAGGTGAGCAGGTGGTGCATCGCCTTGTTGTGGATGTTGCTATTGGTGTGGACGCCGCCGTTGTCGCGTGTGGTGTGCAGGTAGTCACGCATATGGTCGGGATCGCCGGTACGAGTGGGGTCGCTCATATCACGCAGCGGCAGCCCGTTGCCGCCCAGTCCGACCCCGAGTTCCCACGTCCAGGTGCGCACATCGTCGCGGTGGGGCGCCTGGTACCAGTTGGCGATGATCGTGCCCATCGTGTCGGCCAGCGACTCGTTCAAGGCACCGGACTGGTCCTGGTAGACGAGGTTGCTGGAGGTCTCGATGACTCCGTGGGTCAGCTCGTGCGCGATGATGTCGAGATGGCGGGCCAGGCTGACCAGCCGGGTTCCTACGGAGACCTGGCCGTACCACATCCGCCCCTGCCACCAGACGGCGTTGACCCACTCAGGCCCCGGCCCGTCTTCGGTGTAGATGCAGTTGACCGCCGAGGCCAGGTCCATTTCGGCGTCGTCGATGCCGTCGCGGTACAGCTGATCACGGTAGAACCTCGCTACCCGCTCAGCGTTGACGTGGGCCGAGATCCCGGCCCGGTGGTCGGTGCCGAAGTCGGCCTGCGGAGAACGGATCGCCGACGCCGGGAGCTCGTCGACCTGCGCAAGGTCGGCGAAATCGAAGTCGTAGGTGGCGATCTGCCGCCGCAGGTCGTCCAGGAGGTATGAGCCGTCCTGCCGGCTGCCGTGGAACCGGTGGTGGACGCTGACCTCGTCGTCGCCCTCCAGCCGAGTGGGCACCGTCACCGTGGGCGTCATCCCGTAGGACTGGATGATCTCGCCGGAATAGGCGTCGACGAGGTAACCGGTGAGCGGGAAGTCCTCGCGCGGGGACCGGCCCAGACCATGGCCACGGTCGCCCTCCTCACGGCGCATGGCGGGCAGCTGGGCCGGCACCTCTCGCAGATGCCAGGCCAGGTGCCAGTCGTCGCCCTGGTTGACGTAGGCCAGCTTCGCCGGCGGCAGCTCTTCAGCAGCGACCGTGCTCCCTGTCTCCTGTTTGACGCGCTCCAGCGCATCCGTCCCTGACAGCTCGGGCACGGAGCCGACACCGGTCACCTCGCCGAGCCGGCAGTCCATCGACACCAGTCGCTGGTCTTCGTCTATCTCGACCAACGCTTCGGTGCCGAAGATGGGGATCTCCTGCTGCGTCTGCTCGAAGCGGACCAGGGTGGTGCCCATGCCGAGCTGACGGCGCGGCGCCTCGCGCAGGGCCAAATCGGGAACGCGCTCAGGCCGGTCGTCCCGGACCGCACGGCGCAGCCCCGGTGCTTCTTCCTGGGCGAGCTTCTCAGCGAGATAGAACCGCGCGGCAGACTCTGCCGAGTTGAACTCCTGCCGGCTCTCTTCACCCTCGGGCGCGCTCACTCCGCGCACCATCTCGGGGCCCAGATGCGCGCCGCGCACCTCCGGGTCGTCGGCAACGTGATAGCGAAACCGTTCCAGGTGTGACATGGCCATAACCCCTCATTGCACCCCCGCCGCTTTGCCCCTCTTCGATCGTCACGCACCGTAACGGGCGCGGCAACCGGAAGGCCGACGTGCTCGGCGGCCTTCCGGTCGCGGGGGGGGGGACCAGGGTTCCCGTCCCGGCCACGTCGGATGCCCCAGCCGCAACTTTCCGGACAAGCCGCTGACCAGCCCGGACAGCCGAACGGCTGTCCCGGACACCGAAAGCCGTTGCCGGAACGGATCCGGTCGCCCAGGCTCGGTTGCTGTCGCGGCGGCCGGCCACACGGGGGGCCGGCCGACGCGCACCACCACCCACCCGACACCACCGGCAGGAGTCGTCCATGCCCACACACGGCCCGCGTGCCCGCCGTCTCGTACCGACCGCCGCCCTCACCACCGCCATCGGCACCGCACTGCTGCTCGGCGGTATGGCTGAGCCGAGCTGGGGTGCCACCGCCGCCAGATACCCGGGGCAGGTCAAGTGCCCCAGGGGCGACTACCAGTTGTGCATCGACGGCGGTCCCGGCGGCTTCACCATCAGCGGCAGGAAGTTCTCCGGCCACGCCAACGCGATCCTGCTGAGGAACGTCTCGAACGTCACGGTCAGCGGAAACACGTTCAAGAACCTCAGCGGCTCCACCGGCTACGCCGCCGTCCATGTGAAGCACTCCTCCGGCATCGTGATCCGGAAGAACACCTTCTCCGGGCTGCGCAACGGCGGGAACATGCACGGCGTCTACCTGGTGCAGACGTCGGGCAGCAGCGTCACCAGCAACAAATTCTCGTCGATCACCGGCGATCCCGTACGGATCAGGGACGGCAGCCGGAACAACACGGTGAGCGGGAACACCTTCGGCAAGTCCGGCAAGTACGCCATGTTCAGCGAGTGGGGTCGGCTGGAGAAGGGCGAGACCTGCGGTCGCGGCAACGTGTTCAAGAGCAACAAGTACGGAACCGGCTACTCCGGCAGGCGGCTCCCGCTGATCAAGTGGGGAGGCAAGGGCGGCGGCAGCACCGGCCTCAGGCTCACTTGGAGCAACTGCACGAGGGCGAGCATCGTCAACAAGGGCGGCAACAGAGTGTCGTAGCTGTCGTCGTGCGCCTGCCAGGGATTACGGGACAGCCCTTAGGGTGCGACTGCCCTTAGGGTGCGGGCATGATCTCGCAGAGCTATCTCTCCGAACTGTTCTCGCTGGACGACCGGGTCGCCGTGGTGACGGGCGGCAGTTCCGGCATTGGCCGAGCCATCGCCGGGGCTCTCGCCCGAGCGGGGGCACGTGTGGTGATCGTGGCGCGCAAGGAGCGGGAACTTGCCGCCACGGTCGACGAGTTGGCGACGGACGGCTGTCGGGCGGCCTGGGTGAGCGCCGACCTGAGCAGTCGTGACGGGGTGCGCGCGGCGGCGGAGCAGGCGGCTGGGGTGTTCGGCGAGCCCGACATTCTCGTCAACAGCGCCGGGATCAACCTGCGTCCGCCGATGGGCGAGCTGGGCGAGGAGGTGTGGGACGCCACCATGGCGGTGAACCTGGAGGCGCCCTACTTGCTGGGCCAGCGGTTCGGGCCGGGCATGGCCGAGCGGGGCTTCGGGCGGATCATCCACGTCACCTCCCAGCAGGCGCGCCGGGCGTTCGTCCAGAGCGGCGCCTACGGAGTCTCCAAGGGGGCGCTGGAGTCGCTGGCCCGCTCTCAGGCCGAGGCGTGGTCACCACACGGCGTCACCTGCAACACGCTGGTTCCTGGCTTCGTCATGACCCCGCTCAATGCGCGGTTGTCCTCCGACCCGGAGAAGGTGGCGGCGCTGGCCGCGCGCACGATGGTCGGTCGCAACGGCCTGGCCGAGGACTTCGCCGGAGCGGCGGTGTTCCTGGCCGGTCGCGCCTCCGGCTACGTCACCGGGCAGGCGATCTTCGTCGACGGCGGGCTCTCCGTTCACTGAGCCCGGCACCGCCTTCCCCCGGCTCGCGAAGCTCCACGCAGCCGCCCTCCTCAACCGGGGCGCCGCCCCTCGTTCGCCGTACGGAAACTGCGTCTTCCCGCGAACCGGAGTCATGTGCTTTTGCGTAGCTTCTCCGGTTCCTGGGGACGTGCCCGTCCAAGAGGGGAGACGGAGGGCTACCGTCAAGGATGGCTGGCGCGCCCTGTCCGAAAGCAGCCCCCGGAGGAGGCATCGGGTGCCCCTCGCACCTCGCGTACTGACCAGGCGCAGCGGGCCTTTGCCTCCGGTGCTGCCGCTCGGTTCCGGGCGGTTTGGGGTGGGGGTGGAATCGACTGGAAAACGTCAGGGGCGGATATGGGACGGGCATCGCACAGTTTCAGTCAACTCTCTGGCCCTGGGACTTGATGCAGGTCAGAGCGCCCTTCCCGGTAAGTCAAGCTTTGCGCAAGTCTGTTGACAGGGACGGAGTACCGCTGCGACCTTGTCAACGCCTCGCCACTCGAACGGTCGGTCGTCGCGCTGCGGCCCCCGTTTTGGCGTTGGCTCAGTTATGTGGTCCCGGTGCCGTCGGCGGACGTGTTCCCGGACCTGAAGAAAGCGGGGGGCCAGACGTGTATCGCAGCATGCAATCCAGAAAGACCTTGTCGTGACCCTGGTGGTCATCGGT
The DNA here is from genome assembly GCF_000829715.2 of Streptomyces lydicamycinicus. Lineage (NCBI taxonomy): Bacteria > Bacillati > Actinomycetota > Actinomycetes > Kitasatosporales > Streptomycetaceae > Streptomyces > Streptomyces lydicamycinicus. The sequence goes on along the minus strand of NZ_BBNO01000003.1, from coordinate 653,113 downwards.
GCCAATCCGACGGTCGCGCGAGCGGCCGAGGCTCTCCCCGGTGATCTCCTTCATGTACAGCTGCCCGGGGCCCCGGCCCTGGACCGGAGCAACGGAACGCCGGGCACACGGCAGGTGCACACCGTCGACTTCCACGACGGCCCGGCCTTCCTCGCGTTCGTCGACGAGGTGCTCAAGCCGCTATCGCCCACTGCCGTTGTCTCGCTCACCGAGCTCGGTCTGGAGCCGGCGGCCGCGGCGGCGGAGCGGCTCGGCGTGCGGGGGGTCACCCCCGCAGTCGTCCGGCACACCCGCGACAAGCTGGAGATGCGGCGGGTCCTCGAACGGAAGGCGCCACATCTGAACCCGGCCTTCGCGTCCGGCGGCGACCCGGACGCGGTGGCCCGGCTGTTCGCCGGGCACACCGCCGTGGTGGCCAAGCCCGTCAGCGGCGTCGGCAGCAATGCGGTGGCTCTGCTGGACCTTGCGGCGGACCTGCCGGCGGACCGCCGGACCGCCGGCACCCTGCTGGAAGCCTTCGTCGGCGGGCTGGAGTTCAGCGTGGAGACGCTGTCCGCCGGCGGCCGGCACACCGTCGTCGGCATCGCCCAGAAGGGGACGACGGGCAGCTTCGTCGAGGTCAGCCACATGATGCCGCCTCCGGCCCTGGACGCCCGCGGGCGGGCACGGGTCGAAGAGGCGGTCGGACAGCTGCTGGACGCCCTCGGGCTGACGGACGGGCCGAGCCACACCGAGGTCAAGGTGGACGGCGACCGCGTCATCGTGATCGAGACGCACAACCGCCTCGGTGGCGACGGCATCGCCGACCTGGTGCGGCTCACCACGGGCATCGACTGGCGGGTCGCCGCCCTGGGATGGGCCGTGGACGCGGGAGTGCCGCGCGGGCAGGCCGTGGCCGCCGCGGCCGCGACCGTCTTCTTCACCGCACCGCCCGGCACGGTCACCGCCGTCGCCCCACCACCGTCACTGGCGCACGGAACGATCGTGGAGTGGGAGGTCACCGTGGAGCCTGGCGACCCGGTCCGCCCGCTCAGGTCCTCCACCGACCGCCTGGGCACGGCCGTCGTCACCGCCGCGGACGCGGCGGCGTGCGTGGCGGCGGTGGCCGAGCTGACGGCGTTGCCCATCGTCACCACGCGACCCGACGTCCCCGCGCCCGTCGCGTAACACGCACCACCACCCCCACATTCCGGTCCGGGGCCCGCCCTGCCACAGGGAGCACCCTGGGCCGATCACAGCCGTACCTCGCTCATCGCTACAGCCGTACGTCTCTCATCACTCGACTCGACCACGCCCCAGGGGGAAACATGTCTGTCGACAACGCGCCGATTTCCTATGATTTCCACGGAGACGCGCCGTTCACGACGCCGTTCCACGAGATCAAGCCCGAGGAGATCCACATCTACCTCGACCTGGACACCAAGGTCGGGAAGAACACCTGCGGACAGAAATGTACGCACTGTTGGTTCGTCAACTACGAGAAGGTCTACGACAAGTCGTTCGCCATGGAGGAGGGCCCGCGGATCCTCTCCGGCCTCCAGTCGCACGGCTACCACGTCTACCCGCGGTACGTGGACAGCTTCGCGTACGACGGTGAGTTCATGCGCATCTACGGCCCCGCCAACAACCGTGAGTTCAGACAGGAATCCGACCACAAGCCCACCGAGACAATGGAGAAGGGCGACGCCTGGACCAGCGGCCGCCCGCTGCTCGCCGACAACTACCTGGAGCTTCTCGACCTCGCCCGGGTCAACGGCTACGGCACCATCTCCATCACCTACCACGGCGTCATCGACGAGAACCTGGCCGTCATCGACGACGGCAGCTACCCGATCAAGGGCGTCTTCAGCGGGGCGAACACCGAGGAGGTGCTGCGCCGGATCGACCACTACAACGACCACCACCGCAGCACGCTTCCCGCGGACGCCGACCGCTCGGATGCCTTCCGGGTCAACATCGGCGTCACCATCGGCAAGCACAACCACGGCCGCCAGTCCCTGGAGCGCTACGCCCACTACTTCAACAAGCTGGGCGTCGACACGGTCCGCTTCAACAACTTCTCCGACCACGGCGGCCGGCACCCCGAACTCCAGCTCAGCTACGAGGAGATCGAGCAGGCCTACCGCGACTTCAAGTGGCTGCACGAGAACGTCGAACTGGGCTTCCAGCTCGGCGTGAGTGAGGACTTCGGGACCTTCGGCATCAAGGCGATGGGGTTCCCCGGGCATGTCGGCTGGTGCCGGGCCGGCCGCCAGCTGTTCGCCGCCATCCCCACCGAGGAGAGCGTGCTGTCGGAGTCCGCGGACGGGCGCCGCGAGAAGATCGGTGACATCGTCGGCTGCGTCAACACCTTCGAGCCGCACCTGGGCATCCTCGTCCGCACGGTCGCCGACGGGGGCGAAGACGTCCGCTACGACCTGGAATTCGACCACGCGGCCATCGAGGCGTTCACCAACAAGCGCCTCTCCGGCGCCTACAAGGACGGCTGCTTCGCCCGCGAACTCGCCCAGGAGCAGCAGCTGGTCTCCCGGGTTCCCGCGCGCCGCCGGCTTCCTCTCGTCGAGACGACGGGCTGAAGGAGTACACGCACATGCCGCACGTCCTCGTCTTCGCCAAGACGCCCTACGCCAAGACCCCTTACGACCGCTGGCTGGCCGGCTCCGGCGTCGAGCCGGTCATCCTCACCACGACCGAGTTCGCCGCCGGATACGGCCACTTGCCCCATGTGCACGCCTTCGACGACTACGACACCAATCAGCTCGTCGAGAAGACGGCACTGCGCCTGGCCCGCGAGCACGCCGTCACGGCCGTCTTCGCCCGGGCCGAGGCGGACGTGGTACGCGCGGCACAGCTGCGTGACCTGCTGGACCTGCCGGGACAGCGGACCGCGAGCGCCCTTGCCTTCCGCGACAAGGTGGTCATGAAGGACCACCTCGTCGGCGGCCCGGTGGAGATTCCCGCCTACCGGGCCCTGGATTCGGCCTACACCGCCCTGGAGTTCATCGCCGAGCACGGTTATCCCGTGGTCATCAAACCGCTCTCGGAGTCCGGCTCCCTGGGCGCGGCCATCATCCGTGACGAGGCGGAGCTGGACGCCTACCTCGCCCGCCCGTGGCGCGGCGCGAGCGAGATCGAGGTGTTCGTCCCCGGGCAGATGTACCACGTGGACGGGCTGGTCGTGAACGGCGAGGTGGTGTTCGCCCACCCTTTCCGCTACCTCAATGACTGTCTGTCCTTCCGGGCGAACGACTGGGTGGCCAACCTCCCGCTGACACCCCAGGACCCGGTCCACGACCGGCTGCTCAAGGCGGCCAGGGCGGTGCTGGCGGAGCTGCCCACACCACCGCACACCGCCTTTCACGCGGAGCTGTGGATCACCCCCGACGACCGGACGGTGTTCTGCGAGATCGCCAGCCGGACCGGCGGCGGGATGATCAGCTCGATGGTCCGGCACGCCTTCGGCATCGATCTCGACAAGGAATGGCTGTACGCCGAATGCGGCCTGCCCAGCACCCTGGGCACCCCCGCCTACCGGCCCACCGGCGCCCTGTGCATCCCGCCGTCGAACGGCGTACTGAACCGTCTGCCCTCCGGTGACGAGCCGGCGTGCGTCAAGGAGGTCGCGCTCACCGGCACGGTCGGCCAGGAGTTCCACGGCGGGGTCAAGTCCGGTCTCTTCCTTGCCGGTTACGTCGTCGGTGGCGACACCGAGGAGGACGTGGCGGCCAACCTGGAGAACGTGGCGGCCTGGTTCGCCGACCGCGCCCAGTGGTCCCCCGCTCCCAAGGGAGGCACGCGATGAACGGGCCGGCGCCCGGCGCCCTGCCGGGCCCGCTGGTCGGTACGGACTGGGTGGCACCGCGACTGGGCACCCCGGGGCTGGTGGTGCTCGACGCCTCGATCGGCGGGCACCGCGACGCCGGCGAACGGATCCCGGGGGCGCGGCCCTTCGACATCGACGGCGCGCTCTCGGACCACTCCGGGCCGCTGCCGCACACGATGCCCGGTGCCGACCACTTCACCCGGGAACTGCGGGCGCTCGGCGTGGACGACGGCGACACCGTCGTCGTCTACGACGGGGCGGGCCTCTACTCCAGTGCCCGCGCCTGGTGGATGCTGCGGGCCATGGGCCACGACCGGGTGGCCGTGCTCGACGGCGGCCTGCCCGCCTGGCGCGCCGCCGGGCTGCCGCTGGAGACCGGCGCACCCGCGCCCGCCGCGCGCCCCGGCGACTTCACCGCACGACCGCGTCCCGGCCTGATCGTCGGCAGCGACGAGGTCGCCGCGGCCCTGGCCGATCCGGCCTCTGCGGTCCTCGACGCCCGCTCCCGCGACCGCTTCGCCGGCGCGGTCGCCGAGCCGCGCCCGGGACTGCGTCCCGGCCATATGCCCGGAGCGCTCAACCTGCCGTTCGGCGAGCTCCAACGGGACGGCCGGATGCGTCCTGCTGCGCAGCTGCGCGACGCGTTCGCCCCGCTCGCCGGGGAGCGTCAACGCCTGCTCTTCAGCTGCGGTTCCGGCGTCACCGCCTGCATCCTGGCGCTGGGGGCCGAGCTGGCCGGATACGACGACCTGGCCGTGTACGACGGGTCCTGGAGCGAATGGGGTCTGCCGCGCGCGGACCGGCCGGTCGTCACCGGTCCGCAGAGCGGAGGTCCGCAGGCGTGATGTCCGCGCTCTCGGCCAAGTGGCGCACGTTCAGGGGGCTGTCGTCGAGCCTCAAGTCGCTGATCGTGCTGTCCTTCGTGGTCGCACTCGGCAGTTACATGGTCACCCCGTTCATCGGCGTCCTGATGGTCCAAGCGGTGGGCCTGGACGTCCGCCTGGCCGGTGTACTGGTGGCCGTCGCCACGTTCATCCAGTTCGGCGGCAGCATCCTGGGGGGCCTGGTCGTGGACCGGCTCGGCCTCAAGCGGACGATGGTCGGCTCCCTCGCCCTGCGGACCACGGGTCTGCTCCTGCTGGGGCTGGCCGTGCAGGTCCCCTGGGTCGCCTACCCGGCGGTGGTCCTCGTTGCCGCGGGACCGGCGCTCTACCTCCCGGCGAACAAGGCCTACATCGTCACCTGCGTCTCCGACGAGCTGCGGCCGCTGTTCCTCGGCGTCAGCAGCGCGGCCCTCAACGCCGGGATGGGGCTCGGGCCGCTGCTGGCCGCCGTCCTGATCGACGCCGATCCGGTGGTGCTGCTCCTCGGCGCCGCGGCGCTCTTCGGCCTGATCGCCCTGGCCCACCAGCTCACCATGCGGCCCCTCGCCCGCCGCCAGGACGACGCGCGGGACGTTGCCATCGTCGACGGGCCCGCCCCCTCCGGGAAGCTCCGGACACTGCGCGGCGCCCTGCGGCCGGTGTTCTTCACGGCCCTCGCGTTCTACCTCTATTTCTTCTTCCAGAGCTTCCTGGGCCTGTACGCCGCGGGCGTGCACAACATCCAGGTGCTCGGCTGGGCCATGCTCGTCAACTGCGCCATGATGGTGGCGCTCCAGCCGCCGCTGTCGGGCTGGATCGCGCGGGCCGACTACCGCCGTCTGGTGGCCGGATCATTCGCCCTGATGGCTGCCGGGACGGCCGTGATGTCGCTGGGGCACACCGCTGCCCTGCTGGGCGGCACTGTGCTCTTCAGCCTCGGCGAGGTCTTCCTCTTCCTGCGCTGTGACCTGGAAATGGTCGACCGCATACCGAGCAATCCGGCCTTCGCCTTCGGCGTCCAGCGGCTGACGGCGGGTGTCGGCGGCCTCCTCGCCGGCGTCGTGGGCGGCTTCCTCTTCGCCCACTACGAAACGGCACACGACCTGGGCATGTTCTGGGCCGCCGTCGCCGTGCAGTGCGCCGTCGCGGCCGCCATCGCCCTGGTACTGGGCGGCCGCCGGACCGCGGCGGCCGTGCCCCATGACGAGAAGGCGGATCTGGAAGTGGTGTCATGACCGGCGAAACCTCGATGGACACCCGGTTGGTGCACGCCGGCTCCCACCCGCGGCAACAACACGGCTACGTCAACCCGCCGGTCCACCGGGCCTCGACGGTGCTCTACGAGGACGTGGCCGCCATGGACGCCTCGCAGGCCGACCCCCTCAAACGCCGGATGCCGGTCTACGGCCGCTTCGGTACACCCACCGGCCGCGCCTTCGAGACGGCCCTGACCGATCTGGAGGGCGGGCACGCCGCCGTCGCCACCTGCTCGGGTCTCGCGGCGATCACCACGGCGATCCTGTCGTTCGTCCGGGCCGGCGACCACATCCTCGTGAGCGACTCCGTCTATCTGCCCACCCGCAAGTTCTGCAACTCGCTGGCCGATCTGGGCGTGGAGACGGAGTACTACGATCCGCGTGCGGACAAGTCCATCGAGGAGCTGTTCCGCCCCACCACGCGTCTGGTCTGCCTGGAGTCACCCGGCTCCACGACCTTCGAGGTGCAGGACGTCCCTGCCGTCACGAGCGTGTGCCGTACCCACGACGTGGTCACCCTCATCGACAACACCTGGGCCACCCCCGTCTTTCACCGCCCCCTGGAGCTGGGCGCCGATGTCGTCGTGCACTCGGCGACGAAGTACCTCACCGGTCACGCCGACAGCATCCTCGGGGCCATCGTGTGCTCCGAGGAGACCTACCCCGCGGTGCGCGCCACCGCGATCCGGCTCGGCCAGTGCGCCGGCGCGGACGATGTCTATCTGGGCCTGCGCGGACTCCGCACGCTGGGGGTCCGGATGCGAGAGCACCATCACCAAGCCATCGGCCTCGCCTCCTGGTTGCGCGAACAGGAGGGGGTGCGCGCCGTGCTGCACCCGGCGCTGCCGGGGGACCCGGGGCACGAGCTGTGGTGCCGCGACTTCACCGGCGCCGCGGGCCTGTTCGGCCTCGAACTCGAACCCGGGCCGGGCAAGCCCGCCGTGGACGCGCTGCTCGGAGAGCTGCGGCTGTTCGGCCTCGGCCACAGCTACGGCGGCTACGAGAGCCTGATCGTGCCGGCCGATCCGGTCACCCACCGCCTCCCGGGCACCTGGACGGGCCGCGGCCCGCTGCTGCGCGTGCACGTCGGCTTCGAGGCCCTGAATGACCTCAAGGAGGATCTGGCCCGGGGCCTGGCCACCCTGTTCGCCCACGCCCGGTCCTGACGCTCCTTCCCGGGTCCCCGCCCACCAGGCACACGGATGGGGCCCGGGGCGGACCGGGGCCCGCGCCCACGGGGTGCCGCGCAAACGGTGGAGACTCTGCTGCCGGCGTGGCCCAGCGCCGACCGGCTACTGGGCCATTCGCGTCCCGTGCGGCTCGCCGCTTGACGCCGCCCACCGCCAGGCCCGGCACCTCGTCCGCGCGCCGCCGGCTGAACACTCAGCGTGACGCACGAAGGCCGAACGTGAAACCGCCCCGACATCCAGCTCCAGCCGCAGGCAGGCCGCCAGGGCCTGGAGGTGGCCAGGACCAGGAGATAATTCGCTCTCGCATTCGATTACGGGTACTGCGCGCGCCGTCCCACTCAAGCGTCGAGAGCAGTGGGGGCGTGAGCCCGTAGCACCGGCCGTCGCCCAACGGGGCCGGACCCCGACAGGCGGCCGACTCCGGTCCGCCAGAGCGCTATGTTCCCTTTGCGTAGATATTCTGTGCAGTGTGATCGAGTCTGGACGGCCGCGGCTCCGTCGCCGCCACGGCCGATGGCTTGTGCGGCTGTCGCCGGTGATCCTGACCGTCGTCATCGCCGCCCTGGCCTACGCCACTCCCCCTGAAGTGGCCTTCAGCCGCCTCCTGCCCGCGGCGCCGGCCCTCGCCGCCGCTATGTGGCCGGTGCTCCCCACCGTCCTGCTGGGGACGGTGTGCCTGTTTCTGATGATCGGCCTCAGCATCGTGTTCCCCGGTCTGGGGACATGGTGGACGGCCGCGGGGATCATCGCGGTCACCGTGGCGGCCGCGTACGGAAGTCATGTCCGGCTCCAGCGGGAGCGGACCCTCTTTCAGCTGCGGCTCGTCGCCGACGCGGCGCAGCAAGTGGTGCTGAGTCCGATGCCGCGCCGCTTCGGGAGCGTCGAGATCGAGTCGCTGTATCTCGCGGCCGCGGCGGAGGCCCGTATCGGCGGGGACTTCTACGAGGTGGTCGACACGCCCTACGGGGTCAGGCTGCTCATCGGTGATGTGCGGGGCAAGGGGCTGCCGGCAGTGGGGGCGGCCGCGGCGATCGTCAACTCCTTCCGGGAGGCGGCCTACGACGAGGCCGACATGGTCAGCGTCGCGCGCCGGCTGGACGCCAGCAGCACCCGTTACAACGCCGCCTTTCCCCCCGAGGGGCCGATGGAGCGCTTCGCCACCGCCCTTCTTGTCGAGATCCCGCACGGGGACAGACGTATCGAGATCCTCAACTGCGGACACCCCCCACCGCTGCTCCTGAACCACGGGGAACTCCGTGCCCTCGCGCCCACCACCCCCTCGCCGCTGCTCAACCTCGCGGAGCTGATCGGCGATCACTACACCATCGACACCTTCGACTTCGCCCCCGGCGACCTGCTGCTTCTCTATACCGACGGGATCGCCGAGGCCCGCGCCCGCGACGGCGGGTTCTTCCCGCTGGCGGCCTGGATGCGCCAACAGCCCCCGTTGCCGCCCCACGAACTGCTCGCAGCCCTTCACCGCGACCTCCTCCGCTACAGCAGAGGACGCCTGGACGACGACATCGCCGCCCTCGCTGTGCGGCTGTGTGAACCCACGGATGATCAGGAGGTGACCTTGGCGGTCAGCCCGTAGTCCAGCTCTGCACCATCGACGAGTAGCGCCTCGACCGTCCGTGTGCTGGGGTCGATGTCGGCCACGATCCCGTGTCCGGCGTAGCGGGGGTAGCCAGAGGCGCCCGTCTCGCCGGTGGCCTCGACGACCGCCGACCGGACGGCTGAGTCCTCCTCGGAGGCACCGCCTCTGTCCTCAACATGTTCGGGGACCAACAAGATCGTGAAGCGCTGCGGCTTTGTAGTCACGCTCCGATATTTAAGTCTCTGGGCCACCGGCCGTGGGACAGGCGCGCGGCATCGGATGTGCACATGTGGGCTCCCCGAAGGTCCGCCCGTGTCGTTGCCGGTCCCGGCTTCACGAGGCGTCAGGAGGGCTTCAGGACCGCCCGAACGCTTCCGTCACCTGCGCGGTGGGGCCACCGGAGGCAGCTCCACCGCGCAGCCGGGCAGGCGTTTACTCGTGGGCGCTGATCACACCGCCGCTGCTGAGCACGACGTATACGCCGTTGGCGTCGAGCCCGACGTCGTGCTGGTTCGCCTCCAGCGTGGCGGCTACGCCGTCATGGCCGATGATCTGCGCGCGGTACCGCAGCTCGCCGACCTTCGTGACCTTGGCCGTCCAGCCGCCCGCGAGCTTGAAGGTGCCCGGCCCCTGGTGTCCGCCGCCCATCCAGGAATGGACCTGGCCGTCCAGCGTGAGCGTGACGAACATGTCGTTGGCGTCGAGCCCGTCGTCGTGCCCCTTCGTCTCCAGCGTGGCCAGGACCGCACCGCGGGCGACGATCTTGGCGCTGTAGCGCTGGTCGCCGAGCTTGTAGATCTCCGCCTTGCTGATGCCGTCCGCCAGGCGCTGGGTGCGAACCGGGGATGCCGCCCTGCCACCGTCGGCGGCGGGCGCGCCGCCCGACTGCTTGCCCGCGGCGCCCGCCTTGGCGTCGGCCTTGGCCCCGGGGCTCGGCGGGGCATCGGAGCCCTGCGCCTTGGCGGAGGAGTTCGTGCCGCTGGACCCGGCGGCGGCCATGTCCTTGTCCGAATGGCCCGCGGGCTTCGTGCCGGCGGCGTCCGAGCCGGAGCAGGCGGTCAGGGCAAGGGCGGCGGCCGCGGTCAAAGCCGCGGCGGCAACTCGCAGGGTACGGCGGCGAGCGGTGCGAACAGTAGGGCTGGAGCTCATTTCGGGTCCCCCCGGACAGTCGGTGACGTGGTCTCCTCGGTACGTCAACGACTCTGACCGGGGCCACTAGCGCAAGGCTGCCGCTCCACTAACGTCCGGCTAACACAGGTGGGAGGAGGGGACGGACGCCCGCGGTCCGCCGAAGGCGAGGACGATCAGCACACGGCGAGCGGGAGGGAACTCAGGATCGACGCGCCCATCGCCGAAGGGTGGCCGGGTATCCGTCAGGAGTCCAAGATCCTGCACTTCTGCCGTCCAGAACCATCTGTTCTGCACCGTCGGCGGCTGCGTGCCCCCCTACCCGCGGTGGTTCGCGGCCCGCGGAAGCGGTGGCAGCGGCAGGGGAAGACCCGGCAGGCCGTCGATGCTGGTCGCGATGTGGTCCTTCTTGTGGAAGTACGCGTCGAGTGACTCATCGGTCTCGCGCGCGAAGCGCGAGGCATGCAGCGGGCGGTCTTCGTCATAGGTCATGAACGGGACGCCGTACCCGCAGGTGTCGCGAATGCTCTCGGCCGTCACGACGATGATCGCTCGCAGGCCGTGCGCGGTCGGGTCGATGTCCGGGAAGTGCCCCATCAGCTCGGTCCAACGGGCATCGTCGCGGAAGACCGGCTCTCCGCGACCGTGTACCCGCACGATGTTGGGTGGACCGTCGAAGGCGCACCACATCAGGGTGATGCGGCCGTTCTCGCGCAGATGCGCGATGGTCTCGGCGTTGCTGCCGGCGAAATCGAGGTAGGCCACGGTGAGTTCGTCGAGCACGGCGAACGAGCCGTTCAGGCCCTTGGGTGAAAGGTTGACGGTGCCGTCGCCGTCCAGCGGCGCCGTCGCGGTGAAAAAGATGTGCTGCGCCTCGATGAAGGTACGCAGCCTGCCGTCTATCCGCTCGTAGCTCTTCCCCATGGCTCGATTATGACGCTCCGGCCCTCCCCTGCGGGAGAGGGCAGTGATCAGGCGCCCCCTGGACGGCCGGCAAGTGAGCGGCACAAGCCAGGAGTTCCCCGGCAGCGGGTGCGTGCCGGGCATCGGTCCGGTGGATTCGCCGGTCAGGCCATTACCGCTACCGGGCCTGTAACCACGCCCTTACAATGTGCCGTCGATAGGGCGCAGTGTCGGATCTCGGGGCGGGGCTGAAGATTTGGCGACGCAGGTTGCACCTGGCATGGTCATCGCCGACCGGTACGAGCTGGTCGAGCGTCTGGGCCGCGGGGGCATGGGCGAGGTGTGGCAGGCCCGGGACCTGAGCCTGAACGTCGATGTGGCCGTCAAGTCCATCCGGATACACCCCCAGGACACCACCGAACCGCACCGGTCCGCCCTCGCGTACGCCCGCAAGGAAGCACAGCACGCCGCCGCGCTGCGTGACCACCCGAACATCGTGGCCGTCCATGACGTCGTCGAGCACGACGGGCTGCCGTGGACGGTGATGCGTCTCGTGCGTGGGCAGTCGGTCGCGGAGCTGCTGGAGGACGAACCCGACGGGCTTTCCGTTGAGCTGACCGACCGCATCGCCCGGGGTGTCCTCGCCGCGCTCGCCGCGGCGCACGGAGTCGGGATCACCCACCGGGACATCAAGCCGCCGAACGTCATGATCACGGACAGCGGCGACGTTCTCGTGACTGATTTCGGAATCGCCAGACACCACGCCGATACCAAGATCACCATGACCGGGGCGGTCGTCGGCACGGCCGCCTACGTCGCCCCCGAGCGTTTGAAGGGCGTGGAGAGTCCGGCCGGGGACCTGTGGTCTCTGGGTGTGACGCTCTATCAAATGGTCACCGGCGTCTCACCGTTCGACCGGGGCTCGGTGCTGTCCACGATCCATGCCGTCAGCCACGACCAGCCCGATGAGCCGGTCGGTGCCGGTCACCTGACAGCGGTCATCATGGCGCTGCTGGACAAGGACCCGAAGACCCGGCCCGGCATCGACGCCGTGCTGCACATGCTGAACGGGACGCAGCCGCCCAGCAGGATGAAGGTGCTGCCGAGGGCGGAAGCCGGCCGGAGACGTATCTGGCTACGGCCGGCGCTGTCCGTAGTGAGTGTGGGCGCGGCCGGGCTGCTGGCCTTCGTGGTGGCCTCCCAATTCCGCGAGCAGGGCCACCCTTCCGGCAAGTCGTCGGACGCGGCGGTGAGTGCGACGCGCGCCGACAGTCCGTCGCCCACTCCCACTCCCACGGCCAGGCCCACGCCCACCGAAGGCCGCAGTCCGGGGCCTGATGCGGGCGCGTGCAATGCGGCGGTGCAGACAGCCGGAAACGCCCTTCAGCTCTCCGGCGTCGCGCTGGGCGATCCCAACCGCAGTTCGGCCGACAAGGCGCATGACGGCAGCGCGGCGCTGCGCGACGGGGCCGAACAGGTTTCGGATCTTGCCGATCACGCCACCGAGGCGCCGGTCAAGGCAAAGCTCCACGCCATCGCGGGGGACCTGAATACCCAAGCTGACGCGCTCGATGCCCAGCTCCCACGAGTGGTGGATGGTCGCCTCGTCAGCACCAAGGCCACCGACCTCGCCATGAAGCACTTGAAAGAGGACGTGGACGATTTGAAGTTCCTTTGCTGGAAGTGAGGTCCGCCCGCCAGGGAGAACTGTCACCCCTTTTCGATTCTTCGATCGCGCAGACAGGCAGGTAAGGGTAGAGATGATGCAGCGGAACAAGCTCGGCCTGATCGTCACCGGTGTGGCCGTCGTGGCGGCGATCGGCGTAGGGGCTGCCGTGGGGCTCAGTGGCGACAGTGGGGAGCAGGAGAAAAAGCCGACGGCGAAGCAGGGGGAACGCGTACCGGGCTTCTGTACGGGCGGCGCAAAGAATTGGGATGCGCGCGCGGGCATGTGCAATATCGCCCACGTCGCCGGATGCCAGAACCAGAAACAGATGATGGACATCAACAACAAGCTGGCCAAGGAGAACCCCATCGGGTCCTCCGGATACGACAGCGATACTCCGGTGATTCCGCTGCTCCAACAGCTGACGACGCTGACCGAAAGGGCCCTGAACCAGCCCCACGTCCCCGCGTCGGTCAAGACCGCCCTCCAGAAGCAAGCCGCGGACCTCAAGAAGGAGACCGATCTCTATAAGACGGATGGTGACTGGTCGAAAGTGGACCTTCAGCGTGGCCTGAAGCACAGCCCCAGCATGGCCTGCATCGACTTCGTCGCCGATCTGGCGAAGCGCGGGTCTTCCAGCTGAGGCACTCCCACCAGCTAGGCGCACCCGTGACACAGCAGCCCGCCACCACCCCCTACAACAGCGGCATGTTGAGCAATGGCGCCCATCGCGAGAGTGACCGCCTGGCGTCCATCCAACGCAACGTCGACGCATTCACCACCGGGATCCTCGACGGCCTTCCCCTCAAGACCTCCTGGAATTGCCTGGAACTGGGTGCAGGCGCCGGCTCCATCGCCTATTGGCTCGCAGAACGCTGCCCGGACGGACGCGTCGTCGGCGTTGATCTCGATACGCGCCACCTCGAAGCGGGTCGGGCCGCGAATCTGGAGATCGAGGAAGCTGACATCACGCACGAGGATTACGCGCCCGGCAGCTTCGACCTCATCCACGCCCGCTATGTGTTCTGCCACCTCCCGGAACGCGATGAGATGGTTGCGCGTGTCACCCGCTGGCTCTCCCCCGGCGGCTGGCTCCTCATCGAAGAGCCCTTTCATCTGCCGGCCGGTTCTTCCCCCTTCCCCGTGGTCCAGCGCATTCTGGACGCCTATCAGCGCATGTACCACGAGCACGGCGCCGACTTGACCTGGGTTCGCGGCCTGCCAGCCCTGCTGGCTCGCCACTCATTGACCGAGGTGGCCTTCGCCGGAAACCCCGGCTGCATGGGCGGACTCGGCAAGGACCGCTGGCTCCCACTCATCACCCAAGCGGCCCCCGCTCTTCTCGCCGACGATCTGATCACGGAAGCCGACCTGGCGGAGTTCGCCACCCTTCTGAAGGACCCCGCTTTCATCGACATCCCCCAGATCACCATTTCGGCATGGGGCCGCCGTCCCGCGGAATGAACCAGATCGTCTCGCCCCGCCCGCCGCGCCGTCGGGCTCCGGGGGGCCACCACAGCCCCAGCCCGGCGCGCCCCCGCCGCCCCATCGGGCACCTGCCGTAGCACGCCTTGCCACCGCCCGGGCGAAGCAGGATAAATGTGAATCATGAGCGGATTTTCGGGTGGTTTCCGGCGTTGGCTGCGCCGTGCGCCCGGGCGTTCCGCTTTTTCGGGTGGGGAGTCCACCGGGAGCGGTGGCGGCGGCCGTCAGGACGAGCGTTCTGCGGGGGCCGGAGATCGGCAGCACGTTCGGCCGTCCTGGTCTACGCGCAGCGTCGCCCGGGAAGTCTTTCTCCTTCAGCTGCTGCTCGTGGTGCTGCTCGTCGCGGCGGCAGTGGTGGCTTTCGTCGTGCAGACCCGGCGGGACACCATGACCGACGCCCGGCACCGGACGCTCGCCGCCGCTGAGTCCTTCGCGCACTCCTGGGGGCTCCAGGAGGCTCTGAACAGCAACGATCCGACCGCGAAGCTCCAGCCGCTGGCCGAGGCGGCCCGGAAGGCATCCGGTGTCGACGCCCTCATCGTGTACAAGCTCGACGGGATCACCCTCACCCACAGCGACCCGCGGCAGATCGGCAAGCACGTCATCGGCCCGTATGCGGAGGCCGCCCGGGGCAAGCCCTTCACCAGGACCTTCGAGGGCGCCCTCGGTCTCTCCGTGATCTCCGCGGCCCCGGTCAAGGACTCGTCGGGCCGGGTCATCGCCATCGTCGCCGCCCCGGTGACGGTGGAAAAGGTCCAGAAGTCGGTCAACCAGCAGCTGCCCCTCTTTCTGGGTACCGCGGTCGCGGCGCTGGCACTCGCCGGAGGAGGCGCGGGGCTGGTGAGCCGTCGGCTGAGCCGGCAGACCCACGGTCTGGGCCCGGTCGAGATGACCCGGATGTACGAGCATCACGATGCGGTTCTGCACGCGGTGCGGGAGGGTGTCCTCATCGTCGGCGGCGGCGGGCGCCTGTTGCTGGCCAACGACGAGGCGCGGCGGCTGCTGGACCTGCCGGCGGACGCGGAGGGCCGCCGGGTCGACGATCTGGGGCTGGACCGCCGCACCGCCGAACTCATGGCGTCGGACCGGATCGCCACCGACGAGGTGCACCTGGCCCAGGACAGACTGCTGGCCGTCAACAAGCGGTCCACCACCCCCTACGGAGCCCACCAGGCAAGCGTGGTGACCCTGCGCGACACCACCGAACTGAGGTGGCTGTCAGGGCGCGCCGAGGTGGCGCGGGAGCGGTTGAGGCTCCTCTACGACGCCGGGGGACGGATCGGCTCCACGCTGAATGTCGTGCGCACGGCCGAGGAGCTGGCGCAGGTGGCGGTCCCCCGGTTCGCCGACATCGTCACCGTCGAGCTTCAGGAACCGGTGCTGAAGGGCGAGGAGCCGAGCGTGGCGGGCAGCGCGCTGCGCCGGGCGGCCCTCGCCGGTCTGACGCCGGACCATCCGCTCTACCCGGTCGGCGAGCTGATCACGGCCGCCCCGGGCACCCCGGCGGCGACGAGTGCGGACCAGGTCAGGTCCATGGTGGAGCCGGACCTGGCCGGCTCCACCGCTTGGCGGCCCCAGGACCCGGAACGCGCCCGACGCATCCTGGACCACGGGGTGCACTCCCTGGCGGTCGTACCGCTGCGTGCCCGGGGGGTGGTGCTGGGAATGGTGTACTTCTGGCGGTCGGGGAGCTCTCCTCCGTTCGACGACGAGGATCTGTCCTTCGCCGAGGAACTGGCGGGGCGGGCCGCGGTGGGGATCGACAACGCCCGGCGCTATACCCGCGAGCGCACGATGGCGATGACGCTCCAGCGCAGTCTGATGCCCCGCGGCCTGCCGGACCAGGACGCCCTGGACGTGGCGCACCGCTATCTTCCGGCCCGGGCGGGGGTCGGCGGGGACTGGTTCGACGTCATCCCGCTGCCCGGCGCCCGGGTGGCGCTGGTCGTCGGCGACGTGGTCGGACACGGTCTGCATGCGGCGGCCACCATGGGCCGGCTGCGGATCGCCGTGCACAACTTCTCGGCCCTGGACCTCTCCCCCGACGAACTGCTGGGCCATGTGGACGAGCTGGTGACCCATATCGACGTCCAGGACGAGGACGGCGAGGAGGTGCCGGCAATCACCGGCGCCACCTGTCTCTACGTCATTTATGACTCCGTCTCCGGGCGGGTCAGTGTGGCCACGGCCGGACATCTGCCACCGGCCGTGGCCTACCCCGACGGGAGGGTGGAGTTCCTGTACTCGCCGGTCTCCCCGCCGCTGGGGCTGGGCACCGGTCTGCCCTTCCAGACGGCCGAACTGTCGCTGCCGGAGGGCTCCCGGCTGGTGCTCTACACGGACGGGCTGGTCGAGAACCGCAGCCGCGACCTGGACGCGGGGCTGGAGGCACTGCGTGCGGCGCTCGCCGGGCCGGACCGTACGCCGGAGGACACCTGCGCCACCGTCATGCAGTCGCTGCTGCCCGCCAGGTCAACCGACGACGTCGCGCTGCTGGTGGCCCGGACCCGGCGGCTGGACCCGGCACACGTCGCCGAGTGGGACGTTCCCCGCGACCCGGCGGCGGTGGGCCCGGTCCGCAACGCGTGCGTCCGCCAGTTGGTGGACTGGGGCCTTGAGACCGTCGCCTTCGGTACCGAGCTCATCCTCAGCGAGCTGATCACTAACGCGATTCGGCACGGCGCCGAGCCCATCCATGTGCGGCTCCTGCACACCCGCACCCTGATCTGTGAGGTGTCCGACGGCAGCAGCACCTCCCCGCACATCCGCCAGGCGAAGGACACCGACGAAGAAGGCCGAGGACTCTTCCTGGTGGCGCAGTTCGCCGAACACTGGGGCACCCGCTACTCCCCCAGGGGCAAGACGATCTGGGCCGCTCAGGTGATCGCCCCCGACGCCCTGCCTTCGGAGGAGGAGCCGTCGGAAGACCTCCTGAACCAGTGGGAGCAGCGCGGGCAGTGGTGAGGCCGTGGCTGCCCTGCCCGTCCGAGGACACGCGTGGGCTCCGTACGGGCGTGGCGTCTGCCGGCCGCCATGACCTGGCCGGGTAACCGTCCTGGCGGAAGCCTGCGAAGGGGCGGAGTAGGCTGGTCCGGACCATTGCCGTAGAGGAAGCTTCGGCCGGTGGAGGCGCTGCGGGGTGGCGCCGGACCGGCCGCGTACCGAGGCGTCGTCGGCGTGCGGGAGTGCCGAGGACGTCCGGTCGGCCGGCCCGCGAGGCCCCGTCGGCGTTCCGCCCCCTCCGGGCGTGCGCCGTCCTTGGTGGTGGGCCGCTGTACGGGCCGTGCGACCGCACCGTGTCATGGCTCGCCCCCGAGCCGCGTCCGCCACCCGCCCGGCGGACCGCTCCCCCACCTGGCCCTGCTGGAGGCGTTGTGGCTACACATCATCGGGTCCGCGCAGGCGCCCTCCTGTGCGGTCTCGGTCTTGCGGTGCTCGGTCTCGGTGCCTGCCAGGAAGAGGGCACCAAGCGGCCGGTCGCGCCCTCCCGGGCCGAGTCCGCTGCCGACGTGGGCGGGTCGGCGGCGCTGGTCAAGGCGGCGAAGCGGGAGGGCAGGCTCAACACGATCGCGCTGCCGCGCCAGTGGGCCGGCTACGGCAGGCTGATCGACGGCTTCGAGAAGAAGTACGGCATCAAGGTCGTCATCGACAACCCGTCCGGCCACAGCCAGCAGGAGATCGAGGCCGTCAAACGCTACCGGGGCCAGGAGCGCGCCCCGGACGTGCTCGACGTCGCAGATCCCTTCGCCCAGTCCGCGGCGCGGCAGAATCTACTGGCCCCCTACCGGGTCGCCCAGTTCGACCAGATCCCACCGGAGCAGAAGGACGCCGAGGCCCGCTGGTACAACAACTACGGCGGCTATGTCTCCATCGGCTGCGACGCCGCCCGCGTCAAGACCTGCCCGGATTCCTTCGCGAATCTGCTCCGGCCGGAGTACAAGGGCCTGGTCTCGATGTACGGCCAACCCACAGACGCGGGCTCGGCCTTCGCCGCCGTGTACGCGGCGGCGCTCGCCAACGGAGGGTCATTCGACAACATCCAGCCCGGCATCGACTTCTTCGCCCGGCTCGACAAAGTCGGCAACTACAACCGGGCCGACCCCGACCCGGCCTCGATCGCCAAGGGCAAGACACCGATCAGCATCGAATGGGACTACCTCAACCTGGCGCTCATCGACGAACTCCGCGGTACGGGCGTGGACTGGAAGGTCTCCATTCCCTTCGACGGCAGCTTCTCGCAGTACTACGCGCAGGCGATCAACAAGGACGCCCCGCACCCGGCCGCGGCACGGCTCTGGGAGGAGTACCTGTTCAGCCCGGAAGGCCAGAACCTCCGCCTCGTGGACTACGCCCGCCCGGTGCTGATGGCCGCCATGGCGAAGAACGGCACCCTCGACAAGGACTTGGCCGCACGGCTGCCGACGGTCGAGGGCACACCGCAGTTCCCGAATGAGGCCCAGCTGACCAAGGCTCTGCGCACCGTCCGGGAGAACTGGGCCAAGGCCGTCGGCGACTGATCCGTCCTCGTCGGCGGGATGAAGGCGAAGCCCGCTGCCTCCAGCTACCTGCTGGAGGGCGCGGGAAGCCCATGGTCGAGCGGGCCTCAGCTCTTCCGGTGACCGAAAGAGCATGCGAACGGAGGAGTTGAAATCCCGGCTCGGTACGATCGACGGCATGGCACAACACCTGTTATTCGTAGCCCTTTTCGGACACGGGCATGTCAACCCCACGCTGCCGCTGGTCGAGGAGCTCGTACGCCGAGGGCACCGAGTGGACTATGCGACCGGTGCGGAGCACTCCGAGGCGGTCACCAAAGCCGGCGCGCGCTGGGTGGAGCTGAAGCTCCAGTCGCCTGAAATCCTCACTCCGCCCCGCCAGTTCGGCCTCGAAGAGATCCAAGTCTGGATGCGCGGCATGTTCGCGGAGATGTGTGCGCAGTACCCCGTGCTGCGCGACTACTGTGCCGCGGAGTCGCCGGACGCGATCTGTTACGACGGCATGAACTGGCCTGCCCGGGTCGTCGCTGAAAATCTGGGCCTGCCCGCCGTGCGGTTCATTCCCAACTTCGCCTCGAACGAGGAGTTCTCGCTGTTCGAGGATGTGATGAGCGAAGCCGGCGACGAAAATCCCGTACTGGCCGCGCTCGTCGCCGACTGCGCGGACTTCGCCGCCGAACACGGTGTCACGCTCACCCCGGAGAGCATCCTGAACGGCACCGAAAATCTGAACCTTGTGTCCATACCCAGGGAATTCCAGCCCGCCGGGGACACCTTCGACGAAAGTTTCCACTTCATCGGCCCCTCCTTGGGCAGCCGGGAGCACGCGGAACCCTGGTCGCCGGCCGATCCCGAGTCTCCCGTACTGTTCATTTCGCTGGGCACGGTCTTCAACGACCGGCCCGAGTTCTACCGCACCTGCATCGAAGCCTTCCGCGACGGCCCCTACCAAGTGGCCATGGCCATCGGCGATCTGGACCGGGCCGCGCTGGGAGACATTCCGCCCACCTTCGACGTCCGGCCTTACTTCCCGCAGCCGGCGGTGCTGCGGCACGCCGACGCCTTCGTCTCGCACGCCGGGATGAACTCCACCATGGAGGCCCTGTATTACGGGGTGGGCCTGATCACCATTCCGCAGATGCCCGAGCAGGCCGCCAATGCCGGGCGCGCGCAGGAGCTGGGGCTCGGCGTGCAGCTGGACCCCGCGACGCTCACCGCCGAGTCGTTGCGTACCGCGGTCGCCCGAGTCGCCTCCGACCCCGCCGTGCGCAGCAATCTCGACCGGATGCGCACCGTGGTCAAGGACAGCGGAGGAGCCGTCCGCGGCGCGGATGTGATCGAGGAATATCTGCACTGAGGTCCGCCGCATGACGCCGGGGTGCGAGAGCGGCGCTCCGCACCCCGGCGTCCGGGCTCCCACGGTCTCGAAAGACTCGCGGACGCGCCGCCCGGTCACGGCCTGTGCGATCGGGCGGATGGGACGCCTGACGACGACGCTCGGGGGACCAATGAGGGCGTATCCGGCGGAGTGCCTGGCAAGGTAGAGGTATGTGCGGTCGATTCGTCTCCACTCGTAGCCCGCAAGACCTGGCGAGCGTCTTCGATGTCCCCCGCTGGGACCCTGACCGGGCTCTGGAGCCGAGCTGGAATGTGGCGCCGACGGACGATGTGTGGTCGGTGCTGGAGCGGGTGGAGCGGGAGACCGGGGAGATCACGCGGCAGCTGCGGCCGCTGCGCTGGGGCCTGGTGCCGTCCTGGGCGAAGAGCCTGAAGACGGGCGCGAAGATGATCAATGCCAGGGTGGAGACCGTCGCGGAGAAGCCGGCCTACCGCCGGGCGTTCGCCAAGCGGCGCTGTCTGCTGCCCGCGGACGGCTTCTACGAGTGGCAGACCGTCGCCGCCACCCAGACCGCCAAGGCCCACAAGCAGCCGTACTTCATCAGCCCGGAAGACAGCCAGGTGATGGCCCTGGCCGGACTGTACGAGTTCTGGCGCGACCCGGCCGTCGAAGACGACGCTCCGGGGGCCTGGTGGACCACCTGCACGATCATCACCACCGAAGCCACCGACGCCGCCGGCCGCGTCCACCCCCGTATGCCGCTCGCCATCGCCCCCGCCGACTGGGGCGCCTGGCTCGACCCCGCCCACGAGGACCCCGGCGAGCTACGCGCCCTGCTGACCGCCCCCGCCGCCGGACACCTGGCCGCCCGCGCGGTATCGACCGCGGTCAACGACGTGCGCAACAACGGCCCGCATCTCCTGACCGAGCCGGGCGACGACACCGGCGACGCCTGAGGCTCGGCCCCGGACACCAGGCCGACACTGAGTACGCGTACTCAGGCCCGTGGCCGACAGGGCTGCGCATACTCACGCCATGCACATGCAATCGCCGGGGTGCCCGGACTGCGGAATACCGCTGGGGTCGCCTCCGCCCGCTCGGTGTACCCGTTGCCGGCTGCCCCTGACCGGGCCGGATGCCTTCGCGTTGTGGCAGGTCACCGGAGAGCTGAGCGCACTGGACGCACGACGGCAGTGGCTGGCGCAGCGGCACGCCGAGTTGCTGGCCGCGCTGCGGGCACGCCGGGAAGCACCCGCGGAGATACCGGTGGCCGCCTCCGCGGGAGCGCCGGCGATCGTTCCCGTGAGCGGCCCCGCGGCACGGGAACTCTCCGCGCCCTCTGCCCGGACCGCGCTGCTGATCGTCGGCGGAGTGCTGGTGGTGGTGGCCGCGGTGGTGTTCACCGTGGTGAGCTGGGGCCGGCTGGGGATCGGCGGGCGGGCCGCCGTACTGCTCGCGCTGACCGCGTGCGCCCTCGCACTGCCCCGTCCGCTGCGGCGGCGGCAGCTCACGGCCACCGCCGAGACGTCGGCCGCGGTGGGGCTCGCCCTGGTGCTCCTGGACGGCTATGCCGCCCGGCAGGCCGGGCTCGGCGGTCTGGACCGCGTCGGGGCGGCCGGCTACTGGGCGGTGCTCACCGCGCTGACGGCAGTGGGTGCGGCGGGCTACGGCTGGTGGCAGCGGCTCCGGCTCCCGCTGCCCGTGGGATTGTTGATGGCACGACTGCCCGCCCTCCTGGGCACCGCCGCCCTGGGCGGAACGACCGAGGACTACGCGACCGCGGTGATCGCCACGGCCGCGGTGGACTTCGCGGTCCTGTACGCGCTCACGGCACGCGACACCGCCGGGCAGGCCGGGTTCCGCGAGCGGGTGGGTGGCGAACGGGCGGCCACCACTCTGGTCACGGTGGCCCGGGCGGTCGCCGGCGGCTGGGCGTTGCTCGGCGGGGCGCTGGCGGTGGGATACGCGGTGGTCGCTCCGTCGCCGGCCGCGGTGGTACGGGCCTGGGTGCCGCTGGGACTGCTGGTGCTGCTGGGCACGGTGCTGTGCCGCGGCTTCCGCGCTCTGCCGTTCGCACTGCGCGCCGGCGCGGAGGGCGTGGCCGCCGTGGCCGTGATCGTGGCCGTCGGCGCGGGCTTGCGGTACGTCACGCCCCCGGGGTGGGCCGTGGTCGGATACGCGGCACCGGCGGCGCTCATCGCCGCGTGGGCGGCGGTGTCCTGCGCGCGGAGCGGCCGGTGGGCGAAGCCTGCGACGGGTGGGCCGGCGGGCGAGCCGACGGGTGGGCCGACGGGTGGGCCGTTCGCACCGCCGTCCCGAGCCGCGGCCGCGCTGGGAGAGCTGGCCGCCGCCTCAACCGCCCTGCTGCTGACCGGTGTTGTGGTGCTGCCGAAACTCGCGCACGCCCTCATCCGGCCCGTCGCCCACGGCGTGGCGCTCTGGGGTGGCGGTCACCCGCCGCGGTGGAGCTGGCAGCTCGCGGCCGCGCCCCTGGTCGTGCTCTGGCTGTCCGCCGCCGTCCTGGCTGCCATGGCCGGGCTGCGGGCCCGTGCCGTCGGTGACGGTGACCGGCACCCGGACCGACTGGCGAACGCGCTGCGCAACGCACAGGCGCTGACCGCCGTTCCCGCGGTGCTCCTACTGCCGGTGGCGCTGGGGCTGCCGTACGCGTGGGTGCTGGCGGCCGCCGTAGTCGCGTCCGTCGCCGTAGCAGTGGACGTCGTGCGCCGGCCGGACGCCGCACTCCTACCGCGGCTCCTGGTACTGGCCGCCACCGGCGCGCTCGCTCTGCTGTGGTCGTCGGCCGACCGGGCCGCCGTGCTCGCGGTGTGGGGGACCTTCGCCGCGTCGGCCGCCGTACTCGCCCACGTCCTTTCGGCCACGGCCTCCCCGCCCGCTGTGCGCACGACGGCGCGGGTCGCGGGTGCCTTCGCCGTCCTCGCCCTGGGGGTCGAGGCGGTCGCGTCCGGGGCCACAGCCGGCCTGCCCCGGCACGTCACCGCGTTCGCGGTACTCGCGGTCGCCGTCACCGCCGCCGGTGCCGCGGCGGCCTGGCACCGGATGCCGGGGCGCGGTCAGGTCTCCACGGCTGTCGAAGGCGCCGGCTACGCCCTGGCGGCGATCGCCATCGCCCTGACGGTGCTTCACCCCGATGCGCTGAGCCTCGCCCTCGCCGTGACCGGGGTCGCGGGCCTGGCCGTCGCGCTGCGGCCGGACCGCCGCCGCGCCGCACTCGTCGGGACCGGCCTGCTCATCGCCTCCTCCTGGGTGCGTCTGGCCCTGGCGGGCGTCTCCTCCCCCGAGGCGTACACGCTGCCGATCACGGCAGCCGCTCTGGTCGTCGGCCACCGTCGCCGTACCGGCACACCGGGCACGGGCTCCTGGCCCGCGTACGGGGCCGGGCTGAGTGCGACCATGCTCCCCGGCCTCGCCGCCATGTGGAGCGATGAGAACTGGGTGCGTCCGCTACTGCTGGGTGCGGCGGCCCTGCTCGTCACCGTTGTCGGGGTCCGCGCGCGTCTCCAGGCACCGCTGGTCGTCGGCGGCGGCGTACTCGTGCTGGTCGGGCTGCACGAACTCGCCCCGACCGTGGTCCAGGTCTTCGGCCTTCTGCCCCGCTGGGTGCCGGTGGCCGCGGCCGGCCTGCTCCTGCTGCTGCTCGGGGCCACCTATGAGAAGCGGATCGACGAGGCCCGGCGGCTGCGGGACACGGTGCGCAGCATGACGTGAGGGCTACCCGGCCGGGAGACGGCGCGCTGCCGCCGACCCGTCGGCGGCTCTCAGAGGTGCCAGCTGATGGTCCCGTTGTGGGCGGACAGCACTACCAGGAGCACGAGGTCCACGGTGCCGAACAGCAGGCCCAGGTAGGCGCGCAGGCGCCGGATGGTCCCGCGGTGGAGTGCCGCGGCGCCGAAGAAAAGGGCGCACGGGCCGAAGAAGACGTTGAACACCAGGACGCCCAGCAGGCCGCAGACGAACGCGGCGACAGCCATCCGGTCGGCCTGCGGATGCGGTCCGGTCCTCAGGGGGATCCGGGCGGAGGTCATCGGCCGGCTCCCTTCGTCGTGCGGCCGGCCTTCCGGCGCTCCTTGGTGAAGAAGAACACCAGCCAGGCCGCGATGGCGATTCCGGCGGCGACCGTGACCGGCACCGGGACATGCGCCGCGGTCCCCAGCAGGACTCCGAACAGGAACAGGGCTACGACCAAGAAAAGCATGCTCCGCCTTTCCGTATCGGGGACGGCAGGGAGCCGGTGCGTCGGGTTGCCGACGCGTTCGAGGCTCCCGTGACGGCACCAACTGCGCCCTTGAAGCGGTGCCTTGGCCCTCGTACCCGGATCCCCGGCTTCTAACGGGGACCGCCCCCGGCGCCTGCCGGCCCGGGCGACCGGTCTCCGGGTCTCCCGAACCAGTCGACGCAGAGCACCAACAAGTCGTCCAGCGGTTCCGCGGCACGGAAGTCGGCCAGGTCGCGCAGTACGGCACGGGGCACGGCGGCTGCCGGGAGCAGTCTGCCGGCATGGATGGACCGGGCCAGGGCTCGCTCCGCGTACGCCTCCCCCTGCGGCGACCGCGCCGCGTACACCCCGTCGCTGACGACGACCAGCCGGTCCCCGGACAGCACCTCGAATTCCTGCGCCTTGTAGTGCGTCTCCTCGAACATGCCGAGCGGCATCTGGGGATCGAGTTCTATGCGCTCGATCACTCTGCCCCGCATCCGCCACAGCTGGGGCGACCCGGCGTCCACGGCCTGGACCCGGCCCGTCGCGAAGTCGAAGTGCAGCAGCAGGGTGGATACGTAGGCGGCTCCCCGGTATTGGGCGTAGAGGGCCTGGTCGGCCAGTGCCGCCTGGTCCTCGATGCTGATACCGGCCCGGCGGGCGTTGCGCAGCGCGTTGACGGCGAGGTGGGTGAGCATCGAGGCATGGACGCCGGTGCCCATGCCGTCGGTGACGGAGAGGGTCAGTTCGTCGGCGTCCGAGGCCCAGTCGTAGTTGTCGCCGTGGGTGTCGTGGGCGGATTCGAGCTGGGCGCCGATGGCGTACTCGTCGGCGGAACAGGCCCGGGCCGGGAGGAGGTGCCACTGCATCTCGGCGGCCAGGGTGAACCGGCCGATGCGTCGTGCCCGCTGGTAGACGTCGGTGTCGCGCTCGGCCACCAGGAGTTCGTGGCCGAGCAGACCGGCCGCGTGG
This sequence comes from Streptomyces lydicamycinicus, assembly GCF_000829715.2. Taxonomy (NCBI): domain Bacteria; kingdom Bacillati; phylum Actinomycetota; class Actinomycetes; order Kitasatosporales; family Streptomycetaceae; genus Streptomyces; species Streptomyces lydicamycinicus. The sequence goes on along the minus strand of NZ_BBNO01000003.1, from coordinate 628,176 downwards.
ACCAGGTCGTGGACCGCGTCCGGAACGGACCGCTCGGCGGGCAGCCGTACCGTGAGCAGGCCGGTGCGCTCCCCTCGGACGGTCACCGGGAGATGGTGCTCGACGACGTCTCCGTGCCGGGTCTGCTGGTGGGGCTGCCGGCCGTCGAACGCTCTGCCCTCGGCGCTGTTGGCGACCGGGACCGGCGCGGCTGCCGCCCCCACCGCACCGAAGGGGGTGAGCACCGTGGCCCCGTGGTCCGCGAGCAGCAACTCCACGGAGAGCGCTCCGTAGCGTTCGGCGAGCACGTCACGAAGCGTGTCCACCAGAGCGTGCGGGGCCGATGCCCGCACCGCTCGTTCTACCTCACGACGCTGAGTCACGGTCTCTCAAACATTCTTCGTCCGTGGACGAGGGCAAAGGCGGGGGCTGACGGGGACCGCGCCGCGGGACGGAACGGAGTGGCCGGGTGTGTCCCGTTACCGTGGCGGGCCGGACCGCCGCGAGCGCGGGAGGGGGGAAGCCCCTTGCGCCGTTGAACCGGTGGCGGCGCCTAGGGGTGCGTAAAGAGTCCTCCCGCCAGGAGGGGGCCTTGTCGTCACGGCCGCGTTCCCTTCCGGTGCGCGGCGGGCCCGGCGGCGGAGGACTTCGCGGCGTGGAGGCGGGGCTGGATGCGTTTCACGCGCGGCCTCCTCCCCCTCACATATGAGGGTGACCGCCCACGCATCGTCGGCGGCCACGCTCATGTTCTGACAGCGTGCAGCGGATCTCAGGCCGCTTTCGTCCCAAGCCACGCCAGGCGCAGCCGCCTTGTTCTGTGACGAGAACAGATTGTTGCCTTATGGCGAATGTTGTCAAACGGCAACTATCGCTTCTATCCTGGTCCGAGCTGGTCGCTTGGTCGTGTGCACGTCCGGGCCACTGCATTGCTCCAACCGTCAGCCCCTACAGCGAGGTTCACCGTGCCCCAGCCCAGAGGAGGCCGACCGATAGAGGGAGAGGTGGCCGTGCGGCAGGAGCGTGACGCTCTTGTCGTCGCCGTCACGGGCCCCCTCGATCTCGACAGCGTCGCGCCGCTGGAAGAGATACTGCGAAAGGCGGACGAGGACGGCGTGGCCCGGGTCGTCGTCGACCTGTCGGCAGCCCCGTTCGCCGACTCCACCACGGTCAATGTCCTGCTCCAGGCGCACAGCGCACTGGGCCCGGCGCTGCGCCTCGCGGCCCCCTCCGCCGCTCTGGAGCGGCTCTTCACCCTCACCGGGCTCGACACCGTCCTGCCGCTGTACGACTCCGTGGCAAAGGCCCTCGACGCCGAGCCGGCAGCCCCTCTCGGGGCCGACGGCGGCGATCGCGAAGGCTAACTCTCGCGCTGTGCTCAGCGCGTAGGGCTCCTCCGGCCGGCAGGTGTTCGCACCGCGCTCAGCAGCTCAGCGAACCTCTCCCCTGCAACAGCCAGTTGGCGCCTCAGCGCGCCAGGGCCGCCTGTACCGTCTTGCCGCCGCCGGAGCCCGGCAGGATCGCGACGTCGAGGGCCAGCGCGTGCACCATGGGCCATCCGAAGCCGCCGTGGCTGCCGGAAAGGTCGGGGTCGCGCTTCTGTGGACGCGTGGGGCTGGGGTCCTCGACACACACCTCGATCCGTTCACGGTCCGCGCGAAGATGCAGGGACGTGACGGCACCGGCATGCCGTAGCGCGTTGGCGACCAGCTCGGACACCACGAGCAGCAGGTTCTCGGTGGTCAGCGCGGGTGGCGCGGGGTGGAGCAGGGCAGCGAAACTCCGGGCGAAATCGCGGGCGTCCGCCGCGGAGCCTGGACGGCAGACGTGCTGCGTCAGCTGTATCGGATGGTCCTCAATCACTAGCCTGCGATGCATGGCGTTCTCCCCCCGCTCGTAGGGTCCCGTTCGCGGCGGCTGTCCGAGACGCGTCTACCCAGACAGCCGATCGGGAAAAGGACGTCTTCGGCCCGCCGCGGGGTGCGTTGCTCACGGCTGCCCTGCCACGGGCCGCCTGACCTGCGGGCTCTCCGCCCGGCGGACGGCCAGGGCGAGCGTGTCGTCCGGATGCAGGATGACGGTGTGCATGTCCTCCGCGACGGCGCCGGGGATCTCCCGCACCGGGCGTCGGACATGGGCCTGGGCGGCCTTGACGAGGCGCGCCTCACCCTCGATGGGGTCCCGCCGGCTCTCGGTCAGGCCGTCGGTGTAGAGCATGAGGAGGTCGCCCTCGTGCAGGGCGTCCTCCAGTACGGACTCACTCCCGGGAAGCGGGAATCCGATACCCCGGCCGCGGACCTCCAGGTAGTCGGCGCTCCCGTCGGCGCGGACGACCAGGGCCGGCGGGTGGCTGCCGTTGGCCAGACTCAGTGCGCCGGTCTCGGGGTGAATCCGGGCAAGCAGGACAGTGGCCATGATTTCGGGGTCGAACGGCACGAGGATGTCGTGGGTTCGGGCCACGATGGATTCCAGCGGATGGCCTTCGAGGGCCAGGGTACGCACGGCGTGCGCGACATTGAGCGCACTGCGGGTACTGCGCACGCCGTGGCCCAGCGCGTCCACGACCGTGATGTGCACCGTGCCGTCGGGAAGCAGGAGCCAGTCGTAGAAGTCGCCTCCCGTGGGTGCGTCCGTATCGGCCGGCGCGTAGTGAACGGCGAGCTCCAGCCCGCTGACCGTGATCGGCGGGGGCCGTAGCGCGTCCTCCAGCTCGCGCAGGATCTGGCCGTGCGCCCGGCGCAACTGCTCGTCCCGTTCCTCCAGTTGGACATAAAGAGCGAGCACGCCGCTGTTGGTTTCGGCGAGTTCGTCCTTGAGCCGGTGCAGTTCGGTGCTGAGGGTGTCGACGCGGGAGAGTGCGACAGCGAGATCACTTTCGAGCGCCGCGATCTCCGCCTCGTACGCCTCGGCGGCCGCCCCCTCGCGGGTACGGGCCGGGGCTGAGGCAGTTCCCCGGTGCGCGGGCAGCACGGCGGAGAGCGGCGGGCCCTCCCCTTCGCTGAGAGGGAGGTGCCAGGCAACGGTGCCCTCGGGCGTGGACTGGCCGGGCAGCGGCAAGTCGGCCGGGCTCGGTGCCGCCGCTGTCGGCCCGGCGTGCAGCGTCACGGCCAGCAGGGTTTCTCCGCCTGGCGCGGTGCGCTCAACGGCCTCCAGCCGAACCGGACCGCCGGCGTCGAGGGCGGCCGTGGCCATCCGGGACACGGAGAGCAGCAGCCGCGCTCCGTTCTGGGACGGAAGGCGGTGCGCCTCGCAGATTCCCCGGACGGCGCGGCGCAGGCTCGGCAGGGTGTGGAAGGTGTGGGGGCTCACGGGAGTCTCTGGCTGGGTCGGGCGGCGATCACGGTCGCATCGTCGCGGCTGAGGCGGTGGCTGTGGGCGAGGGACGCGGCGAGGAGGAGCGGCGGCAGCCGGTGCACGAAGGCCGAGGGCGACCGGGCCCATCGCTGGTCGATGCCGTCGGAGTGGAGCACGGCGGTGGCGCCGGGCGGGACGGGAAAGGACCGCACCTGAGGCGTCGCCATGTTCAGACCGGCTATACCGGGCTGGCCGGTCAGGCGGTGGCCCACGTCGAGCGGCGTCAGCGTCAGGACCCGTACGTTGCCGATACCGCTGTACTCCGCCCGGCCGGGGTGCAGGCGCAGCAGCCCCACCGCCGCGCCCCGGGTGCGGCGCAGCGCTCGGTGCAGGGCGGTGAGGAGTTCGGGCAGCGGAAGGTCCGGGGCCCGGTGGAAGGAACGTATGGCCGTCTGCGCGGCCTCGGCCGCTTGAGGGCCGTGCCCGAGGCCGTCGACCACGATCGCGGTGCGGGCGGTGCCCTGATCGACGACGGCGCAGGCGTCGCCGCTGAGTTGCTCGCGGTCCGCGGGCAGGCAGATGGCTCCCACTTCCTGGTCGGCCGGGTGGGTGGCGTCGGGCCCGGTGAGGCGCGCGCAGACGAGGGTGCCGGCCCCGGGCTGCGTACGGATGGTGAGGGCGGTTGCTATCCGCTTCACGGCGCCCAGCCCGGCCCCGAGGGTGTTGCTGGTGGTGTAGCCGTCGGCGAGGCACTGCTGGAGTGCGTCGATGCCGGGACCGCGGTCCGCCGCGACGATCTCCATCCCGCCGCCCAGCGGCAGGGGCTGGATGAACAGCGAGCCGCTGCTCGCGTGTTTGGCCAGGTTGCTGGCCAGTTCCGAGGCGATGACGGCGGCCTGGTCGGGCAGGGCGCCCGGCAGGCGGCAGCGCCCGGCCACCGTACGGGCGGTCTCGGCGGCAAGATGGACGGCGCTGTAGTGGTCCACGGCGATGTGTGCCGTCGGCAAGGTCTCGGGGGAAGTCACCGCCCCGCCCATCGCGTGGCGATCACGGTCGTGCCCTGTCCGGGCACGGTGTGCAGTTCGAAGTCGTTCATCAGGCGTCGGGCGCCCCCCAGGCCGTGACCCAGTCCCGCGCCGGTGGTGAAGCCGTCGGCCAGCGCCGCGTCGGTGTCCACGATGCCGGGGCCCTCGTCCTTGACCGTCAGCCGCAGCCCGGCGTTTCCGCCCAGTGTCAGCTGGTCGATCGTCACTATTCCCCCTCCGCCGTGGATGTAGGCGTTGCGGGCCAGCTCGCTGGCGGCGGTGACCACCCGGGTCTGGTCCACGATGCTGAATCCGGCACGCAGGGTGGCCGCCCGCACAGCGTGGCGGACGGTCAACAGGTCTTCTTCGGTGCGCACGTGGTGGACCGTCCGCTCCGTGTGCGCCGCACGCCCGGCGGCTTCGGACGCCGTGGGGGCGAAAGTCACCGTGTGGTCAGTGTTCCGGGCGGAACTCACCCAGGCCCCCTCCGGACGGTTGCAGGCTCTGACGCCAGCCCATCGCAGCCATCGCCTGCTCGGCGTTGAGTGCCGTCTCCACCCCGGTGAGCTGGATGCCCAGCTCGACGAGGGTGATGGCGACCGGCGGCCGCATGCCGGCGACGATCACCCGGGCGCCCAGCAGCCGCGCCATGGTGGTCAGCTCCATCAACGTACGGGCCACGAAGGAATCGACGATCTCCAGCCGGGAGATGTCGATGAGCACACCACGGGCTCCGTCGCTGCTGATCCGGCTGGTGAGCTCCTCGGTGAACGCCACGGCGGTCTTGTCGTCGAGTTCGTTGAGGAGGCCCGTGACCAGCACGTCCCCCAGACGCAGGATCGGGACTCCGCCCGAGGCCGGCGTGCTCATCGCTTGTCCAGCGGCGCGTGGTCCGAAGCGGCGGCGTCGGTGAGCTTCACGGCTTCTCCGAGGGCGTCGGCGAGGGTGGCGCGAGTCAGGATCGTCGACAAATCGATCCCGAGCTGCGCGATGGTCTGGGCGATGGGCGGCCGGATGCCGCTGATGACGCAGTCCGCGCCCATCAGACGCACCGCGTTGACGGTGTGCATCAGGTGCTGGGCGACAGCGGTGTCGACGGTGGGCACACCGGTGATGTCGATGATGGCGACCAGCGCCTCGTGCTCCTGGATGGCCTGGAGAAGGTTCTCCATCACGACCTGCGTGCGTGCGGTGTCGAGCGTGCCGATCAGCGGGACGGCCAGGACCTGGCGCCACAGCCTGACGACCGGGGTGGACACCTCCAGCAGCTGCTGGCTCTGCCGGCGGATGATCTCCTCGCGGCCCTCGACGAAGGTCTCGAACGAGAGCGCACCGGCGCTGTCCAGCAGGCGGTTGATCAGCACCGCGCTGGGGAAGAGGTCGTCCCCCTCGCGGGTCCGCCGCTGGACGGCCTCCAGCAGAGCTTCCTTGAGGGACAGCACCGCCAGGGAGGTCGCGGTGGGCGAAACGCCCCTGCGGGCACGGCGCATGGAGATCTCGGACACCGTCCGGTGCATCTCCTCGTGCGAAGTGACCACGCGCTCGACCGGGAGCCCGAGATCCAGACCGGACAGCAGGGCACCGACCAGGGCGTCGGCCTCCTCGCCGAGCTCGGCCTCGCTCACCTCCCCGTCCAGCGACGGCTGCGCCAGCTGCAACTGCACCCAACGGTCCGAGATCTCATCGGCCTCTTCGCGCAGCACGCTCGTGACACGCTCGCGTGCGGCAGCTTCAGCGGAAACCAACTCTTCGTCCTTTCGGTCCGGCCGACCCGTGGTGACCGTCGGACTGCTCGCCCGACGGGGCGGCCGGGCCGAGCCGCGCTCGTCAATAGTTGCCTTCCGGCAAATATTATCGAGCGCGATCAAGCCCGGTAACCCACGGGCCCCCTCTTCACCCGACGAGGCGGGGAATGGCCGGACGGCCGAATCGGTGCGGTGATTTTGCGGCCAGGGAGCGGATATGAGACCCCTGCTCTTTCCGGGATCCGGCGTTACGGCGCCCCTGTGGGCGGGCAGCGGGCCGCACCTCGCGGGTGATCTCACAGCAACGACCGGCGACAAGAGCCGTAGCAGGTCGGCGGCCACGGAACCGGGCCACGGGGCGGAGCCCGCCGCCCGCGCAGCGTCCCGGCGGCGGACCTCCCGAAGACGGCGAACTCAAGGACGCCGACCAGGGCCGCACAACGATCCGCGCTCAGTCCAGACCGTCGCCGAACCAGTCAAAACACAGCACCAAGGCGTCATCCAGCGTCTCCGCCGCACGGTATTCGGCCACATCGCGCAGCAGCGCGCCCGGCACCAGGGCGGCCGGCAGCAGACGCGTGGCGTGCAGCCCCCGCGCGAGCGCCGCCTCGACGTACGTTCCGCCGCGTGGCGAGGGCGCTTCGTACACCCCGTCGCTCACGAACACCAGCCGGTCCCCCGGCTCGACCGCGAAACTCTCGGTCGCGTAGTGGGACTCCTCGAACATGCCCAGGGGCAGTTGCCTGTCCAGCTCGATGCGCTCGACGGTCCTGCCCCGCAGCCGCCACATCTGCGGCGACCCCGCGTCGATGACCTCCATCCGCCCCGTCGCGAGTTCCACCCGCACGAGCAGCGTCGAGACGTGGGACGCGCCCTGGTAGTGGTCGTACACCGCCTGGTCGGCCAATGCCGCCTGGTCGGCGAGGCCGACGCCGGCTCGCCGGGCGTTGCGCAGCGCGCTGACGGCGAGGTGGGTGAGGAGCGAGGCGTCGATGCCCTGCCCCATGCCGTTGGTGACGGCGAGGGTCAGTTCGTCGCCGTCCGAGGCCCAGTCGAAATTGTCGCCGTGCACGGCGTAGGCGGGCTCCAGCTGGGCACCGAGGGCGTACTGCGCGGCGGTGCACGCCCGGGCAGGCAGCAGCTGCCACTGCATCTCCGCCGCCAGGGTGAGGCGACTGATACGGCGTACCCGCTGATAGACGTCGGTGTCCCGCTCGGCGACAAGGATCTCGTGCCCCAGCTGGTCAACGACCTGCCTCAGCTCATCCAGGACCGCGGGGGTGGAACGGTCCCCGGGAAGCCGGACCGTCAGAATGCCGATCCGGTCGCCCCGCACCGTCACCGGGAGATGGTGGTCGACGGCGTCACCGTGCGGCACCTGCTGCGCGCGGCGCTCCTGGCTCCCCAGCGCACGCCCTTCCGGACTGCTGGAGATGCGCAGCGGTCCGTCCTCGTCCCCCGAGGAGTCGCACGGGCTGAGAACGGTGCCGCCGTAGTCCGTCAGATACAGGCGCACCGAAGTGGCCCCGTAGGCCGTGGCGAGGTGGTCACGCACGGTGTCGAGCAGGGCGTGTGGGGCCGATGCACGCAGCGCCCGGCCCACATCGATGCCTTCCGTCATGCCTTCGCTGACCCCCTTCGTGCCGCGCCAAGGGCAGGGTCGGTCTGACAACAGGACGCACAGGGTGACAGAGTGTTCGTGTGTCCCGTTTCACCAGTCGGTCCCCTTCCCGCGAGCAGGCGAGCGCGGCGGCCCTTGCCGCCTCCGAGCTGCTCGAGGTTCTGTGGGGACGTGGACAGGAAGCGGCGCGCTCGGCGGAGGTCTCCCCTTCCCAGCTCCGCGCACTCCTCGTGCTCGAAAAGCGGGAAGGCACGAATCTGCGCACCCTCGCCGAAGCGCTCGCCTCGCGGCCGCCGGCGGTCAGCAGACTCTGCGACCGCCTGGAGGCGATGGGCCTGGCTGAACGGAGCCCCAGCGCGACGAGCCGACGCGAGGTCGAACTGAGGCTGAGCTTGCGCGGCAGAGTGCTGCTGGAGGAGTACCGCGCGGCACGGAGCCGGGACGTCACGGCCACCCTGGAGCAGATGAAACCCGCCGATGTCGCCAAGCTCGCGGCCGGCTTGGAGGCCTTTCACGCGGCGTTCGCCCGGCGCGCGGCCAACGAGGGCGGCCCTTCCGTCCGGGACGACAGCGTCGCGGACAGTGCCTAGCCTCACCTGAACTCCGCCTCTCGAGCCGACATCCCACCGGAAACGCTCTGCGCGGACGGAACAAACGGATCTTCGCCGCACGAGGGACGCTATCAAACCGGCCTTTCGCCACCGGCCGTTCGGACGAACGCAGCTGGGGTGGTGGACCTGTCACGGCTCGGTGGCCCCCGCGGGGTCCGTCCTGGCGGTGGCCAACCCGGGCGACGAGCCGGCGCGGATGGGTGGCACCACCCGCGCCGGCCTCGGCGCCAAGCCGGCCGACGGCAGCATCCTGACGCCGCCGTGGGCCACTTGAAGCGGGGAGGATGAAGGGCCCCGGCAGTCGCCCGATGACTTGCTCAGGGCCCTACATCACGCGCTTGAACCAGGTGATCGGGCTGGTGGTGTCGCGGGCCTGGACGTAGACGCGGGCCGGCACGGCCACCATCCTCTGCTCGGTGTCGTTGTTCTGCCGATAGACGATGTAGCCGGTGTAGTACGCCCCGTTCCCCCGGGGTTCCAGCCAGCCCTTCTTCTTGCCGTCGGGCACATTGATCTCGACGTCGGTTTCCAGGGTGCTCTGGAGCTTCTTGGTGGATGTGGCCGCGTAGCTGTAGGCGAAACTTGCCTCTACCGGAATCTCACTCTTTCCGTCGCCGATCTTTGGCGTGATCTTTCCCCCTATTGACCAGCCCTCCGTCTCGCTCTTTTCGTCAGCCACCGAGCTGGAGATCTTGTAGGTCAGTTTCCCGCCGCCGGCCAGACCGTCGCCGGCCGACCCCCTGACCGGATATTTCTCGGTGAGCTTGCCGACGAACGCACACGGTGGCTTCTGCCCCACACGCGCCGAGTCGTGGTTCTGCCGATTGCAGAGCTGATCGAGGTTTTCCTGGGTCCACTCGTCCTTGTAGGCGCCCTTGCCGGTGAAGACGGATGCCGTGTGGTTGGCCGACTCCTTGAGCCCCGAGACGGGCTCGTAGAGCCGCTTGGCGCTCTCGCGGGCAGGTTCCTTGGTGTTGGGGTCCTCGGCGAATGTCTTGGCCGCGGCCTGGGCGTCCTTGATGGCCTGATCAGGGTCGTAGTTGACCTGCCCGCCCTGCACGTCCGAGAGGTTGACCTGCTTGTCGTCGAGCCCGGTGGGCAGGCCCATCACGCTTTCGGAGTCCTTGACCGGGGTCCACTTGGCCAGGTCCGCCATGACCTGGTCATCCGTTTCATAGATGCCGTCGGGCACTGCGGGCTTTTCGTCCGCGAAGGCCGGCGACTGCGAACCGAGTACGGACGCCCCAGCGAGAAATGCGGTCGTGGCAGCGATTGCCATTCTTCTGCTTCTGCGCTGACGCCGGGCGGCAGCGGAGGTGGGTATGGACATGCGACTCTCTCTTTCACCTGGAACGGAACCCCCTTGGTCGCGCACATGCGCAGGACGGAAGTGCGACGGAGAAGGAGGAAGAAAAGACGGCGCTGCGTTACGCCTGGAGCTTTCGCCATGGGCACGAACTTCGAGCGTGTGAAATCCTGGTGCCGTGGCCGGCTTCAGAGCCCTGTAGGTCTCTGTCGAGTAAAGAGACGGAAGTCCTTTACGCCCGGTTGCGTTGAACTGACCGGTAGCTTCCGGAAATTACCGGCACACGTTGCGGACACCCAATCAATGCCGATGAGCTCGGGAGTCACTGCGCCTTCGTCGCGGACTGAACCGCGCGTCAGACGGTCAGCCGCGTCCGGGGTGCCGCCGCGGTCATGGGGGTGTGGCGGATGTACCACTCGGTACCGAAGAGCCGCTCCCGTGCATCCGGCGGCAGGCCGGCGATCAGCCCCGGCAGGGCGCCCCGCGCCACCTCGGAGCGATGGGCCAGTACGGCGGCGATCTTCTGCTCGATCCACGGGCTGACGTCGACGGTTGCGGTGACCTGTTCGTCCGGAACGCTGTACACCGCCTTGCGCGCACCGATCACCGCTCTCAGCGCCGGCACGGCCGAGTGCGGGTGGGTGGCCAAGTAGAGGGCATGTGGCTGCCAGGGGGCACCGGCATCGGGATAGAGCTGAGCGAGTCCGGCCGCCTGGACAGCCAGCATGGTCACCCGGTGGGTGTGGACGTGGTCCGGATGGCCGGGCAGCCCGCCGTAGGCGTCATGAGTGACCATGATGTCCGGGCGGAATTCCCGGATCCCTTCGGTGCCGGCCACGACGGATGCCGGCTCACCTCCTGGTCCGGGCATCGAGCGTACAGCCGGCCTCGCCGCGATTGTCGTGGCGAGGCCGGCAGGCCGGTCGGACCTCGGTGCGTGGCCCGGGGGCGGTCCACGCCGAACGGTCTGCCACGATGACGCCGTGCTGTCCGAACTCGCCGCGCCGGAGCCCGTCACCGTCGAGCCGCCGCACGCCCTCGCGCCGGTCCTGCTCACCCAGAGCTGGCTCGATCTGGCGTTCCTCCACTGGGCCGTTGATCCTGCGGAGGTGGCTCCTCTACTGCCGGCCGGGACGGTCCCGGACACCTTCGACGGAGCCACCTACGTCGGACTGGTGGCGTTCCGGATGCATCGGGTCGGATGGTTCAGGCTTCCGGGCATCCCCTACCTCGGCACGTTTCCGGAGACGAATGTCCGTCTTTACTCGGTGGACGGCAGCGGACGACGCGGGGTGGTCTTCCGGTCCCTGGACGCCTCCCGGCTGATACCGGTGGCCTTCGCGCGAGCCGTGGTCCGGCTGCCGTATTTGTGGTCCCGGATGTCCGTCCGGCACGACGGAGACACCGTCAGCTACGCCAGCTCCCGGCGCTGGCCCGGTCCGCGCGGGGCACACTGCCGGATCACCCTGCGCAAGGGTGCTCCCGTGACAGCGCCCACCGCACTCGAACACTTCCTGACCGCGCGCTGGGGCCTGCACCACACGTTTCACGGGCGGCCGTCGTATCTGCACAACGCCCATCCACGCTGGCCACTGCACCGGGCGGAACTACTGCACCTCGACGAGAACCTGATCGCGGCGGCGGGCCTGTCCACGCCGATGGGCCCGCCGCTCAGTGTGCTGTACTCCCCCGGTGTCCCGGTGATGTTCGGCCGCCCCACCCAGGGCGCCTGAGCCCACCCGATGCCGGGCGGGCCTGCCGTGCTGTCAGTGAGGCCTGCAACGATGATCGGCATGACCAGCACAAGCAGCCCTGCGGCTCAGGCCGCGGACATCGCGGAAGCCCTCTTCATCTCGGCTGGGGGTGTCGGCTCAGCGCCTGTCCCCGTTCTGGCCTACGCCGCCGGAGCGGATCATCTCGCCCGCCGCGAGGCGCTGCGTCCGGTGTACGAGGCGATCGTGGCGCGTATCGGTGCCCCTACCCTGCTCGGCGGTGCCGCCGGAGGGCCGAGCGTGCGCTGGTGCACCCCGGAGAAGATCCTGCTGCTGTCCGGCGACCACACGCGCGCCCAGCTTTCGGTGCACGACGCCGATGAGTTCGAGCGTGACGAGTGGTGGACTTTTGACCGGACTCAGCTCGGGTCGGCCGGGGAGCCGTCTGGCTTTGATGCACTGCCCTACACCTGGCAGCTCGACCGCAAAGGCCCTGGAGCCGCTCCGTCGTGGACGTACAACGGGGTGTTCGTCGCGGGCAGCTGGGACCATGCGACGACTGGTCTGGAGCTGATGCTTGCCGCGTGGGTGGAGCAGTATCCCGTCCAGGCCCCCGGGGACTGGATCGGCTTCACGCTGTGGACCGCCCGCGACTGGCGCCGGGACATGATCGTGTCGTACACGCCCGCCGACCACGGGCGCGAACTGGCCGTGTGCATCGACGACCGGCGCGTCGAACAGACCGAGGAGCGTCGAGTGCAGATGCACGAGCGCGGCTGGCAGACCCTGGATGAACACCAGTGGTGGCGTACGAAGTTGCCGGAGACCGATCCTGCCGCGCCCCGGCTGATCGCTGAGCTCACCATCGCCGAGTGCCGGGCCCGCAAGGCCACCGGTCCGAACGAGCTGCGGGCTCATGACATCAGCGCGGGGGACGACGGCGCTCTGTGGCTTACCGGGCTGGGCCTTCCGACGCATCCCTCCCGTGGCGAGCACTATTGAATCGATCGCCCCCGCGTGCCGGTGGCGGGCGTGCGGCGATGCCGGGGCGCAGCCGTGCGCGGGGATCCGCGACGGGACCGTGCACTGGACAGCACGGATCGTCAATTACAGGTTGACGATCCTCGATCGTCAACTTAAGGTTGACGCATGAGCCCACTCGACATCAGCCTCGCCGACCTGATCGCCCGGCTCGACGAGGAACTCCCCGGCGCCAGCGAACTGGCCCGCATCAGCGAGGCGCGACTGCGCGCCCAGACCCTGTCCGACCTCGGTGACCAGCTCATCGACCACTACGTCAGCAAGGCCAAGCAAACCGGCGCGTCGTGGACCGAGATCGGCGACGCCATCGGGGTGTCCAAGCAGGCCGCCCAGCAACGCCACGCACCCGGTCCTTTCGAGGGGTACACCCACCTGAACCGGCACAGCATCGTGCTGGCGCAGGAGGCCGCCCGCACGCACAAGCACGACTTCATCGGCACCGAACACCTCCTGCTCGGCCTGCTCGGCGAACCGCGGGGCCTGGCATACGAGGTGCTGATGGCGAAAACCGCGTCGGAGCAGCGCATCCGCGACGCGATCGAGGAAGCGCTGCCGCCGGCCGGGGAGAAGGCGCTGCGGGGTCACATCGCGTTCCGGCCGGAGAGCAAGGAGGCCATCGAGCAGGCACGCCGCGCGGCGGCCGACCTCGGCCACGACTGGGTCGGCACGGAACACACCCTGCTGGGCCTGATCCGCGCCGAGGAGAGCCCGGCCGCGCAGATCCTGCGCAACCTCGGCTTCACGTCAGACGAGCTGCGCGAGACGGTCAAGACCGAGATCACCAAACGGTCCGCCCCGCGCGATAAGCAGTAACGAACGGCCAGTCACCGCGGAGGACCGGGCCGGCACAGCCGTCCCGGTCCACACGGGACGGTGCGCTCGGGCCGCCGGCCCCCACCCGATCTCGCCAAAAACCTTGTAGTGCAAGGTAGGTGAGAGTCCACCGTGCACGACGACACATGCGGGCAGCACCTAACCGATATCGGGCTCGGACCGTACCTCGATCCGGTCCCCGGTCCGCTCCATCTCCAGAACGACGAGCTCGTTCCGCCCCCGCCGCCACAGATGGCTCGGCGCGTACAGGGTGACCTGCGGCCCGAGGGACCAGTACCGGCCGAGCGCGAACCCGTTGAGCCACACCATGCCCTTGTCCCAGCCCGGGAAGGCGAGGAAGCCGTCAGCGGGGGTGTCGACATGGATCCGGGCCCGATGGAACGCGGGGCCGGCCGGCGCGTCTCCACTGCCGAACTTCACAGCCGAGAGGTCGTCGAGAGGCAGCCGTCGAATCTCCCAGTCGCTCAGTTCGTCCTCGCCGAGGAGGACCTTGCCGCTGATTCCCTTCGGGTCATTCAGCCCCTCCCCGAAGTTGATCCGCCCGGTGGGATCGACCAGGAGGTCGAGAGTGCCGGACGCGCCGACCACGGTGAAGTCGACGGTGTGGTCCGGCTGGTTACGGTCAAAGGTGCCGATCCGCTTACCGTCACCGAACACCAGCGCACGGTCGCCCAGGCCCGTGAGCCTCAGCCCCTTGGTCCCCTGCGGCCCCCGCACCCGAGTGCGGTAGTGGATCAGTCCGTACGACTGCCCGACCCCCTCCATATGAGCGGGAGCGGTACGCCGTACCGGAGTGCTCAGCGCGTCAAGGGTGTCCATCAATGGCACCGACTCGCGCACCGCGACCCGCTGGGCCGGCATACGGCGCGGCGTGGCCGGCAGGGGCGTGCTGGGCAGGGTGGTGTACTTGGCCAGCACCTCACGCACCTTGTGGAATTTCTCGGTGAGTTCGCCGGATTCGCTGATCGGGGAGTCGTAGTCGTAGCTGGTGACGGTGGGCTGATAGTGGCTGCCGGTCAGGTTGGCACCCGCGTACCAGCCGAAGTTCGTCCCGCCCACCGCCATATAGAAGTTGATCGACCCTCCCGCTTCGAGGAGTTTCGCCACGTCGGCAGCGGTCTGGGCCGGATCCGTGGTGTGGTGCGGTTCTCCCCAGTGGTCGAACCAGCCATCCCAGAACTCCGTACAGAACAGGGGCTTGTCCGGCTGGAATCTGCGCAGCTCGGCAAAGGGTCCGGTCGGGTCCCCGGCGAAGTTGACGGTGGACAGGAGGTCGGGGAGGCTGCCGTTCTTGAGCATTTCCTGGCTGGCCCCGTTGGAGCAGAACAGCAGGCTGTCCACGCCCTGCGCCCGCATGGTGTCCCGCAGATGTTCCAGGTGCGCATGGTCGTCGCCGTAACTGCCGTACTCGTTCTCGACCTGCATGGCGATGATGGGCCCGCCACGCGTGGCCTGCAGATCGGTGAACCGGGGCAGCAGTTCCGCGAACCAGGCGTCCACCGCCCGTTCGTAGGCGGGGTCGGAGCGGCGCAGCGGCGCGTCCTTGTCCTTGAGGAGCCAGGCCGGCAGGCCACCGAAGTCCCATTCCGCGCAGATATATGGCCCCGGTCGCACGATCACCTTGAGCCCGACCTCGTCCGCGACCCGTACGAAGGACACGACATCGCGCCATCCGGTGAAGTCGGCCTTCCCCTCGTGCGGTTGGTGGAAGTTCCAGGCCACGTAGGTCTCCACCGTGTTGAGGCCCATGGCCCGCATCCGTAGCAACCGGTCGCGCCAGTCCTTGGGATGCGTCCGGAAGTAGTGGAAGGCCCCCGAGAGGATCCGGAACGGCTCACCGTCCAGCAGAAATTCGTTCCCGCGCACGGTCAGCCCCCGCGGACTGTCGGCCTGCGCCAGGGTCGTACGGCCACCGCCCAGGGACACGCCCATGGACGCGGCCCCCACCGCGGCCGCAGTCACAAATCTCCGCCGGCTGAACTGCGTCATCTCTGCTCTCCTCGACTCGACCGACCGTCATTCAAGGTGTGAACATGTTCAGTGGTGCGCGATTCTGTGCCCTGAGAGTGTCATGTAGAACAGAATCGAGCACAAGGGTTCGTGACTGGGTACGCCGGTATGGCCGGGAGGGGCATGGCCCCCTCGTACCTTCACCACCCGGCCCTCGCCCCGGGTTTGCCGATGCCGGCCGGGACGGCGCCCCAAGCCGGCATGGCCGTGGCGGTCCTCCTCACGCCATCGACCTCACCGGCTGAGCACCAGCTGAGAGGAGCGTCACAGGGCAACGGGTCATTGCCTACCGACAGTTCGAGGAGACTTCCTGAATGCTCGAAACGTTGTGGACCGTCATCGTGCTCGCTTTGGTGCTGACGGGAGGCGCCTTGGTGCTGACGGGACTCGTCTGGATGCTCATTATTTTGCGGAGGATGGACCCCGAGGACCGATGGCGGGAACCAGCCCCCGTGCGCTCCCGGGTACGAGCCCTCGCGGACCGGACGTTCCACTTGGTGTCATGGGTGCATGCCCACACGGTGCGCCCGGCAGCGCGCTGGTATGTGCGGTGGGGTGCCCGGGTGACCACGCGTCATCTGCGATGGGCCCGGCGTGGGTTCGGTCAGGACGCGGAGCGGCTGTTCCCTCGTTCCCATGCGGTGCGCAGTGCGGTGTTCGACTGGTACTGCACCATGCCGCTGGCGGGCATCGCATACGTCATCAAGGCATGCGTACTTCTCCTGGCAACGGTCAACATAGGCGTCATCGTGACCAAACTGGTGACGGGCGTGTCTCACCTGTGGGAGAAGAGCAAGCAGGCGAACGCGCCGTGGTGGGCCCCTGGAGGCTCACCTTCAGACCATGTCGTCGAGGGCGGTGGAGGCGACCGGTCGGACCCGCTCCTCGCGCTGATGGCGGCACTGCGCAGGCTGGGCGCGGTGATCGCGGAGAAGGCGGGCGCCTATCTCTCAGCACTCACCGATCCAGTGGGCAGGCCCATCGAGGCGCTCATTGCGGCCGCTTCGCTCGTTCTGGTCGCGATGATGCTGTTGGCGTCGCGCGTCGCCTGGCTCGCGCTCCGGCAGGTAGCGAGACCCTCCTACCAGGATCACGGCCCGCATTACGCCGAGCCCCGCACCCGGTTCACGTGGGCCCGGAGGCTGCTGAGTCTGCGGGTGGGACCGAACAGGGAGAACCGGCCGGTAGTGGTGTTGGTGAACTGTCTGGCCAGGGTGGGAGCCGCGCAGTCGCGTCACCGCTGGTCACTCCGCATCCGTAGCCCGCTGATGGCACCACGGGTACATCTGGCGGACGCGGAACGGGTGGTGTGGTCGGCGTGGCGGACCCGGCACACGACGATCCGCGGTGTGCTGCGGGCCCAGCACAAAGAGCACGCGGCAGAGGTGGTGGGGGCTTTGCGCATGATGGAGACCCGGCAGGACACAGACGCCGATAGAGGGCGCGTATTCGAGGACATGGCGCGGATGCTGGCGAAGATCGCCGAGCGTTATGCGCAGGGCCGCACCCTTGCGCTGTTGGACCCCGACGACCTCGCCGGCGCCTCCCGGGCGGTCAATCGCGAATGGGTACGCATGGTCATCCTCGGCGTTGTCGTCATCGGGTCGGCGGTGGGAGCCTCCGCACTTGGCGTGTCGGATGCCGCGATCGCCCAGGTCGTGGGCATCGTCAGCCTCGTCATGGTCGGTCTGCTGTACGGCGCCCGGCTCACGCCGACGGACCTCCTCGACGTGGTCCGTGGGCAGAGCCGTAAGTGAGCGGGGGGCCGGGCTACGGGTCAGGTCCAAGGCGCGACCCACGCCAGTGGCGCCACCGGAGCCACCTCGGCGAGGCCCACTCCGGCGTCGACGACCTGGCGAACACCCCTAATAAACCGGCAGCGCCAGCAGTGTCGCGCGGTTGAGGACGAAGAGGCGGTTGGCGGCGGCGGCGAGGGAGCGGGCCTGGCCGCCGGTGAGGGCGTACGTCTGGGGCCGTCCCTCGCCGGCACGGGGCAGGCCGCTCACGCCGGTGTCGCCGGTCTCCACGATCCAGACGCTGTTGCCCTGGACTACCGGTGGCCGCCAGGGCGGGGCGACGCCGGCGACCATCATCGGGTCGGCGGCCTGGCTGCCGTCGGCGTGCAGGGAACGCAGTGCCTCGCAGTCCAGCGCATGGATCACGCCGCCGGCCACGGTGGGCGGGCCCCACCCGCCGGTGCCCCGTCTGGGCGGTCGCAACGGGTTCTGGGCCCACAGCTCGCGGCCGTCGGTGGCCTTCACCGCTGCCAGGCTGTTGCCGCCGAGGTAGACGGTTCCGCCGTCGATGGCGGGCCGCAGCGGTCCTGCGGCCTGGCCCTTGCGGACCCATGCGCGGGAACCGTCGCCGGCACGGACCGCGGCCACGTCCCCCGTCTCCGTGCAGAGCACCAGGTGGCCGGCGCCGAGGGCCGCGGCGGGGTGGCCGCCCGACAGCGTCAGCGGTGGCCGCCGGGTCCAGCGCACCTTCCCGTCGGTCCCCACACAGCGCAGCCGGCCGTCGGAAGTCAGCAGATAGACCGCGTCGGCGTCCGCGGCCAGCAGGGCACCGACCTCCGCGTCCACCGTCCACCGGGGGGATCCGGTGGCGGCCACCCAGGTGCGCAGCGTCCCCTCGCTGTCGGCGGTGGCCACCAGCCGGTCGCCGATCGACAGGTAGCCGGCGTCCGCTTTCGCCTCGTCGACCCGCCACCGCTCCCGGCCGTCGGTGACCCGGCGGGCCGCGATGCCGCCGCCGGAGGCCGCGAACACCACCACGTCGCGCACCGGCAGCGGCGCCGGTGACGCGGCGTCGGCCACGTCCTGGACCGGGCCCCACAGCGGTTCCGGGGAGCCTTCGGCGGAGCCGAGCGGTGCCGCCCGCACCTTTGCGGCCGGCGGGATGTCGAAGGGGTCGGACGGCGCGTCGCCCCGGCTGAGCCACCAGGCGGTGCCGCCGCCGGCCGCGGCCAGGAGCGCCCCACCGCCGGCCGCCACCAGCAGCCGCCGTCGGGAGAGGCCGGGTGCCCCGCCGGCCGCGCCGTCGGGAGCGGTCGAGGGGCCGGCCGGGCGGGCCGTCAGGCGGCGGGCGGTCGCTTCCCGTTGCCGGATCTCCTGCCCCAAGGGGCCGGACTTCCATAGCCGTTCGGACTGCCGCGGGGCCGCTGCGGCGTCGGCGACCTGGGTGGGCAGCGGACGAGCCGCCGGGTCCTTGGCGAAGCATGGCGTGACGAGGTACCGCAGGGCCTCCGGAACGGCCGACAGGTCGGGGCTGCCGTGCACGACCTCGTACAGGACGGCCGTGACCTCGGCGCCGGTGTACGCCGGCCGGCCGCCCGCGGCGAAGGCGAGGACCGCGCCGAGGGAGAAGACATCGGCGGCCGGTCCGACGCGCTGCCCGAGGACCTGTTCCGGTGCGCCGTAGCCCGGTGTGACCGGGATCTGTCCGGTACGGGTGAGGGTCAGGCCGTGCTCGGGGCGGGCGATGCCGAAGTCGATCAGGCGGGGGCCGCGCGAGGTGAGGACGACGTTGGGCGGCTTCACATCGCGGTGGACCAGCCCCGTGGCGTGCACATCCTGGAGCGTGCGGGCCAGTGACCGCGCCAGCTCCCGTACGGCGGCGTCGTCGAGCGGCCCGAAGCGCGCGACGGCGTCGTCCAGCGTCGGGCCGGCCAGGAACTCCGTGGCGATCCACGGCCTGCCGCCCTCCAGTTCGGCGGCCAGGACGCGCGCCACGCCCTCGCTGGTGACCGCCTGCGCGGTCCGCGCCTCCCGGAGGAAACGCTCGGCCAGGTGCCCGTCATGAGCGAGTTCCGGCAGCAGGACCTTCACCGCGGCGGGGCTTCCGGAGGCGTCCGCGCCGAAGTACACCTTGCCCATGCCGCCCTCTCCGAGGACGCCGTGGAGGCGGTAGGGGCCCAGGCGCAGCGGATCTCCCTGGCCGAGGGGTTTCACAGTGGGTCGTCTCCTGGATCGTGGAAGGGGGCGGGGCAGAGACCGGGCCGGGCCTGCCGTCAGGCGAGCGGGAGGGCGATGCTCCGCTTCTCCTGACGGACGTAGAGCCGGCCGCCCTCGGGGTCCGTGGTCAGGACCATCGGCTCGGACTCGTACGTCCAGACGGCCTGACGGGCGCGCAGATCGATGGCGCGCAGGCCCCTGTCGTCGGCGCAGTAGGCGTACCGCTTGCCGACCGCCGGGGCCACGTCCCGCTTGTTCTTCCTGCCGGACAGCCCCTTCTCCTGCCAGTTGAGCGTGCCGGAGGTGGCGTCGACGGCGATCAGCCCGCGGTCCGCCTCGGTGCAGTAGACGACTCCGTCGTGGACGATGGGCGCGCCGTAGCGCCGCTCCTCGCCCGCGCTGTCACCGACATCGCGCCCGGTCCCGAACAGCCACGCCAGCTCGCCGTCGGACAGCCGGCGGGCGGTGAGATGCTCGGCGCCCATGTAGAGGTTCCGGTCGTCGAGGACCAACCGGGACGGCGCGGTGCCCGCGAACGTCTCGGAGAGCCTCCACAGTTCGCGGCCGTGGCGCTTGTCGTGCACGGAGAGGCGGATGAAATTCGAGGCGAACCTCGGGCTCCCGCACAGGACCACCCGGGAGCCGGCCACGGCGCCGCACAGCGCGGGCGGAGTGCCCTCGGCCCGCGGCGCTTCCACCGGGCTGCGCCAGCGCTCCTTGCCCGATTTCAGGTCGGCCGCGACCAGATACCAGCGTGCGCCGGAAGCGAGCCGGGCCACCAGGTAGGCGGTTCCGTCGGCCACGCACAGCAGCTGGTTGTACTGCTCCTTGCCGGTGAACGCGGAGAGTTGCACCAGCGGCTTGCCCAGTTGGCCGTCGCTCTGCGCGACCTCGCACACCGCCAGCGCCGCGCCCGCCTCCTTGTACCCCCGCAGGGCGTAGACACGGCTGCCTTCGGTGGCCGAGCGCCAGGGCTCGGCGACGTTCGCCTGCCAGGTCGACGCGCCCGACTCGGCGTTGATGCCGCACAGCACGATCCCCGCACGCATGGCCAGGTTGCGGCCCACCCGCATCACCTCGCCCCCGGAGTCCGGGCAGCGCAGACCGGCGCTCCACAGCGGGGCCGGCGGCTTCGGCCGGTCGACGGCGTCCTTCTTCGTGACGCCGTCCCCGCCCTCGCCGGAGCCCGCGAGCAGGGCCCAGCCCCCGCCACCGAGGAGGCCGCCGCCCAGGAGGGCGCCCCCGGCCACGGACAGCAGCCGCCGCCGCGAGAGGCCCGGTACGGGGGCGGCCGCGGCCGGCGGTGCTTCGGCGGGCACCGGTGGCGGCAAGCGGTGCGGCGGCTCACGCCACACCTCGTCGCTGCGCCGGGCGATCTCCCGCAGCACCGCGTCCGGCAGCAGCTCCGCGAAGCCGCCGCGGTCGGCCGGGACGGCCCCGCTGCCACCCAGCGCGGTACGCAGCTCGGTGGTGGACGGGCGGTGCGCGGGGTCCTTGGCCAGGCAGCGCACGAGCAGAGGGCGCAGCGGCTCGGGCACCCCGCCGAGGTCCGGCTCACCGAACCGGACGCGGTACAGCAGGTCGGTCGGGGCCCCGCCGCCGAACGGGCCGCGGCCGGTGGCGGCGAAGACCAGCACCCCGGCCAGGGCGAACACATCGCCCGCCACCGCGTGTTCCTGGCCCGCCGCCTGCTCGGGCGACATGAACGCCGGCGTCCCCACGGCACTGCCCACGCTCGTCAGGTGCTCGTCGCCGAAGGCCCGGGCGATACCGAAGTCGATGATCCGCGGGCCCTGCGCGGTCACCAGGACGTTGGACGGCTTCAGGTCGCGGTGGACCACCTCCGACCGGTGAAGCTGCTCCAGCCCGGCGGCGAGGGATGCGCCGAGGGCACGTACGGCCGCCTCCGGCAGCGGCCCGCCCGCTTCGACGGCCGTGTCCAGCGGCGGTCCGAGGACGTACTCCGTCGCCAGCCACGGTGTCGGGGCCTCGGGGTCGGCGTCGACGACCACCGCACCGTGCGCGGAGCCGATGACGCGTGCCGCGTCCGCCTCCAGCCGGAAGCGGGTCCGCAGTGTGGTGTCCGCGGCGAGACGGGTGTGCAGCGTCTTCACCGCGACCGTGTGCCCGCCCGCCGAACGGGCCAGGTAGACGGTGCCCATACCGCCTCCGCCGAGGCGGGCGAGGATCCGGAACGGCCCGGCGGTGTGCGGGTCGTCGTGCAGAAGTGGGGAGATCATGGCCTCAGCGCCCTTGGGTGGGGAGTGCGGCGGCCAGGACCTCCGCCGACTGACGGGACAATGCCTCGACGACGCGGCCGGGAAGCGACACCGGCTCCGTGGCGCCGGCCAGCGCGCCGTAGGCCGCGCCCGGCAGCAACTCCGCCAATACTCTTGCCGGTTCGGGCCGGTCCTCCGGGGCACGCGAGCGGCACGCCGTGACGATGTCCCGCAGTCCGGCCGGGATCTCCTGCCGTTCGGGCACGGTGTGCCCGGTCGCCGCGTACGCCAGCACGGCGCCCAGGGCGTAGACGTCCGCGGCACGGTCCGGCGCACCGCCCGCCGCGGTTTCGGGAGCGAGGCAGCCGGTCTCCAGCCCGGTCGCCTGCGCGGGGGAAGCCGCTGCCACCGGGTTCGCACGGGTCGCACCGAAGCAGCCCAGCAGCGGCCCGCAGGCGGTCAGCAACACGCCCGCCGGGCAGACACCACCGTGCACGATGCCCAGGACATGGGCCGAGGCCAGGGCTTCGGCGAGCGTGCCGCCGAGCGTACGGACCAACGGTTCGGGCAGCGGGCCGCCGTACGCGGCCAGGGCGGCGGGCAGCGGCAGCACGGGCCGGTAGGGCGAGGCGTACCAGGGGAAGGCCGGCGTCCCCCCGATCTGCGCAACCGGCCAGAACCCCGGTTGGGTCAGCCGGGCCGCCTGCTGCACCTCGCCCGCCCACCGCGCCGGGTCACCGCCGGGCGGCGGCAGGCACGCCAGAACGGTGTGTCCGCCGTCGACACTGCGGGCCAGATAACGGCGCTCGGGAACGCCTCGACTGCCCTCGGCGTCAAGACGCGCCAACGCCACAAGATCCCCGATCCGCGCAGGATCGTCCTGCCGCAGCCTCTCCACTCGGCTTCTCCCCCGTCAGGCTCGTTAGGGACGTGAGCCTATATATGGCGGGGCAGCGGCTCGGCAGGGGGGCGGCGTGCGGGGTTCCGGCTGACCTGGAGGGGCGCCGGGGTCTGGAGTCCACCCGCCCCCGCTGCACTGAGCCGGCGCTCCGGCCCCAGCAGGCAGCTGGGGCCGGAGTCAGGAGTCCGGGTCCCTAGAGGGCCGGCCCGCCGCTCCTACGCCGACTTCCGATAGGCGCGGAATGCCCGGGTGGCCAGGAAGCCCATGACAAGGGCCGCCACCGCGAGCAGTCCCAGTCGCGCCCAGACCGTGCTCCAGTCGGCGGGTACGAGCATCGCCCGCCGCGCCGCCACGACCGCCCATTCCACGGGGTTGTACGCGGCGACCCGCCCCACCCAGCTCGGAGCCACCCGCAGGTCCATCACCGCAGAGCTCAGGAACATCAGCGGCAGCGTGGTGAACTGGGAGATCGCGATCAGCGTGGCCTGCTGACGGGTCAGCAGCGCAACGGCGTTGGACAGCGCCGAAAAGATCAGCGCCAGCAGCACCGCGGCCAGGACCGTGACACCGATGCCGACGACACCACCCGGGAAGCGGGCGCCGGCGATCAGCGCGATGACCACGATGACCAGACTCTGGATGACTGTCTGGATCGCCTGGTAGGCCATGGTCGCGCACATCATGGCGCCCCGGCCGGCAGGAGAGGTCAGCAGCCGGTCCATCACACCGCGGTCGATGTCCTGCAAATAGGTCGTCCCTGCCCACGCGCTCGCGAACAGCGCGGTCATCATCACCACGCCTGGCGTCAGGAACTGGAGAAAACCGCCGCTGCCGAGCGTGAATCCGGGCAGATTCACGACCGAGCGGAAGAGCTGCCCGAACAACAGCAGCCAGATCACCGGCTGCACGAGCCCGACGACGAGAAAGGTGGGCATCCGCCGCAGGGTGCGCAGCAGACGGCCGGTGAGGAGGGCGGAGTGTGTGATCACGGTCAGCGGTCGTGTACCGGCGAACTCCCTCTGCACTGTGCTCACTTCGCCGCCTCCAGAGCCTTGCGGTCCTCGTCTCCCGCGGCCGCAAGGCTCCGTCCGGTGTGCCGGAGGTAGACGTCATCGAGCGAAGGGCGGGACAGCGTCGCGGACGTCACGCCGATCCCTGCCTTTTCGAGTGCGGCCAGCACGGGCGGCAACGCCCGCGCACCGTCATCGGTCCGGCCCCGGACCGTGCACCCGTCCACGGTGATCTCACGTAGCTCAGGCACCCGTTCCAGCACCGCTCGTGCCTGGCTGTCGCCCTCGGCCAGCTCGACCTGCACCGCGTCACCGCGCAGCGCACTCTTGAGTTCCTCCGGGGTGCCCGCCGCCACCACCCTGCCGTGGTCGACGATCGCGAGCCGATCGGCGAGGTGGTCGGCCTCGTCGAGGTAGTGCGTGGTGAGCAGGACCGTCATCTGCTCGTCATCGGCCATCCTGGCGATCTCGTGCCACATCTCACTGCGGGCCTGGGGATCGAGCCCCGTGGTCGGTTCATCGAGGAAGAGCACCTGCGGGCGGTGCATCAGCCCCAGTGCGACATCCAGCTTGCGCGCCATGCCACCGGAGTACGTGCTGACCCGCCGGTTCGTGGCCTCGGTCAGGCCGAACCTGTCGATGAGCTCACGGGCCCGCGCCTTGGCGTCCACGCGGGACATCCCGTGGAGACGGCCCGCGAGCAGCAGATTTTCGGTCGCGGTCGCCATCGGATCCGTCCCTGGCTTCTGCGCCACGAACCCGATCGCCTGGCGCACCTGATCCGGCTTCGCCGCAACGTCGATACCTGCGACGCGCGCTGATCCCGAGTCAGCAGCCGAGAGCGTGGAGAGAATCTTCACCGTGGTGGATTTGCCTGCCCCGTTCGGGCCGAGCAGCCCGAAAACGGTCCCCTTCGCGGCAGCGAAACTCAGTCCCTGCAACGCGGTGACCGGGGGTTTGTTCCTGCCGGCCGAGTAGGTCTTGATCAGATCAACAGCTTCCAGAGCCGTTTTTGCTCGCCGAAGCGCAGCCATCGCCGCACACCCTTGTCAGAATCTGGTGTGACTCCCACCTTCCTGGTGTCACCGGACACAAGGAGGCTGAATGGCGAGGGCGGAACCCTACGGTGAGATGTCGCGTGTGACGTTAACAAGGGCGCACGAGCAGCTGCAAGCCCAGATCTCCGGTAGCGAAGGGGGCCTGCCGACAGGGTGTCGGCAGGCCCCGGGCTCGGTGCTCAGCAGTTGGTGCCGAGAACCTCACCGCCGTTCGGCCAGAGGCCGGTGGTCTGGTAGCAGTGGTTCTTGTCGGAGCTGAGGTCGTACAGGTACTCCTTGGCGCCCCCGTTGCCCATGGCGAAGGTCACGGTGGCCGTGGCTCCCGTTGCCTCTTCGGGGAAGTACGCCTTCCACGTCTGTCCGACCGGCTTGGACGTGTGGCAGTAGTTCTTGCTCTCGATGCCGTCCGGGCCCTTCCACTGGTAGCAGGTGTCGACCAGGAAGCCCGAATTGTTCGAGAACTGGATGTAGTTGCCGGAGCTGGCGGAGGCGGTGGGTGCCGCGGCGACCGTTCCCATGAGGGTCAGGCATGCCATGGCAGCAAATGTCATCGACTTCTTGACAGCGCGCACGCTGGAATTCCTTTCCTTGTCCCTTCCTCGTCGCCGAGGAGGGTCAGCAGTTCTTCTCGGTGATGGACGGGCCCCACGTGTAACCGCTGAGCTCGTAGCAGTGGTTGCGCTTCAAATCGGTGATCTGCGGTGCTTCGAGATCGCCGATCTGCTGACCGTGAACGAGCACCGTGACCTCGACGCCGGTGGCATCGGCGGGAATGTCCACGCCCCAGTCCGTGCCGATGGCCTTGTTGTCGTCGCAGCTGTCCGGAGTCGCCGAACCCTGCCACTTGTAGCAGGTCTTGGCGAGGAACCAGCCCTTGTTGGAGAACCCGATGTGGCCCGAGTCCTGGGCAGCGGCAGGAGACGCCGTTACGGCCGTGCCGCCGAGGGCGAGCAGCAGCGTGGCGACACCGTAGGCCATGGATCGCTTTGACTTTGACACAGGGATTACCTTTCTGAGAGGGAGAAAACTCAGCGACCGTTCAACAGCTTCTGGTCGCACGTGACAATGTCCTGGCCTACCCGCTTCCCTCCCGGGAGGGGAGTTTCGGTACGCAGGCCGGTGATCTGTGCGCCGCCAAACTTTCCGCCCTGGATCGACACGTTGGTGACCTTGCGGTCCATGTCGTAACCCATCTTGAGCATTCCCTTTTGGCCGGGCTTCACAGCGATGCCCACAGCACCCGAGCTGGTTTCGGTGTGGGACTGGGTGAATCCCGCCTCGGCACCAATTCCCAGGCGGTCCTTGACCAGGGTGACGTCGACACTGGCGCCGATGTTCCACCCCCAGGAGAAGGTGTGGAGTGCGGTGATCGTCTGGGTGATGTCATTTCCGTTCGACTTACAGTTGTCGATCGGTCCGGTTCCCAGGTCCTGGTTCTCCGCGTCATACCATTTGGTGACCTGGCCGGCGTCCTGAGTCGTCGTGGAGGCACACGAAACGGAGAGGTTGCTGCACTGCTGGAGCGCTTCCAGAACGTCGGCCTGTCGGGTCAGCGTGGTGCCGTTGTCGTACTTGACGGTCGCGCTTCCCTCGTTCAGCCAGTTGTCGGTGTGGCCGTTGATCTCTTGCAGGGACGGCGCCGCGGACGCCGTCGGCGCAGCCACGGCGAGTGCCATCACGGACGCAGCGGCGGCGATTCCTGCCCGGTAACGGAAGGTCATGGGACTTTCTCGCTTTCTCGGTGACGGGAGCCTTACGGCTCAAGGGATGTGTGAGGTACCGACACCAGCCGGCATCAGCAACCGACTTCCAGGAGCTTCGAGTTGTAGGCCGTCCCGCTCACCTCGACACAGCGGTTCTTGCTGGGGTCCACGGCGATGCTGTCCGAGGGGGATTCCCAGGGGAAGTTCTTGAGATCGATCACCACTTGGGTGGTGTTCGCCGGGACCCCCACCGTGACGGAATCGCCCATCGGGCGGGAGATGTGGCAGTAGTTCTTGTCCTCCGCACCCACGAACGTGTAGCAGGTGGTGGCGGCTATCGCGGCGTTCTGCTTGATCTGGATATGAGTGCCCTCCGCCGCAGACGCAGTGGTGGCGAACGCCCCCAGCGGGAGACAAGCACCAGCTACTGTGGCCAGGCCGAGCAGGACCTTGCTACGCCTCTTCATACGACTCGATCCTTTCGGGAAATTCACGGGGGCGACACCGTCCGCTGCACAACCCGGTTCCGGACGCCCATCGTGTTCGCGTCATCAGTGATGGTGTGACAGGTCCAATTGTTGGCAGCCGGTCCCCTGCCCGAGAACCCCTGTTTTGGCTATGAGCTCATAGCCAAAGCCATGAGCCATGGGCCATCCGACGGCATTCGCCCGCCCCCTCGCCACGTGGTGCCGCATATTGCGCTTCCCCATCAGACCTCTCGGCGGGACAGAGAGTCAGCTATTCCTTGAGGTCGAAGAGAAGCTGCGCGAAAGCCTCTTCCACGCCGGAGAATTTCCGGCCCAGGAGGTGCGCCATCACGATCGGGTGGCTAGGGGGCGGGGGGATGAGGTCGACCAGCGCAAGTCGTCCATCACCCACTTCTTGCGCCACGCAGTGCCAGGACATGAGAGTTGCTCCCAGCCCGGCGGACACCGCGAGCTTGAGCGCTTCGTTCCCCCACGCCTCCCCCTTGTCGACAGGCTGAATGTTCCAGCGTCGCAGGGCGGCGTTCTGTAGGTGACGCGTTACGGAGCCGCTTTCCCGCAGCAGCAACCGCTCCGTTGTCAGGTCCTCCGCCGTGGCCTGACGGTCAGCCAGCGGATGTCCGCTGCCCACAACGAGGACGAGTCGTTCGGACAGAATGGGCTCGATGACAAGTCCCGGTGCATTCGGCTCGCCATCGAGCAGTGCCATGCCGACCACCCCGTCGATGAGCTGCTGCGTCACCTGCTCCATTCCGCCCGTGTGGATGTCCCACCGCTGTCCGGGAATCCGGGCGGTGAGACGGGCGAGTACGGCCGGAACCAGAAAGGAGGCCGCATCGTTGGTGGTGGCCACTCGCAGCCGAGGCTCAGAGGAAGGCACCGTCATCCGCACGGCGGTCAGCGCTTCTTCGGCCAGGGGCATGAGGCGTTGGGCATACGACATAAAGGTCTCGCCCTTGGCGGTCAGCCGGATGCGTGCCCCCGACCGGTCGATGAGGGTAGTTTGGAGAGAGGCTTCCAAGCGCCGCACCTGGTTGGAGACCGACGGCTGACTCATGTACAGCTTCCGTGCGGCAGCGGAAAATCCCCCGCACTCCACCACCGCAACGAAGATCTCTAGACGGCGCAGGCACAGCGTGTTCACGTATCGGCCTTTCGTCGGCCCTTGTTCACCATGGGTAGGGATCTGATCCGTCGTTCATCCGTCGCTGTTAACCGCCGCTTGCGGTGGAGTTCATCGCGCGGTGCACCCAAGTCGCCCTTGTCTGGGGCCACCTGGTCCTTGGACCGGGCGGAGCGCGGAGCGTGGGAAATGAAGACGGAACTTGTGCCGTTCACCCCGCCATTGCCGCCGCCGCACAGGGAGGTAAGCACCAGGACGCAGACGTCGGTTAACGACGCGAGGGGAACGCGGAGCGCAGAGGTGGGGGGATATGGGCCACGGAGGGGGGTTTGCGTGGTCATGAGGTCATGCTTGGAACCCCATGTCATGGTTTTTCTGTCGCCACATGATGAGAACGTAACAATGCTTCGGAAAGCGCGCCGCGATGGCAGGGAGAAGCCGACGATACCCTCGCCGCGCGATGCGGCGTCATACAGCCGTATTCCGAGTGAGCGGCGCGCAGTTGACGCTCCACCAGCTTGACGGCTTGCACGCGCCCCCGCCTCCGGCGGCCGCCGTCACCTGATGCATTTTCCGCGCCCGCCGGCATACCCGGGGCACATCGGCGCCACCGCCCCCGGCCGCATGCCGCATGCCGCATGCCGAAACCCACCCCGGGCCGACCGGCCGCCAGGCCGACGCAATCCCACGAACGGGTGGCACCCACCGTTCGAGTCGCTACCTGGCCCCGCCATCAGGGCCACGACCGGCCTCCACCACCCAATAGAACATGCATCCACGATCTGCCCCCTCATCACCCGTTACGGGGAGCCAAATCGACCGTTCTTTAGAGCACCTGTGCCCACGACTCGCCCTCCTGGAGACGTCATGGATCCTGTGCCCGTCCTCGTGCATGGCCCCGCCGGGTTCGAACGGCGGCAGCCTGGGCTCTTACCGGCCCTCCGCCGCAGGCGCGTGCTTGACGCTGCCGCATGGCTCGTTGAGCGCTCGTCCCGTATGGCCACGAGGTGGTCGGCATGAGCGCGGCGCAAGGGGCCGCGTCCCCGTCACCGAATGAGCGAGCCGGCGTGCCGGGCCCCCGCCGTGCACCACTGGGGCTGCCACCGACGGCGGTGCCCACGGGGCCGGGAGACGGAGATATGGCCGATGAGTTGGAAGAGGCGTACTGGTCGGTCTACGACGGCGCCGCGGCCAAGTCGACGGTCCGCGAAGTCCTGGTGCGGCTGCCGCGCATCGTCCGGCAGATCGGCCGGCTGGCGTGGCAGGCCGACCGCTCGGCCACGCTGGCCGTCGTGGTGCTACAGCTGGTCTCCGCGGCGATGGCGGCCTTCGGCTTGGTGGCCTCGGTGGGTGTGCTGCGCGAGCTGTTCGGTCACGGGCCGACGCCGGACAAGGTCCGCAACGCGGTGCCGCAGATCTTGCTCGTGGTGGGTTTCCTGTCCGCACGGGCGCTTCTGGAGGCCGGGGTCGCCGTCGCGCAGGCGCGGGTGACACCGAAGATCCGCACCGCGCTGGAGTGCGACTTCCTACGGCTGACCGCGCACGTCCGGCTGGAGGTCGTCGATGACGCCGACTGGCACGACGACGCCTACCGCGCCTCCGACCGCGGCCTGTTCTACGCCCGGCAAATCGTCGGCCAGGTCGTCTCGCTGGCCTCCACCCTCCTCGGGCTCATCGGGACGGCCGGCGTCCTGACCTCTCTGCACCCCGCTCTCCTCCCCCTGCTCCTGCTGTCCGTCCTGCCCGTGGGCGCCGCGGCCGTCCGCACGGCACGGGCCCGGTTCCACAGCTTCAAGCGGTGGAACGCGCTCCAGCGCCGGGTGCGGGTCTTCTCCTGGCTGCTGCTGGAGCGGGACGCCGCCGCCGAACTGCGCTCCGACACCGCCCAGAACGCCATCCTGGACGAGCACCGCCGGCTTACCGCCCGGATCGCCGAGGAGGACACCCACCTCGGAGTGAGTTCCGCGCTGCTGACACTGGCCGGCCGGGCCGTGGGAGGCGTCGGAACCGGCGTCACGTATGTCGCGCTGGGAGCCATGCTGATCGCCGGGTGGCTTCCCCTGGCGGCCGGCGCCGGCGCGGTGCTGGCGATCCAGACCGGACAGACCGCGTTGACGCGTTTCGTTGATGTGGCGCATCTGGTCTATGAGCACGCCATGTGGGTCGATGACCTCCTGGCGTTCCAGGAACGCTGCCGTGGGCTACAGCCCCGTCGGCGTGCGGTGACCGCGCCCGCGACCGTCGCCACCCTCACGCTCGACGACGTCAGCTTCACCTACCCCGGCAAGGAGACTCCCGCGCTGAGCAGCATCTCGATGACGCTGCGCGCCGGGGAGACCGTCGCCTTCGTGGGCGTCAACGGCTCGGGAAAGAGCACCTGTTCACGACTGATCGCCGGACTGTACGAGGCGGACGAAGGTGCGGTGCGCTGGGACGGGGTGGATGTGCGGGACATGGACTCCGAGTCGCTACAGGCGCGCGTCGCCACCGTGTTGCAGGACCCGGTGCACTTTCCCTTCAGCGCGCTGGCGAACCTCACGGTCTCACGCGGCACGCTGACGGAGGCCGATCCGCAACGGGCCTGGGACGCCGCACGGGCCTCCGGCGCCGAGCAGGTCATCGCCGGTCTGCCGGGTACCTGGCAGGCGGTGCTGTCCAAACGGTTCCGGGGCGGCCAGGAGCTGTCGGCCGGCCAATGGGCCAAGATCGCCGTCGCGCGGGGGCTGTACAAGAACGCTCCCGTGCTCCTGCTCGACGAACCGACCGCGAGCATGGACCCCAAGGCCGAACACGCGGTATATCAGGCGGTGTTGCGGAACAAGAACCGGGCGGATCAGATCACCGTGCTGATCTCGCACCGGCTGGCGAGCGTCGTGGAGTGCGACCGGATCTTCGTCTTCGACGGCGGCCGGATCACGGAAGCCGGCTCGCACCAGCAACTCATGGCCCTCGGCGGCGACTACGCCCAGATGTTCACCCTCCAGGCAGCCGCCTACCAGGCCGTGTCCACGGCCTCCGACCCCGAACCGAGGACAGCGCACCCGTGAACGACCAGACGTCACAGACCGACCCGGCCCCGCCGCCATCGACCCGCGAGCTGGTCCGCCGCCACGCCGAGTCGCCCGACGCCGGCCACGACGACCCCGGTCCGTCGATGACGTTCGCCGACGCTGACACCACCACCACCGCCGCCGTTCGGCCTCCGTACCCACGCTCCCCGTCGGCAGCGGCCACAAGCGGACGGCCCGTCCCCCACACCATCGGCGTCCATCTCTACCTGGAGAACGCCCACGGCGAGATCCTGCTCGGGCTGCGCCACCCCGACTGCGCCTACGCAGGGAGGACCTGGCACTTCCTGGCCGGCCACTGCGAACAGGAATCCGCCGTCGCCTGCCTCGTCCGCGAAGCCCGCGAGGAGGCCGGCCTGCTGATCGACCCCGGCGACGTCGCGTATGTGCACGCCGTCCATCTCGTCGATACGCCCGGCACACCGCCGCGCATGCAACTGGTCTTCCGCGCCCGGCACTGGACGGGAACACCCGAGGTCCTCGAACCCGACAGGTGCGTCAGCTGGAGCTGGTGCCGATCGGAGGCACTCCCCGAGCCACTCGTGCCGTACGCCCGCGCCGCGATCGACGGCATCCGGGCGGGACGCCTCTACACCGAGTGGGGCTGGACCTGACCGACGCCACCGCAAAACGGCTCCGCCCTGCGCGCACCATCCACCCCGCCGACGCTCCCCACCACAGCCCGCACCCTCAACACCCCTCCCACTGACCCCCGCCCGCCAAAGGAGACACCACCATGCACAGCGACACCTGGGACACCGTCGCCCGCCTGGCCCGACGCTTCAACGCCCATGACGGCGAACGCGGTCTGGACGCCGCCCAGCAGTGGACCCTCCAGGTGCTGAAAATCGCCGAGGAGACCGGCGAAGCCTCCCAGGCCGTCATCGGCGTCCGCGGCACCAACCCCCGCAAGGGCGACAGCCACACCTGGCAGGACGTGCACGCCGAGGTCGCCGACGTCATCATCACCGGCCTGGTCGCTCTCGCCCGCATGCGCCCCGACGACGCCGCGCCCTACCTCCACCAGCAACTCGCCGCCAAGGCAGCCAAGTTCCTTCCGCCCGAGCCCGGCGCAGGTGCCACCTCTTGCGCGCAGACGCAATGAGCAGCATCCGGCGGGGAGGGAGCACAGCACGCACCCCGGGGGCGCCATCGATTGATTTTCGATCGAAACCAATCGATAATCGATACATGCATCGCTTCTACATCGCCGCGCTCCGGGCCGGCATCGCCGCAGTGATCTTGCTCGGCCTCTTCGGCCAGCTCGTGGTCCTCCCGACGACGGCAGCCGATGAGGTCGACCGCTTCCCTCCCTACGCCCCGTTCGCCGCGCCCTACGTGACGGTGGCGATCGCCGGTATCGCCTGCGTCCAAGTCGCGCTCGTCGCCGTGTGGATGCTGCTCACCATGGTCGAACGCGACGCGATCTTCACTCCGCGGGCCTTCCGATGGGTCGACACCATCATCGGCTGCTCGCTCGTCGCGACACTGCTGGCGATCGGTGTCACCGGACACCTGGCCCTCACAGACATCCCCTCCCCCAGCGACGGCATGGAGGTCCTCGGCGCACTGGCCGCAGCGACCGCGAGTGTGGGCGTGGGGGCAGCGTTCGCGATGCTCATCGTCATCATGCGCAGCCTCTTGCACAAGGCGACGGAGCTACAGACCGAGATCGCCGAGGTGGTCTGATGGCGATCATCGTCGATCTCGACCTCCAACTCGCCAAACGCGGCCTGTCTGTGGGCGAGTTCGCCGATGCCGTCGGCATCACCCCCGCCAACATCGCCGTACTGAAGAACGGCCGCGCGAAGGCCGTGCGTTTCACCACGCTCGACGCGATCTGCCGCACCCTCGACTGCCAGCCGGGCGATGTACTGCGCTGGGTGCCTGACGAGGGCGCGGATGACGCCTAGCCTCTGTCGGGAACGGCTGGTCACAGTCACTCTGCTCAAGGCTGTGACCAGCAGCGCTGTCGACAGCGCGCCGGGGCCGGTGGCGGGCGGTTCGACGAGCGCGCGCGTCGATGGCTGTTCGTCCATGCCCGGCTGGGCAGGAACGGGACAGCCCGTTGTCAGTGGCTCCCGGCATCATGGTTCGCATGACACAGAGCACTGTCGATGCACTGCACGCGCTCGCGCGCGAGTACTTGCCCCAGGAGATCGCCGAGCGGTGGATCGGGCTGCTGCGGCCCGGGCTGCGCCTGGAGAAGGCGGAGGGGGCGGGCTCAGTCGTCGGCCGGCTCGGTGGATTGCCGGGGCTGCCGGAGGGCGAGGAGTGGCCTGTGTGGGAGGGGCACGGGCCGCTTGCCTTTGTTGCTTCACTCGACTGTGCCGTGCTGCCCTCGGGCGCCCTCGACATCGCCATGCCGACGGACGGCACGCTGGCCTTCTTCTACTTCGACGGGCAACTGGACGACGGCTGTGCCGTGGTCGCTCCCGATGAGCCCGACAGTTGGGCGGGAGCGCGCGTGCTGTACATACCTGCGGGTGTTCCCGTTGCCGAGCGGACGGCGCCGGAGGGCATTCAGCCGTACCCCGAGGTACCGCTGACCGCACGCGTGGAGACGACGGCACCACACCTCTGGCACCCGGTCGTCTACCGGGAGTTCGCGCCGATGCCCGATGACCATCCGGTGTGGGACGAGGACTTCCAGGAGGCCCTGGGGGAGCACTTCGAGGGCACGGAGCACCGCATCGGTGGCCATGCGCACCCGGTGCAGGGCGAGGTGGAGACCGAGGTCGCCCACGGCGCGCTGGGGAACCCGCCGTGGAATGACCCCCGTATCAAGGAGGAGGCCCTCCGGTGGGTGCTGCTCGCGCAGTTCGACACGGATCACGACGCGGACATGATGTGGGGTGACTGCGGTGCCCTCTACTGGCTCATACGCCCCGAAGACCTGGCCGAATGCCGCTTCGACCGGGCGATGTTCACCTGGCAGTGTTGCTGAGGAGCCTCCTCCGACGGGGGTCCCCGCCCGCCGGCCGTGCAGCGCCCAGGGGGCGCCGACCAGCTGGCGATACCCAGGCCGGAGGCGTGGCCGCGAGCGGAGTGGGTGCCGTACTGGGTGAGCAGGGTGGCCAGCCAGCCCGCCCGTGGTTCAGACAAGGGAAGCCCGCGCCACCCACCCGTACCCCGCTGTCAGCCGAGCGCCCAGTGATGGAGTTGTCCGCCATGGCGGGTGAGCCAGGCGCCGTCGCCGAGGGGGGTTACGTCCTCGCTGACCGGTACCGGGTAGCGCAGCCGGCCTAGTGGCTGGAGCGTTGCCGCCTTGAACAGCCAGTGGCAGATTCCTGGGGTGCGTCCCTGCGGCTTCAGCTTGCCGGTGACGAGGACATGGCCGGAATCGAGGACGTAGGCGTCGTCGAACTCGTCGTAGTCGGGGTCAACGGCGATCTCCTCCAGGTCGAACAGCGCGATCTGTTCGCCTGTCGTCGCCTCGTGCAGGGCGAGTTCGTCGCGGTCGTCCTGGTAGGCCATGCTCTCCGCGCGCCGTATCGTCAGCACCCGATCGGATGCCGGCAGCGATCCGCTCACCTCCCGCACTGCTCATGAACGCGATCGTTGCACGTGTCCCTGTCCGTGTCCGTGTCGGAGACGAACCGTATGCGTCGGCGGGCAGCTGAGCTGACCGGACCGGTGCGGCGGGTGGGCCGCTGCACGCCTGGTCGGTGGGGACAACCCCACCCATGATTCGGGGGTGGGGCGCATGGCCCCCGTCCCGCCCGGCAGCAAGTCTTGGGGGATGAGACAACACAGGTCAGCCTTCCTCGCATTGCTCCTTTCGCTCGGCGCGGTGGCCGCCGCCGCGGCCCCCTCTCCGGCGCAGTCGCCGGTACCCGCGCTGGAACGTGATGCGCACCCGCTGCGCACCACCGAGCCCCACGGGAGCCTGGACGATCTGCGCCCGGTCGGCCGTATGGTGAAGGACGCACGGGTGGTGGGTCTGGGCGAGGCCACCCACAGTTCGCATGAGTTCTTCGCCATGAAGCACCGGGTCTTCCGCTACCTCGTCGAGGAAAAGGGCTTTCGCAGCTTCGCCCTGGAAGGAAGCTGGAGCACCGGGCTACGGCTCAACGACTATGTGCTGCACGGCAAGGGCGATCCTCGGCAGATCATGCGCGAGGAGTTCCAGAGCAACTACTCCTGGTGGAACAACACCGACTACCTGAACCTGCTGACGTGGATGCGCGGTTACAACAGCCGGCATCCGCACGACCCGGTCCAGTTCATGGGCGATGACTTCGGGTACGCCGGCCCGGAACTCTATGACCGGGTGACCGGCTATGTGGCCAAGTCCCACCCGGCGCTGCTGCCGCTCTTCACCGAGCTCTACCGCGGTCTGCGGCCGACGACCACCGTCGACGCCCATATCAACGGGTATCTGAAACGGCCGCTGGCCGAACGGAAGGAGATAGCCCACCGGACCGAGCGCGCGCTGAACCTGCTCAAGCGGCAGCAGCCCGGCGCGGGTTCCGCCGGTGGAGAGGCGCACGCCTGGGCCGTACAGCACGCCACCGCCATCGACCAGACGGCCCGTGGCTACGCCTTCGACCTCGACGATCCGCAGCAAGCGGCGGCGGCCATGCGCTACCGCGATGCGATCATGGCGGACAACGTGGCCTGGTGGCAGAAGCACACCGGGGACAAGACGTTGCTGTCGGCCCATGATGGGCATGTCGCCCTGCGGACCCACGACCCGAAGCACTACCCCAAGGTGCAAGGGAGCTTTCTGCGCGACAGGTTGGGCACCCGCTATGTGAGCATCGGCATAACCTTCGACCGGGGTTCGTTCAACGCCACCGGAGCCGACGGGCAGGTCCGGGCCTTCGCTGTGGGTCCCGCGAAACCGGGCAGCAATGAGTACACCCTGGACCGGGTGCGCCACCGCGACTACGTCCTGGACCTGCGCACCGCCCCGCCCGCGGCACGCACCTGGCTGGCCACGGCCCGTACGACCAAGTGCATCGGCACGGCGTATCCCGGGCCCGGGACGGAGTACCGGATCGCGCTCGCGCGGTCGCATGACATCGTCGTGCATCTGCACCGCGTCCGGGCCGCCCGGCTACTGGCCGCCCCGGCGCCCGCCGGGAAGTGAGCTGTCGGCTTCCTCCGCGGCGGGCCTGTCGCCCTGGTCACCAAGCCGGTGACCAGGGCGGACCGGGCAGGTGACCGGGGGCCGGGTCACCCCTGTGCCCGGCCGCGGCCACGCGGGAGGGCCGGCCCGGCTCAGTCCACCGTTTGGTCGCCGTCGGGCAGGTCCTCGACCGTCACCTTTCCCCGCGGCTCCCCGAGCCCGTCCGCCACCGCCCTGGCCAGGCCCTCCGGGTCGGGCCCGGTAGGCACGGGCACCGGCTCGCCCGCTGCGTAACTCTCGATCGCCCTGGTGAAGTAGCTCGGATCCCAGGCACCGACGGCGCCCCTGACCTCCACCTCGCGTACTCCCCGCGCCCCGATGCGCTGCTTGACGGCGGCGAGGATCCGATCCGACCGGTACTCCCCCGGCACCTGGAACAAGCTGGCGTGCGCGCCGACTTTGCCACCGTCCTGGAGGCGGACGGTCACCGTCAGACAACTGGTCACGGCCGGGTAGCGGATCGTCCCACCGGGCCCGACCTCGCCGACCTGGCCCTCGGTGATTCTGAGGTGCGCGGTCTTGGGAGTGACGGGCTCCGTCATACGGGCCGCCGGTGTCACCGGTCCCGGGAGCACCCCGCTCGCGACCGCGGGCCGAGCCTGGGCCACGACCGCGCCACCGGCACCCAGGGAGAGCGCCAGCAGCGCTGTGACGGGTAACCCTGCCCTGCCGTTCGCTCGCAGCCACCGCACCTGCCGTATCTGCCGCATCCGCGCCACACATCCTTTCGTCGCCGTAGTGAAGTCCTTCTCCACATCCTGCGTCCTGAGCAGTCGCCTCCCGCACGCCCGGCCGTTGAGCGCCACGCGCGCTTTCGGGCAGGTCCGCCCGCCCCAGATGATGCGCTTCGCCGCCTGCGAACGTGCAATGGAGGGGAAGGGGGAAAGCTGCGGAGTCGGCGGGAGGCGTATGCGGGTGGACAGGCGTTGGGCCGCACGTCTGGCGCTGGTGGCGGGGGCGGCGGCGCTGCTGGTCCTGCTGGTGTTTGCCGGGCTCCGGAGCATCGCACTGGTGGGCGTGGGGGCGGCCGGGCTGGCCGCCACAGCGGCCGGGCTGTGGTGGGTGCTCGCGCACACCGGGGCGATCAGGGTGCTCGCGCTCATCCTGGCGACCGCCACACCGGTCGTCGTCCTGGTGCTCTACGCGGTCGCCGGACTGCTGTGGGTGGTGCTGGTCTCGCTCGCCCTGTGGACGCTCGCCGTCTTCACAGGCAGAACAGCGCTGGCACCGCACACCGAGCCGGCGCGCACACCGGAGCGGCCGGTCGCCCCTCCGAGACGCCCGTTCCTCCTCATGAATCCGCGCTCGGGCGGCGGTAAGGTCGGCAGATTCCGGCTGGCGGAGCAGGCCAGGGCTCTCGGCGCCGAGGTCGTCGTCCTGGATCCCACGCAGCCGCAGGATGTGGCCGAGCTGGCGAGGCAGGCCGTCGATGAGGGCGCCGACCTGCTCGGTGTCGCGGGCGGCGACGGGACGCAGGCGCTGGTCGCGGGTGTGGCGGCGGCACGCGACGTACCGTTCGTCGTCATCTGCGCGGGCACCCGCAATCATTTCGCCATGGACCTCGGTCTCGACCGCGAGGATCCCGCTGCCTGCCTTCAGGCGCTCACCGACGGTGTCGAGCTGCGCATCGACCTGGGCTTCATAGATGTCGGGCAGCCCACGGCAGAGGGCCAGGGGCGTGTCTTCGTCAACAACGCCTCCTTCGGCGCGTACGCGAGTGTGGTGCAGAGCCCGGCCTATCGCGACGACAAGGCCAGGACCATCCTCCAGATGCTGCCGGACCTGCTGACCCACCACAGCGGCCCGGACCTGAAGGTGCGTACGGACGCCGTGTCCGTCGACGGTCCCCAAGCTGTCCTGGTGAGCAACAACCCCTACCGGATGGGCGATCCCGCGGGTCTGGGGC
The DNA here is from genome assembly GCF_000829715.2 of Streptomyces lydicamycinicus. NCBI lineage: Bacteria > Bacillati > Actinomycetota > Actinomycetes > Kitasatosporales > Streptomycetaceae > Streptomyces > Streptomyces lydicamycinicus. Next base: position 590,441 of record NZ_BBNO01000003.1, on the reverse strand, counting down.
GGCGGGAACGGCTGGACTCGGGCGTCCTCGGAGTGCTCGGTGTCACGGTCGACAATGCGGTGCAGGCGGCCGCGATGCTTCGCGGCCGACGTGGGCCCGGCCTGACCTCGACCACCGCCCGCGAGGTGGTCATCGACGCCGATGCACCCGCCATCCCGGCCGGTGTCGACGGCGAGGCCCTCACCGTGCCCACCCCCGTACGCTGCTGGATCGAACCCGGCGCCTTGCGCGTACGGCTGCCCCGCCACCGCCCCGGCACGCCGCGCGGCAAGCCGCCGATGGATTGGCGCAGGGTGCGCAGGCTGGCCCTGACGGTGGGACGGACCGCGGCGGGGCGGGAATCCGGCTGATCGGCACCGGTCGCTCCGCAGCACAGCGGAGGCCCGGCAGTGTGCCGGATCTCGCCCATCGGTGACCGGATAGCGACCCTCCGTGGCATCGTGGTCCACTTTTTGAGTTTCGCCGCCGTAACGGAACCCCGGCATCCATCAGCCCCTCTCTCTGGGCGTCCACTGGGGCACTTCAGGGCGAATAAATGCGATGAGGACCGTTATGCGTGATTACAGTCGGCGGGGAATGCTCGGACTCGGGGTGGGAGCGGCGGCGGCTCTGTCCGTAGCGGGCTGCTCCCCCTCCGGTTCGTCGGAATCCGGCAAGGTGGCGGCCAAGCCCGGGCAGCAGAAGCCCCGGTCGAAGCCGATCGGCGACGGCTCGACCGCGCATACCGGCAAGCAGCCCCACCAGCCGTCCGCGCCGGAGAAGCTGGCGCCGGGGCAGAAGCCGCCGCAGTTCGTGGTCTTCTCCTGGGACGGGGCGGGCGAGGTGGGCAACGGCCTCTTTCCCCGGTTCCGCAAGCTCGCCCGCGATCACAACGCCTCGATGACCTTCTTCCTCTCGGGGCTGTATCTGCTGCCCGAGTCCAAGAAGCGCCTGTACCACCCGCCGAACAACCCCGTCGGCGCCTCCGACATCCCCTACCTCACCGATGACCACATCAAGTTGACGCTGAAGAACCTGCGCGCGGCGTGGCTGGAGGGCCATGAGATAGGCACCCACTTCAACGGCCACTTCTGCGGCACCGGCAGCGGCTCGGTCGCCCACTGGACCCCCGCCCAGTGGGACTCCGAGATACAGCAGGCCATGGACTTCGTCACCAAGTGGCGGACGAACACCGGCTTCACCGACCTCGACCCGCTGCCGTTCGACTACAGCAAGGAACTCGTCGGCGCCCGCACGCCGTGCCTGCTCGGCCAGGAGAACCTGCTGCCGACGGCGAGGAAGCGCAGCTGGCGCTACGACGCCAGCTCGCCCGGCGGCCTCCAGGTCTGGCCCACCAAGAAGCAGGGCATCTGGGACTTCCCGCTCCAGTCCATACCGTTCGGCAACCTCCCCGCCGGGGTCCTCTCGATGGACTACAACATGCTGTACAACCAGTCGCAGAACTCCACCAAGGGCCCGCCGGCCAACTACCCGCGCTGGCGCAAGCAGGCCGCCGACGCCTACATCGCCGGCTTCCAGCGGGCGTATGAGACGAACCGCGCCCCCTTGTTCGTCGGCAACCACTTCGAGCAGTGGAACGGCGGCATCTACATGGACGCCGTCGAGGAGGCGATCAAGCACATCGCCGACGAGAAGCACAAGGACGTCCGGCTGGTCTCCTTCCGCCAGCTGTGCGACTGGCTCGACGCCCAGGACCCCAAGGTCCTCACCGACCTGCGCCAACTCGGCGTCGGCCAGAAGTTCACCGGCCGCGGCTGACGAGTGCCGGAGGGCGTGGACCCCCGCCCCGGCCCCCGCGCCCTGACGGCAACGCCGTGGGGATGCGAAACCGGCGGCAAAACCCCTGCCAGTTATACGAATTGATGGGGCATCAGCCACCCGGGAACGCTCCCCGGCACACCCCCTGCTGTGCGCTGCCCCCCAGCTCTGCCCCGCTCTGCCCCGCGAGCCGGAGAGCAGCGCCAATCCCCTTACTCCACCAGCCAATTGTCCCTGCCCCCAGATAGGACAGTGAGCAGAAATGAGATGGGCTTCCACCCTCACCGCGGCCGCTATAGGAGCCGGCGCGGTCGCCGGACCCGTCGCAGCGGCTACGCCTTCCGTCGCGGCACCCCAGCGGGCCACGGCAGTTACCTCGAAGGTGCACTGCACGTCCAACCATCACAAGCTGGCCAAGAAGCTGGAAGCGGATATAGCCGAGGCGCTGGCGAACCGTAAGAGCATGGCGTCGCTTTCCTTCTTCGACCGGCCCACCGGCACCAGTTGCACCTCTGACGCCGGCAAGAAGTACGACGCGGCCAGCGTGGCGAAGACGATCATTCTCGGGGCGCTGCTGTACCAGAAGGACGGCACCCTCACCGAGGCGGAAGACGCTCTCGCACGCAAGATGATCATCGATTCGGACAACACCGCCGCGACCACACTGTGGAAGCAGCTGTCCGATCTGAAGGATCCCAAGAAGCCGGACCCTGTCAAGATCCAGGAATTCCTCGATGAGGCCGGAATGGGCAACACCGTCCTCGACAAGGAAGGCTCCTGGGGCCTCACCCAGGTCACCGCGGACGACCAGGCCAAGCTTCTGCGCCTCTTCACGGGTGACGACGACTCGGTCCTCGGGAGCAAGAGCCGGTCCTATGCGCTTGAGCTCATGAATCAGGTGCAGAGCATCCAGCGCTGGGGGGCCACCGCCGGCGCTCCGCTCGACTCCGTCATCCATGTGAAGGACGGCTGGCTACAGCGCAGCCAGAACCCCGACGTCGACTCTTTCGACAGGGGTGACTGGAAGGTGAACAGCATGGCAGCCCTCACGGAGAACGGGTACGACTCCGGGCTGGTCGTCCTCACCGAGAACAACCGGGTCCCCGAAGGACACCCCACGAACGAGGGGTGGGACTACGGGATCGAAACGATAGAGACCGTCTCCCGCGCCATATACCGGGACGTCTATCCGGACGCTGAGGGCTACCACCCGAGCAGGCCGACTTCTCCGGCTCCGTAGCCTCCCATACCCGTCCGCGATCGAGCCCGGGGAGGCTCGCTGAGCACTCCCCGGGCTCGGTCAGGATGATCAGGTCGGCCGGTGTTCGTGCGCCGGGGCGGAATTGATGTCCAGAATCTCGCGGAAAGCGGTCATGCACGGCGAGCAATAGCGTGCGGTGGGGTCGTCTTCCTGCTCCGATGGCCTGGGGCCATGCGAAGCCAGCTTGCGGCCGCACAAGGTGGCACGGGCGTCGTGCTTGGCCATGACGTGCCACACCTGTCCTGAGCTGCCGGTCGTCGAGGGGCCGGCGCGCATCTCGTACATGGGCCTCTCCCTGGTGCTGGTGGGGGGACTGGACGGCAGGGAACTAGCCGCCGCCAGTGCCGTGGGTCCGGTTCCATCCGTTGCTCATGGAACACGAGGGCACTCCCCTGGGCCATCGCGGAAGGGCCGGTCGGGTGAACCGGCGTCGTGCCGAGTTCGAGTGGCGACGGCCGGGGGAAAAAATGCCCGCCGCGCGAGCGGGCCGTCGCGGAGCGAGCGGTCCGAGGCGGTATCGGAACCCCCTCAGGAATCCTCACCGGCCTCCGCACGTCGCTGACGGTCCAGGGCTGTGTTGATGGCCGACACCATCTGTGACCCCGGTGGACAGGACACCGCGACCCGCGCGTACGGGGCCGCGGTACGGAGGTCCACCACGACCGTCGGCGACCGGCGTGGGCGGCGCAAGGCGAGGAAGTCCTGGCCGTCACCGTGCCGCCACACTCCCAAGCACAGTGCGCCCGGAACCGCCAGTGCATGGGTACGGACGCGGATGCCGCGCAGCGCTCGCCACCAGTCCGGCTGGATGCTCACCTGCTCCACGGCGGCCAGCGGCACCCGTACGTCTCCGTGCCTGGTGATGAGCTTCTCCCACCACGCGAGCCCCATCACCAGCTCGTCGCCGTCCACCATCAGCCGTGCCACGGCCACGCTCCTGCTCGGGTCGCTGGTCAGCTCCGTCCTGGGACTGACCTCTGCCCGCTCACGGAAATCGGCTACCGCACCGTCCGGCAATCGGGTGACACGCGGCCCGCACGCCCGCGGCGGCGCACCTCAGGCGCCGCTGCGGAGGACCTTGCGGGCGGCCTTGAGCCAGCCGGCCTTCTGGGCAGCAAGCTTCTGGAATTCCGCGGCGTGACTGCGCACCGCACCGTGCTGCAACCGGGTTTCCGCCTTGCTCCAGACCGACACGAGACGGGTCTCTCGTTTGCACCGCACGTCCGTCTGTGCCACCGCGATCTCATGACGGGAAGGCCGGGGCGATTTCGCCCAGCGGTCGTCGCCGGCGGCGGCCAGCGGATCCGGATAGCGATATCCGTCCCGCTTCATGCAAGCGCTCCAGGAGCGGACGACTGAGCTCACCGCGCGATCCTTCTGGGAGGCGGTGAACTCCTCACGGATTCGGCGGTTGAACAGGGCCGTGCTGCTCTTCGGGACGTCTCGGAGCAGGCGGAGGTGGGCCTTCTTCCAGCACCCGCTGACGCCGTCCTTCCCGTATGCGGCGAGCTGCGCGGCGCGTGGCATTTTCTCCCGGGCGCGCCAGATCTCGTCCCGCCGAGCGGTTTCGGGCGGGGCGGGCGGCTGGTGGTAGCCGAACCGGCGGGCGACCTCCGGCTCGATGACCCCGTAGCGGCGGCGTTGCGGCGGGTCCGGGTCGAGGGCGCTCGGTTGGGGAAGCGCGGTCCATCCCTTCCCCTCGGCGCGCATGCAGCCGCGGATCAGGACGTCTTCGGCCGATTCGATGGTGTGGACATCGGGGCCGGAGAGCGCGTAGGCGTCGAACGGCAGGACCAGGCGGCGTACTTCCTTCGAAGCGGGCGGCACGGCCGGGGGCGGTGCACTGTGGCGCGGCGGGGAGGGCACCACCCCGGACGAACACCCGGTGGCCGGCACCAACAGGGCCAGAACGGCGGCGGTATGACGGAATCGCATGGTGGCCTCACTACGCACTGCGGCGCGGTGGGACGGCCGCTGCCGGACGCCCCACCGCACTGCTCTGCTACCGGAACGTCACGCAGCTGGCCTTGTTGTCGAACCCGTTGTTGGACAGGTCGTTGTCGGAGCTGTGTGCGTTGGAGTAGTAGTGCGGCCCGACGCAGCTGCCGGGATGGTCGCTCAGCACCACGAAGTGGGACGTGGTGTTGTTGACCGAGCTGGTGCCGTTGTCGATCGTGCGGCCCTTGTGCGGTCCGCTCAGCCAGCGGTTGTTCCGCAGGTCGCGGTCGGAACCCGTGACATAGGCGTAGCCGCCGTGCCGGTCGTCGTCCTTGAAGAAATAGAACTTGGCAGCGGCCAGGCCCACCTCGGCCGGGGCCGCGGAGTCATCTGCCGCTGCGTGCGGCACGTCCGGAGTGGCGGTGGTGGCGTCCGCGGTGGCCGCGCCGATCCCGATCAGTCCCACCGTGCTCAGCGCCGCCGCGCTCACCGTCCGCATGATGTTGCGCTTCATCTGCTCTTCTCCCCCTTGAATCAACGGTGTTACCGACGTGGGTGGGGCCTTCCCGGTCATGGAATGCCCCCTCCCCCAGGCGCTGCCCGGTGTCGGAGCCGGATTGATTCAAGCACTTGTCGCACAGCAGGTACACCGAATTCGATCAGATTCGAAAGCGCGGGGAGGCCGACGCGCACCGGCAAAGGATCGGTGGAGGCCCTGGGCCTGCGGGTCTGTGCCCCTGCCGGCGCGAAGGGCGGTGACAAGCCATGTGGAGATTCGACGGAACGCGGGTTGGCCGTGGCCGAGTTGGGCTGTCCGAAGACGTCGTCGCGAGTCATTCACCCCAGCGTTGTGTGTACCCCTCTCGCAGCGGGCCGCCGACCAGGTCGAGCAGTTCCCCGGCTGCGGCTGACAAGGGGGCGGGGTCGCCGTGTTCGGCCACTGCTTTATGGCCGTCCAGCAGGGCCCTGCCTCGTACCGGGTCAGCGCTGAGGAGCCTTCGGGGCAGCCATTTGCCGATGCCTGTCCAGGCACGGTGGTGGGCGGTGAGCAGGTGTGCGGCCTCGCGCAGGATGAAGTCGGCGAGGGAGAGCTGTTCGTACCGGTCGGCCGGCTGAGTGTCGATCAGATCGTCCATGAAACAGGTGAGGACGTAGCGGCCTCTTGCCCACTCGGTGGGGGTGAGGGGTGGAGGGCCGGAGGCGAGCACCGCGCGGGCCTGGGCGCGTGCTCGGGTCACTTGGCCGTGCGGATCCATCAGGGTCAGGCCCTGGTCGTAGATGAAGAGAACGGTGCCCCGGCGGCGTGCTCTGTCCCATTCGAAGAACCCGGGGAGGTCCGCAAGGGTGTGCAAGAAGAGTTCGGCCAGGCGGCCGTCGTGGCGGATCACTTCGCGGCGGCTGGTGTCCGAGTCCGGAAGCAGGATGGCCACGTCCAGGTCGCTGGTCGCAGTGGCACGGCCTTGAGCGGCTGAGCCGCCGAGTACCGCTCCCAGGGCCTGCGGGTAGCGGCTCGCGATCAGGTGAAGAGCTTGGGCGGTCGGGGCTGCTTGATCATCCATGGGCGTTCATGGTGCCAGTCCCGGCGGCCGTCGCTCCCTCCAAGCGGTGAAGTCCTGCCGCGGGGGGGCGATCGCCGGTCGGCTCTGTGCGTCCGGTCGGCGGCCGGCTCGGTTCGCCCGGTGGCTCGGCTCGCTCAGCGCAGATCCAGGCCGAGTTCCTTCTCCAGCACGGTGGCCTGTTCCGGTGTGGCGAAGACGTAGTAGCTGTCGTAAGTGGCCTCCCTGAGGTACACGAAGTCGGCCAGGTAGAACCGGCGGGTGTCGTCGTCGGGGTCGGGATCGACGTGGCCCATGAACTCCGAGATCGCCAGATGGTCGAGGTAGTCGAACGAATGGTGCTCGGTGTCCTGGGTCACCAGGACACCGTTGCGGGCGAACTCCAGGATTTCGCCGTACTCGCCGCCGTGCAGTGTGACGTCGGTGATGGTGACCGCGCCGTCGGTGAGCGCCGCGGCCTCTTGCAGCAGGCTCGTGTAGCTCCCCTCCAGGTCGTCGACATCGTCCGCGTGGGCTGAGATCGCCACGCCGAACGATTCGAGCGCACCGGGTACTTCGTGGGGTGTCAGCTCGTTGTATGCGAAGCGCGAGTACTCCGTGAGCACGCTGTCGACCTTCTCCCGGGACACCATGCCCAGCCGCGTCAGGAGCGCCCCCACATGTGCGTACGACGACGCCCTGAACCAGAACAGCTCGTCCGTCAGCCCGCGCTGCCGCTCGCCCGGCTCCACGTCCCCGTCCCCCGCCGGGAGCAGCTCACGCAGGCATTCCAGCGGAATCGCCGCGCCCCCGAGCCGCTTGTCCGGCTGATCCACGAACGGCACCTCGGTCCACACGTTCTCACGCGAGCCCGGGGCCCCGGGCTCGGCGTCAGGGTCGAAGGGTATGTACTGCCACACCGCTCCCTTGTTGCGCCGGATCACCTCGCCCAGATACCAGCAAGCACCCTGCACGAACGGCTCGTCCCGCGCGGCGTCGAACTCCGCCACCGTGGCGAAGCGCTGCTTCACGACCGCTTCCAGCCAGTCCAGGGTGCCGGGGTGGTAATTCCACCGCCACGCTCCGTCAAAGGCCTCCTTGACCCAGGCCGAGAGTGCCTCGCTCCGCTCGGCCAGCCACGCCGACAGCACCGGATCCTCCGGCCGCGCCTCCCTGGGGTCCACCAGCGGCGTGTGCTCCTTGACCGGCTGCCAACCCGGTATCGCCTGCTGCCGCGCCGTCACGGCCTGCCGCAGCCGCGCTATCTCCTCGGCGAAGGCGGTCCCCGTACGGACCCGGAGGGCGTACGCGATCAGCAACATCGGGGCGACGGGCGAGAGTTCCAGTTCCGGGTCCGGGCAGACGACCGGCTGCCCGGGGCGACCCTCGACCGGCCGGGTGTTCCAGCCCCACCCACCACCCGCGACACCGAGCAGGACGTCACCGAGGAAGGCCGCCGCACTCTCCACGAACTCGGCCCGCTTCTCACTCTCCTGGCCGGAGTTGTCCTGCTCCAGCAGTTGAGCCTCCAGCGCGTCCAGCGACAGGGGACCGTAGTCGAAGGGGAAGTCCTCGGGGAGGAGCACCCTCTCCAGGAGCAGTAGCTGATACGGCAGTTCGTCGAGCCACTTCTGGAGGAGATGCGGCGGGGAGTTCTCCGGCTGTGTCTCAGCGGTCATGCGGACACTGTAAGGGCGAGCACTGACACCGGAATTGGCTGAAGGTCCGGGGCCCGGGGCCCGGGGGTGCCGCAAGGTGTGAACTGGGAGCATCCGCTGAACGCGGCCACATGTCCGGCTCCGCCAATACACGGAAAGGCAGTTCACGATGGGATACGTGACGCAGGACTCATGGGACGCCCACTACAGAGAAGGGCGTTCCTTCCGGCCGCTCGACGACGCCGAAGTCACCCTGCTCCGTGAACTGGTCCCGGCCCCGCCCGGCGGCGGCCATGCCCTGGACGTGGGCTGCGGCCTGGGCGAACTCGCCCGGCACCTCGCGACCGCCGGCTACACCGTCGATGCCCTCGACCACGCTCCCGCTGCCCTCGGCATCGCCGAACAGACACCACCGGCCCCCGGCACGGTGCGGTTCGTACGATGCGACATCGAGCGGGACCCCCTCGACTGCCTGCACTCCTCGTACGACCTGATCGCCTTCCGGCTCAGCTACGCCTTCATCGGTGACCGCACCCGCGTCATGCGCCGGCTGCGCGAACGACTCAGCCCCGGCGGCGCGGTCGTGGTCATCACCCCGGTCGCGGCGGCGGTGCCTGCCGACCGCCGCGGCATCGCGCTCGACGAGGAGGAGATCGCCCTGCTGTCCGCCGGGTGGCACACGGCCGAACGACATGACGCCGCGGGGCTGGCGTTCCTCGTGCTGCGCGACCCCGCCTCGGGCCCGGTGACCTACCGGGGCAAGGGGCGCCCGTCCCCACACGCGTTGACCGGCGCGGGCGTCGTGGTGACCGATGAAGCGGGTCATGTGCTGCTGGGCAGGTCTCGGAAGGGGACGTGGGAGCTGCCCGGCGGAAAGAACGACGGCGGCGAATCGTTCGCCGAGGCCGCCGTGCGCGAGCTGGAAGAGGAGACCGGGCTGACGGCCGGGGCAGCCGATGCACGGGTGTTGGCGATCCTGATGGACGCCGTACACGGCATGCCGCGGGTGACCGCCGCGGTGCGCGTCGTCGACTTCCGCGGCGAGCCGGCCGTGCGGGAGCCGGATCTCATCAGCCGCTGGGAGTGGCACGACATCGCCGACCTCCCGACTCTTGCCGCCGACCTGTTCACACCCAGCGCCCATGTCCTGGATGTCGTCTGGCCCGGCCTGCTGCCCGATCTGCCGCCCGTCCACCGGTACCCCCTGGCATAACGAACACGGCCGGAGGCCGGGGCCCGCGAAGCCCGCAACCCAGAACACCCATGGAAGCGTTCCGCACGAGGAGGACCTCGCGGCCCTCCTGCGTGCGGTGCTCGCCGCCCCGCTGAACGAGGCGGACCGGGAACAGGCGACAGGAACCGTCGTTCAGGTGGTCGCAGAATCCTGCCGCTCCTGGGGTCCTGATCCCTTCTTCGACTGCCGGCGAGAGCCGGGTCAGTCGCGGTCCACTCCGGCGACGAAACGACGTGCCGTACGCCGGCCCGCGTAGCGTTCCTTGCGGTTGTCGGCCTTCACCATCTGCTGCCGCTCCTTGATGCAGGCGCGGACATTGCACCCCGCACAGCAGGTGCGGCCGAGCAGCAGCATGCCGGGGTCTTCCCACCGACAGCGGGTGTCGGTGTCCTCCTGCGCCGGGTGCGGCGGCAGATCACAGGCACCGTAGCGGTGATCGTGGACCGGCCGGGGGTGGTGTTCCGCATGGCGCACCCACAGCGGCTTCGTCTTGTCCGTACGGGACATCTCGTTCCTTCCGGAACCGCCGCCCGTGCTCCCGGACTTTCCGGGCGGGCGGCCAGGTTCGGAATGTCACCGCGACCCCCTCCTTCCTTTGTCCGCAGCACCTGCCGGGCGGAATCCGGCACCCATCGGGTGGCGGTGTTTCCCGCTGGAAACATCCGGAGCCACCACGCTTTCAAGGGTTCGGCGCGGACGGCACTTTAGGGCACGATCCGTGGGAACGACATGTCTTTTCGGGCTTCGACGCGGGCGCCGGCATCGGCGGGCCAGAGGCCCTAGCGGCCGAGAGCCCTGCGGAGCTCTTCCTTGTTCATGTGGGAGCGGCCGTCGATGTGCTTCTTCTTGGCCTCCTCGTACAGCTGGTCCTTCGTCGGGCCCTGCGGTCCGCTGCGGGAGCGTTCACCGCCGCGCCGGGAGGCGGATTTGGGGTCGCGGGTGGAGACCTTGCCGGCGGACTGCGCCTCGCCGGAGCGGGCGCGTTCCTTGTTCACGGTGCGTGCCGCGATCTCCTTGGCGCGCTTCTCCGAGACCCCGTGCTCCAGCGCGTTCTCCTTGATGTGCTCGTACTGCCGCTCACGCTTCTTGTCCGAACCTGCCGGCATGGTGCCGCTCCTTGTCGAATGGGGCGTTTGCCTGTGCCGAAGGTCGCCTACCCACAGCCGGGCGCGTCCCACCGGCGGTGGCCGTGCATCTCCTACTCCACTGCCAATGGGCGCGGTGCGCGACATGGGAGAGCCGACCAGGCTGCGTCCGCGCAGCCAGATGGTGGAGGCGGTGCGGCGGAGGGGCCCGGCGTCCTTGCCAGGCGGTACCGGCGCCACCAGCGGATTCCGCCCGGGCGTGCGCGGGGCACCGGCGGCCGTTGAGCGGGCGGGTGAGGCGGTCGGACCGTAGCGTGAGGGGGCGGAGCCGGCGGCGCGGAGAAGGGCAGGGAGACGGCGGCGATGTCAGGGATCAATTACGCGGCACTGTTCGCCGCCACGCCGAGCCCCTACCTGGTGCTGGGGCAGGACCTGGTGATCGTGGAAGTCAACCAGGCCTACCTGGACGCGACCCGGCGCACCAGGGACGACCTGCTCGGGCGGCATATCTTCGACGCCTTCCCGGACAACCCCGCCGATCCCGAGGCCGACGGCGTAAAGAACCTGGACGCCTCGCTGCACCGGGTCCTGACCTCGCGTGAGCCCGACACGATGGCCCTCCAGAAGTACGACATCCCGCTCATGGGCAGGCCCGGGGTGTTCGAGGAGCGCTGGTGGTCCCCGGTGAATACGCCGATCCTCGGGCCGGACGGCGCGGTGGCGTGGATCATTCACCGGGTCGAGGATGTGACCGCATTCGTCCAGGCCCGGGCCGGTGGCGACCGGCCGCCGACCGGGCAGCTCACCGAGCGTGAGGCCCTGGAGGCCGAGCTGTACGCCAGGGCGCGCGAGCTCCAGCGGCTGAACGAGGAGCTGCGCCTGGCCCACACCCGTGAGCGCCAGGTGGCCGTCACTCTCCAGGAGGCCATGCTCCAGTCACCGGATCTGGCCCGGCACCGGGAAGTCGCGGTGCGCTATCTGCCCGCCGCCGGATCGCTGAATGTGTGCGGCGACTGGTACGACATGGTCGACCTGCCGGACGGCCGCTTCGCGGTGGCGGTCGGCGACGTCGTCGGGCACGGCCTGGAGGCCGCCGCGGCGATGGGCATGCTGCGCAGCGCCCTGAGCGCCGCGATCCGCGCCCTGGAGCGGCCGGCCCAGGCGCTGGAGGTGCTGGGGCTGTACGCCCGATCGGTCGAGGGCGCACTGAACACCACCGCCGTCAAAGCGCTGGTAGATCCCCGCAGCCGCCTGATCATCTACAGCAACGCGGGGCATCCGCCCCCGATCCTGGTGCACGCGGACGGCAGCTATGACCTGCTGGACCAGGCCACCGACCCGCCCTTGGGCGCCCGGCCCCAGCACGTGCCCCGCCCCCAGGCCGGCCTGGCCTATTTCCCCGGGGACACCCTCGTGCTGTACACCGATGGGCTGATCGAACGCCGCGACGAGGACATCGACGCCGGGCTCTCCCGGCTGACCGAGGCGCTCAGCAGCTTCCGGGCCCTGAGCCCGGAACGCCTGGCCGACGCGCTGCTCGCCCACCTCGGTCTCACCGGTGGTGCCCGCGACGACATCGCCTTGATCATCACCCGGTTGTGACGGCCGCCCGCCGCGGGCCGCGCGGCGGCGGCGCATGGCGAAGTCGCAGGTGGGGCGGGTCAGCGGTCGGCGATGTCCTCACGGAGGCCGTCGGAGAACTCCCACCACGAAAGGGGGAGCCAGTCGCCGTTCACAAAAGCATCGACAGTCGCACCACGACCACGGACCGTAACCGTGGTACCGGGCGGGTAGGTGGTGCCGGACAGGCCGGGCACCGGGACGAGCAAAGTCCCGAGTCGCTGTGCTGCCACGTCTCGCCCTCCTCATTCACTGCTCGGTGCGACATTGCGATGCCAGAAAGTGGATATTCCCTCTTACATTAGCGGCTTGCCCCGCCCAGCAGACCGGAGAATCATGAGTGATAGCTCACGTCAAAGGGGTGGGGAATCCATGCGCACTCTTCGCTGAGCGGGAGGTGGCAGCAATGAAAGCCGTCGTCTACAAAGGGCCGTTCTCGGTAGCGGTCGAGAATGTCGACAAGCCAGGCATCCAGCATCCCAACGAGGCGATCGTACGGATCACCTCCACCGCGATCTGCGGCTCGGACCTGCATATGTACGAAGGGCGTACGGCAGCCGAGCCGGGCATCGTCTTCGGGCACGAGAACATGGGAATCATCGAGGAGCTCGGCCAGGGCGTCACCTCCCTCAAGGAGGGCGACCGGGTGGTCATGCCCTTCAATGTCGCCTGTGGATTCTGCGACAATTGCGTCGAGGGATTCACGGGATTCTGTCAGACCGTCAATCCCGGATTTGCGGGCGGCGCTTACGGCTATGTCGCCATGGGCCCCTGGTCGGGCGGCCAGGCCGAATACCTTCGCGTGCCCTACGCCGACTTCAATTGCCTGAAGCTGCCACCGGGAAACGAGCACGAGACCGACTTCATCCTGCTCGCCGACATCTTCCCGACCGGCTACCACGGCTGCGAACTCGCCCAGGTACGCCCCGGGGAGAAAGTCGCGGTGTACGGCGGCGGACCGGTCGGGCTGATGGCCGCCTACTCGGCACTGCTGCGCGGTGCGAGCAAGGTCTTCGTCGTGGACCGGGTGCCCGAGCGGCTGGCGAAGGCCGAGGAGATCGGCGCGGTGCCGGTCAACTTCGCCGAGGGCGACCCGGTGCAGCAGATCAAGGATCAGACCGAGGGCGTCGGCACGGACAAGGGCGTGGACGCCGTCGGCTACCAGGCGATGGCGCACGGCGCGGCACACGAGGAACCGGCGACCGTGCTGAACTCGCTCGTCGACACGGTCCGCGCCACCGGTGCCCTGGGCGTACCCGGCCTGTACGTGCCGGCGGATCCGGGCGGCCCGGACGAGCAGGCGAAGCGGGGCATGCTGCTGATGTCGATCGGCAAGCTCTTCGAGAAGGGCCTGCGGATGGGTACGGGGCAGTGCAATGTGAAGCGCTACAACCGGTTCCTGCGCGACATGATCATCGAGGGCCGGGCGAAGCCGAGCTTCGTGGTCTCGCACGACCTGCCCCTGGACCAGGCCCCCTCGGCGTACGACAAGTTCGACAAGCGCATCGAGGGGTACACCAAGGTCGTCCTGCATCCGTAGACCTCGCGAGAGAACGGCGGTCGCCCGCGCCCGCCGGTACCGGCCCTGGGCGGCGGACGTTGCCAGGAGGCTGCCTCGGGCCTGCCTGGACGCGGTGACCGCCCTCCGACCGGCCGCGGCATGCGTCAGCGCAGCGCTTCGGCCGCCACCCCGAGGTCCGAGACGAGCCCGGCGTACGCGGTCTCGCGCTCCGTGGACCGCAGGATCGCCGCGGGATGGAGCGTGGCCACGACCAGCCCGTTGCCGCCGTCGGCCGCGCTTCGGGACGCGGGCCGGTCCCCCACCGGCAGCGGGATGAGGGCGCCGCGGTCCTTCGTCACCCGGAACGACTGCCCGAGCAGCGCCTTGCCCGCCGTCGCACCGAGCGCGACGACGACATCGGGGTCGACGAGATGCAGTTCGGCGGTCAGCCAGGGACGGCAGGCGGTGAGCTCCCGGAGCGACGGCGGCTTGTGGATGCGGCGCTTGCCCCGCTCGGCCAGGGTGAATTTGAAATGCTTCACCGCATTGGTGAAATACGCCTGCCGTTCGTCGAGACCGGCTTCTCTCATGGCTTTCCTCAGGAGATGCCCGGCCGGCCCGACGAACGGCTCCCCCGCCCGGTCCTCCTGATCACCGGGTTGCTCACCGACGAGCATGAGGCGCGCTGAGGCGCTCCCCGAGCCGAAGACGGTGCCGGAGGCATCCAGGAACAGCGGGCACCCCTGGCAGTCCGCCGCGGCACGCCGGTGCGCGGGCAGACCACCTCGTCGGGGCAGATACGGGGTGGCGTCGTAATCCTGGCCGGCCTTTTCGGCGTCGCGTTCCGTCTTCGCTGTCATCGCCCTGCTTCTCTCACCGGCCGCGCAGGTGGCCAGGCGGCCGTAGAAACCCGTCTGTTCGTTCGCACGGCGCTATGTCTCGTCCTCCATGCGAATCACCTTCTTGAGACCCTCCGCCGCCTCGCCGCCCTGGCCTTCCCGGGACTCCAGCAGGGCAGCTGCCAAGGCGTCGAGCTTCCGCTGGATCGCGTGTTCCGCGCGGAGCTCGGAATTCTTCAGCAGCGCGAGGAGGAGCAGCGTCACCGCCGTTATCAAATCGCCTACCAGCAGCTGCCATCCCAGCGACAGACGCGCGAAATGGACGGCCAGGAAGAGCGCGATCAGAGCGAGGCAGACCACGAAGAAGGCGGGAGAGCTGGTGAAATGTGAAGATTTCCTGGCCAGTTCGGCGAACCGCCCCCGTTGACTTCCGCCCCTTTCCACGGGGTGACGAAGGGTCATGGCACCTGGATACTCACGGGTCGGCAACGGCGTACCACGCCATGCCGAAGGCACCACTGTTTTTCACTTGAACAGCGACTCTTCACTTGAACAGCGACGGGTCCCACCGCGCCGACGGCCCGCCCGGCGACCGTGGCGGAGGTACGCCCCCTAGCCGCGGCGCCGCGAGTCGATGCCGTTGCCCTGCAGCTCGTGGGGCTTGCGCCGGTGGTCCGTCCGGGGGAGTTCCTCGGGCTCGCGGCTCTCCATGGAATCGCCGACCGGTTCGCCGCCCGGCAGCCGGGGCTGTGACTCAGGGTGGGGTGGGCCCGGTTCGCGTGACCTGATGCGCCGTCCCCATGCGAAGGCCGCGATCAGCAGGGCGACGACGAGGACGCCCACGAGCGTGAACAGGACGCCGCTCGTCCCGTGCGGAGCGGCCAGAGGTGCGTACGGATGCGTGGCTTCCCTCAGCAGGTTCTCCATGCGGGGCGGGTACCCGACATGGGGCGCGACACGCACCGGGGCAGGCAGAGCGGGCCTCGGTGCGCTCCCCTCCGCCGCCGTCCCGACGGCCGCGGTGCCATCAGCCGCGCTCCCGTCCACCGCGGTGCCGACCGCCCGGAACGGACCGGTTGCTCGTCTGTTCCGGACGGTCGGCGCGAGTCGCGTGGGGGAGCCTAACTCCCCCCTCCCGCCTCTTACTTCACGTCGAGGAAGTCACCCGTGGAGGTCACCGACGGGGTCGTCGAGGTACCGGCGAAGGTGTAGCGCCAGGTGCCGTCGGCGGACGCCTTCACGGTCGTCTTCAGGTTGCCACGGCTGTCCGAGGTCACGGTCTTGACCGTGCTGTAGCTGCTGGCACCCGTCTTGCGGAACTGGAGCTGTACGGGCTGCTGGGTGTAGCCCGCGTACGTGTCGGTGTCCCAGTTGGCGCGGGTCAGGGCGCCGGTGACCGTGACGGTCTTGCCCTTCGCCACGGGCTCGGGCGAGGCGTTGGTGGTCAGCCGGGCGGCCCGCTTGACCCAGGAGGACTTGTAGGTGTCCTTGGTGACGAAGTCGCCGTCCTTGCCCACCGCGGACGCGAACACACGCCACCGGCCGGCGAGTATGTTGCCGTAGACGGTGGACTTCGGGTCGGCGACGAGGGTGACCGAGCAGGTGGCGGTCGTGGCGTTGACCGTCTTGCAGGTGCCGTGGTCGACGCCCGGGGTCATGGCGCCGTCGACACCGTCCTTCAGGTCGGTGCCGTGCCACAGGAACGCGTAGCCGTCGTAGATGCCGGCCGGGTCGGTGGCGGTCACCGAGACGGTGTACGTCTTCTTCAGGCTGGTGCCGACGACGATGTCCTTGCCGCCGTTGACGGTGACGTTCGTGATCTCGGTGTCGCCCTGCGCGTCGTCCGCCATGGCCTTGGCGGGAGACTTCGCGAGGAACGGCGAGAGCTGCGCCTTGGCGGCGCGGGCGCCCGGGGCGTCCACGGCCTGTGCGGCCGGGACGGTGAGGGCGGAGAGGGCCAGGGCGCCGGACAGTGCGGCAACAGTGGCTCGAATGCGCATGTATTCCTCGAAAGGGAAGGGGCCCCTCGGCGTCGGACGCTGTCGGCGGGACCCGAATCGGTCTGGAGTCCGGTGACTCCGCAGACCAGACCCGGGACAGATGTGAATGGTTGTACATCTGCGTGGGGTTTTCGTGAATGCCTCTCAGGGGAGGGGCGGGCGGCCGGCCGTGGGAACAGCGGCGGGGTCCTCTGCCCCGAGCCGGAACTCGCGCACCGCGCCCCCACTCACTCCCCGGCCGACAGCACCGCCCCGTCCACCAGCGTGCGCAGTGCCACCAACGCCTGCTCGGGGTCAACCCGTTCGGGCGCGAGTAGCCACTGCTGGTGGATGCCGATGCCGGCGCCGATGATCGTGACGGCCAGTGTCTCGGCGGACAGCCCGGGTGGCAGCGGCAGCCGTTCCAGCCAGCGCCGGCAGTGGTCGCGCAGGGTGTTGTGGATCTCGACATAGCGGCCGTGGATCGGGGAGCCCGGCTCCAGCGCCTCCACCAGGAGTGTGACGAAGAGTTTGGTGGTGGGCTGGGCGAACAGGGCGTCGGCGCCGCCCATCAGGCGGTCGAAGCCCGCCGCCACCTCCTCCGGCTCCGCCCCCTCCGCCGGCTCCTCGGGGAGCCCTGTCCGGATCAGGTCCACCGAGCGTTCGAGAACGGCCAGCAGGAGTCCTTCTTTGCTGCCGAAGTGCCAGGGGATCGATCCCCGGCTGATTCCGGACCGCTCGGCGACGTCGGCGAACGTGGTCTGCCGGTAGCCCTTCGCCGCGAACAGCTCCGCCGCCGCCCTGAGGATCAGCTCGCTGCTCTCGTGACTGGTCTGCTCTCGTCGCGTTGTCACGACACCTCCTCTGTGCTAGCAATAATATTCTATGCTGGCCAACACAGGGAGGTCATTTTGCGCTTCGTCACCTACGCCACAGCGGACGGCGACCGGACCGGCGTCCTCAACGGCGACCTGATCCATGCGTTACCGGAAGGCACCTCCCTCCTCGAACTGCTCGGCCCCACACTGCGGCAGACCGGCGAGCGCGCCCTCGCCGAGCCCGCCGACGTCGTCGCGCTCGCCGACGTCACACTCAAAGCCCCGCTCCCCAGACCCCCGTCCCTCCGGGACTGCCTGTGCTTCCTCGACCACCTGCGCGCCTGCCGCAAGGCCGTCGGCGCCCCGGAAGCGCTGGAGCGGGCCTGGTACCAGATCCCCGCCTTCTACTTCGCCAACCCCGCCACCGTCCTCGGTCCGTACGACGAGGTGCCCATCTCCCCCGGCAGCGCCTGGTTCGACTTCGAGTTGGAGATCGGTGCGGTGATCGGCACCGCGGGCCGCGATCTGACGCCCGCACAGGCCGAAGGCCATATCGCGGGCTACACCCTCTTCTGTGACTGGAGCGCCCGCGACCTCCAGGCTCTGGAGGGCCAGCTCAAGATCGGCCAGGCGAAGGGCAAGGACGGTGCGACCACGCTCGGGCCGTGGCTGGTCACGCCGGACGAGCTGCCCTTCGGTCCGGACGGCAGGCTTGCGCTCCAGGTGCAGGCCGAGGTCAACGGCGAGCTGGTCGGTGCGGGCCGTACCGATGCCATGGACTGGTCCTTCGGCGAAGTCATCTCCTACGCCTCCCGGGGAGTCGAGCTCCAGCCGGGAGATGTCTTCGGCTCCGGCACCGTTCCCGGCTGCTGTCTGCTGGAACACCTCGACTTCGGCGACCTCACGGCGTTCCGCGGCTGGCTCAAGGAAGGCGATGTGGTGTCGCTGCGCGCCGAGGGGCTGGGCGAGGTACGGCAGAGCGTGCGGGCCGGTGCCCCGCCCCATCCGCTCGCCGCCCGGCCCGATCCCACCGCGCCGCCCCGGCGGCCGCGGGTCAACCCGGCTGCCTCCCCCCTGCCGTATACCAAGGGGCTGCATCAGGTCGGTGACGGCGTCTGGGCGTGGCTGCTGCCCGACGGCGGGTACGGCTGGAGCAACGCCGGGCTCATCGCGGGCGACGGCGCCTCCCTGCTGGTCGATACGCTCTATGACCTGCCGCTCACCGCCGAGATGCTCTCGGGCATGCGGCCGGTGACGGATCAACACCCGCTGAGCCATGCCGTGCTCACCCATGCCAACGGCGACCACACCCACGGCGGCCAGCTGCTTCCCGGTTCGGTGTGCGTCATCGCCGCCGAGGGAACGGCACACGAGATGCGCACCGAGATGGCACCCGAACTGACCGCGGCCCTCCAGGTCATGGATCTCGGGCCGACGCTCACGCCGTATCTGCGTGACCGCTTCGGTCGGTTCGACTTCGGCGGCATCCGGCTGCGCACTCCCGACCGGACCTTCGAACGGCGGCTCACCGTCGACGTGGGCGGTCGCGAGGTACGACTGCTCAATCTCGGGCCCGCCCATACCGAGGCCGACACGGTGGTGCACCTTCCTGACGCAGGGGTGCTCTTCGCGGGCGATCTGTTGTTCATCGGGTGCACCCCGATCGTATGGAGCGGCCCCCTCGCCAACTGGATCGCCGCCTGCGACGCGATGCTCGGCCTCGGCGCGTCGACGGTGGTGCCGGGGCACGGCCCGGTGACGGACGCCGACGGGATCCGCGCCGTCCGCGACTACTTCGGCCATATCGTCGAACAGGCCGACGCCGCCTACGCCAAGGGCCTCGACTTCCAGGAGGCGGCATTCGGCGTCGATCTGGCCGAGTACGCCGACTGGCTGGACGCCGAACGCGTCGTGGTCAACATCTACCGGCGCTACCGCGAGATCCACGCCGACCAGCCCGTACTCGACAGATTCGCCCTGTTCGGCCTGATGGCCGAATGGGACCGGCGCCGGCAGT
Source organism: Streptomyces lydicamycinicus (assembly GCF_000829715.2). Classification (NCBI taxonomy): domain Bacteria; kingdom Bacillati; phylum Actinomycetota; class Actinomycetes; order Kitasatosporales; family Streptomycetaceae; genus Streptomyces; species Streptomyces lydicamycinicus. Next base: position 571,198 of record NZ_BBNO01000003.1, on the reverse strand, counting down.
CCTCGGCCCCACGGAAAGCGGTCCACCGATGAGAATCCCGAACTCCGCGCATCTCTCCCATCCCTGGCGGATCCACGCCCTGACCTCCGACTTCCGACTGGAGGACGTATGGGCGCTGCCGACGCCCGGTGGACCTGATGAGCTCACCCGGCTGGTGCGGCAAATGACCTCCGGCAGCGGGCGATTCTCCGGTGCCACCCGCGCGCTCTTCGCGCTCCGCTGGAAGCTGGGGTCGCTGCTCGGCTGGGACCGGCCCGGTTCCGGCCTCGGCGCACGGGTGCCGACATTGCGCGACGGATTGCCGGCGGATCTCCGTGCCGCCGCGCCCGGACCCGGCTTCCGGGCGCTCCCGCTCACCCCCGTCTATCTGACGGACAACGAGTGGGCGGCGGAGGTGGCCAACCGGACCGTGCACGCGGTGATGCACATCGGCTGGGTCCCGGACGGGTCCGGCGGCTACCGCGGTCAGATGGCTGTCCTGGTGAAGCCGAACGGGCTGTTCGGGAGGGCCTACATGGCCGCGATCCGGCCGCTGCGACATCTGATCGTGGATCCGGCGCTGATGCGGATGATCGGGCGTGCCTGGCAGAACCAGGACCAGACCCACCACCACACACCACCAAGGAGAGAATCATGAAGGTAGCAATGGTCGCGCACCACTATCCGCACGCTGCTCACCGTGCGGAGTTCATCGCACGCGTCCATCAGGTCGCCGAGGCGTTCCGGGGGACATCGGGATGTCTGTCGGCGGACTGCTGGGAGTCCGCCGACGCGGTCGTTTCGATTGTGCAGTGGGAGTCCGAGGAAGCCTCCGCCACGTCGTTCGCCGCCGTCATGTCGGCAGGACTGGACCTCGCCTTCGACGAGCGCGAATCACGCCCTCGCGAGATCGTCCGGCTGGCGGCCTGCTGACAACCGTGCGTCGCGCTAGTCCTCATGTCCGGCCGGCGGCATCGCGGTGCCGCCCCGGCAGCCGGTGAAAGTGGCGTTCGGGCAGAAGGCGTCGAAGCCCATCCCGAAGCGGGCGAAGGCTTCCCAGGCCGCCTTCCGGACCGATGTGTATTCGGCACTGGTCAGAGGGCCGCCCTTCATCGCCTTGAAGGCGCGCAGGATGGCGTCGCGGGCGACGAGGAAGGTGGGGTTCTTCGGTGTGAGCTTCATACCGTCGACCACCGCCTGCCATGTCACCTGGTAGCCCCGCTCCTTGTTGTTGAGCGCGGTGGTGACCTTGCGGGTCAGTTCCATGAGTGCCGCGCACCAGATCTCACCGACGTCATGGACTTCCTGATAGCTCAGGTCGCTGTTGCCGGCGCCCGCGACCTGTCCCGGCCCCTTGCCGATGTCTCCGAAGGTGCCGGGGTACTGCGAGTCGTAAGGCCGCTGCCGGATGCCCTTCGACCGGTTGACGACCCAGTTGCCCAGTACGGTGCGCTCTTGGGGGTTCGAGAAGTTCCTGGTGGTGAGGGCGAAGTGGTCGCCCCAGCCCTCGCCCATCGCGACCGACTGGTCCTCCTCCAGCCCGTTCGCGTCGAACAGGCCCCCGACGAGACGGTTCGACACCCCGTGGCAGAACTCGTGCAGGACGACGTCGAAGTCGTCGGCCGTGTGGCGGCCGGTGCCGGTGACCAGGCCCATGTTCATCACGGCTTCCAGGCCGTCCGCCCGGGTGGCCATGTTGGCCGTCCCGAACACCGATCCCGGGTGCGCGAGGGCCCGGACCGGGTCCGCCCCCTGCCCCAGGCCCGTCACGTTCGTGGTCTGGAAGTTGCCCTGGTCCTCCGTGAAGCCGAGCATCATGAAGAGGTCGTGGGCGAAATTGCAGAAGTAGAAGATGTTGGTGACGAATTGCTCGGGGCTGTCCTGTGCGGGGTCGAAGAGGCTGTTGCCGGCGTCATCGACGATGACCTCGACGGGGCGGCGGGTCGTCCCGTTGAGCGCGCGGACGTTGTTGCCCTCGGTCGAGACCTTCCCTTGGTGCGTCTCCGCCCAGGGCAGCGGGAAGCCGGCGGGCAGTCCGCTGGGTACCGCGGTCGGATAGTCGTCCGTCGGCAGCGGGAACGGAACGGTGTCGAAGGTGCTCTCGGCCGGGTTGCGCCGGAAGACCCGTCCGGCGACCGCGTGCCGGACCGTGTCGTAGAAGTAGAGGATCTCGGGCTCGTCCGGGTTCTGCGTCCGGTCGTCGGCCTCGACGAAGGCGTGGTACTGAGCGGCCAGTTTCTCCCGGGAGAAGGTGAACATCCAGGTGAGGCGGGCATCGTCGCCCATGTACAGGTAGACGAGCCGGGCCGGGACGGCTTCCTCGAACGGCCCCTTGCCGAACGTCATCGGCTGGTCGTTCCGCGCCTGGTGCGACAGGCGCTCGAAGCCGGCCGATATGTCGAGCCGCGGGAGTTCGTCGTCGCCGAAGACTCCGCGGAGCGTGGTCGGCTCGGCGGCCTTCGCGGCCGCCACCCGCAGCGCCACCTCGGCCGGGACGGTCGGCCTGGAGGGCAGGTCCGCCGGTGCGCTCACCGTGTCGCCGATGACCCGGTCGACCGTGCCGTCCTCGTGCAGCCACACCTTCGGCGCCATGGCCCACACCTCGATGCCGTTGAGCACCTGCTGGAGGCTCACGACGCGCAGGCCCTCGCTCGTCGTCATCACATTCGGGTCGGCCTCGAACTCCGCCGGCTCACCGGCCGCGAAGCCGATCGCCTCGGCGACCGAGGTGACGTACCGCTTGGCCTGGGCGATATAGCCGGTGTCGGGCATCGGCACCGACTCGTCCAGGCCGGTGAAACCAGGCGCACCGGCCACCCGTAGCTCCGTCAGATGGCCGGTGAAGCGGTTCACCTTGCTGCGGTCCGCCACGAGGGTGTGGTCGACCTCTGCCGCCACGCGTTCGGTGTGGTCGAGAAAGGCGTCGGCTTCGGCGACACTGGCCAAGCGGTCGTAGTTCTTGTTCCGCTTGTCGATCATTACGCTCATGGCGTGCTCCTTGTGCGGGTTCAGAGGCCCGCGAGCGTGAGTGCCGCCGCCGCGACCGTGCGGGCGATCCCGGCGGCGTAGTCCGTGTCGTGGTCCTCGTCGAGGAGGGTGTCGCCCGGCATGTGGTACTGCCGGGTGCCGGTCGCGGGCGCCGTGTCGTCGAAGAAGTTCTCGCAGACGGCGGCGGCCGCCCAACCGCGTTCATGGAAGCTCGCGTGATCGCTCCGTCCGGCGGCCGGGTCGCCGGCACCCGCGAGGGACTGGAGCGAGAAGTCGGCCGCGAGCGCCGGGGCGGCTTGGGCGACGAGTCCCCCGAGCGCGTCGGAGGCGCCCACGACCGGGCCGGGGACCGACGAGCCGGTGTGGATCTCCATCGTGCGGGTACCGCCCCGGAAGCCCGCGATCATGTCCATCTGGAGCACGCCGACGATCCGGTCTCCGGCCGCGGCCGCCGCGCGCGCATAGGCCTTGCTGCCGACCATGCCCTGCTCCTCGGCGTTGAAGAGGACGAAGCGCACCGTCCGTGCCGGGGCCCTGCCGTCGGCGATCATCGCGCTCAGACACTCGGCCGCGGCCAGGACCGCCGCCGTACCGCTTCCGTCGTCGTCGGCGCCGGGTGCCGGGTCACGAGCGGGGTCATAGGGGCGCGGCCGGCCGCTGCTGTCGAGGAACTCGCCCCGGGCCGCGGTCGAATCGAGATGTGCGGTGACGAGTACGGCGGAGTCCGCTCCCGCGACGGGGAACTCCGCCTCGACGTTGGAGAGCCGGCGCCCGTGCCACGTGAACTCATGCCGTCGGACCGTGAGGCCGAGGTCATGGAGCCGGCGGGCGAGCGCGCTGACGACCAGGGGGTTGTCCGGACTCGACGCGTCGCGGCTGCGTACCGTCAGCGGGTCGCCCTCCACGAGCGGGTCGACACCGGAGATACGGGCGACGTGGCCGCTCAGGGCCGCGGGAGTGATGGCCGCCCGGACCGCGGCAATGGTCTCCGGGGAGGGCACCCCGTTCGCGAACTCATCGGTGAATCCCCGGACTTGGGCCTCCCCCGGCCGGGAGAGAAGAGCCGGGTCGGGAAGCAGCCGCTCGGTGTGGCCGGGTTTCGCCTCCGCGGGGTGCAGGTCTTCGACGGGGGTACCGGCCACGGCGGCGATATAGGCGCCGCCCGGGGCCGGGCCGAGCGGGACGAGGGACCGTTCCGGCTCATCGAGGGCGCTCGCGAGGAAGCCGAACGCCGCCGCGGCACGCATGGTGGCTTCCGCCGTTGCCCTGGCGGTCGCCGAGTCCTCCGTGAACGCCTCCGGGAGGGAGACCGGACGGTCGTCGCGCATCAGAAAGGCCGTGGTCTCCGCCACCTGTCCCCGGAGGTCGGCCGGGAAGCCGCCCTGCTCCAGCGCGTTCACCCCGCGTGCGCTCGCCATGACGAGGACGAGTCGGTCGGAGGCCACATGGACCGGAACGACTTCGGCGGCATTCGCGATCGCCTCCAGGTCGGCCAGACTCCGGTCGGCCGGCACCTCGATTCTCGCCCAGAACACCGGGCGGCCCTCGACGGCGGCGAGCGCGAATACCGGGTGGGCGGCAGCCCGCATCCCGGCTTCGCGGGCGAACGCACGCTCCTCCGGGGCTTCACCGACGAATACGCAGTCATCGGCCGGGACACCCGCACTCGCCACCGCATCGTCGAAGATCCCACGCGCGGTCTTCGGGCCCCAGTGCAGGAGACTCTCGTCCGTAAAGCGTCCCGCGAAGGCCGCCTGCAAGGCCGCTGCCAGGCGGGCACGTGCGGCCTCCCCGGGGCCCGGGTTCGAAATAATGCCTCTCCGCAGACCCGCCACCGCATCGAGAACTTCGAAAACGCGGGGCCGCGGGTGGAGAGTCAGGGAGTCGTCGGCCCCGATGCTCGCATCCGCGAGCGTTTCACCGATATCGAAGTACAGCACGGGCATCTCGGCGCCTCCAGAAGAGAGCGCGCCCCCGGAACGGGGCTCCGCGGTGCCCCGAATCAAGGCCCCGTATGCGTGGGGCGTGCAAGGCGGGTGGCGGCTGCGGCTGCGTGCGCGCCGCTACGGATCCCCGCCTCTTTCATTGTCCGCGGGGTGCTTCCTCCGCGCATCCTGAGCCGGAAGCCGACGGCCTTCGCGGCCATGACGGCGCTCGTAGATCCCCCATGACGCCTGGTCAGGCGCAGTTTCCGGAGACAGATCGCTGACCGTGCCGACCTTCACGAGCTGTCGGGCCGACCTTCAGGATCCGCCGACATGCACTCCCTGTGCACGCATGCAAGTCTGGTACCGGCTCATCGTTCGAGATCCGCCAGGAGGCACGATCGTGGGCAAGAAACAGAGCCGGCAGAATCGCGGCGCCCGCACCGGCGGCCATGAACACGGCACCGTCGCGGAGGCGAAGGGGAAGACGAAGTCCTCGGCCCCGCAGGAGCCGGAGCAGCCGATGTCGAAGCATGTTGCCCATAAGGCGCAGCGGAAGTTCGGCCACAACTGACGTCCGGCGACCGGCCGCAACCGGGGAACGAGCGGTCCCCTAGGATCGCGGCATGGACATGTCCGGGAGAGTCTGGGGCGCCACCCGTCCCGAGCAGGAGGCGCCCTATCCCTGCGATCGCCTTGTGGCGGTCCCTGCCGAGGGGTGGACGCGGGCCGTTGATGTAGCGGCGCCGGCCGACCACGTCTTCCGCTGGCTACGGCAGTTGACCATCGCGCCGTACAGCTATGACTGGATCGACTTCCGCGGACGCAAGAGCCCGCGCACCCTGGTCGAGGGGCTGCCGGAGCTCGCCGTGGGACAGCCGCTCCTCGTCTTCGAGATCACGGGTTTCGAGACCGGCATCCACCTCACCGGTGTGCTCCCGGCCCAGCTCGCCGCACGGTATGGGCAGATGGCGGTCAGCTACACCGTGCGCCCGCTGGACGGCGGCGGCTGCCGTTTGGTGGTGAAGGTCGTGGTCGAGGCCAAGGGGACGCTCCCCCAGAGAATCCGCCGCAGGCTGCTCGCCTGGGGCGATCTCGTCATGATGCGCAAGCAGCTGCTGACCCTCAAGAAGCTGGCCGAACGGAAGGGCGTCGAGTAGGCCCGTCGATCGCATGCGGCTATCGGCCCGGCACCGCCGGTGGGCCCTCGGGCGGGAAGTCCTCCCCTTCGTACGCCGCCAGCGCGATGTGGCGCCTCTCCAGCACCTCGCCGAGGTCCTCGGGGTCCAGCCGTTCCTTCGCCAGCTTCATCCGGGCCTTGGCCTCGACGGAGGCCCATGCCTGCCGGGCACGCTTGTTGGCCACCCGCCGGTTGTCAGCCCGGAGGAAGCCGGCCCCCGCCGCGCACCCCGCGGCGGTCAGCGCCACCAACGCCGCGGGAATGCGGGCGTCCACCGAGGCCAGACCGGCCGCCCCGGAGACACCGGCGAGGAGCGCCGCCGGGAACCCGAGCGCGATATCGACCTTGGCCCAGAAGTCTGCTCTGCGATGCGCGAGGTCCTTCTGTCGCAGCGCTTCCTCGCATAACCGCTCCACCTCGGCGCGCAGCCGACCGGAGGGCTCGTTCCAGGAGGGTGGCATGGGTGGTCCGGCAGCGGGAGTGGCCATGACTGGATTCCAACACAGGGGAAACACAAGGGACTTGTGCGAGCATGCACAGTCTTGCGGGGCGCCCGTGGTGGGCTCTCGACAGATCAGCCGGGGCGGGGGACGGGGCTGCCGCTCTGAGGGGGGCTTCGGGTTCCCGTGCGGTCGGCCCCCGGGTGACTACGGTGGGGAAATCCGCCGAGGTGTCACCGGCGGACGGGTGGCCGCCTTGCGCGTCGCTGCCGCCCGGAGCCCGAGGAAAGGTGCGGACATGACGAGCGTGCACGGTGACCCCCTGGACATCCCCACCCCGGACGGCGTCGCCGACGCCTATCTCGCTCACCCCGACGACGGCACACCGCATCCCGGTGTGCTGCTGTACATGGACGCATTCGGACTGCGCCCCGCGCTGAAGGAGATGGCCAGACGGCTGGCCGGGCACGGCTACACGGTGCTGGTGCCCAACGTCATGTACCGCGCCGGGCGGGCACCCGTAGTCGACCTGCCGGACTTCATCGGCCCCTCGGAGCGGTCGGCGGTCTTCGAGCGGCTCTCCCCGATCATGCGGGAGCTCACCCCCGACCGGGCGATGCGGGACGCCGGGGCCTATCTCGACTGGCTGGCCGCCTCGCCCCTCGTCACCGACGGCCCGGTGGGCACCACCGGCTACTGCATGGGCGGTGTGCTCGCGGTCCGCACCGCCGCGGCCTACCCCGACCGCGTCGGCGCCGCGGCCTCGTTCCACGCCGGCCATCTGGTCACCGATGCCGAGGACAGCCCGCACCGGCTCGTCGGCCGCAGCACGGCGGAGCTGTACTTCGGCCACGCCGACCACGATCACTCGATGCCGGCCGACCAGATCACGCGCTTGGAACGGGCCCTGGACGCCGACGGCGTGACCTACCGCAGCGAGCTGTACGAGGGCGCCCGGCACGGCTACACCCAGACCGACACCGCCGCGTACAACTCCGAGGCGGACCAGCGCCATTGGCGCAATCTGCTGGAGCTCTTCGGTCGCCGGCTCTGACGCATCCCTCGCGCCCCGGGATCGTCAACGCTTCAACCGGCCCTGCCCGGCGGCTCCGAGGCGCAGGGCCGTCAACTGGAGGGGGCTATTGCACCGTGTTAGCGTGAAGATATCCGTACCAAACGGATTATTGCCCGCTTTCCTGGCCTCTCCAGAGGGAGATGGTGACCATGGCGCGGGATCCTCTGTTCCACGCATCCGGGACCGGCACCGGGGCCCATGGAGGCGAGGGGAGTTCCCCAGGGACCGGTGGGCGGACGGCCACCGTCAGAAACAACGTGGACTGGGACGGCCTTCGCCGGCGGCTGGAGGGAGTACTGCTGCGGCCGGGCGATGCCGGGTTCGACAGCGCCAGGAAGCTGTTCAATCCGCTCAATGACGACCGGGTGCCCGCGGCGGTGGCGCAGTGTGCGTCGGTGGCCGATGTCCGCGAGGCGGTGCTCGCGGCCGCGCACCGGGTCCCACTGGCGGCCCGCAGCGGGGGGCACTCGTACGTCGGCTACTCAGCACCGCCCGGCGGTCTCACCATTGACCTCCGGCGTCTGTCGACCGTGCGGGTCCGGCCGGACGGCACCGCCACCATCGGCGCCGGGGCCACCCTGGGGGGCATCTACACCGCACTCGGAAAGGCCAACCGCTGTATGCCCGGCGGCTCCTGTTTCACCGTCGGCATCTCCGGGGTGGCCCTGGGTGGCGGAATCGGTGTGCTGCAACGCAAGTTCGGGCTCACCTGTGACCATCTGGTGTCCGCCGAGGTCGTGACCGCGGACGGCAGGACGCTGACCGCCTCGGCCACCCAGGAGCCGAATCTGTTCTGGGCCCTGCGCGGTGGCGGCGGAGGCAACTTCGGGGTGGTCACGCAGTTCACCTTCGCGACCGACCCGGCTCCGGCGCTGACGGTGTTCGTGCTGGACTTCGGGGCGGGGAACGTGAAGAAGGTGCTGGCCGGATGGCAGCCGTGGATCACGGCTGCGCCGCGTGAGATGTGGGCCAACCTCAATGTGTCGGGCGGGACCAAACCGGGCTGCAAGGTGGCCGGCTGCTTCGTCGGGCCCAGCAGCGCCTGCAATACCCTGCTGAACGACCTGATCGCGCGCGCCGCGGTGCGGCCCACCCAGCGAAGGGTCGAGGACCGCGACTACTTCAAGGCCATGCGCTTCTTCTCCGGCAGTCCCGACCGGCAGTCGTTCGTCGCCTCGTCGCGGATCCTCGCCACGCACACCGCTGAACCGGGCGGCGTCGAGGCCCTGCTCAAGAACCGCCCGGGGATGGCACTGATCCTCGACGCACTCGGTGGTGCGGTGGCCGATGTCGACGTCCAGCAGACCGCCTTCCCGCATCGCAAGGCCTTCGCCACCGCGCAGATCTACGCCAGCGCGACGGCGGCGTCCGAAGCCACGGTGACGCACAGCGTCGGCCAGGTCGTGGCGGGCCTCGCCGACCTGGGCATCAAGGACGGTTACGTGAACTACATCGACCCGGCCCTCCCCGACTGGGGCACGGCCTACTACGGCCCGAATCTGGCTCGGCTGCGCTCGGTCGCGTACGCATACGACCCGGACAAGGTCTTCGACTTCCCGCAAGCGGTCACCCGGGCGTGAGCAGCAACCCTGATGACGCACCGGCTCCCCCGCCGGCCACCGCCGGCGAGGGCGCCGTGTCCCGCCAGGAGTTCGACGCCCTGTTCTCGGCGGTCCGCACCTGGGGCCGCTGGGCCGACGCCGACCGCGGGGCCTGGAACCGGGTGACGCCGGAGCAGGTACGGCGGGCCGCCGCGCTGGTCCGGTCCGGCACACTCGTCCCGATGGCGCGCCCCTGGGACACGGCACCCGGCCCGGACAACAACAAGCCCGCCCTGCACTACATGTCCGACCTCGGTGACGTCGAGCCTCCTGAACCCGCCACGCACAAGGACTTCATCGCCGTCGACTACCACGGCAAGGCCGTCAGTCATCTGGACGCGCTGTCCCATATCGCCTATCGCGGGCAGCTCTACGAGGGCCGTGCGGCGCAGGAGTGCATCGATGCCGGAGGGGCGCGGTTCGGTGCCGTGTCGGCGCTGGGGCCGCTGGTGACCAGGGGCGTGCTGCTCGATCTGCCCACCGTGTTCGGGGTCCCCTGGCTGGAGCCCGGACGGGCGGTGCACGCGGCGGACCTCGTCGCCGCGGAGCAGGCACTGGGGGTGACGATCGGCGAGGGCGACGCGGTGCTGCTCCGGTCCGGCAGCCTCCGCCGCCGTCAGGAACGGGGCGCCTGGAACACCGGCGCGGCGAGTGCGGGCCTGCATGTGGACGCGATGCCCCTGCTGGCCGAGCGCGGCATCGCGCTGCTCGGCGGCGACGGCGACAGCGATGTACGCCCCTCGCCGGTCGACGGTCTGCACTCCCCGGTGCATGCGCTCGCGGTCGCCGCGATGGGCGTGCCGCTCCTGGACAACCTCGACCTGGAGGCGCTCTCCGCGGCGAGCGCCTCGACGGGCCGTTACGAGTTCCTACTCCTGGTAGCTCCCCTGAACATCCCCGGCGCCACCGGCTCGCCCGTCAGTCCGGTCGCGGTCCTGTGACGACCGGCGGGTGCCGGGAGACGTCCCGGGCGACCGGCTGGAGTGCAGTTCACGGCCATGATCACCGCGCTGTCCCGGCCCTGAGCTCCGCCCGTCGGGCGGCGTGGCCGGTCCCGGGATGCACCCGCGGCGACGGCTCTCTTCCGGGCCGTGATCAGGACCGCCATATGTACAAAGCTCTACAATTAAATCAAATGGGACAGCTGCTCCGACGTACGGGTGGCCATCGTGGCATGCACCCATATGGGAAGTGATTGGGATGGGGCTGGCGGGAGAGGACCACGGTCCCGCACGCGCCCGTGAGCAGTTCCTTCGTGGTGGGCCGGTCGAGGGAGCGGTCCGGAGCCCGATCCTGGATTCGTGGCAGCGCTCCCGGTCACTGGGGCTCTCCCCGGACGGCTGCGAACTTCCCTACAGCGAGGACCTCGATCTGGACGGCCGGCTCGTCCGCGCCGCGGTGCCCGTACTGGACCGACTTCAGAGCCGGTTCGCGGGCCGGAACATGAATGTGTCGCTCGCCGACGGGCGCGGTGCGGTGCTGCAACGCCGCTTCGGCGAACCCTCCCTGGTACGGCACCTGGCCGCGATCCAGAGCGTCCCGGGCTTCGTGTTCGCCGAGCGGTTCGGCGGCACGAACGGGATCGGGCTGGCGCTCGCGGAACGGCAGCTGATCAATGTCTTCGGGGCCGAGCACTTCGCCGAACGCTCACAGTCCAACGCCTGTGCGGCAATTCCCGTCCGGGACCTGCTCAGTGGGCGTATTGAAGGTGTGCTCTGCTTCGGCTATCCGCTCACCGACACGGACGCCGCGCTGAACACCGTGATCCGCAAGGCCGCCGGCGCCATCGAACGGCGGCTGCTGGAGCAGAGTTCGACGCGGGAGCGGGCGTTGCTGGAGGCTTACCTCGAAGCCAGGCGCCGTACGCCGAGCGGCGATACGAGCGGCAACGGGCAGCCGGTCGAGCTCGCCGAGAGCGGGTTGGACTGGCGGGACCAGATGATCCTGAAGGAGAAGGCCACCGAACTGATCACCTCGGCCCAGCGGGCCGCCGTCGAGGTGTCGCTGCCCGGCGGCCGGCGGGTCACCTTGCTGAGCCGCCCCGTGACGAGCGCCTCGGGGGTGGAGGGGATCGCCATCGAAGCGGTCCTCCCGTCGACCCACCAGCGCCTTGCCGTACCCGCCGGCGCCGGAACACCCGCCGCCACCCCGGTGGAGCAGGCCCTCACACCCGCCATGCTGCTGCCCGAGCAGCTTCCCGACGCCGGATCCGGCCCGGCGGTGGCGACCGCCCGTAGGCCTGGCACGCCCAGTGCGGCCGGCCTCCCCGACACCGCCGGTCACACCGCACCCGACACTGCGACCAGTGGGCTGGTGCTGCTGGGCGAACCGGAGGTGGGGAAGTACGCCGTGGCGGCCCGGCGCCGTCTGGAGCTGCTGTCGGAGGCCAGCACCCGCATCGGCACCACCCTGGACGTGAGCCGGACCGCCCGGGAGCTCGCCGAGATGGCCGTACCGCGCCTGGCCGACTTCGTCACCATCGACCTGCCCGAGGCGGTGCTGCGCGGCGAGGAACCGACCGACCCGCGCTCCGGCCTCCACCGCACGGTCGTCCACGGAATTCGCGACGACTGCCCCTTCTACCCCGCCGGCGAACCGGTAGCTCTTCGCCCGACCACGCCCCAGCTCCGCTGTCTGGCCGCCGGGGAGCCGGTCCTGGAGCCCGATCTGCGGGCCGCCACCGGGTGGATCGGGCAGGATCCCGGGCACGCCCAGCGGCTCCTGGACCACCACGTCCACTCGCTCATCGCCGTCCCCCTCCTCGCCCGTGGCATCGCCCTGGGCGTGGCGAGCTTCTACCGCTCGACCGATCCGGCCCCCTTCGGCGACGACGACCGTTCGCTGGCCCAGGAACTCGCCACGCGCGCGGCCATCTGCATTGACAACGCCCGCCGTTACACCCGCGAACACACCATGGTCCTCGCGCTGCAGCGCAGCCTGCTGCCGCACAGCTTCCCCGAGCAGAACGCCGTCGAGGTCGCCCACCGCTATATGCCCGCCGCGTCCGGGGTCGGCGGAGACTGGTTCGATGTCATTCCGCTCTCCGGCACCCGTACCGCCCTGATCGTCGGGGATGTCGTCGGTCATGGGATGCACGCCGCCGCCACCATGGGCCGACTGCGGATCGCCGCCCGCAACTTCGCCGAACTGGACCTGGGCCCGGACGAGGTCCTCACCCACCTCGACAATCTCGTGGGCCGCCTCGACCGGGACGAGGACACCGCGGAGGCCGCCACCGCCGGCCCCGGCATCATCGGCGCCACCTGCCTGTACGCCATCTATGACCCCACCTCCCAGCAGTGTGTGATGGCCCGGTCCGGCCACCCCCCGCCCGCGATCGTCCACCCCGACGGCACGGTGACGTTCCCCGATCTCCCCGCGGGCCCGCCCCTGGGCCTGGGCGGGCTCCCGTTCGAGACCGCCGCGTTCCACCTCCCCGAGGGCAGTCAGCTCGTCCTCTACACCGACGGACTCCTCCAGGACCGCCACCGTGACTTCGACGCGGCGCTCGACCGGCTGCGCCAAGCCGTGGCGCACCCCGACCGCTCGCCCGAGGACACCTGCGAGGCCGTGCTCCGGAGCGTGGTGCCCCCGCACCCCACCGACGACATCGCCCTGCTCGTCGCCCGCACCCACGCCCTGGACCCACAGCGGATCGCCACCTGGGACGTGCCCGCCGACCCCGCGCGCGTCTCCGGCATCCGCGCGGCCGTGACCCGCCGGCTGGCCGAATGGGGGCTGGACGAGGTCGTCTTCGCCACCGAACTCCTGCTCAGCGAGCTGGTCACCAACGCCATCCGGTACGGCACCGAGCCCATTCAGGTACGCCTGCTCCACGACCGCACGCTGATCTGCGAGGTCTCCGACGCCAGCAGCACCGCCCCGCATCTGCGCCGGGCGGCCACCACCGACGAGGGCGGCCGCGGTCTGTTCCTCGTCGCGCAGCTCACCCAGTCCTGGGGCACCCGCTACACGGCCGACGGCAAAATCATCTGGGCCGAGTGCGCCCTGGAGGCTCCGGGCGGAAAGCCCGGCACGGCCGAGGTCTGCTTCGACGACATTCCCGCCATCTGACAGCCCATCCGGCATCCGGGCCGAGGCGGGCCTTAGCATGACCGAAATGTGGCGACCGGACCGGTAATGCACCGTCAGGACCGTGCACCCGGCGCCCACACCACCGCGAAGCGCCCCGCAGCAGTGTCCTTTCCGCCGGGAAGAACCACGAGGCCGACCCCGGAGAAGTCCGTGCACGACGCTCCTGACCGCACCCCGCCCCCGCGCCACGGCCCGGAGCCTCTCGTTCGCATACGCGGCCTGTGCAAGCGGTTCGGCGGCACCCTCGCGCTGGACGCGGTCGACCTCGACATCCATTCCGGCCGCATCCTCGCCCTGCTCGGCCCCAACGGCGCCGGGAAGTCCACCCTCATCAAGGTGCTCGCGGGCGTCCACCACGCGGACGAGGGCGAGGTGACCGTGGCCGGGCACCCACTCGGCACCGAGGCCGCCTCCGGCACCATGTCCTTCATCCACCAGGACCTGGGGCTGGTCGAGTGGATGACGGTCGCCGAGAACATCGCCCTGGGCACCGGCTACCCACGGCGCGCCGGGCTGCTGTCCTGGCGGCAGACCCGCGCACGGTGCGCCGAGGCCCTGCACCTCGTCGCCGCGCACCTCGACCCCGGCACCGTCCTCGCCGACCTCCCGCGCGCCGAACGCTCCTTGGTGGCCATCGCCCGCGCACTGGCCACCCGGGCCGAGCTGATCGTCCTCGACGAGCCGACCGCCAGCCTCCCGGCAGCGGACTGCGCCCGGCTCTTCGAGGTGCTGCACACCCTGCGCGACCAGGGCCACGCCCTCGTCTTCGTCACCCACCGCCTCGACGAGGTGTACAAGGCCGCCGATGTCTTCGCCGTCCTCCGCGACGGCCGTCTCATCAGCCAGGGCCCGCTCGCCGGTCACAGCCCTGCCCGGCTGGTGCAGGACATCGTGGGCCAGGAACCGGCCGGCTACGACTTCGCCCCCGCCGCGGGGCCGGCCGTCCTGAGCCTCGACGGCGTACGGACCGAGAACACCGCACCGGTCAGCCTGGAACTGCGCGGCGGAGAGATCCTCGGCATGGTGGGCCTCACCGGCGCCGGCCACATGGAACTGGGCCGCGCCCTGGCCGGCGCCCGGCCGGTCGTCGACGGGCGGGCCCGGCTCCACGGCCGGCCGTACGCCCCGGGCTCGGTCACCGACGCCGTCGCCGCCGGAGTCGGCTTCGTGACCAGCAACCGTCAGGAAGAGGGCTGTGCCGCGGAACTGACCGTACGGGAGAACTTCCTGGCCAACCCGCGGGCCGGCGGGCTGACGGCCTGGCACTGGATCAGCCCCCGGCGCGAACGGGCCGAGGCCACCGCCCTGGCCGAGCGGTTCTCGGTGTACCCCCGGGACAGCGAGGCGCCGATCGCCACCCTGTCCGGCGGTAACCAGCAGAAGGTCATGGTCGGCCGGTGGCTGCGGATGCCGCGCGGTCTGCTGATCCTCGAAGAGCCGACCGCCGGGGTGGACGTCGGCGCCAAAACGGCGGTCTACCGGCTGCTCCAGGACGCACTGGCCGAAGGGCTCGCCGTGCTGCTCCTCTCCACCGACTTCGAGGAGGTCGCCGATGTGTGCCATCGCGCCCTGGTATTCGTTCGCGGGGCGGTGACGGAGGAGCTGAGCGGCAAGGCCCTCACGGTCGCCGAGCTCGCCCGCGCCTCGTCGGCCATGTCCGCGCTCACCGGGGAGACGAGCTGATCATGACGCCTTCCCCGCATTCCCCACTGGGCCGCCGGCTGGGACACCTCGTCGGCGCCTACGGCCTCCTGGCCCTCACCGCCCTGCTGTTCCTGGCCTTCTCCCTCGCCCTGCCGGACACCTTCCCCACCCTGGACAACATCTCCGAGATCCTGTCCAACCAGTCGATCCCCGCCCTCCTCGCGCTCGGTGCGATGATCCCCATCGTCACCGGCAATTTCGACCTGTCCATCGGCTACGGGCTCGGCCTCGCGCATGTGATGACGATGCAGCTCCTCGCGAATGCGGCGTGGCCCTGGCCGCTCGCCTGCCTCGTGGTCGTGGCCGGCGGGGCGGTCGTCGGCACCTTCAACGGCATCGTGGTCGAATTCGCGAAGATCAACTCGTTTATCGCCACCCTCGGCACCGGCAGCATCCTGTACGCCCTCACCGGCTGGATCACCAACGGGGCCCGCATCATCCCCGGCCCGCAAGGACTGCCGGCCGCCTTCACCGACCTCTACGACTCCAGGTTCCTCGGCCTGCCGGTCTGCGCCTTCTACGTCCTCGCCCTCACCGCCGTGCTGTGGCTGCTCCTGGAGAGGCTGCCCCTCGGCCGGTATCTGTACGTCATCGGCTCCAACCTCCGCGCCGCCGATCTGCTGGGCATCCCCTCCCGGCGCTACGTCATCTACGCGTTCGCCGGATCGGGCCTGGTCGTCGGTGTCGCCGGGGTCCTGCTCGCCGCGCAGCAGCGCATCGGCAACCCCAGTGTCGGACTGGACTATCTGCTGCCCGCGTTCGTCGGTGCGCTGCTCGGCTCGACCGCGATCAAACCCGGTCGCCCGAACGCTCTGGGCACGCTGGTCGCGGTCGTCATCCTCGCCATCGGCCTGGCCGGCATCGGCCAGTTCGGGGCCCAGTTCTGGGTCACCCCGCTGTTCAACGGCGCCACGCTGCTCCTCGCCGTCGGTATGGCCGGCTACGCCGCGCGCCGACAGCTGCGCCACCGACGGGCGGAGCCGCCCCGTGCCCACCATGACCTGCGGAAAGTCGCCTCGTGACAGCCCATCACCGTGTCGTCCCTCCGCGAGGAGCGCCCGTGCACCCGAACCGCCAGACCGCCCTCGGCCTCACCGTCGCCGTGGCGGTGGTGGCCGCCGCCCTCGTCGGCTGTGAGCGCGGCACCTCGACCGGTGGCGGGTCCTCCGCCCCGGGTCCGACGACGGCCGGCTGCCCCGCCGTACTGGCCGGTGCCCAGGCGGCCGTGCAACGGGCCATGAAGACCAACCCCGCATGGCACGGCCCCACCCGTGGCCCCCGGGCGGTGCCCGGCAAAAGCATCGTCTATGTCGCGCAGACCATGACCAACCCCGGTGTCGCCGGTGCCGCCAAGGGGGTGCGGGAGGCGGCGAGGGCTCTCGGCTGGAACGTCCGGGTGATCGATGGCCAGGGCACTCCCGCCGGGATCCAAGCGGCCTTCAGCCAGGCCCTCGCCCTGCAGCCCTCGGGCATCGTGATCGGCGGCTTCGACCCCAAGCTGACATCGCAGCAGGTCGCCAAGGCCAACGCCCGGCACATTCCGCTCATTGGCTGGCATGCGGTCGACTCCCCCGGCCCCAGCAAGGACCCCGAGCTGTTCAGCAACATCACCACCAGGGTCCGGAATGTGGCGAAGATCAGCGCGGACTGGGTCATCACGCATGCGCACGGCCACGCCGGAGTCGTCGTCTTCACGGACGCCTCGATCCCGTTCGCCAGAAACAAATCCGAGCTGATCAAGAAAGGGCTGGCCACCTGCGACGGTGTACGGCTGCTGGCGGAGGAGAACATCCCGATCCCGGACACCAGCAGCCGGACTCCCCAGCAGGTCTCCTCGCTGCTCTCCCGCTTCCGGGACCGGTGGACGTACTCCGTCGCCATCAACGATGTGTACTTCGCCGACGCCGCCCCGGCCCTGCGGGCAGCGGGTAAGAAGGGGGCCGGTGCCCCCTTCAACATCGGCGCGGGTGACGGCGATCCCTCCGCCTTCCAGCGCATCAACAGCCGACAGTTCCAGGCAGCCACCGTTCCCGAGCCGCTCTCCCAGCAGGGCTGGCAGATCCTCGACGAATTCAACCGCGCCTTCTCCGGCGAGCCCCCCAGTGGATATGTCGCTCCCGTACACATCTCCACGGCCGCCAACAGCGGCGGGGCCACCACCTGGGACCCGCCCGGATACCGTGCGGCGTATCTGAATATCTGGGGCAAGTAAGCCCGGAACACACCACATTCAGGCCGCTCGCAGAGTGCGCTCCACGACCTCGTCGTGAGCGGCGAACTCGTGAGCGCCGGCCTTCGTCGGCACGATCTGCCCGCGATGTGTGCTATTGCCGGGTGACGGAGCGGATCCAGGCGAGTTGCTGGAAGACCTCCCCGGCCTCAGCGATCTTCTCCCGGTCAGAGCCGTCGAAGACACCGAGGAGGGTTTCGGTGCCGTGTGGGCCGAGGCTCATCACCGGGCCTCCGGAGTCGCCACCGGCGGGAATCCCGGACACCCTTTCCATACAGAAGTCCGAGCCGCCCGGTGCGGTGTAGCCCTCGCATCGCGGGTCGTCCGGCCGTACGACCCGCAGGTCCGACTGCTTGAGCACCGGCGACTGGCAGGTGTTTTCGTCCCCGGAGCAGGTGGCGCCCCACCCGTACTGCCGCACGGCCTGGCCAGGATGGACACGGGCGGTGGCCAAGGGCGCCGTGCGCACCTTCATCGGCGGAACCTTGATGAGCATCATGTCGGCGTGCGCGCTTCCCACGCGTCCCCCGGGCACCGGACGGACCGTGGTGCCCTTCCGCATGTCGAGGCTGCCGACCCGGAACGAGATCCGCTTGTCGGCGACCGGCTGCCCCTGCTCGAAAAAGCAGTGCGAGGCGCTGAGGATCCACTGCTGCGCCACCGCCGTCCCGGTGCACGCCGGTTCACCGTCGACGAGCATGCGCACCGCCCACGGGCCGTAGGTGCTCTTCGACCCGCCGATGACGGCGGAGGCCGGCGCGGACGACATCACCGAGCCCGTCACCAGCAGTAAGGCGGTCAGCAGCAACACACGCACGCGATGCAACATCCGGACCAGTTCCTCTCCTTGGGGCATGGGCCGTACCACGTGGTGAGACACCCCGCTGCGCCAGAAGGTTCCGAATGATCTGGACGAAATCGGCCTGGTTATTCCCTTTTGAGGCAACGCACCACCGGCCCCCGCATCCGCGCCGGCCGCCATCGCCGCCGGCCCTCCCTCTTCCCGTGGCCTGGTGCGTCCCGTTCCCGTGTCCCAGGCGGCTTGCGTATCCCCTGGTCATGGCCCATTTCCGCGTTCCGGCGTGCCGAACTGCCCGGCTCTCGTTGCGGCTGGGACGGATCACCCCACACGCTCGGATCACCGGAGCACCACATCGACGCCACCCCCGGTGGCGCGAATTGAGCTCCGGGTTCGACATTCGAAGCAAGGAGAACTTGTGATCTCGAAAACGAAGAAGGTAGTCCGGTCCGCGGCCGTGGCCTTCGCCGCAGCCGCCGCGTTCACCGTGACCGTCCCGACCGGCAACGCCTTCGCCATTGACAAGGTCCCCTGCCGCGGCGGGGAGAACTTCCTGAAGATCTGGTCGCACAGCGACGGGCGTCAGAGCGTGGACTGCTACGCGAACGCGGGGAAGATTTCCTTCGGCGGGTGGTGGGTCGACAAGATCTCCACGGGGAACAACGACTTAATCTACTACGACGCGAACGGCGACTCCGTGAAGATCGAACGGTGGCACGAGATCACCTTCCCGAACCGCCCGCCGAAGGTCAACGACATCGAAATCCTGTGACGAGCTAACGACGAGTCAACGGGGCGGCGTTGGCCCGGAATGGCCGTTTGCCACTGAGTTCCCTTTCCCGGATACCGCCGCTTCCCGGACGGGCGCCGGCATTTCCGCAGCGTGAATCTGCCCGCACCCGGCTCACTGATGCCGGCCACGTCCTTCCGGGCGTGGCCGGTATCGGCATGAGCGGCTCCGGCGGCGGCCCGTGGCCGGCCGACTTCAACGCCACTGCCGTCAAGGGCGTCTGGTGGCGGTCAACTCACTGGACTCCCTGAACCCGAGATGGGTGTCGGCCCCTCGGCGCGAGAGCGAGGGGGCGGTTTCGTATGACGTCGATGGCTACTCCTCCCGCTTGATCCACTCGCTGCCGCCCAACGGGTAGTCGTAGCCGGGGCGGCCCGCGTCGGCACTGGTGCGGAACGGGGTGCCGCGGTTGTCGATGTGCACGGTGCCGTGGCGGTTCCCGCTGGACCAGTCCAGGGCGAGGTCCCAGCGGACGTCGTGCGCCTTGGTGTGGGCGGTGACATAGAAGACTTCCGGGTCGGACTCGCTGATCTTGTACGGGAAGTCGCGCTGGCCGTTCTTGACGGTGACGGTGGGGCTGCCGTTGTCGAGGTCGATGTCGAATGACTTGGTCTCGACGTTGCCGCCGCATCCGACACCCATCGAGTAGTCGTTCCAGGCGAGCGGGGCGCCCTTCGCGACGACCCGTACATGCAGGGCTTCCAGGACGACGGTCTCTTTTCCGGTGCCCTGCACGGTGAGCGCGACCCGCTGCTCCCCCGAGGAGGCCGCTCCGTTCGCGGCGGCCCAGCGGGGCGCGTCCCGCTCGACAGCGGGCGGGCCGACCTGTTCGGGCTCCCTGTCGACCAGGAAGTGCTGACTGCACGGGCTGTCGTAGACATACGGGCGGGTGGCGACGTTGACCCGTACATCGTCCGCGTCCTCGCCGTCGCCCCCGCCGCTGTGGGCGGAGGGCTCTGACGCCGAGGCGGAGGGTCTGCCGGTCTTCGCGCTCCGAGACGGAGAAGGAGTGGCCGACGGGGACCGCCCCTTGTCGTGTGCACGGGCGGTACCGGTGCTGCTGGGAGTGCCGGTGCCGGCTCGGTCGGTCCCGGCGGACTTCTGCCCGCTGCCGTCGCCTCCGGAGGACGGCAGATTCACGGCCAGCACGACGGCTCCCAGAGCGGCTGCCGCGGCGACGGACGCGATGAGCGTGAAGCGGCGCCGACGGGGCCGCACGGGAGCGGACCGGACAGCGCCGCCGACAGCCGGTTCATCACTGCCGCCGGACTCACCGGGATCGCCGTTCTCACCGACCTCACCAGCCTCACCGGGATCGCGGGCCTCGTGGACCTTGTGGAACTCGTGGACCTCGTGGGCCTCGCTGCGTTCCGGGTCCAGGGACACCGGCTCCGTCCCCGCCCTCACCTCCGGCGGTCCACCACCCGAACCGGCCGCATCTCGGAGGCGGTTCCCGTCGGCGGCCGCCTTCGCGTCTGGCTTCGGCGCCCCCTCGGGCTCGTCGGCCCCGGCACCGCGCACCACCACCCCACCCGGCCCCGGCCCCGGCCCCGGCCCCGGCCGCTGGCGACCCCGCGCCGCATCCGCCAGAATCCACCGCCGGTGCAGCTCGATCAGCTCCTCGGGGGTTGCCCGGCACACCCGCGCGAACCGCTCGGCCGGCGCGTATTCGGTCGGCACCGCGCTGCCGCGGCAGTAGCGGTGCAGCGTCGATGTGCTCATGTGCAGCCGCTTGGCGAGCGTCCCGTAGCTCAGCCCCGAGCGTTCCTTCAACCCGCGCAATAACTCCGCGAACGCGTCCGCGTCCCCGGCAGCCCCCATCGCCCCAGACATCGTTGTCCCCTTCCACGCCTGACCCGGCGCGTCCCGTTCCGCGTTCCAGGCCCTTAGATGTCTCCCGGACGAAGTCCGTTCTGTGTTCCAGCATCCCCAACTGCCCAATATTCGTGGCGGCTGGGATGAATCACCCCGCAATCTCCGTTCATCCGAGCACCACACACCCACCGCAGCACCCAAGGAGCTCACCAGATGGCCACCACCCGGAACTCCCGCACCCGCCTTCTGACCAACTGGCTTCCGGCGCCGGAGGGCTCCTTCAACGTCATGCTGCGCAGGTTCTGGCCTGGCCCCGGCCCGAAGCCCCGGAGCGCACCTGGCACACGCCGGCCCTCTGCCGCTTCGGCTGACCAGGGGGGAGTTGACGAAGACGGCCGGCGTTCTCAGTTGCGGGTCAGGAGGGACCCCAACGGCCCCAGGTCGAGGTTGAGGTCCTCAAGGCGCAGGTCGTGCTGCTCGCACAGCTCGGTCATCCGCGCTTCGAGATGCATCAGGGTCTCCCCGATGTGTTCCACCTGCTCCTCGCTCAGGTCGCCCTGCTCCACGCGACGGATGGCCTGACGCTCCATCAACTGCCGCAGCAGCTCCACCACGGTGAGCACCAGGGAGACCAGATCGCGGCCCATTTGCTCACGGTCGAGGTCGAATCTGCTCTCCGGCGTACCCGGCGTTCTTCCGGTCACAGCGGGCCTCCGTCCGACCACGGCGCGGGGACGCGTTCGTTGACCGAGGACAGCAGTGCGTGCAGGGAGAGCCGGACCAGCGGCACCTCGGCGATGGCGATGACCAGGTCGCCGCTGACCACGACCCCGGTGGACAGCACGCGGTCCAGGAGGTCGACCAGCGGCACCCCGATCGGCCCGGCGAGTGGGCCCGGGGTGTCCCAGGGGACGGGTTCGTGACCTGACACCGCTCACACCTCCCCGGCGAAGGAGTACGGCGCCCAGGGGCCGGAGACCTCGACCTCCGCGCCGGTACGGCGCCGCAGGAGCTCCACCGCATCGAGGAGCTCCTTCTCGCGCACGGTGGTCACCAGGTAGGCGGCATTGAGCACTTGCAGCCGGTGCCGCTCCCCCGTCATCTCCTGGGTGTGCGGGCGGAGCCGGCGGGTGGCGGTGGCCAGGCGGCTCAGGGCGGCATCGATGTCTTCGGCGGTCCGCAGCGCCCGGTCGTGGTGCTGCTCGCGCGCCTGGTGCAGCCCGCGCTTCCGTTCCAGGTAGGCACGGCCCGCCCCGCCGCCGTCCCGGGGACGTGCGGGTGGCGCGCTCTGCGGAGCCTCGGACACGGTCGCCGGGAGACTGACCTTCACGCCCCATTCGGCGTGGCCCTCGATGCGGGCCAGCGCCGCGGCGAAGCGGTCCCGGTCCGCGCCGAGGGCCTGTTGTGCCCGCTCGTCCCCGCGGTAGAGGGTGGCGAGCGCCAGCGGCACCGTCGACCCGCAGGCGGCGGCCGCGGTCACCACCTCGTGGTGCGCGCGGGCGCAGCGTTCCAGTTCCGCACGGTCCGCCAGCCGCTGCTGCCAGGCGTCCTCGGTGAAGCCGTCGGCCGGTACGTGCTGGACGACCGCGGTGAGAGGACCGAGCGGCAGGGTGCGCACGGGGAAGCCCGCGGCGAGGCCCGCGAGCCCGCTGAGGGCGGCCGGGTCCAGCCGGCGGCACACCGCATAGACATAGGTCGCGGTCGCGGTCTCCGGGGCGCCGGGCTGCTCCCTCGTCATGACCCCGCCTTGTCCTTCGTCCGGGAGGAGGACGCTTCGCCGTCGTCGGCCGGCTCCAGCGCATCCAGCCGCTCGCGCAACCGGGCGTTCTCCTCGCGCAGTTCACTCCGCGCCGCCTTGGAGCTGAGCGCCGGATCGGTCTCCCACCAGTCGATCCCGGCTTTCCTGGCCGTCTCCACCGAGGCGACGAACAGCCTCAGCCTGATGGTGAGCAACTCGATGTCCAGCAGATCGATTTTGATGTCCCCGGCGATGACAATGCCCTTGTCGAGGACGCGTTCGAGGATGTCGGCGAGGTTCGCGGTGCTGGGACCGTTGGCAGGAGGAGCGGCCGGTCGGTAGTCGACATCGGTCATGTGGTCACTCCTTCCTCTTCGTCGCGTACCGGGCGGGCGGTGGCTCCGGAGCGCCGGTCAGCTCTCGTACAGCAGGTCGAGCAGCTGTTCCTCTTCCCGCTCGAACGCCGCTTTGCTGAGGTGCCCGGCTTCGTACTCCTGGTTCAGTGCGGCGAGCCGGGCCCGGATGACGGCCGGATCGTGCAGCTCGCGGTCGGCCGCCCGGGCGAGTTGGTCGGCCACCCAGACCACTCCCCGCACCGGGGCGAGCGGCAGGGTGAGCACTCCGCTGATCAGCCCCATGTCAGCCGCCGGCTCTTCCCGCGAGCACCTGCGGCTCCAGGAAGCTGTAGCAGGGCAACGGTCCCGCCACCCGCAGGGCGACGCGCTCGCGCCGGTCCTGGGCGAGGCGCTCCGCCTCCGCGGCGAATTCGGCGCTGTCACTCCGGTCCACCAGGAACGACATATTGAGCTGGCACCCGGATACCTCCGGCCCGGGGCGGACCGCATGGGCCCAGGGCTTCAGCTCGCGCACGATCTCCCGGCCCGCTTCGGCGGCCCGGCGGGACAACGCGGTCGCCACCGCTTCTCCCAGCCGCATATTGGCCTCGTAGCTCGGCCGCCGGTGCACTTCTTCGCGCAGCCCGCGGATGGTGGCGTCCCCTTTGACGAGCGCGGCGAGTGAGTCGTCGGCCGGCATCGCCTTGACATTGATCTCGACCCGGCCCGCGAGGCTCTCCAGCGCCGTCAGATGGCGTTCCTCGTCGTCGGCGAGCTGACGGCGGATCACCGTCTCGTCCGGCGCCACCATGCCGAATCGCATCGGCAGGACCGGCCCGCGTTCGGACAGGGCCAGCAGCAGCTCCTGATGCGCCAGCAGGTCACGACGGCGGGCCCGCAGCTTCGGCGGCGCCTGGCTCACGACCGCGGCGACCCGCCCCTCCTCGATTTTCTCCACGACGCCTGGGGGATCCCCGACTCCGCCCACATGCGAGGGCAACGGGCGGTCGGTCCGGATGATGCCGTAAACGTAGATACCGTCGTCCGTCACGGGTCATTCCTCCTCTGTGTGCCGCCGGCGGGAAGCGGCTCCGGACCGGGCGGAACTGCGCCGCCGCCGCTGCGGCTGCGCCTCCTCGTCCGCATCGTCATCCTCGTCATCGCCCTTGCCCACCGCCGAACGGACGGTCTCGCCCACGGATTTGGCGGCGTCTTTCACCTTGCGCTTTCCGATGCCTTTGGCGGCCTGGCCGCTGAAGAGTTCGGGAACGGTGACACTTCCCGAATCCCGCTCCAGATCCAGCCGGTTGCACGCCTCCGCGAAACGCAGGTAGGTATCCACGCTGGCGACCACGATGCGGGCATCAATCTTCAGAATCTCGATCCCGACCAGGGACACCCGTATGAAGACATCGATGACCATCCCGCGGTCCAGGATGAGCTCCATCACGTCGTACAACGTGCCGGCCCTGGGCGGGCAGGGAATTACCTCTCCGGACAGGCCGGTATACGTCGTCATGCTCATCTGGGGTGCCCTTTCAGCTGGTCGGGACGGCGCTCACTGATCGGCCGCACCTCGTCGATAGCGGTGGGTCCGGTAGTACTCGCGCAGTTCGCCCTCGTTGTCGAGCCTTACCTCGTACGTCGCGAGAAGGCTCGTGGTGTCCGGGATCCGCGCCAGCTCCAGCACATCCACCACGACACACCAGCCGTCGTCGGTCCGCCGGACCGCCGAAACCCCTTCGGTCCGGTGGCTGATCACGCTCTGAAGCAATTCGGCAGCGCGCTGCGCCACTTCCGCCGGAGTGTTCTCCGGCGTTGATTTCCGTTTACGGGTAGCCGTGGACGACCGCACCCGCGTGCGGGATTGCTCTGCCATACCCCAAGTCTCATCGTCTCCCCGCCCCGCGCATCCTGAGCGGGCCCATTCTGATCAGGCGTCGTGGGGAAGGTGGCGCCGGGTGACGGCCAGGATGGCCATGTCGTCCTCGTGGTCGCCTTCGGTCCAGCGGCCGACATCCTTGGTCACGGCCTCCACCAGCGCCTCGGGGTCCGTGAACCGCCGGCCCAGGCGCCCCGAGCACACCGGGTCGTAGAAGGTGCCCCGCTTGTCCCGCGCCTCGGTGACCCCGTCCGTGATCAGCAGCAGGGAGGCTCCCAGGGGCAGTCGCACCCCGTCAACCGGTACGGAGGCCGCCGCTGTGAGGTCGCCCAGCCCCACGCCGAGGGGCAGCTGAGGGATGGTCGGGTCGAGCCGGACGAGCTGACCGCCGTGCACCAGATACGGCGGTGGATGCCCGCGGTTCACCAGGCTCAGCATCTCGCCGTCGGCGGAGACCTCGGCCAGCACAGCGGTGGTGAAGCCCTCGCTGGAGATCACCGGCCCGCTCCCGGCCGCCGCCCTGGCCAGCGCCTCGTCCAACCGCTGCCCCAGCGTGTTCAGGCTGGGAACGTATTCGGCTTCCTGACGGAACGCGCCGAGCGCCACCGACACCGCGGCGACGGCCTTGATGCCCTTGCCCCGCACATCGCCGATGATCATCCGTACCCCGAACGGCGTCTCCTGCACCGCGTAGAAATCACCGCCGATCCGCGCCTCGGCCTGCGCCGCGGTATACCCGGCAGCCACGGCCAGCGGCCCGGCCTCCTTCGGCGGGTCCGGCAGCACCGCCCGCTGGACCGCCTCCGCGACATCCCTGGCCAGCGCCAGATCGCGGCCCTGCCGCACAATGAGCCGGTTCACCCCGAGCGCCAGCACGCCGATCAGGCCGACCACCGCCAGATCGACCAACAGCGGCGTCGCCGGACGCCCCCGCTCGATGTCCAGAGCCACCGAGACCACACAGGTGACACACACGACGGCGAGCGCGGAGCGGAACGTGAGCGTGGCCCCGGCGACGAGCGGTGCGGCGGCCAGCAGCGGGAGCCCCATATACGGCTCGGGCGCGAAAAGGTTCAGCAGAACGCCGGCCAGGAGGGCCAGCGCCGCGAGTATCCAGGGCACCTTCGCCAGCGTGGGTTGCAGGCCATTCACAGCGCATCTCCTGCTGCCGGACCGCGCCCGCGACGCGGGGCGACCGGCGGACGGTGTGCCGCACCGCCATGTGCGTCATTCCGATGGCTTCACATATACGCCTTGTGGGCTGGATGTGCTCGTTACGCACCCGCTCCCGCCGGTGTGACCAGACTCCGGAAGGTGCGTCGCCTCCCATGAGCGGCTCGCCCCGGACTGGCTGGATCCGGAGGCCGGGTCTCGGTCCCCTCGAACGATAATGATCGAATTGTGCATAGAGGGGGGCAGCATCATCTTTTACTTGATTCTCGCCTGTGATGTGCTTTTTTGGATCTTCCTGGTCGGCGGGCTGGCTGCGCGCTACGCCGCCGGCTGGCGGACCCTCGGTGGTGGGCTGCTGCTCTGCGTCCCGCTGATCGATGTCGTGCTCCTGGGAGCCACCGTCGTCAGCATCCAGGACGGCGCCGGACCGACCGTCTGGCACGGCCTGTCGGCGGCCTACCTCGGCCTCACCGTCGTCTACGGACACCGCACCGTCCGCTGGGCCGATGCGAAGTTCGCCCGCCGCTTCGGTGCGGGCGCCGCACCGCCCCGGCCGAGACTCCACGGCCGCGCGGCCGTCGTCGACGCCTGGAAGTCCTGGTTCAGGTTCCTGCTGGCCTATGCGATCAGTGTCGGCATGATCTTTGGGTTGGTGGCGCTGGTCGGCACGCTCGACAAAGGGGCTCCGCTGCTCGTCTGGCTCAACCCGCTCACCAAGGTCCTCGTCTACAGTCTCGTCTGGCCCGTAACCACCACCATCTGGCCCGGCAAGGCGCCGGAACCGGAGCCGCAACCGGCAACGGAGAACGGCTGACCGGGATGATCTCGCGCCGACCATCGGCCCGAGATGCTGGAAGGACACCCCTAACCGGCCGCCGCCCCGCGCGCGGACGGCGCGGAGAACCAGCGCAGCCCCGGTGTGGTCGAGCCGACCAGTACCACCGCGCCGATGCACAACAAACCGCCGCTGACCAGGGCCGTCGTGCCTGATGTGGCGTTCGCGACGAGGCCGCCGCGCAGATTGCCGAGGTCCGGGCCGGCCTGGCCGACGATTTGTTCTGCGGCGCTGACCCGGCCGAGCAGTTCGTCGGGGGTGTGCAGCTGCACGAGGGTGCTTCGGGAGACGACGGAAACCGTGTCGGCGGCACCCGCCAGCACCAGGAAGGCCAGGCCGGCCCAGGGGTCGGCCGCCAGGCCGAAGAGGGCGAGGGCCGCGCCCCAGGTGGCCGAGCCGCCGAGCATGACGAGGCCGGGGCGGGAGCGGCGGGTGAAGCTCCCGGCGAAGAGGGACGCCACGACCCCGCCGGCGGCCACGGCGGTCAGGAAGAGGCCGAGCGTGCGGGGGTTGTCGCCGAAGCGTTCCGCGTTGACCTGGGGGAACAGGCTGATCGGCATCGACAGCACGGTGGTGGCCAGGTCCGTGAGGAGCGCGCCGCGGATAACGGGGGTGCGGACCAGGAAGGCCAGACCGTCCGCCACACCGCGCAGACCGGGCCGCGCGGGCTCGTCGCCGGGGCTCATCCGTGGCAGGCCGTACGCCCCGTAGAACGCGGCGACGAAGGTGAGGGCGTCGATCAGATAGCAGCCGCCGACGCCCAGCCGGCCCAGGATCAGCCCGCCCAGTGCCGGGCCCGTCAGCATGGCGCCCTGGAAGGAGATCCGGTTCAATGCCAGCCCGGCTGCGAGCTGTTGCTCCGGCAGCAGACGCGGAATGAAGGTGCGGGACACCGGTCCGCTGCCGGCCGTGAAGCAGGACTCCACCGCGACCAGTAACAGCACCGCCGGCGTCGGGAACTGCCCGACGAGCCCTTGCAGGGCGAGCAGCAGCACGCACCCGGCCTGGCCGGTGGTCATGATCAGGTAGAACTTCCGCCGGTCCACGCGGTCGACGACCGACCCGATGAAGAGGCCGAGCACGATGAGGGGGACGGCCTGGGCCAGGCCGACGGCCCCGGTCCAGACGGTGCTGTGGGTCGTCTGCCAGACCTGGAACATCACGGTGACCAGGGTCATGTGCCCGCCGAGCCGGGAGAGCGCCTGGCCGAGCCACAGCCGCCGGAACGGTGCCGACCGCCGCAGCGGGGTCACATCGAGCAGCGCGTGCTTCACTCCCATGCGGGGTCCTCGGCGAGCTTCTCGGCGATCCGGTCATGGAAGCTCTTGCGCGCGAGCAGCTGCTCGATATCGGCGACGACCCGGGTCAGCGGATAGGGGAGCTCGGCCTCGATCTCGGCAACGGCCGCCTCGGTGGCGCGCCACTCCGCGGCGAGCCGTCCGACGATGCCGCGGGCCCGGTCCGTGAGCGTCACCGTCTTGCTGCGCGCGTCGTCGCCCGCCGCGGTCTCCACCCAGCCGGCCGCGCGCATCGCGGCCACCTTCTGGCTGAGCGCGGAGTGCGTCCGGCCGACCGACTCGGCCAGTGCGGTGATGGTCATCGGCCCGCGGGCGTGGAGCCGGAGCAGCTCCAGGACGAAGCTCGGCTTGAGCCCGGTGATCCGTTCCTCGGTGTAGAGCCGGGCGATGTCCGCGTCCATCGCTGCCTGTAGCAGTCGCAGCGGCCGCCACAGGGTCTGCTCGGTGGGATCGAACGTGGGGTCCTCGGCCATCCGCGGATCGTAACAGCGCTTATGTAAGTGCTGTCAGGTTGCTTCCGGCCAAGTGGCGCCGGGGCCCCTGCGGGACGGAGTGGGCGGGCGGCCGGTCCTGGTGGACCATGGAAGCCACAGCACTCACCAGCGAAGGGGAGGGCCACAGCCAGCGAGGTGGACAGGCCACGGGCCGGAGCGAGGGGCCCGGCCACGTGGTCCGTCGGGTGGAAGGAGTGCCCGGGTGAGCGCAGCCGACGGGCGTCCGGCCGAGACCGGGAAGCCGGCGGGAGTACTGCCACAGCCGAGCGGGCTGATGGACCTCCTCGGTGTGGCCGCGGTCCTGCTGGACGCCGATGGGCGGATCGTGCTGTGGAGCCCGCAGGCCGAGGACCTGTACGGCTACACCGCCGAGGAGGCGCTCGGGCGGTACGCCGCACCCCTGCTCGTCCACCAAGAGCACTGGGACCTGGTGATCGGGAGGTTCGCCGGGGTCATGGAGACCGGCCGCAGCTGGAGCGGCACCTTCCCCGTCCGGCACAAGGACGGCACCGTACGGCTGGTGGAGCTGCGCAACATGCGGCTGATGGACGACCGCGGCGACTTCTACGCCCTCGGGCTGGCCACCGACTCCTCGACGCTCCGCGAGGTGGAGCGGGATGTCGCCCTGTCCACCCGGCTGATCTCCCAGTCCCCCATCGGGCTGGCGATGCTCGACACCGAACTGCGGTACGTGGCCGTCAACCCCGCCCTGGAGCGGA
Organism: Streptomyces lydicamycinicus; assembly: GCF_000829715.2. Lineage (NCBI taxonomy): Bacteria > Bacillati > Actinomycetota > Actinomycetes > Kitasatosporales > Streptomycetaceae > Streptomyces > Streptomyces lydicamycinicus. The sequence goes on along the minus strand of NZ_BBNO01000003.1, from coordinate 542,103 downwards.
TGCACGGCATACCCGCGAAAGATCACCTCGGGCGGCACTACCGCGAGATCATGACCGCCGCGAAGTTCGAGGTGCCCGAGGCCGCGATGCGGGAGGTGCTGAAGACCGGAACGCCCATGGTCGACCAGACCACGGTCGTCGGCCGTACCCCCTCCGACCCGGACCACGAACACGCCTGGTCGATCTCGCTGTACCGGCTGGAGGACCCCCATGGGCGGGTGCTCGGAGTGGCCGACCTGGTGGTGGATGTCACCGACCGGTATCAGGCAGCCAGGGAGGCCGCCGAGGCCCGCCAGCGGCTGGCCCTGATCGCCGACGGCTCCGCCCGGATCGGGACGACGCTGGAGGTGGGACAGACCGCCCGGGAGCTGGCCGAGGTCACCGTGCCCGAGCTCGCCGACGTGGTGACGGTCGATGTCCTCGACTCCGTCCTGGACGAGCACCGCCCCACCCCCGACGACGGCACGGCGCTCTTCCGCGCCCTCGCGGTGAAGGCCGCCTACCCCACCGAAGCCGTCCAGGCCGCCGATCCACCCGGCCATATCGCCGCGTACGACACGGACCGCCTGGCCACCCAGTGCGTGCGCACCGGCCGCCCGATCCTCGTCCCGCACGCCGACGCCGACGACCTGGCGCGCATCGCCCGCGACGACCACGCCGCCACCCTGCTGGCCCGCGCCGGGGTGCACTCCTACCTGCTGGCCCCGCTCACCGCCCGCGGCCATATCCTCGGCGTCCTGGGCCTCATCCGCGCACGCAATTCGCCCCCCTTCGACGAGGACGACCTCGCCCTCGCCTCCGAACTGGCCTCCCGTGCCGCCGTGTGCATCGACAACGCCCGCTCGCACCAGAGCGTGCGCAACGCCGCCGAGACCCTTCAGCGCAGTCTGCTCCCCGACCACCCACCGCACCGCCCCGGCCTCCAGCTCGCCTCCCGGTACCGGCCCGCGCAGGCCACCTACGAGATCGGCGGCGACTGGTACGACGTCCTCCCGCTCGACGGCGACAAGACCGGCCTCGTCGTGGGCGACGTCATGGGCAGCGGCATCGACGCCGCCGCCACCATGGGCCGTCTGCGCACCGCGACCTGCGCGTTCGCCGATCTCGACCTCGACCCCGCCCAGGTCCTCCAGCACCTCGACAAGATCACCTCGGGGCTGGAGCACTACATCGCCACCTGCGTGTACGCCACCTACGACCCCCACCGCGCGGTGTTCCATATCGCCACCGCCGGCCATTTGCCGCCCGCCCTCGTACGCCGCGGCAAGCACCCCGAGCTCCTCTACCTGCCCACGGGCACCCCACTCGGCGTGGGCGGCGTCCCCTTCGAGACCATCACCTTCGCCCTCGACCCCGGCGACCAACTGGTCCTCTACACCGACGGCTTGGTGGAAACCCGCCACCACTCCCTCGACGAACGCCTCGACACCCTGCTCCGCCTGCTGGACGCCCCCGACCACTCCCTGGAAGAAACCTGCGACCGCCTCCTCCGCGAACTACGGCGTCCCGACGACCCGGACGACGTCGCTCTGCTGATCGCGGGCACCGAGCGGTTCCCCCCGCAGACGCTCTAGACGTGCCCGCACCGTCCCGTCGTCCGCCCGGACAGCCCTAAGGGCTCCTCCCGTAATCCCTGGCGGGACAGCCCTTAGCTCCACGCGTCGACCGTCGCGGCGGCCCAAGCCTGGACGCGTTCCGTGAACTCCGCGGAGGGGAACGAACCGTCGACGGCGACATCATGGATCGTGACGGAGAAGCGGGAGGGCGGCGCGTCCCGGTGCGGCGGGGCCGTGTGCCGGACGTCGGGTGAGGGCTTGCCCTTCGCACGGTGGGAATTGCCGCGACGAGCCCGACCGACGAGCTGGTTCACTTCGTCGAGGCCGCCTTCGAGGTAGGCGTGCAGGAGCGCCCAGGCCATCGCGCCGTCGTCAGCGGGCAACTGACTGGGGTGTTGGAGCAGGAAGCAAGAGACCGATACGCCGTGCAGCGGCCCCCACGGTGCCTGCCGCGCATGGTCCAGCGCGAGCAATGACTGGAACAGCTCGTCACAAGATCGCGGGTTCCTCGGCGCACCGCACTCTGCGCAGGGTTCCATGCCTTCTCCTTGATCCTCGGAGTACGACGTACCAGCGTCTCCGGTTTCGCGCTGCGGCGCATGTGGTTTTCCTGGCGTGGAGCATTCATCCCGCTGCAAAGCTCCACTGACTGAATGCGCGCATTTAAAGGGCAAATTCTTAGGCGTCGACGGGTTAATTGCGCAGCCGAATTCCGATATGGCTTGATTCGATGACTCCACCGGCGGCCGGTCACTGGGAAGCCCCGGGGTGGGCGTGGCCGTCATGCTCATGCCCTTGCTGCTCAGACCACCGGCAACGGCGGCGCGTCCGGGCCACCCGGGAGGCTCAATTATTCGCCCGGATTCGGTGCTCTCAAGTGGTGCGCCGTGACAATGCAACTGGCTGCGTGTCATATCACTACTGCGCCGCAGAAGGCCGACAGGGTGTCGCCCTTCGCAGCAGGCCGAAAGGAACATGTCCATGCGCACTGCCCGCACTCTGTTCGCCTCAGCCGTCATCACCGCGATGTTCGCGATCACCGCACCCGCCGCGTCCGCCGCGTCCACGGTCGAGGACCACACGACGGACCATGTCGCGTCGAGCAGCTCCGACCACGACCACGACAGGTGCAAGCACGGACACCACAAGCGCGACCATCACAAGAAGGACCACCGCAAGAAGAACCACCACAAGCGCGATCACCACAAGCGTGACCACCACAAGCGGGACCACCACAAGCGGGACCACCACCGGCCGTCCGGCGGTGTGCACACCGGCGGCGGGGCCCTGGCCGACCTCCTGCGCTAGGACGGGCCGGGCCGGGCGCGACGGTCGGTGACCGGGTGCCGGCCGGCTCCCTGCTGTGCTGCGGGGGTGGGCTCTCCTCTGGGGAACCCACCCCCGTGGCGATTCGCCGTGTCCGGCGACGGCTGATAGGGAGGTGACATGAGCGAAATACCTCCGGTTCTGACCGTGACCGCCATCAGCACCATCGGAGTCACCGATGTCCACGACGACAAGGCCGACTCATGGCTGGTGATCGAAACCGCCGAACAGGGCCAGTTGTTGCTGAACCTGCCCGGCCCCATGTACCGGGCCGCGGTCCAGTCGACCGAGCTCCCGGCCGACCAGCCCGGCCCCGGCCGCCTGGCCCTCACCGAGGCCGAAGTCGCCGCCTACCGCGCCCATATCGCGAGCCTGACGCGCACCGACCAGGAGCCGTCCGAGTGACCTTGTGACCTGCCGGGCCGGTCACCGACTCGCGGGCCCCTCCGCCCTGGTCCGACCGGACTGCTTGCGGCGGACGTCTCACGGCCGCGTTTCAAGCGGCCGAAAGCGGCAACGCGTTGTGCATGTCCACACGCGCTCGTTACCGCAACAACGAAGCAGCGAAGGTCATCGTCGTCCTCGCGGATCTGACGGCGTTGATCCTCGGTCTGTGGATCCTGTTCGCCCTCCTCGACGCGAACCGGGCCAACGACCTGGTCAGCTTTGTCCATGCTGCGGCCGGCTGGCTCGCCGGGTGGTCGCACGATCTGTTCACCATGGATGCCGACTGGTTGCGGACCGTGCTGAATTACGGGCTGCCCGCCGTCGTCTATGTGTGCATCGGGCACGCGCTGGCTTCCCGGATCCGCCGCATCTAGGGCGCCTCTCCTGCCGGCCCCTACGTGCCCCGTCCCTCGCCCCCGGCCCGCGCGATGAGGAGGGCGACGTCATCCGGGTCGTCCGGGTCGCGCAGTGCGTCGAGGAGGCGGTCGCAGGTGTCCTCCAGTGTGCGGTCCGGGCGGTCGAGAAGACGGAGCAGGAGCGCCAGGCGCTCGTCGATGGGGTCGTGGCGGGTCTCGACCAGACCGTCGGTGTAGAGGACCAGCTGGTCGCCGGGGCGCAGGGGGAAGGTGGCTTCTTCGAAGGGCACTCCGCCGACCCCTAGAGGTACGCCGATGGGCAGGTCGAGCAGCTCCGGTGACCGGCCCGTGCGCATCAGTACCGGCGGCAGATGCCCGGCGACGGCGATGTGGCATGCCGCGTGGTGCGGGTCGTAGACGGCGTAGGCGCAGGTGGCGTACTGGTCCAGATCTGCGGTGATCTTGTCGATGTGCCGCAGCACCTCGGTCGGCGGGATGTCGAGGTCGGCCAGGGTGGAGGTGGCGGTGCGCAGGCGTCCCATGGTGGTGGCGGCGTCGATGCCGCTGCCCATCACATCGCCCACGACGAGGGCGGTCTTGTCCGCCCCGAGGGGGACCACGTCGAACCAGTCGCCGCCGACTTCGCTGGTCGTGCCGGCGGGCTGGTAGCGGGTGGCGATCTCCAGGCCCTTCCGGTGCGGCGGCCGGTCGGGGAGCAGGCTCCGCTGGAGGGTGATGGCGGCGTTGCGCTGGCCTTGGTACAGGCGGGCGTTGTCGATGCACACCGCGGCGCGCTCGGCCAGTTCGGCGGCCAGCGCGAGGTCGTCCTCGTCGAACGGCAGCGGGTTACGGGCGCGGGTGAGGCCCAGGGTGCCGAGTACCTCGCCGCGGGCGATCAGCGGCATCGTGAGATACGTGTGGATACCGGCCCGGGCCAGCAGGGCGGCGGCCTCGGGGTCACGGGCGATACGGGCCAGGTCCCGCTCCTCGACGTGGGGTATCAGGATGGGACGGCCGGTACGCACACACCGGGTGGCCAGCCGGTCGGCTCCGTAGCTGGTGAGGTGGCCGGGAGGATCGGCGGCGCGGACCGCCTCCGTGGGGTAGGCGGCCTTGACCGCGAGGGCCCGGAAGAGCGCATGACGGGCGCCGGGTGTCTGGGGCGGGCGGCCTTCCAGGACGGAATCCAGGATGTCCACCGCCGCTACGTCGGCGAGCTCGGGAACGGCGACCTCGGCCAGCTCGCGGGCGGTCTGCTCCACCTCCAGAGTGGTGCCGATCCGGGCGGTACCGTCGGCGATCATGGCCAGGCGGCGGCGGGCGCGGGCCGCCTCGGTGGCCGCGCGGTGCCGGTCGGTGATGTCCACGGCGAGCGCGGCCACCCCGAGCACCCGCCCGCCCGGGTCCTCCAGCCGGTAGTAGGAGACCGACCAGGCGTGATCGTTGTCGGGGTCGGCGGGGGTGCGGCCCACGGTGTACTCGTCGACCAGCGGCGTGCCGGACGCCAGGACCTGCTGCAAGGCGGCCTCGATGGCGTCGGTCTCCAGGAACGGCAGCACCTCCCGTACCGACCGGCCGATGTGCTCCTCGGCGGGCACCCCGTTCATCCGCTCCAGCGCCGGGTTCACGGCGAGATAGCGCAGCTCGGTGTCCAGGACGGCCAGCCCGATCGGGGACTGCGAGACCAGCCGCGTGGACAGCGCCACATCGCGTTCCACCTGGCGCAGGATCTCCTCGTCCGTGGCGATGCCCAGCGCGTAGAAGTCACCCCGGTCGTCCAGCAGCCGCATATTGCGGAACTCGACGAGCCGGGAGCTGCCGTCCTTGTGCCGGACGGGGAAAGCGCCGGCCCAGCTCTCGCCGGTCGCCATCACCTCGGTGAACAGCCTGATCACCAGGTCCAGGTCCTGCTCATGGACCAGCAGCCGCCCCGCGAACCGGCCCAGCGCCTCCTGCGCGGTGTAGCCGAAGAGCTTCTCGGCCTGCGGGCTCCACAGCACGATCCGGCCCTCGCCGTCGAGCAGCACCGCCGCGACGCTGAGCAGATCCAGCAGCCCGCTCCGCTGCGGCACCCCGGGAGGCGGCTGGTCGCCCGCCGGGCCGAAGGGGCCTGCTGTACCCATCCCAGGCACCTCCTCCGCCTGTGAGCGCGGCATGCGGTCCCGCCGGCTTCGGGCTGCGGCCCGTACCCACTACACCTCGCAGTGCTTCCATGTTCCCCGGATCAGGGGGGCCGCGCAGTCGCTCCGGTCCGCGCCCGCGGCGTCACGAGCCGCCGATGCCGTGGGCAGGGAGCGCACCGGCCCGCATCGTGATCAACACCACCCCTGCCGCGGTGTCCCGGCGGGTCAGGAGCGTGCGCCCGGAAAACGGCATCCCCGCTGGTCACGCCCCGTGGAGCAGGCGATCCCGGGCACGCTTTACGGGCCGGTCGGTGGGTGAACGGGGCGGGTCGGCGGGGACAGTCCGCGGTGTCCGCCGCCGCAATTTCCGGTACGCATTCGGCGCCCGGGCCCCGGATTTGCCTCGGGCCAGGGGCGGTGTGCAACAGTGGGCCTCCCGGTCAGCCGGGCGCGCCGCCTGCGCAGCCCCTGCCGGGAATCCCCCACCCCCCAGACGGTCGGTTCCGGCTGCGCCCTGTGCGTGTCCGGGCCGTCGCCCTCCCGTTACGTCCTTCCCGAGAGAGCGATGCAGGCAACGACTCTTCCTCCCCGGACCGCAGACCTGTTCCAGCAGGGTCTGGAGCGCCAGGCCGGCGCCGCCCTGCTGCGTTTCGGCGCTGCCCGACGACGCCCGTCCGACCGGATCAGCTGGTCCGGCAACGGTGCCGCCGCCTGGCTCGACGACGCCCGCGGACATCTGTGGAGCGTCGGCGAAGCGGTTCCCGCCGCCGGGCTCGTACTCCGCGCTGCGCATGAACTCCCCGACGGCATACGGGAGTTCACCGGGCCCCGGGGCACCGATGCCCTGGTCGGCCGGCACCTGGCGGTGTCCGATGTCGTCGAGTGGGTCTTCCGGTGGACGCTGGAGGAACCGCCCCTCCACCGGGCCGAGGAGCGGGTGATCGAGCTTGACGAGACGCACCACGAGGAACTGCTCGCCTTCCTCAACGAGCACAGCCCCGCCCATTCGACCGGCCCCGGCTCCTCCGGCGTCAGCCTGTGGACCGGTATCCGCGACCCCGACGGACGGCTGGTGGCCTGCGGCGCCCTGAGCAGCCTGCGGGACAGCGGGGCCCCGCTGATGGCGTCGGTCGCGACGGACGCGCGGCTGCGCGGCCAGGGTCTCGGCGCGGCGCTGACCTCGTGGCTGACCCGGTACGCCGTACGCCGGCACGGGTTCTGCACACTGTGGCAGCTCGCCGACAACTCCCCCGCCGAACGGCTCTACACCCGCCTCGGGTACCGCAACGAGGACCCGTGCGTCTCCGCGCGCGTCGCCGCGCCGGGATGCCCCTGAGGGAAGCCGGCCCGTCGGTGCCGGCGAGGTCGCGTCCTCACAGCCGTACGCGGTGGACCCGGGCGAGCAGCAGGACGGTGTCATCGGCCGGGGAACTCGGTACGAGGCGGGCGAGGATGTGGTCCGCGGCGGCTTCCAATGAGTCGGGGAGCCGGTGCAGTTCGCTGCGCAGCGCCGTCAGCCCCTCGTCGATGTCGTGGTCCCGGGCCTCGATCAGACCGTCGGTGTAGAGGACGAGGGTGGTGTCGTCGGGCAGGTCGAGCTCCGTCGAGCCGAAGGGACAGCCGCCGACGCCAAGGGGCACCCCCAGCACCTCGTCGACGACCTCGGTCCGTCCGTCGGGGTAGCGGAGGAGCGGCGGGGGATGGCCCGCGCTGGCCATCCGGGTGCGTCCGGTGACGGGGTCGTAGCGGATGTAGAGGCAGGTGGCGAGTTCGATGCCCGCCTCCTGGGCGCACTGGTCGAGCTCGGTGAGCAGCTCCTCCGGTTCCTGGTCGTGGCGGGCCAGTGCCTTGGCGGTGATACGCAGCCTGCCCATCGCCGCGGCGGCCGAGACGCCGTGGCCCATGACATCGCCGACGACCAGGGCGACTCGCTGGTCGGGCAGGTCGACCACGTCGTACCAGTCGCCGCCGACCTCGGTGACGTGGCTGCCGGGCAGATAGCGGTGGGCGAGGTGCAGGGACGGGCAGGACCCCAGGGAGCTGGGCAGCAGCGCGCGTTGGAAGGTGAGCGCGATGTTCCGCTCGCGGCTGTACAGCCGGGCGTTGTCCAGGCAGAGCGCGGCCCGGGAGGCGAGCTCCGCGGCCAGGCTGAGGTCCTGCTCGGTGAAGGTCGCGCGGGCCGCCGACCGGCCGAAGATGGCGATGCCCTGCACCGTGCCCCGGGCGATGAGCGGGGCGAGGAGGAGACAGGTCAGACCGCTGTCGGCCAGCACCTGGGCGCGTGCTTCGTCGAGCATGGTCCGCAGCATGAACTCCCGGTTCACCGGCACCGCGATCGGACGGCCGGTGCGCAGCATCCGGTGGATGGCGGAGCCCGGCGGGTAGTGCACTCCCGCCACCCCGCTGACGAGTTCCGTCGCGGGAGGGGGCAGCACGGTGCCGTGCGCGAGACGGCGGGTGATCACCGGCAGCGCCGGGTCGAACGACTCGCGCTCGTCCAGCCCTTCCACGAGCTCCACGACGGCCGCGTCGGCGAAGACCGGAACCACGGCGTCGACCAGCTCCTGGGCGGTGACCTTCACGTCCAGGGTGGTGCCGATCCGGGTGGACGCCTGGTCCAGCAGCGCCAGCCGCTGACGGGTCGCGGTCGCCTCCACGATGGCCTGCTCCCGGTCGGTCACATCCACCAGCAGGCCGCCCACTCCCGGGCGGGTGCCCCCGGCCCGGGAAAGCGGGAAGAAGCTCACCGACAGCACCTTGTCCCGGTCCGGGTGGCCCCGGGTGCGCATCCCGACCCGCGCCCCCGCGATCGGCTTGCCCTCCTCGGCGACGCCGCGCAGCATCCGCTCGTACTCGCCGCCGTCCGCGGTGATCATGATCTCGGTGACGTACCGTCCCAGGTGGTCCTCGATGGGCAGCCCGTTGATGTCGGCCAGACCCTGGTTGAGGTGGGCGTAGCGCAGCTGCTCGTCGAGCATGACCAGGCCGATGGGGCAGGTCTCGAAGAGCGCGTCGAGGAAGGCGAGATTGGTCTTCACCCGGTCCAGTTCGTCGCCGCGGCTGGCCAGGGCCATGACCACCGAATGCCCGGCCTCCCCGGCCACCGGGAAGACCCGGAAGCCGCAGTCGAAGACCGAACCGTCCAGATGCACGGCGAGCAGCCGCCCACGCCAGTAGCCCTCGGTCCGGCCGCGCTCGGCCAGGCGGGCGCAGGCGTCGGGGCCCTCATCGGGTGCGGCGGGGAAGAGGAGGGCACCGGGCTTCGCCAGCGCCTCCGCGGCCCGGTAGCCGAAGAGCTGCTCGGCGCCGGGGCCCCAGTAGCAGATGTGGTTGGCGTCATCGATGCCGAATACGGCGACGGCGACATGCTCCAGCAGCGAACCGGGCTCGGACCAGAGTGGACCGCGAGCCTGCTGGTCGCTCGGCCGATCTGATGGCACCGGCTTGTCCTTCCACCCGCCGCGCGCGGTGGCCCGTCCGCCCTCCGGGCGCCAGAGCGGCTCTCTTCATTCTGCGCCCGTCCCTCAGGTGCGGACACTCGGCGTGGTACCGGGCCCGGGGCGAGCGGCATCGTGGCCGCCGGGCCGCCGCGGTTCCGGCGGTGAGCGCACCGCCCTGGAGCGCCGCGGCCCGCCCGCCGACCGCACACTTTGGCTGGTTTCCCGGTGTGAGCGGACCTGCCGGTGCGGCTTGGCTGGAGGGGTCCGCAACAGCGCTGCGTGAGGGGTACGGGTGTACGACTACATCATCGTGGGGGCCGGGTCGGCCGGATGTGTGCTGGCAGCCCGGCTCACCGAGGACGAGCACACCCGGGTGCTCCTCATCGAGGCCGGGCCGGCGGATGATGCGCAGGAAATCCATGTGCCGGCCGCCTTCAGCAAGCTGTTCCAGACGAAGTACGACTGGAGCTACCTCAGCGACTGCGAACCGGGCCTGGACGGCCGGCGCCGGTTCCTGCCCCGCGGGCGGATGCTCGGTGGGTCCTCGTCGATGAACGCGATGATCTACATTCGGGGCAACCGCCGGGACTACGACGCCTGGGCCGCCGCCGGCGCGGAGCAGTGGGGCTGGGACGACGTCTTCCCCTACTTCCTGCGCGCCGAGGACTTCCGCGGGGAATCCTCGCCGTGGCACGGCACCGGCGGACCGCTGACCGTCAGCGAAGGCCGCTCGCAGCATCCTCTGATGACTGCCTACGTGGCGGCCGCCCAGGAGGCCGGCCACCCGTACACGGATGATTTCAACGGTCCGGAACAGGACGGCGTGGGCCACTACCACCTGACACAGCGCGACGGTATGCGGTGCAGCACGGCCGTCGCCTATCTGCGGCCGGCCCTGGACCGGCCGAACCTCGAAGTGCTCACCGGCGCCCAGTGCACCCGGGTGCTGTTCGACGGGGACCGCGCGAGCGGGGTCGAGCTGGAACGGGGCGGTGAACTGCTCCAGCGGCACGCCGAGCGGGAGGTGGTGCTGGCGGCCGGGGCGTACAACTCCCCGCAGCTGCTGATGCTGTCGGGTATCGGTGTGGGCGATGAGCTGACGGCGCACGGCATCACACCCCGGGTGGAGCTCCCGGTGGGGGAAAACCTTCAGGACCACGCGCACATCGGCCTCTTGTACCTGACCGACACCGAATCCCTGCTGACCGCCCAGACACCGGACAATGTGCGGATGCTGGAGACCGAGGGCCGCGGCCCGCTGAGCTCCAACGTCGGTGAGGTCGGGGGGTTCCACCGCACCCGCGAGGGCCTGGACGCTCCCGATGTCCAGGTACACGCCACTCCGGTGATGTTCCATGAGGAGGGCATCAGCCCGGTCACCGACCATGCCTTCATGTTCGGCGCGGCCCTGCTCGCCCCCACCAGCCGCGGCAAGGTCTCGCTGCGGTCGGCGATCCCCAGCGCCAAACCGCACATCCTGCACAACTACCTGGCGACGGAGGAGGACCGGGCCACGGCGGTACGGGCGCTGCGGCTGCTGCTGGACATCGCCGAGCAGCCCAGCCTGCGCAAGCACCGGCGTGCCGACTTCCGCGTCCCCCGCTCCACGGACGACGCCGGGCTGCTGGAGTTCGCCCGGCGCGAGCTCCATACCCTGTACCACCCCGCGAGCACCTGCGCGATCGGCCCCGTGGTGGACTCCCGGCTCCAGGTGCACGGTGTCAGCGGCCTGCGCGTGGTGGACGCGTCGGTGATGCCGACGGTGGTGCGGGGCAATACCAACGCTCCCACGATCATGATCGCGGAGAAGGCGGCGGATCTGATCCGCGGCCTGCCGGCACCGGCCTGACCTGCGACGGGCGCCACGGGGACGTCAACGACAGGAAATGCCGTCCGGTTCCATGGCGGGACCGGACGGCATTCCTGGGGCGAGACGTACGGGTTCAGCTGATCCGTGCGGGAACGAGCAGGCGTTCGCCGCCCAGGGCCTTGGCCGTGGTGTCGCCGTACATGACGAGCTTGCCGCCGGGCCAGAGCGCGAGGAGGTCGTCCTGGCGGGTACCGCCGCCGAAGGCACCCGCGGTGACCAGGCTGCCGTAGCGCCATGCCGACTTCGCCGGGCGGAGCTGGTGTTCGCCCTTGAAGCCCTTGGCGCCGAGGTTCTCGTACACCGTCACCTCACCGTCGGACCAGCGGACGAACAGATCCTGGTCGCCGGCGGCCGCCGCGAAATTCCCGGCGACGCTGTCGCGGGCGTGGGACCAGGTCGTGTTCTTGCGCTTGGCGAGCTGTTTCTCGGCGTGCAGACCCCGGCCGTCCACATTGGTGTAGAGGGTCATCTCGGCGTCGGACCAGCGCACCACGAGGTCGTCGCGGCGCGTATTACCACCGCCGAACCGGCCGGCGGTGAGACCCACGGCATGCGTCCAGGTGCCGTTGGGGCCCTTGAGCTGGACCGGGTTGTTCAGCTTGTTGGTTTCGTTGACGTCCTTGTAGAGGGTCAGTTTGCCGTCGGCCCAGGTGACGAGGAGGTCGTCGGTGCTGTTGCCGGTGAATTCGCCCGCCGTGAGGGCCTTCGCCTGCTTCCATGCCGTGTCCTTGACGAGCCGGATGTCCTTGCCCAGGCCGTAGGCGCGGTTGCCGGGGTAGAGCGAGACTTCGCCGTCGGACCAGCGCACGATGAGGTCGCCGGTGCTGTTGCGCACCGAGTCGGAGTGGAACCGGCCGGTGAGGAAGCTGGTGGCGTGCTGCCAAGTAGTGGCGTCACCGAGGGGATTGACGGTGTCCGGCGCCGCGTCCGCGACCGCCTGGTTGTACAGACGGAGGACGTCGTTGTCGAACTGCGAGCTGTAGGAGATGTTGTCCTGGAGTCCGCCGGTCTTGTAGCCGCCGATGGCACCGACGAGGTTGCCACGGCTGCCGTCGAAGCCTTCCAGGAACGGACCACCGCTGACCCCCGTGCGGAAGCCGTCGCAGGCGATCTCCATGAACCGGCCCTGGAACGCCCGGGTCGCGTTCGTGCATTGGAGCGGGGTCTTCTGGCCGCCGGGGTAGCCGGTGAGCGTCACCTCACGGCGGGCCAGCTGGGCGGCAGGGACCGTCGTGAGGGTGTTGCCGCGGCCGATGGCGTCTTCCAGGAGCTGCCCTTGGGAGTTCGGTCCGACGCGCAGGACGGCGAAGTCCACATCGTCGCTGGGTGACGAGGACAGATACCGCTCGTCGATCCACACCTTGCCCAGCTCCATCGGGAAGAGGCCATAGGGCCGCTCCCCGGGCTCCCCGGCCTGCGAGGCCCCGCCGCGGTAGCCGGGCACGAAGGCGACGTTGCGGTACGGCTTGCCGCCCTTCAGGCAGTGGGCCGCGGTGAGCACCAGACTCTTGGTCGGCGAGGTGACGGCCCCGGCGCTGCAGAACTGGTTGGGCGTCGCCGAGCCGTCCTCGCTGCGGATCAGGAACACACCGACCGTGGGGACCCCCGAGGCGACCTGATGGCTCGGCGCGAACAGCGCACTCCGGCCCGCCGCGTGCGGAGCACGCAGCGGGGCCTGCGCCGTCCCCCCGGCCCGCACCGCGTCCACCGGGACGGCGCTCCGGATGCGCTCCGGCGTCCAGTAACGCTCCAGCTCCTGCGCCTTGCGGATGTCTTCCCGCGTCACGCCCTCGGAACGCTTCACCGGGCCGGGGGAAGGTGTCGCCGGGCCGGCCGTCGCCGGAGTCGTCGTGGCGGCGGGGACGTTCGGGGCGTCCGACGTCGCTTGGTGCGCGGCGACGGCCGGTACGGCGAGCGCGATCGAGGCGCAGGCACCGACGGCAGCGGCGCGCACCCAAGGTATTCGTTTCATGAGCCTGTCCGTTGAAGGGTCGAAGCGACCGGGTTCAGCTGAAGGAGCCGGGCCGCGAAAGCGCGTTCCCGGACCGGGAATTCATTGGTTCTCGCGCGATTTCCGGCGAATCTCTGCCGGATCCGGCGGGGCGATCCTTGTTCGCCGCTCACGGCGCCCAATTCACCAGGCACGCTGCCCTGAAGAAAAGGCCGGATCGCGATAGTTTCGCGGGCGCTTTTCGCCCTGCGACGAGCCGCCTTTCGGCGTACCCCTCGTCCACATCGACAATGCCCCGCCCCTCGGCGAGACCTCATGCCCCTGCGGAACCTCGCGATGAGGAGGGTCGGTCAGACGTCGACCGGTGATCCTTCCGGGATGAGTGACAACACATCCGCGGCCCCCCATGGATGTAATGACAGAATAAGAAGCGGGAGGAAGGTATCACGAAAGCACAGGCCAAAATTGGACAGTGCGGCACTTTGTCGAATATCAGAGCCTTGTGATGTCAGTCACTTGACGTCCCATCAAGTGCCTTTTACACGGGGGGCGGGGGCCTATCGGCGGCGGGCGATCGTGATGATCTCCCGGCTCGTACCGGTGACCGGCCCGCCGCCCCAGTCCCCGTACCGGGCCTCGATGAGGAAGCCCGCGTCGGCGAGGAACGCGTCAAGCACCGCCTCGTCGAGAAAGCGCAGGCGCATCCGGTCGACGCGGAGCACGGTGCCGTCGGCCGTGGCCGTCGTCCCGGTGAAGGTGACCACGTCACCGATGACGGACTCGGTCTCGTGCCAGAGGCGCAGGGCCCGCCCGGCCGGGTCGACGAGGTCGGAGGCCGCCGACGGATTCCAGCCCTCCCAGGCACGCGCCTGCGGGTGCCGCGTCTCGAACGCGAAGCGGCCGCCGCGGTGCAGCGCCCGGTGGACCAGCCCGCGGCCCTCACCAGCTCGTCATAGAAGCCGTCGCCGGGCCACTGTTCGGGGTCCCAGGGATTCACCAGGTCATACAGCGCGGCAGCGTCGGCGTCCGAGAACACCACGGCGTCGTCCCCCACGTGTCTCCCCTACCCGGTCCGTCGGTTCAGCGCCCCGGGGCTGGCGCTTCCTCGGGGTGCCGGCAGTCCCTTCAGTGACCGCCAGGCCGCCGGTTCCCTGGGGTTCTCGATCCAGCCGGCCAGCTCCCACGCCACGGAGGAGAACGCCCTTCCCAGCTCCGTTCCTCCGTAGAGGGAAGTCAACTCCGCGAGGTACACGGGCGACGTGCAGGGGGCCGGGCAGGTGCCACCCACGCCACTGCGCCGGCTTCAAGGTGTGAGTTCGCCGGTGAAGACGGTTACCGCGTGGCCGAGCAGGGTGACTCGGTCGTCGCGTAGGTCGACGCCCACCCGGCCGCCGCGTGGGGAGAGTTGCCTGCCGTTCAGTGCGGTGCGGCCGAGGCGTTCGGCCCAGTGGGGTGCGAGGACGCAGTGGGCGGCGCCGGTGACGGGGTCCTCGGGGATGCCGGCGGCGGGGGCGAAGACACGGGAGACGAAGTCGTGGTCGGTGTCGTTCGGGGCGCTCGCGGTCACGATGACGGCTCGGCCGCTGAAGTCGGCCAGCGCGGCGATGTCCGGGGTCAGGTCGCGCACCGTCGCCGCATCCGGCAGTTCCACGAGCAGATCGTTCCTGGCCCGGCCGGTCCACTGCGGCTCGGCACCCAGAGCCTCGGCGAGGAGCGGCGGTACGGGGGTTGCGGTCGGCGCATCCGCGGGGAAGTCCAGGGATATCGCGCCCCGACGGTGCTGACGGGCGGTCAGTACCCCGCTGAGGGTGGTGAAGTGCAGCGGCGCGTCAGGAGTGGCGGACCGGGTCGTGTGGAGCACATGGGCGGTGGCCAGCGTGGCGTGGCCGCACAGATCGACCTCCACGGTCGGTGTGAACCACCGCAGTCCGTAGGTGTTTTCCGCGGTCCGGTGCACAAAGGCGGTTTCGGAGAGGTTGAATTCGGCGGCCACCCGCTGCATCCAGGCGGCGTCGGCCGGCTGGTCCAGCAGACACACCCCGGCGGGATTCCCGGCGAAGGGCCGGTCGGTGAACGCATCGACGATGAAGGCACGCATGCGCCCGACGCTACTGGTTGTGGTGGGGGTGGTGGGGGTGGTGGGGGTTCGTCCCGGGCGCGTCCGCGGGGTCCCCGGGCGGCCGAAGGGCCGTTGTCGCAGGGCTGTTGCCGCAGGGCCGTTGTCCAAAGGGCATTGTCGAAGGGCCGGAAAGGGGCGGTGATCGGGATCGATATCGCCGTACCGTCGGATGTGCCACGGATTCGGCTCTTGCTCGGTGGCGGGTGTCCCGTACGTCTTTGGGCGGCTCGTCCGGCCCTCGATGTGCCGTAGTCCGCCATCCGTTCCGGCAGTCATTTTCGCTCCGGAAGTGAGCATCTTTAGGTCTCTTCTGTCTGACGGAGCACGGGAGGGGCAAGCTGTTCTCGCCATGGAAGCCGGAAACGTACTCAGGGGATTGCGGGCCATCGCGTTCGCGGTGGTCTGTGTGCTGCTCACGGCTGTCGGGCATGTGCTGACGTCCGGGGCGGTGCTGCCGTGGCGGGTGCTGCTCACGGCCGCGGTAGGGGCCGCGGGCGGCGCGTGGTGCTTCGCCGGACGGGAACGCGGTCCGTTGACGGTGGCGGCCCTGACGGTGGGTACCCAAGCGACGCTGCACTCCGCCTTCGCCCTCGGGCAGGCGCTGGACCACGCCGGGCACAGCAAACTCTCCTGGGCCAGGCTGTGGTGGGAATCGCTGCGGTGCGGTGGCGGGGTGCCGTTTCATCCGCTGCGGGTGCCAAGTGGTGTGCGTGCGGCCCTGGTCGACGGTTCGCCGGTGCAGGAGATGGCGCATGGCGGGCACTTCGGCGGTCTGTCGATGTCCGGCCAGATGGCCGTCATGGGGCACACCCCGCATCCGGGGGCGCCGGGGGGCGCCGGCGTGATGCTCGCGGCGCATCTGCTGATCGCGACGCTGAGCGTGTGGTGGATGTGGGGCGGCGAACGCGCGGTCTTCCGGCTGGTACGGGCGGTGTCCCTCGCCCTCGTGCCACGCCTCCGCCTCGTACGGCACACCGTGCTGCCGACCCTCCCCCCGGAGCCCCGGGAACCGGAGCGGACACCGCATCGCGCCTTGCGGGGCCGGCTCCTGGTCCATGTCGTCTCGCGTCGGGGACCACCGCGAGCGCCGGCTGTCCACTGACAGCACAGCGCCCTCCGGGCAGCGGACGGAGGCGCGGGTATGCCGCGCCGGCCGCGCCCGCCCCGACTTCTCCGGTCCCCGCGCCGTTCGCCGGGCCGGATCCAGCGAAGGACTATCGATGATGACGCCTGCCCAGATGCCGGTATCGCACCTACCCGTGCCCATGGAACTGCGTGAGGGAGAGGAGGCATCGCATGCGTGCGGCTGAGGACGCGCAGGTGACCCAGTGGGCGCTGGAGGGCCGCAGCGGTGACGAGGCCGCCGTCGAGCGGTTCGTACGGGCCACCCGGCGCGATGTGCTGCGCTATGTCACGCATTTGAGCGGTGACTTCCAGGCGGCGGACGACTTGGTGCAGGACACCTATCTGCGGGCCCTCCGGGGCCTCCCCTCCTTCGAGGGCCGGTCCTCGGCCCGTACCTGGCTGCTGACGATCGCACGGCGCACGGTCGCCGACCGGATCCGCGCCAACCGGGCCCGGCCCCGTATCGCCGCGCTCGACGACTGGCAGACCATGGCCGAACAGGCGCAGCCGGAGATCCTGCCGGGATTCGACGAGGGCATCGTGCTGGCCGATCTGCTCTGTGCTCTCGCGCCCGCGCGGCGGGAGGCGTTCGTGCTCACGCAATTGCTCGGGCTGCCCTATGCGCAGGCCGCCTCGGTGGCGAGGTGTCCGGTGGGCACCGTCCGGTCCCGGGTGGCACGGGCCCGGGAGACGCTGATCGCGCTGGTGAACTCGGCGGAAGGCAGCACCGTGCGGCGGCCGGACGGCGCGGCGCGGGAAGCGGCGCCGGCCGGCTTCGGCGCGGCGTGGCGGGTGTCCGCTTCGACGGCCTCGGCGTGATGCGGTAGCCGCGGCGGACGGGGGTCCGGGAGCGGCGGCCGGATGCGGCGGCCGAGGGGAAAGGCCGGGGCGCGCGGACATGTGGAGCAGCGGCCGCGCGCCCCGGCCGCGTCCTACGGGCCAGGGGCCCGCGCACCCCCGCACAGAGAATCCCGCCCGGCCGGGAACTCGACGCCCGGCCGGGCCGACTAGTGGGCTGTGGAGCGCAGCAATGAGCAGCCGGAGCCCCCAGCGGCACGGCAGGAGATCAGGGCGTCCGGTCTCGGCGTACGGATGCACGGCGTGGTGTGCCGGCATGGCCGCCTGGAGGCCGTGAGCGGTGTCGATCTGGACGTGGCAGCCGGCGAACGGATCGCGCTGACCGGTACGAACGGTTCGGGCAAGACCACGCTGCTGCGGGCGGTGCTGGGCCTGCACCGGCAGGTCGACGGGCAGATCCTCGTCGGGCGGCGGGGCTGTCGCAGCGCGGCGGAGTGGGCCTGGCGCAGACGGGCCTGCGCGTGGATACCGCAGCGCCCGGCGGCCGGGCGCTTCCCGCTGTTGGCGAAGGAGTTGCTGGCGAGCAGCGGCGCCCCGGACGAGGCGGCGAGCGCCGCCGTGCGTCTCGGGGTGGGTGCGCTCGGGGACCGTCCGCTGAGCAGTCTGTCCGGTGGGCAGTTGCAGCGGATGCATCTGGCGCGGGCGGTGGGGTGTGTGGCCGCGGGCGCCGGCGTGCTGCTTGCCGACGAGCCGACGGCGGCGCTGGACTTCGCCGGGCAGGAGGAGGCCGCGGAGGTGCTCACCACGCTGCCGGTGACGGTGCTCGTGGTCACCCATGACCGGGCGATGGCCGCGCGCTGCGACCGGACGCTGGAGATGGCCGCCGGGCGTCTGCGGGAGGTCCGGTGAGCGCGCTCGGACAGGTCGGTGACCTGCTCCAGCTGGTACCGGTGCAGCGTGCCGGGGCCGGTCTGCTGCTGTCCGCTCTGGGGCTGCCGATAGTGGGCGTGGTGATCGTCGGGCTGGACATCATGCCGGTGCGCTTCGCGATGATGCATGTGGCGCTGCTGGGGATCGCGGCGGGGCAACTGCTGGGCCTCGACCCGGTGTTGTGTGCGCTCGTCGCGTGTGCGCTGGCCGGTGCCGGGGTGGCGCCGCTGGCGCGTACGGCGGACGGGCTGTCGGGGGCGATGGGGCTGCTGATGAGCCTGGCCATCGCCGCCGCGCTGTTGATGCTGGCGCTGTCCGGGGTGAACGCGAACGGGGCCTTCGCGCTGCTGTGGGGGTCGATCCTGGCGGTGCGGCCCGCCGATCTCGCGGTGCTGGGCGCGCTGGCGGTGGCCCTTCCCGCGCTGTTCGTCTGGCGGCGCCGGGAGCTGTCTTTGCTGCTGCACGACCGGGAGCTGGCGCTGTGTTCCGGGGTGGCGGTGCAGCGGCTGACCGTGCTGCTCCTGGTCCTGGTGGCGGTCGCGGTGGCCGGTGCCATCCGGCTGACCGGGGCCCTGCTGGTGGACGCGCTCACCCTGCTGCCGGCCCTCGCCGCCCGACGGCTCGGCCGCTCGCTGGTCTCGATCACGTTGTGGGCGATCGGCATCGGGCTGGTGGTGAACGTCGTCGGATTTCTTGCCTCGTTGGCCTGGGACCTGCCGCCCGGGCCGGTCCTCGTCCTCGCTGCGGGTGCGGTCGCCCTCGCAGCTCATCTCATCCCTGAACGGAGAACTCCCTCATGGCGCGAACCCGCGGCCTCGTCCGTCCCCTCGTCGCACTGAGCGCGGGCCTGCTGCTGATCTCCGGCTGCGGCTCCGGCGCAACCTCGGAGAAGACCGCGGCCACCTCGGACAAGGCTTCCTCGGGACCCGTGGTGGTCGCCACCACGGTCTGGGAGGCGGCGCTGGCGAAGGCCGCCGGGGCGAAGCAGGTGACCTCCATCGTCCCCGCCTCGATCCGGCATGCGCCCGATTACGACGTCAAGCCGTCCGATCTGGCCAAGGTGGCGCAAGCCGACTACGTCCTCTACTCCTCCTTCGAGCCCTTCGCCGGCCGGATCAAGGAGGCGGCGGGCTCCCGGGCCAAGATGATCGAACTGAACCTGGACAACACCCCGTCGAAGACGACGGCCAATGTGACCCGTCTGGGCAAGGCGTTCGGTACGCAGAAGGCGGCCGCGCGGTGGAACACCACGTTCGGCAAGGAGTGGGAGTCGCTGAACAAGAAGGTGCGGGGCGCCTGGCCCGGCGGCAAGGCCCCGGCGGTGACTGCCCAGATGTTCACCAGCTGGGCGGCCAAACTCGCCGGAGCGCAGCTGGTGGGCACCTACGGACCCGAGGCGGTGACTCCGGCTCAGCTGTCCAAACTGTCCGCGAAGAAGCCGAAGTTCGTGCTCGACAACGAGAACATGTCGACCGGAACGGTGCTGCCCGGCTCGGGCGCCAAGCAGCTGAACATCGCCAACTACCCGGGGCAGGACCTCGATCTGCTGGCGGTGTACCGCAAGGCCGCGCAGCAGATGGAGAAGGCGTTCGCCGCGTCCTGACCACTCGGTGAATCAGCGGGCGGTGGTGGGCCGTTGGCGCCTGCGCCCACCACCGCCGGCCGGTCACCCCGTCCGTGCGGGCTCGGCCGGGAGCCCGGCGGCGATCCGGTTCCGCAGGGCGGTGCGGTCGGGCTTGCCCGCGGGGGTGAGCGGCAGCGCGCCGGTCACCCGCAACAGGTGCTCGGGGTGTTTGCGGCGCTCCACACCCCGTGTATCGAGGTGGGCGCACAGGCTCTGGAGGGTGATCTCCCGGCCGGCTCTCGGCACCACACAGGCCGCGAGCCGCTCCCCCATCAGCGGGTCGGGCACGCCCACGCAGATCACGTCCCGTACGTCCGGGTGGGAGGAGAGCTCGCCCTCGACCTCCGCGGGGCTGATGTTCGCGCCACCGCGGATCACGATGTCCTTGAGGCGGCCGACGACCCGCAGGGTGCCGTCGGTGGCGAGCGTCCCCAGGTCACCGGTGCGTACCCAGCCGTCCGCCGTGCGGTAGCGCATGTTCAGCTCGGGGGCGCCGACATAGCAGAGGGGGGTCATCGGGCCGCGCGCGAGGATCTCCCCGGTGCCGTCCGAGGCCGCGCCGGGCGGCGGCGCGATCCGGATCTCGCAGACGGCGGGGTCGGGGCGGCCCACCACGATCCCCGGGCCGTCGTCCGGGAGCGGGTGCCGCTGCGTCAGGCCGGTATGGCAGTTGACCCCGTCGGCCGATCCGTAGAGGTTGACCACCGGGCAGCCGAAGACCCTGGCCGCCTCGTCGTGGGTGGCCGCGTCGAGCGCGGAGCCGCCCAGGACCAGCGCCGTCGGCCCGTCCGCCGTACGGCCTTCCGTGGCGCAGTGTTCCACCATCATGCGCACCATCGTGGGCACGCCCAGCACATGGGTGGGCCGATGGGCGCGCAGCGCCGCCAGCGCGGACTCGGGCGTGAAGCGGTCGAGCAGTACCAGGGTGCCGCCGTGCCGGGCGAGGGTCACCGCGGTCCCGCTGCTGCCGAACGCCGAGGCGAGCGGGACGAGGAAGAGACACCGGGGCGGTGTGCCGTCCGTCAGCAGCGAGGCGAGGAAATTTCCCCGGCCGCCGGCCAGCGCATTGTGCGAATAGGCCACCATCTTCGGCTCCGCCTCGGATCCGGAGGAGACCAGGATGCGGGCCGCGGAGTCCGGGTCGGGCCGATCGGGGGTGAAGGCCCGCTCGTCGCCGGTCAGTTCGGCCGCCGACCGGCAGCCGGCGGGGACCGGGCCCGGGCCGGCGGCGATCACGGTGTGCAGGGCGGGCAAGGCGTCGGCCCGTTCCGCCAGTTCCCGGGCGTGCTCGCTCCCCCGGTAGGTGGTGGCCGCGATCACCGCGCGCGCCCCGGAGCGGCCGAGCAGCGAGACGGCTTCGCGGCCGCCGCGCCCGACGGGGAAGGGCAGGGCGATCGCCCCCATGGCGGCCAGCGCGAGGTCGGCGGCCACCGCCGCTCTGCTGTTGGGCAGTTGGACGCCCACCACATCGCCCGGACGGATACCGGCCTCGGCGAGGCCGGCGGCCAGACATCGGGCCTCGGTGTCCAGCTCGGCGTAGGTGGTCTCGCCCTGTGCGTCGATCACGGCGGTCCGGAGCGGGTGACGCATCCGGTGTGCCCGGAACAGCGCGTACAGGTCGAGATCGGGGCAGTGTCCCTCCGCCGCCCAGGCGCGGCGGAGCGGGCCGGGGACCAGGTCGGGTATCCGCGGGGTCATACGAATCTCCAGGGCGTGGGGACGACGAGGGAGCCATGGGGGTCACGGGTGAAGGCACCGCTCAGGCGCCGGTCCTGCGGGAGCGCACCGAGGTCGGTGGTCACGGCGGTCGCGGCCAGCCCGTCGGCCCGCAGCGCGGCCAGCGCCTGCTCGGAGGTCATCTCCGTCCACCGGGCCGCGCGGACCCCGGCGGCGGGAGCGGAGTCGTCGGCGGGGGCGATCCAGCCGTCGGCGGTCGGCAGCGGACGGCGGAAGCCCGCGGGACGGCGGAGCTCGCCGCCGGCCGCCGCCCGGTGCAGCGCCGGTGCGGTGAGCGCTTCCGCGGCGCCCAGCAGCGAGGACTCCACCCGTACGCCGCTGCCGCCGCGTTCGCGCAGCAGCAGCCCGGCGACCACGGCTTCCGCGCCGAGCAGTCCGCCGAGGACGTCGATGAGGGTCATCAGGGACGGCGCGGGCGGTTCGTCGGCGGGGCGGGCCACCGCGCCGATGCCCATACGCGCCTGGACCATGAAGTCGGTGCCCATCGGGGCCTCGGGCAGCCGCCCGGCCCAGCCGCTGGTGTAGGCGTACACCAGCCCCGGGTTGACGGCCGCCAGCCGGTCGGCGTCCAGGCCGAGCTGTTCGGCCTTGCCCGGCGCCCAGTTGTGCAGGAAGACATCGGCGCCGGAGGCCAGCTCCCGCAACTCGGCCTGCCCGACGGGGGACTTGATGTCGATCTGTACGGCGTTCTTGCCCCGGTTGAGGGCGAGCCAGCGGGCCGATACGTCCTCGCAGCAGGGCGGCATACCGCGCAGCGGGTCACCGCCGGGAGGCTCGATCCGCAGGACCTCCGCCCCGAGTTGACGGAGCAGATGGGCGGCGAGCGGGGCCTGGATGCGGCGGCCCGCTTCCAGGACCGTCAGCCCCGAGAGGGGAAGAGCGGCGTGCGAGGCGGTGCCGGTGGCCGGCCGGGGGTGGTCCGCGGTCCGGGGGGTCAGAGTCCAGGGCGCCGTGCCGGCCGTCGTTCCGGGCAGCGCGGCCGGGGCGTGCAGGGCACACACCTCTGCCCCCGCGGTGGCGGCCGCCTGTTGCACCCGCGCCCAGGGCACGGCACGGGCCGCCCGGTGCAGGGCCTCGGGTATCGGGGCGCAGGCGGTGGCGTACCGGAACTGGAAGGGCTGCCAGCCGGTGCGGATCGCCTCCTCGGGCGCGCCCAGCTCCCGCCAGAACCGGGCCCAGGGGGCGGGGTCCAGCGCCTCCAGCTCGAACCGGGTGCCGCATCGGGCGGTGAACGGCGGCCCACCTGGCGCCAGCGGTACGGCCTCGGCCTCCGGGGCGTTCGCCGCCGCGAGGTACTGGCCGAGGGTGAGCAGCGCGGCCCGGTCGGCGCCGGTGGTGACCTGCGCGGGATGCGCGCCGCCGCGCGCCCGGCCGAGCAGGGCGGCCAGCAGGCCCTGCACGGTGAGCACGGAGGCACAGGTGGCGGCGTAGTCGACGGCGAGACCACGCGGCCGGCCGTCGCGTCTGCCGTGCACCTGCATCATGCCGGTGGCCGCCTGGACGGTGGGCTCGTCGACGGCGTCCGCGGCCGGCAGGACATCGGCCCAGGAGGTGTGCGCGGTGGCCGCGCCCGGCGCGCCCGTGGCCTCGAACGTGGCGGGCCCGGTGTGCGCCCCGGGCGTCTGCGGTGTCAGGGTCGCGCCGAGCGCCCGCAGATGGCCGGCCGCCGGCGCGGTGAGCGCCGACGGGCCCGCGACCCGGACGGTCACCTCTTCCAGCGGTCGGGACGCGCGGATGACGGCAGGGTGTCCCACGGCACTCCTCTCCGGCGGCGGACCGCCGCCTGGTTCACACACAGACACGGGAACCGGACGGCGTCCCGCGCCGACCAACTCCACGGCCAGTAAGTCGGACTGTCGGTTCACCGAGTTCCCGGTGAATGTGGAGGAGGCCGTGCACGCCATGAACCCTGAGCAGCACCCCCTGTCGGCGACGGACCCGCCCCTGGGGGCCGCCGGACTCGGGCAGCCCGGCTGCCCGCCCGAGGCCGAGGCCCTGCGCGAGCGGGTCAGGGCGTTCGTACGGGAGCGGGTGATGCCGTGCGAGCCGGTGCTGGACGCGGGTGGCGACGCGGCGCGCACCGCGTTGCGCGGACTCCAGGCGGAGGCGAAGCGGGCGGGTCTGTGGGCCCTGCCGCTGCCGGAGGAGTACGGCGGCCAGGGGCTCGGCCTGCCGCTCTACTTCCATGTCGCGGAGGCCGAAGGGGCCAGCGACCACGGCCCCGCCGCACTCGGCTCGGCGCCCCTCCTCGATGTGCTGATGCTCGCCCGGCATGCCGACGACACCGTGCGGGAACAGTTGCTGCGGCGGATCGCCGACGGCGAGGTGCGGACCTGCTATGCGATGACCGAGCCCGAAACCCCCGGTACCGACCCGGGGTTGACCGCGACCCGGGCCGTCTCGGACGCCGCGGGCGGATGGGTGCTGCACGGCCGCAAGTGGTTCACCTCGGGCGCGGGCGACGCCGATCTGGTCACCGTGCTGGCGCGGGTGGATGACGAAGGGCCCGGTACGGACAGCCTGTCGCTGTTTCTGGTGCCCGTGTCGGCCGCGGGGTTCACGGTGGTGCGGGAGCTGCCGGTACTGGGCGCCGGCGGCCAGTGGGAGATCGAGCTCGACGGTGTCGCCGTGCCGCCCGAGCAGGTGGTGGGCGCACCCGGCCAGGCGCTGCGGATCGCCGGGGAGCGGCTGGTGCTCGGCCGGGTGCTGCGGTGTCTGCGCTGGCTCGGCCAGGCCGAGCGGGCCTTCGATCTGATGTGTTTGCGGGCGCGGTCGCGGAGCCAGTCGGCCGGGCCGCTGGCGGACCGTCAGCTCGTCCAGCAGATGGTCTTCGATTCGCTGCTGGCGATTCGTTCCACCCGGCTCCTGGTCCATGAGGCGGCGGCCCGGCTGGCCGCGGGCGGTGATGCCCGGCTGGAGACCGGTCTGGCCAAGGTGGCGGCGGCCCGCATGCTTCAGCAGGTGGCCGACGCCGCGATCCAGGTGCACGGCGCCGCCGGGCTCGGCCCGGACACCGCGCTGCCGGGGCTGTTCCGCACCGGCCGCACGGCCAGGCTGCTGGACGGCCCCGACGAGCTGCACATCACGGCCGTGGCCCGCCGGGTGCTGCGCGGTTACCCCGTCACGCCGTGAACGGCTCCATCCGGCCGGTGAGCAGCGCCAGTCCCGCCGCCAGGAAGAAGTCGCCCCAGATCAGCTCATGGCGCGGGGCGAGACCGCGGGCGGCGTCGTAGCACCCGTCCGTCAGCGCCCCACGGGCCGAGAGGTGGCGGGTGCACAGGCGGTGCAGGATCTGCCGGGCCCGCGCGGTCAGCCGGTCGGCTTCGTCGCCGCGGTCCGTGGCCCGCGCCAGGGCGGCCAGCTTCAGCAGGGCCACCGACTCGATGGCGGCCGCTGAGGTGTCGAGCGGGCCGGACGGTTGATCCTCCTGTGCCGGCGGGACGAGCGGGGCGGCCGGGGCGAGCCGCGGTGCCGTGAGCCGGTCCGCCGCCTCCCACAGGGCTCCGGCCGCACGGGAGGTGAGCCCGTCGGTGAGGCAGTGGAGTCCGTCCGCGAGGCCCAGCAGCAGCCAGGGCGTGGTGCGGCTCCATCCCGGTGCGGGTTCGGCGCAGGGCGTCCAGCCGTCATCGGGTCCGGCCTGCCATGCCGGGCGGGGTGGGCTCTCGCTGCGGCTCAGCGTCAGATGCCGGGTCAGATGGCCGTACGCCGCACGCTCTCCCGCCGTGCCCAGGCCCGCCAGCAGCGGCACCAGCCCCGGCACCGCGTCCACCCGTGCCAGCATCCGGGGGCCGCCGAACGCCGCACCCCAGGGCACCAGTTCCCGCTCCGGGTCGTACGCCGCCAGACAGGACCGGGCCGCGCTCTCCCGCAGCCCGGCCGCCAGGCCGTCACCCCCGGGCCCCGCGGCGAGGGCGGTGCCGTACCAGAAGATCAGCCCGCGGGTGGCGGTGTCCTGGTCGGTCCAGTGGGCCAGTCTCCGGGTGCACTCGGATGCGGCCGCCCGGTCCTGGGGAGCGCCCGATGTGAGGGCGCGCAGCCAGAGCAGTCCGGCCCAGAAGCCGCCCGTCCAGGACCCCCGGGAGGTGGTCTTCCAGGTGCCGCTCTCCGGGTCGGCGTACAGCGGGAAGCGCGGCCCCACTTCAGCCGCCGTCTGCCCGGTCCGCTCCAGCACCGCCGCCCAGGCACGGTCGGCCCATGGCGCGTGGCCGGTCGTCTCATGGCGCTGCTCAGGGCTCTTCTCACGCGCGTTCCCATGGGCGGTCCCACGCGCGGTCTCATGCGCGATCTCATGCATCGGGTCCTCCGCTACGACGCAGCATCAGGGGAA
The DNA here is from genome assembly GCF_000829715.2 of Streptomyces lydicamycinicus. Taxonomy (NCBI): domain Bacteria; kingdom Bacillati; phylum Actinomycetota; class Actinomycetes; order Kitasatosporales; family Streptomycetaceae; genus Streptomyces; species Streptomyces lydicamycinicus. The sequence goes on along the minus strand of NZ_BBNO01000003.1, from coordinate 516,374 downwards.
CGGCGATCGCCGACGCCGCCGCGAACTCGGCCGCCGCCAGGAGCCAGCCCGGCCCGTATCCGGTCGCGGAGACCAGTGCGCCGAACAGCGGCGGCCCCACCGCGAACCCCGCGAAGAACCCCGCCGATACCAGCGCGGAGTCCTTCCCGGCCCGGCCGGGCGCCGCCTTCCGCAGCACCAGCACCATGGAGACGGCATTCGCCGACACCGCGAACGAGCCCACCGCGACGGCGGCCGGCCACACCAGCGGATGCGCCCGGAGCGCGGCGGCGAGCAGCAGTGCGGCACCCACCGCACCGGCCGCCAGCAGCGCCGGCAGCGCCTCGGCCCAGCCCGGCCGCCCCGCCGCCCGTGCCCAGCCGACCCGTCCGCCGATACCGGCCACGCCCAGGACGGCCACCAGTGCCGCCGCCGTGGTCGGCGCCAACCCGAGGCGTTGCGAGCCGAACAGCGCCAGGTAGGTGTTGACCGAGGCGATGCCACAGCCGAGCAGCAGGGAGAAGGCGGCCAGCCGCCAGGTGTCGCGGGGGGACGAGGCCGCGGAAGGTGGGCCCGCGGTGGCCGAAGGCCGGTCGGCCGGCAGCGCCCGGGCCGCCCAGAGCGCGGCCACTGCCGCCGCGGCCGCGGCCGCCCAGACCGCGCCGCGCCAGCCCACCCCCGCCGCCAGCAGCGACAGCGGCAACCCCGCCACGAACGCCCCGCACTGCACCCCCGACTGCTTCCAGCCGGTGACGGCGGCCCGGCGTTCGGCCGGAACAGCGGCGAGAATCACCTTGTTGGTGGCGGGATTGGCCAGCGCCTGCGGTACGCCGCCGAGAGCGACGGCCAGCAGCAGCACACCGGCCCCCGGCACGGCGCCGATGAGCGCCAGCGAGGCGGCAGTGAGCAGCAGCAGTGCGATCAGGCAGCGGCGCGGGCCCACCCGGTCCACCAGCCGGCCCGCCAACGGCGACAGCACGGCCGCCGCCCCGAAGCCCGCCGTGGTGGTCAGGCCCAGCACCGTGCGCGAGATCCCCAACTCCCCGACCAGCCGCGGCCCGAGCGCCCCGATCACGAACAGCTGGAGCATGGAGAACGCCATCGCCGTCGTGAGCAGCACGGTCAGCGACCGGCCGCCCGGCGCCCGTGCGGCACCACCGTCCGGCCCGGCGGCCCCCGGTTCCCTGCCACGTTCCACCAGCACGCGCCCTCCCCACAGCTCCGGCCCTCCTCCGGGCCCCGTTCCAGTCAGTCGTACGGTCCCGGCGCCTGGTTCCCGGCAGCCTGCGGGGGAGAGAACTCGTCGCGCCGTTCGGTGACACGCCCGGACCTCACCGGGCGGCTTCGGGTCCCGGCGGCCCGCCACGGGAGTCCGACCGCGTCCGACGGCTCATCCATCCGGCGTCCGCCCGCTGGCCGGTCCGCACCGTACGGGCGAGGGTGGCCGTGTGACCGCCGTATCGCGGTCCGCTGTCGCATGGGCTGAAGCATGGGAGAGCCGGATGCCGAAGTACCTGGTGCAGGCCAGCTATACCGCCGAGGGCATGAAGGGGCTGCTCGCCGAGGGCGGCACCGGACGCAAGGCGGCCGTCGAGCAGGTGGTCAGCTCGTGCGGCGGCAAGCTGGAGACGATCTACTTCGCCTACGGGGACGCCGACTTCTACTGCGTCCTCGACTTCCCCGACCACGTGTCGATGGCCGCCATCGCCATGACCGTCCGCGCCAGCGGAGCCCTGCACTCCAAGACGATTCCGCTGCTGACCGTCGAGGAGATCGACGAGGCCACCAAGAAGTCGGTCAGCTTCCGCCCGCCGGGGGCGTAATCCGCCGCTGCCCGGGACGGGCGGACCCGCGGCGCGGTGCGCGAGGCCGACGGCGGACGCGGGCCACGCGGCGGCTGTGGACGGCGGGCCTGACGAGGGTCGGCAGCACCGGGCCGCGGGAGGATGGGCAGGGAGCGTGAGGAGACCGGAGCTCGATCATGCGGCGCTGTTCGCCGCGACCCCGAGCGCATGCCTGGTCCTCGATCCGGAGCTGGTCATCGTGGACGTCAACCAGGCGTACCTCCAGGCGACCGCGCGGACCCGCGACGATCTGCTCGGGCAGTACGTCTTCGACGCCTTCCCCGACAACCCCGCGGACCCCGACGCCGAAGGGGTGCAGAACCTGCACCCCTCACTGCGCCGCGTGCTGTCCACCGGGGAGCCGGACACGATGGCGGTGCAGAGGTACGACATCCCCGTGACGGAGCGGCCCGGGGAGTTCGAGGAGCGCTGGTGGTCGACGATCAACACCCCCGTCCCCGGGCCGGACGGCAGGGTGGCGTGGATCATCCACCGCGTCGAGGACGTGACGGCCTTCGTCCACTCCCGCCGGGCCCGTCCGATGCCCGGCGGGCGGCTGAGCGAACGCGAGGAGGCGATGGAGGCCGAGCTGTACGTCCGGGCCCGCGCGCTCCAGCACCTCAACGAGGAACTGCGCCGGGCCCACGCCCGCGAACGCCAGGTCGCCCTCACCCTCCAGGAGGCCATGCTGCACTCCCCCGACCTCGCCGGGCACCGTGACATCGCGGTGCGCTACCTGCCCGCCATCGGCTCCCTGAACGTCTGCGGCGACTGGTACGACATCGTCGATCTCCCCGGGGACGGTTTCGCCGTCGCGGTCGGCGATGTCGTCGGCCACGGGCTGGATGCCGCCGCCGTCATGGGCATGCTCCGCAGCGCCCTCAGTGCCGCCGCCCGCTCCGTCGAGGGTCCCGCCCAGGCGCTCAAAGTCCTCGGCCTGTACGCCCGCTCGGTCGACAAGGCGCTGGCCACCACCGCCGTCCAGGCACTGATCGACACCGCCGGCCGCCAGGTCACCTACAGCAGCGCCGGCCATCCCCCGCCCGTCCTGCTGCACGCCGACGGCACCCACGCACTCCTGGACCGCGCCACCGACCCACCCCTGGGCGCCCACCCCGAACAGGTGCCGCGCCCCCAGGCCCACCTTCCGTACGTGCCGGGCGACACCCTCGTCCTCTACACCGACGGGCTCATCGAACGTCGCGACGAGGACATCGACACCGGCCTCACCCGGCTCACCGACGCCCTCGCCCGCTACAGCACATTCAGCCCCGAACGCCTCGCCGACGCCCTGCTGGCCCGCCTCGGCGTCAGCGCCGGCGCCCGCGACGACATCGCCCTCGTGGTCGTCCGGCTGTAGTTCCAGCAGCTGGCCGTTGAGGAGCCGTCAGTCACTGCCGCAGGGCAGCGGATCGGCGAAAGAGGGCTCCCCTGCGATGAAGGACGCGACCGTACCGTCGTCGTTCATGAGGAAGGTGATGATCCTCCCCTGGAACTTCGCCGACCTGGGAGCAAAGACGAGTTCCTCGGGCCCGCCCTCGACTTGACGTGACGTCACCTCACTGTCGTATGTCGCCAGCACGTCCTCCCTCGTGCTCCCCACATGAACTCCGGAGGCGGTGGCAAGCGATGCCGGCGTCGACGACAGGACGGAGATCGCCACCAGCCGGTCGTCGTCGTTGGAGAAGCGCAGCAAGAGGTTCTGGGGCCCTCCCTCGACGGAAAGGTCACGGCACTCCGGCCCACCCGGCCCGTCGGGAATCCGGGCCCCGACCGCACGCTCGGCCGCTTGACGGCTCATACCTATGCGCAGCGGGCCCATCCCGTTGACCGTGATGGGCTGTGCACTCAGATCGACGGGGTCGCGCTTGGCGGCCTCGGCGCGGTTCCGAGCCATGAACCGGCAACTGTCCCCAACCAACTGAAGGCGAGCTTGAGTTGAGGTTGCGTCAGCATCGGCGTCAGGGGCCCCCACAGTCCGGCCGATCTCCTGGTCGTCAACCGTGCGGAGGGAACAGCTGTCGACGGAAGCTGCGGTGGCGGTAGGGGGCACGCCCACCGCCAGCCCCACAGCGAGCAGGGGCGCGCAGGTAATGATCAGGAATTTGCGACGTGCACTCCGCGTCATGGTCAGTGGCTCCATGCGTACAAACGGCGGCACTTGACTGCCCTCAGCACATCACAGCTCCCAGAGCCCCGCATCTTCGTGCCACTCCCCCAACAGCGCGCTGCCCGCAGAACACGGCAAGGCAGGAGTCCAGTTGAGGCGCGCCGCCGCAATGCCGCACTGCCCCCTTCCACGGCCTCGCCCTTGCAGGTGCATCCGACAGACAGGGAGCGCACGATGGAAGAGGAAGATCCAGATCCTCGTATTGCTCGGGACTTCGATGATGGAGCATTCAGGATTTCACTGCACAAAGGGCCGTTACGCACAGCGGACGGGCGGCGGGCACCGCTCCCGATTCGGCACTCGGCCAGGAGTCATCGACCGCCTGATGCGGAGCTTCAGGGTGGCGATGGCCGCGATCCTCATTGGTACCGGCGCGGTTCTGGGCGTTGCCCCGGCGGCCGCGAGCGGTTCCGGGGCGTCCACGACAGTGGCCACCGGAGCGGCAGTGGCCCCGGCCCACGCCCGTACGGCAGCGGTCGCTCAGCCCTTGGCCCTGGCGTGGGCACCCGACAGCGCCGGCCACCGCCCGGTCGCGCCGAACCAGCCCGCGCCGGACCCCGCCGAGGTGGTCGAAGCCTATTTCCGGGCCATCAACAACGGGGAGTACGTGGCCGCTTGGGCGCTCGGTGGGAAGAACATCACGGGGCGGCCGTACGACTACTTCGTGCGAACTTTCAGCGACACAGCCCGGGATGACGTCACGGTGCGCTCCGTGGTCGGCAACAACGTTGAGGTGGAACTCGACGCCACACAGACCGATGGCAGCCATCGCTTCTTCGCCGGAACCTACACCGTTCGGGACGGAGTGATAGTTGCCGCGCGCATCCACCGCGAATGATGACGACGCGCATGATCACGAAGGCTCGTGAACGCCGGCCCGGCCACCCGTGGCCCGCACCGATGCGGCGGAAGATCCGCCAGGGCGGGCCACGGGGACGGGCGTGCCGGCCGGGCTCAGCCCTCCCGTTCCACCAGTTGCTTCAATTGCTCCAGGTCACTGCGGAGGCCGCGTTCGATCGCGGAGGCCTGGGCGAAGCCCTGGGGTCCGCCGAACGTCTCCTTGATGGTTCCCGGGTCGTACTCGAACCGGGCCTGGACCCGGGTGTGCTGCTCGTCGAGGGGCAGCAGCGAGAAGGTGCCCGCCAGCTCGGGGCCGCTGGTGGTCTGCCACCTCATGACGTTTTCCACGCTGCGGTCGGTGATCTCGACCACGCACTCCTGTGGCCGGCCGCCCGCGTCGATGTCCAGATGCGTCCGGTGTTCGCCCTCCTGCCGGGCCTCGCGCACCCCGTCCAGGAATCGCGGATAGGACTCCGCCCGGTGCAGGCAGTCCCACGCGGTATCGAGGGGAACGCCCACGTCAATGTGTTCTTCGAGAGTGCTCATCAGGCACCTCACAGCTCGGTTCACGGCTACACGGTCTTGTTTCCAGGGTGCTCCGGCCGGGGACCGGACGCGAGCCCCTCCGGGCCTGCCGGCCGGGTGATGGGGCCGAGTGGCTCATGCCGGGGGCGGTGCCGCTGCGGCCACGCTGGAGAGGCAGGGGCGAGATGTCGGCGCCCGTGCAGGCTCCGAGTGCGCGGAGGTGCGTCATGGCCGGCCCGGTGGTCGTAGGACTGGACGGCACGGGGAACAGCGTGCCGGCCGTGCTCTGGGGCGCCGAGGAGGCCGCGGCCCGGGGTCTGCCGCTCCATCTGCTGCATTCCTGGGGATCCCCGTCGGCGGACGTCCCGCCGGCTGCTCTTGAGGTGGCCGGCCAGGAGCGCCGTGGCGCCGAGCTGCTCCGTGGCGCGGTGGACCTGGCATTCACCGGGCACCCGGGGATTCCGGTGACCACCGAGCAGGTCGCGGAGCGGCCCGCGGACGCGTTGCTGGAGCGGAGCGCGCAGGCCACGATGCTGATTCTGGGGTCGCGCGGGCACGGCGCGATCGCCGGTTTCCTGCTCGGCTCGGTCAGTCTCCAGGTGCTGGGCCAGGCGGTGTGTCCGGTCGTCACGGTGCGCGAGGACGCGGCGTTTCCGCAGCGGGAGATCGTGGTGGGCGTGCGGCATGCGGGGCCGGAGGACGAGGCCGTACTGGAATTCGCCTTCACGGCCGCCGACGCCCATCACACACGGGTGCGCGCCGTACGGGCGTGGGGCCCGGCGGCGACCGTGGAACCGGTGCGCGCCGGCCCGGGCCACCCGCCGGACGGGACGGCGGCCGGCGTCGCGGAGCAGGAGACGCTCGCCGAGGCGTTGCTGCCCTGGCGGGCGAAGTTCCCCGCCGTCGAGGTGGTCCCGCATGTGGCGAACGGCCGGGCCGCCCCCGTGCTGCTGGCGGCCTGCTGTGATGCGGGCCTGCTGGTCGTCGGGCGCCGCAACCGGCGGTCACCGATGCTGCTCGGCCCCGTCGTTCATGCGGCCCTGCACCATGCCAACTGCCCCGTCTCGGTCGTGCCGCAGGGCTGAGTTCCGGGTGCCGCGCGCATCTCCCGGACGCCGGACGACGGCCCGTTCGCGCTACTCCGGCGCGTCCTGCCGGTGTGTGGCGGTGTCGTCCCGCAGATAGCTGAGCCGGTCGACCACCTCGACCACCCCGTCGACGCTTTCACACAACCGCACGGCAATGGGGACCAGACTTTTGCGCTCCAAGGAGCCGGTGAGGGTCACATGGCCGTCGGAGACCTCGACCGTGACCGCGGACGGTGCCACCCCGAGCGTGCGCGTCAGCACTTCCTCCAGCACCTCTTCCTGGATGGCCCGGTCCCGGCGCAGGAAAAGCTGCACGAGGTCGCTGCGGCTGATCACCCCGATGAGCCGTCCGGAGTCGTCGACCACGGGCAGCCGCTTGACCCTCTTCTTCTCCATCGTCTTGGCCGCTTCGACGACACTCCACCCGGGGTGTGCCACCACGGCGGGGCTGGTCATGATCGCCTCGGCGGTGGTCGCCCCGAGCTTGGCGATCTGCCGGCGCAGCAGATCGGCCTCGGACACCACCCCCACCGGCTGGTCGTCCTCGTCGAGCACGGGTACGGCGGTGATGTCGTACTCGTCGAGCAGCCGCGCGATCTCCTTGAACGGGGTGCCCCGTTGGACGACGACGGCCTCGGGCGTCATCAGGTCTGCCACGGTGCGGTGCCTCATCTTCGGCCAGTCCCTCCGGGTGTGCCGGGCCGGATGTCGTCGGCCCCGTGGGCGGGGAGTGCGCTCGGCATGTGCTCAGTCGTGCGGGATCACGGCGACCGGGCAGGTCACGTGGTGGATGGCGGCATGGGCGACCGGGCCGACACGGGGCGCGAGCAGGGGACGGTGCAGCCGGCGGCCGACCACCAGGAGTTCGGCCCCGAAGACCGTCTGTACCAGGGCCCGGGTCGGGCTCTCCGGCAGCACGGTCTCCTGGACCAGCACACCGGGGAAGCGCTCGCACCAGGGGCGCAGGGCGTCCCGCAGCTCGATGTCCGCCTCTTTGGTGAGTTCCTTCGCGGCATCGGGGTCGATGCCCCACGGGGTGTACGCCTGCACGGGCAGCGGGCGCCCGTGGACGGCCTGGAGCGGAAGGCCGCGGCTCGCCGCCGCGTCGAAGGCGAACGTCAGCATCCGGTCGCTGGGGCCGTTGAGGCTGACGCCGACGACGACCCGGGGCTGAGGCGCGGGTGGCGTGCCGTGCCCGGAGGGATGGCGCGGTGTCTTCGCCCGCCCGGGCGCCCGGACCAGGACGACCGGCCCCTTGGCCCCGCCCACGACATTCAGGCTCACATCGCCGAGCACATAGCTTTCCCAGGTCCCCAGAGCCCGCGACCCGAGCACGACCATCAGGGATTCCCCGGCCGCACGCACCAGCGCCGGTTCCGCCTCGGACCCCACCAGGTCCTCGATGATCTGGAGATGCGGCCGGCGTTCCCGGACCTCCTCCAGGGCCTGGCGCATGATCTGCCGGGCGGCGGCGTTCTGATCACGTTCAGCGGCCGTGTCCGCCGCCTCGGCGGCCAGCAGTATCCACGCATGGAGCAGCCGCAGCACCGCCTGGCGCCGGTCCGCCTCGTCAGCGGCCCATTGCGCGGCGGCCAGGCTCTCCGGCGAACCGTCGAGCCCCACGGTGATGATGTCCGGCTCCATGACGGTGCTCCTTTCGGGGTCGGAGAAACGGGCCGGAGGGGCGCTGGGCTTCGGGGCCGTACGAGGCGGGAAGCACCGTTGCTCCCGCCTCAGGTCCCGTGCGGACCCGGTCCCGCGCCGGGGGCCGAGGCGGCCTGGGTGGCGAGGACGGCCGCCTGGATGCGCCGCTCCACACCGAGTTTGGCCAGCAGGCGGGAGATGTGGTTCTTGACGGTCTTCTCGGAGAGGTAGAGCCGCTTACCTATCTGACGGTTCGTCAAGCCGACACCGATCAGGCCGAGGATCTCCCGCTCCCGCGGGGACAGACCGGAGAGCGCCGCCTCCTCGGGCGGCGCCTCGGAGTCGCCGCCGCGCAGACTGCTCATCAGCCGTGCCGTCGTCGCGGGATCGAGCATCGAGCTGCCGGAGGCGACCGTGCGCACCGCGGCGACGAGGTCCGCCCCCTTGATCTCCTTGAGCACATAGCCGGCCGCGCCGGCCATGATCGCGTCAAGCAGCGCCTCGTCATCGTCGAACGAGGTGAGCATCAGACAGGCCAGTCCCGGCATCCGCGAGCGCAGCTCCCGGCACACGGAGACCCCGTCGCCGTCCGGCAGCCGCACGTCCAGCACCGCGACGTCGGGCCGGAGCGCCGGTCCGCGCGCGAGCGCATGGGCGGCCGTCCCGGCATCGCCGACCACCTCCATGTCGGGCTCGGCATCGAGCAGATCCGCCACGCCGCGCCGGACGACCTCGTGGTCGTCGAGCAGGAACACCCGGATCGGCCGGTGCGGTGAGAAGGCCTCCGCTTCGCTCATGACGCCCTCCGGCTGCCAAGACATCCGTCTCACTGTCCCCATCGTGACCCCTCTCGCGGGGGCCTGCCAGGCCTGAACGGTCCCGCGGCGGGCACGGCCGGAAGCACGCGTCAGCCGGACCCCGCCCGGCGCTCCTGCCCGGCGGGCACCGGTCCCGTGACGTCGAACCGCACGTCCACGACGCCCTCGACCGCCTGCACCAGACGGGCGGTGACGGGAAGCAGCGACGCGTCGCGGAGCGTGCCGCCGAGGGTGACCACCCCGTCGGTGACACTGACCGACAGCTGGTCGGGGGCCGCGGGGCACAGCCGGCCGATGATCTCCGTACGTATCTCCGCCGCCAGGTCCTCGTCCGGTCGCAGGAAGACCTTCAGCAGGTCGGCCCGGCTGACGATGCCCTGGAGCAGCCCCTGGCCGTCGACCACGGGCAGCCGCTTCACCGACTTGAACGCCATCGTCCGCGCCGCCTGGGCCAGGGTGTCACCGGCGTGCACGGTCAGCGCGGGCGCGCTCATCAGATCCCCCGCCGTCAGCCCGCCGGCCTTGCGTACGTCGTCCAGCCGCTGCACCTGCTCCAGCCGGCTCGGCTGCGCCGCCCGGAACTCCTCCTTGGGCAGCAGATCGGCCTCGGAGACCACACCGACCACCCGGCCCTCCCCCGCCAGCACCGGCAGCGCACTGACCCGCCACCGCTCCATGGCCTCGACGATCTCCTTGAACCGCGCCTCCTGGCCGATCGCGACCACGGCCCGGGTCATCACATCGCCGACGGTGTAGGGGCTGTGCGCCATGACGCCTCCTCGGTACGGCGCGCTGTCGCGCCCGCTCCCGGCCCTCCGGTGCGTGCGGCGAGGGCCCGCGAGAACCGGCGAACGGTCCCGTCAGCGCTGCGGGCCCGCCATCGGCGTCCGGGCCCGGGCGGCAGCCGGGGCGTTGACATCGAATTCCACGTCCACGACCCCCTCCACCGCGCGCACCAGGCGTGCGGCCACCGGGATGAGCGAGGTGTCCCGGACCCGGCCGCTGAGCGTGACCACCCCGTCGACGACCGTGACCCGCAGATCCTTGACGGGCGCCGTGAACAGCTCCCCCACGACGTAGCGGACTTCGTCCGCGAGATCGTCGTCCGAACGCAGGAAGACCTTCAGCAGGTCGGCCCGGCTGACGATGCCCTGGAGCACCCCGTGCGCGTCCACCACCGGCAGCCGTTTGACGGAGCCGCGCGCCATGGTCCGGGCCGCCTGGGACAGCGTGGCATTGGCCCGCACGGTGAGCGCGGGACCGGTCATCAGCTCCCCCGCGGTCAGCGCGCCCGCCCGGCGCACATCGTCGAGCCGCCGCAGCTGCTCCAGGCGGTCGGGGTCGGACTCCCGGAACTCCTCCTTGGGCAGCAGATCGGCCTCGGAGACCACACCGACCACCCGGCCCTCCCCCGCCAGCACCGGCAGCGCGCTGACCTGCCACTGCTCCATGGTCTCGACGATCTCCTTGAACCGCGCCTCCCGGTCGACCGCGGCCACGGTCTGTGTCATCACATCGCTGACGAGGTGCGGAGTGTTCTGCATGATGCCTCCTCGGTACCGGACCGATGTCCCCCGGCCCGTGACACCTCCAGCCTGGAAGGTGCCGAGCCCGCCGCACAGGGGCCGTACGGTCCCTGTCCGACGCCGGACGGCCATCGGGCGCCGGCCTCTCCCCGCACTGCCGTCTCGCGACTCGGGCCCGCCGAACCACCGGAAATTCGCCAGGTCAGCAGGGTTTCCACGCCCGGAAATGGCGGGGCAACAGCTGCGCACGGCTGCTCGTGCCGTGCTACTGTCGATCTCAGTTGCAGTTGTGGTTGTGGTTCCCAAAGACTTCTCGCACCCCCGCCGCCATTCCAGGCCGGCGGGAGCGCTTTTGTATTTCCGGTTTTCCGGACGGGGCAATCATCGCGGCGACGCGGGGTCCGCACAGTGCGGCCCCGGCTCTGCCCCCGAAGGAGATAGACATGGCAACCGGTACCGTGAAGTGGTTCAACTCGGAAAAGGGTTTCGGCTTCATCGAGCAGGACGGCGGCGGCGCTGACGTCTTCGCCCACTACTCGAACATCGCCACCCAGGGCTTCCGTGAGCTCCAGGAAGGCCAGAAGGTCACCTTCGACGTCACCCAGGGCCAGAAGGGCCCGCAGGCCGAGAACATTCTCCCTGCCTGACGCCGACGCACACATCGCAGCTGGGGCCCGCACCTTGGGTGCGGGCCCCAGCTCGTTGCCCGGAATACGCCGCGGGTGCCGTCACGGCCGCGCCGGCGACACGGCGCAACCCGCCCGATACCGGACCACGCGGCCCGCTGCGACAGCACGCCGCCCCGCCCGGCTCCCCGATCCGGCAACACACTCGCCGCTTTCCGGCGAAGTCTTTTCCCGCGCCGGCGGTCGATTCCGCCCCGCCGCGCTCCATCTGTTTTCTCCGGTCCGTTTTGCGATTCTCCTGTGTGCGGCTGACAGCTGCCGGGAATTCCTCGACGTACCGCATCGAGGAAGGTTCTCCATGAACCGCACATCTCGCCCGAACGACCGTTCCTCCCGTACCCGCTCCGCCGGTTCCGGCCGTGGCGGCTACCGCCCGCAGGCGTCCAACCGCTCCGGTGGCGGTGGCAAGCGGCGCCGACCCGCGCCGCAGGGGGAGTTCGCCCTTCCTGTCACCCATACGCCCGCGCTGCCGCCGGCCGAGTCGTTCGCCGAACTCGACATGCCGGCCGCGCTGTTGACGTCACTGACCGCGGAAGGGGTGACGAACCCCTTCCCGATCCAGGCCGCCACGCTGCCGAATTCGCTGGCCGGGCGTGACGTACTGGGCCGTGGCCGCACCGGCTCGGGCAAGACCCTCGCCTTCGGGCTGGCCCTGCTGGCCCGTACCGCCGGGCAGCGCGCCGAGCCGGGCAAGCCGCTGGCCCTGGTCCTGGTCCCCACCCGGGAGCTGGCACAGCAGGTCACCGATGCGCTCACCCCCTACGCCCGGGCGCTGTCGCTGCGGCTGGCCACCGTCGTCGGCGGAATGTCGATCGGCCGCCAGGCGAGCGCACTCCGCGGTGGCGCCGAGGTCGTCGTCGCGACTCCCGGACGGCTCAAGGACCTCATCGGCCGCGGTGACTGCCGGCTGGACCAGGTCGGCATCACGGTGCTGGACGAGGCCGACCAGATGGCCGACATGGGGTTCATGCCGCAGGTGACCGCGCTGCTCGACCAGGTGCGTCCCGAGGGGCAGCGGATGCTCTTCTCGGCCACCCTGGACCGCAATGTGGACCTGCTGGTCCGGCGCTATCTGACGGATCCGGTGGTCCACTCCGTCGACCCGTCGGCGGGCGCCGTCACCACGATGGAACACCACCTGCTGCACGTCCGCGACGCCGACAAGCACGCCACCACGACCGAGATCGCCGCCCGCGAAGGCCGGTCGATCATGTTCCTGGACACCAAGCGCGCGGTGGACAAGCTCACCAAGCACCTGCTGAACAGCGGGGTACGGGCCGCGGCCCTGCACGGTGGCAAGTCCCAGCCCCAGCGGACCCGGACCCTGACCCAGTTCAAGACCGGCCAGGTCACCGTGCTGGTAGCCACCAACGTCGCGGCCCGTGGCATCCACGTCGACAATCTCGACCTCGTCGTCAATGTCGACCCGCCCACCGACCACAAGGACTACCTGCACCGCGGCGGTCGCACCGCCCGCGCCGGGGAGTCCGGGAGCGTGGTCACCCTCGTCCTGCCCAACCAGCGCCGCGAGATGGACCGGCTGATGGCGGACGCGGGGATCACGCCGCAGTCCACCCAGGTGCGCTCCGGCGAGGCCGAGCTGACCCGTATCACCGGTGCGCAGGCCCCCTCCGGTATTCCCGTCACCATCGCGGCGCCGGTCGTCGAACGCCCGAAGCGCAGCGGGTCCTCGACCCGCGGCCGGCGCAGCCGCTCCGCCCAGGCCCGTCGGTCCTCCGGCACGGGAACGCCCCGGACCACGTCCGGGGCGCCGCAGCGTCGGCGCTCGGCCGGCAAGACCTCGTAGCACGGAAGCCGTACGGTTCGTACACCGCGCTTTTCCCGCTCCGCCGTCAGTCCGATTCCGGTTCGCTTCGACCCTGTAGAGGCACTATGCGCTGCGTCATCGCCCGCTTTCCCTTCGACCTGATCAAGACCGAGGTGCAGGACTCGATGAAGGGTGTCGAGCCCGAACCCATCACGGGTGACTCGGTACTCATCGGTGGCCGCCACTACCCCGTCAAGCAGGTCGGCGAGGTCATCACCCGGCAGGACCGCCGCGACTTCAGCGCCGGCGAGGTGACCCGGGCGCTGACCCGCCTCGGCTTCACCTGTAGCTCCTCGGCCCCCACCGTCCGTACCCCTCTTGAGGAGGCGTCGGCCCTGCTCCAGGCTCCGTCGACGCCTGATGGTGACCCGGCGAGCTGAGACCGGACACCACCGGACAACGAAGTGGGCTCCGACCGCACCGGTCGGAGCCCAGCTTTGTACGGGGGCAGTCCTCAAGGCTCATGACAGGCCGTCGTCGCGCGGCGGCCCCGACCGGGACGGCGGGGCGGTCCCGTGCCGGGGCGGTCCCGCGGCCTCAGTGGTCGGAGTAGCTGAAGTCGCCCACCGTCCAGGCGCCCACGTCCTTGATCTCGACCCGGTACATCCCGCCGGTCTCGGGCAGGCCGATGCTGCCCTGGAGAATCCTCGCCACATGGAAATACAGGTGGGTGGGCGGCCCTTTCCGTTGCGGCGGGCGGGTGTCCGCGCCGGCTGAGGAGAAGAGGGCGGAGAACGGTCCCAGCCGCTCCGACTGTTCCAGGACTTCGGCCACTCGTTGCCGCCACACGCTCTCGGGCGCCAACCGTCCGGTGATCACAGCGCCCTGGACGACCACTGTGAGAGACATCTGATTGCTCTGCTCCGACTCCACCATGGCGGCGATGTCGACAAGCAGCTCGTCGGGCTTCGACATGGGAGCAGACTCTACTGCCGCGACCGGCCCTCGGCACCACACCCGCAGCGCGCGCCTTCTTCCCCAGGGCCGGAACGCCGCGTCGGGTGCGGCGGCTTTTCCGGTCCGCGGAGTGCCGGGGCCGTCTCGGGGTAGCGGTCGGGAGAGGCGGGCGGGGGCCCGTCGACAGGAAGGGGGCGGGATGGCCATCGCCAAGACCAGCGTCCTGGTACTGGATTGCGCGGAGCCCGCGGCACTGGCGGACTTCTACGCACAATTCCTCGGCGGAGAAGTGCGGATCGGGTCCAGCCCGGACTACATCGAGGTCGTCGAGAGCGACAAGGTACACCTCGCGATTCGACGGGACCGGGGCGCGGCGCCGCCGAGTTGGCCCCGTCCGGATGACTCACAACAGGCGCATCTGCACTTCCTCGTCCCGCAGGACAACATGGACGAGGCGGAGCGCGAGGCGGTCAGCCTGGGAGCGCGGCCGTTGCAGACCCGGGAGAACCGCGGGCCTTATGACGCCCGCCGCTATGCGGATCCCGCGGGCCACCCCTTCGTGCTCGCCGCGAGCGAGGGCCACGCCCTGGGGCAGGCGAACTGAGCCGGGCCCGGCGGGTGGAGAGGCCGGGAGCGCCACCGGTGTCGGTGGCGCTCCCGGTGCCGCGAGGTGCGCCCTGCTCTCAGTTACGGGCCGCGGGGCGCACGACCAGTTCGTTCACATCGACCTCCGGCGGCCGGCTGATGGCGAAGGCGATGGTGTCCGCGACCGCGGCGGCCGGCAGGGCCACCGCGCGGTAGGCCGCCATGGCCTCCCGGGCCGTCGGATCGGTGATGCCGTCCGGGAGTTCGGATTCCGTGACGCCCGGTGAGACCAGGGTGACCCGGATACCGGCCGCAGCCTCCTGGCGCAGCCCTTCGGAGAGGGCGCGTACGGCGAATTTGGTGGCGCAGTAGACCGCGGCGGTGGGCACCACCTCATACGCCCCGACCGACGCGATATTGATGAGGTGTCCGGCGCCCTGGGCCCGCATCACGGGCAGCGCGGCGGCGATCCCGTAAAGGACGCCGCGCACATTCACGTCGAGCATCCGGTCCCATTCATCCACCCGCAGCGCCTCCAGTGGCGACAGCGGCATCACCCCCGCGTTGTTGACCAGGACGTCGACCCGGCCGAATTCCTCGTGCGCGGCCGCGACGAAGGACCGCATGTCCTCGGCGGAGGTGACGTCCAGCCGCCGGAAGGCCGCGGTGCCGCCGGCCCCGTGGATGTCGTGGCACAGCGTTTCCAGTCGTCCGGTGCGGCGGGCACCGAGGAAGACGCGGTGCCCGCCGGCGGCCAGGCGGCGGGCGGTCGCCTCGCCGATGCCGCTGCTCGCGCCGGTGATCAGGACGACCTTCTCGTGCTCCGTCATGGGCTGCTCCTTTGCCAGTTGTTTCACCGGCGAGCCTCCACGGCGGAGCGCACCGCGACCAGGACGGCTGGTGCCTGGGTGCCGCACACCCCGGCACCGCACGAAGGCCGTCGAACCCTCCTCTTTGCCGTATCGGCAACCACGTTTGTCAATTTGCCGCGACCGGTACAGCATCTCGGGGATATCACCCTTATGGCGCAACACCCCGGAGGCCCGCCCTCCGGCGCAATTCACCGGGGAATGGCGGACCACGGCGTCCGTCATTCCCCAGCGTGATCGGCCAGTTAAGCCGCCCCCGCATCCCGGTGTTTACGATATCCGGGATGAATTGGCGCGCTTATGGCTGACGGCCTGGTACGTACGCGTACGTGCGCCTTCTTTCCTGCCTGCACAGGCGGTGAATCCGCTCGTCACCTCTGACTTCGGGAGCTCATGATGGAATCCGGCGCTACCGTGTGGAACTGCCCGTTCGACTATGCCGAGGCACTGGAATTCGATCCGACGCTCAAGCGTCTGCTGACCGAGGAACCGGTCGCCCGCATCAAGCTGCCCTACGGGGAGGGCGAAGCCTGGCTTGTGACCCGGTACGAGGATGTGCGCACGGTGACGACCGACCGGCGCTTCAGCCGCAGTGCCATCATCGGCCGGGACTTCCCGCGGATGACTCCTGAGCCGATCGTGCAGGACGAGGCGATCAACGTGATGGACCCGCCCGCCAGCAGCCGGCTGCGGAGCCTGGTCTCCAAGGCGTTCGCCCCGCGTCAAGTCGAACGCATGCGGGCCCGCACCCAGCGGGTCGTGGACGACCTGCTGGACCGGATGACCGCGCAGGGCTCGCCGGCGGACCTGATGGAGAGCCTGGCGTCCCCGTTGCCGCTGACGACGATCTGCGAGGTCCTCGACATCCCCGAGGCCGACCGCGGCCAACTGCGCGGGCACGCACGGACGATGATGAACGTCACCGTCGAGAACCGGGACCGCGCCGTCCGCGCCAAGGCCGATATGCGGGCGTACTTCAAGACGCTCACCGCGAAGCGGCGCCAGCACCCGGGAGACGACCTGATCAGCGCGCTGGCGACCGCTCGCGACGGCGATGAGCTCCTCAACGACCAGGAACTCACGGTGCTGGCCATGGTGCTGCTCATCACCGGCCAGGACACCACCACCTACGAGATCGGCAATCTCGCCTACACCCTGCTCACCCGGCCCAAGGAACTCGCCATGGTGCGGGCCCGCCCCGAGATGCTCCCGCAGGCGATGGAGGAACTGCTGCGGTTCATCCCGTTCCGTAAGGGCG
Source organism: Streptomyces lydicamycinicus (assembly GCF_000829715.2). Classification (NCBI taxonomy): domain Bacteria; kingdom Bacillati; phylum Actinomycetota; class Actinomycetes; order Kitasatosporales; family Streptomycetaceae; genus Streptomyces; species Streptomyces lydicamycinicus. The sequence continues at coordinate 499,817 of NZ_BBNO01000003.1, read as the reverse complement.
TCGGCATTCCCCGGGTCGCCACCGAGGACGTGGAGCTGAGCGGGGTGACGATCCGGGCCGGGGACATCGTGCACGTCTCCTACCTGACGGCAAACCGGGACGGCCGCAAGTTCGACCGGCCCGACGAGCTGGACCTGGAGCGGGAGGACCGCCCGTCCCACATGACCTTCGGCTGGGGCGGCCACCACTGCCTGGGTGCCCCGCTCGCCTTCACGGAGCTGGAAGTCGCCCTCGGCGCCCTTCTGGAGCGCTTCCCCGAGCTCAGGCTGGCCCAGCCGGCCGAGGACGTGCGCTGGAACACGAACTCGATCTGGCGCTATCCGCTGGAGCTGCCGGTCGCCTGGTAATGGGGGCCGCTGCCGCGAATGCAGAACTCACCTCGCTGGCGTACGGTTACTAGTCGGAAAGAAGATCCACCAGCACGGGGAGAGTTCATTCTTCGACGGATGGTCCGCCCATAGTTCTCTCCAGGTCGTGCAACTTCAGTCCGCCGATTCCGCCCATGCCAACTTGCCCGTCATCTCGGGCAGGTTGCCGTGGGCGGGCCCACCGGCCGACTGCGACCGAAATGGATACCGGGAATTCCCTGAGCGGCCCACAAGTCTGCAAGGAGCCCATCCCATGGCGGTTCTGTGCAAACCTGCAATCGCGGTCCCTGAATACATCCTCACCCAAGAAGACACCCTCGAACTCGCGCGACGGATGCACAAGGATCATTCGCAGCTGCGGCTGGTGCTCCGCCTGATCGAGCACACCGGTGTACGCAAACGGCATTTGATCCAGCCGATCGACAAGGTGCTCAAGCATCCCGGGCTCGACGCCCGCAGCGCGGTCTACGAGGAGGAGTCCAAGGCCCGGGTCCCCGCCGTGGTGCGCGAGGCCCTCGACCGGGCCGAACTGGAGCCGGCGCAGATCGACTTGATCGTCTACGTCTCCTGCACCGGATTCATGATGCCGTCCCTGACGGCATGGCTCATCAACACTCTGGGCTTCCGCTCGGAGACCCGGCAGATGCCGATAGCCCAACTCGGCTGCGCAGCGGGAGGCGCGGCGATCAACCGGGCGCATGACTTCTGCACGGCGTACCCCGACTCCAACGTTCTCATCGTGGCGTGTGAATTCTGCTCGCTGTGCTACCAGCCCACCGATCTGGGCGTGGGATCGCTGCTGTCGAACGGTCTCTTCGGCGACGCGGTCGCCGCGGCGGTGGTCCGGGGGACGGGCGGCACCGGCGTCCGGCTGGAGCGCAACAGCTCGTATCTGATACCGCACACCGAGGACTGGATCTCTTACGCGGTGCGGTCCACCGGCTTCCACTTCCAGTTGGACAAGCGGGTGCCCGGCACCATGGAGCCGCTCGCCCCCGCCCTGCGCGCCATCGCGCGGGAGCACCAATGGGACGCGGGTGAACTGGACTTCTACATCGTGCACGCGGGCGGTCCGCGCATTCTGGATGACCTGTGCCGCTTCCTCGAAGTACCGCCCGACGCGTTCCGCTTCAGCCGCGCGACGCTGACCGAGTACGGCAATATCGCCAGCGGTGTGGTGCTCGACGCCCTGGCGAGGATGTTCGACGAGGCGTCGGCCGTCGACGGCCAGCGCGGTCTGCTGGCGGGATTCGGCCCCGGCATCACCGCCGAGATGGCCCTGGGCACCTGGGCCTCGGCCCCTGCCACGACGTGAGCGCGCTCGCGCGGTGCGCCCGGACGGTGATCCGCCGGGCGCACCGCGCATGTGCCCGTGCAGCGCGCTACCGCGACGCCTCACTCCCCTGGGGTAGCGATCGGGCCCGCGTCGGTGCGGCCGCGCGGGAGGCGCCGGGACCGTGCCGCCCCGGGAAGTGCCGCGGTGCGGCCGGATGCCGGGAGGAGGATCACCCGGGAGCGGCCGTCGGAAGGTGCCGGGCAGCGGTTGGCGCATACCGAACTTTTGCCTTGAATAGGAATATCTTGACATGCGGGACAGTGCGTTTTATGCAGATGAGTAGGCGGCTTGCTCCCCATATCAGCAGGTGAGGAGGCCCACGCGGACCGCTCCCCGGACGGCCCGCAAGGTGAGGAGAAGACCATGGCGCGTGCAGTGGGTATTGACCTTGGTACGACGAACTCGGTGGTCAGTGTGCTGGAGGGCGGCGAGCCCACGGTGATCACCAATGCCGAGGGCGCCCGGACCACCCCGTCGGTGGTCGGCTTCGCCAAGGGCGGAGATGTGCTGGTGGGCGAGGTCGCCAAGCGGCAGGCCGTGACCAACGTCGACCGCACCGCGCGGTCGGTCAAGCGCCACATGGGCGAGGCGCAGTGGCGCTTCCCGGAAAGCGGCGACATCGACGGTAAGCAGTACACCGCTCAGGAGATCTCCGCGCGGGTGCTCCAGAAGCTCAAGCGCGACGCCGAGGAATACCTGGGCGAGGACGTCACGGATGCCGTGGTCACCGTTCCGGCGTACTTCAATGACGCCCAGCGCACCGCGACCAAGGAGGCGGGCGAGATCGCGGGCCTGAAGGTGCTGCGGATCGTCAATGAGCCGACCGCGGCGGCGCTGGCCTACGGCCTCGACAAGGAGAACGACCAGACCATCCTGGTCTTCGACCTCGGCGGCGGCACCTTCGATGTCTCGCTGCTGGAGATCGGTGACGGCGTCGTCGAGGTGAAGGCCACCAATGGCGACACCCACCTGGGCGGCGACGACTGGGACCAGCGGATCGTCGATCATCTGACCAAGCAGTTCAAGAACGCGTACGGCATCGATCTGTCCCAGGACAAAATGGCCACCCAGCGGCTGCGGGAGGCCGCCGAGAAGGCGAAGATCGAACTGTCGGCGGCGACCGAGACCACGATCAATCTGCCCTATCTGAGCGCGTCCGCCGACGGGCCGCTGCACATGGACGAGAAGCTCACCCGCTCCCAGTTCGAGCAGCTGACCGCCGACCTGCTGGAGCGCTGCAAGACCCCGTTCCACAACGCGGTGGACGACGCCGGGATCAAGGTCGCCGACATCAACCATGTGATCATGGTCGGCGGTTCGACCCGGATGCCCGCGGTGACCGAGCTGGTCAAGGAGCTGACCGGCAAGGACCCGCACAAGGGCGTCAACCCGGACGAGGTCGTCGCCGTCGGTGCCGCGCTCCAGGCCGGTGTGCTCAAGGGTGAGGTCAAGGACGTCCTGCTGCTGGACGTCACCCCGCTGTCCCTCGGTATCGAGACCAAGGGCGGCATCATGACCAAGCTCCTGGAACGCAACACCACGATCCCGACCAAGCGCTCCGAGATCTTCACGACGGCCGAGGACAACCAGCCGTCCGTGCAGATCCAGGTCTACCAGGGCGAGCGCGAGATCGCGGCGTACAACAAGAAGCTCGGGATGTTCCAGCTGACCGGTCTGCCGCCGGCCCCGCGCGGCGTCCCGCAGATCGAGGTCTCCTTCGACATCGACGCCAACGGCATCATGCACGTCACGGCCAAGGACCTGGGCACCGGCAAGGAGCAGAAGATGACCGTCACCGGCGGCTCCTCGCTGCCCAAGGACGACATCGACCGGATGGTCCGCGATGCCGAGCACCACGCCGAGGAGGACCGCCGCAAGCGGGAGACCGCGGAGACCCGCAACCAGGCCGAGCAGCTCGTCTACCAGACCGAGAAGTTCCTCAAGGACAACGAGGAGAAGGTCCCCGGCGAGGTCAGGACCGAGGTCCAGGAAGCCGTCACCGAGCTGAAGGAGAAGCTCAAGGGCGAGGGCGACAACACAGCGGAGATCCGCACCGCCTCCGAGAAGCTCGCGGCCGTCTCCCAGAAGATGGGCCAGGCCATGTACGCCGACACCCAGGGCGCGCAGGCCGCCTCGGGTGCCCAGGGCGCGGCTGCCGGTGAGGGCGGGGCGGGTGCCGCCGCCGGCGAGCAGGACGATGTCGTCGACGCGGAGATCGTCGACGACGACAAGCAGGAGGGCAGCGGACGATGAACCGCCCGACCGATGTCCACGGCCTGCCCCACCCGCCGCCGGCCCTCGTGGGACACGGGCCACCGAAGAGCCCCGAACCGGGCCCGCCCGACGCCGCCGTCCCCCCGGAGAGCCGGACCGAGCAGGGGACCGGCCGGCCGTCCGGCCCGGACGAGTCCGCCGGGCGGCCGGCGCCCCCGGAGGCGGTGCTGCACGCCGAGCTCCGGGAGCGGACGGCCGACCTCCAGCGGCTGAAGGCCGAGTACGACAACTACCGGAAGCGGGTCCACCGCGACCGGCTGGCGGTCGGCGAGATCGCGGTGGCCAATGTACTGAGCCGGCTGCTGCCCGTGCTCGACTCGCTCGCCGAGGCCACCGCGCGGGGCGAGGTGACCGGTGGTTTCGCGCGCATCGCCGACGAACTGCGCACCGAGGTCGGGGCATTGGGCCTCCAGGCCCTCGGCGCGGTGGGTGACCCGTTCGACCCGCTGATCCACGAGGCCATCACCTACACCCCCACCGACCGGCTGGAACAGGCCACATGCACCGAGGTGCTCCGCCTGGGCTACCGGGTCGGCGACCAGCTGCTGCGCCCCGCCCAGGTGGCCGTCGCGGGCGAACCGCCGGCCGACGCGTAACGACCCGCCACTGAACTACCCTTTCGCAGCTCGGTGTTGGGCTGCCTGTTTCCGCTGCGCCTGTCGTCCTGCGCTGCTCACGATGGACGACGGTGAGCGCATGCCTGTGTCGATCCGCCCGTCGGGCCGGTGACCGCCTTCCGCTTCGTACGGTGACCTGTGCGTCGACCTGCGCGTGCAGCTGCGCATCAGTTCCCGCGCTGCCGGGCGACGGCGGTCCGCGGGGCAATGGAATTGCCGCCCCCTGTGTGCGGCTACGCATATGTTCGAGTCCCAGGGGCACCCGATCCTCTACCGCCAGCAAACGGCCTCCGCACTTCGACAGAAAGCCCTACGACGTACGACGGGCGGGATCATGGCAACCGAGGAAAACACGGAACGCGGGAAATCACACGACGAGCGACCGGAGCGGATCTCCGCCCCCACGGCTATGCGCCACGCCACCGGGCAACTTGCCCAAATGCTGCAATGCGAGCCCGCTTCGGTGTCGGCACTCAAGCCCACCGATGACGGTTGGCTGGCGAACGTGGAAGTGGTGGAGATCGAAAGGGTGCCGGACACCGCGAGCGTCATGGCTTCCTACCGCGTCCACCTCGATGAGCAGGGCCAACTCGTGGGATATGAGCGGACCCGCCGCTACGGGCGGGGCCAGATCGACAGGTAGACCGGCCGTCGCCCGGCACCCCACCACGGCCTCACACGGCCGCATGACCCGCTCCAGTCAACTGGAAGGGACGATCCATCATGACTGCCATTCAGCAATCCAACGCGCCCACCAGCGGGAGCGGTTCGGGAAATCTCTACGATGTTCTTGAGCTGATCCTCGACCGCGGGCTGGTAATCGACGCCTTTGTGCGAGTCTCCCTCGTCGGCATCGAAATCCTCAAGATTGATGTGCGTGTCGTCGTCGCGAGCGTGGACACCTATCTGCGCTTCGCCGAGGCATGCAACCGGCTCGATCTGGAATCCGGCCGCAAGGCGCCGAGCCAGCTCACCGATCTGGTCGGTGAGGCAACCGAGAGCGGCGCCAAAGGAAAGTCGAAAGGCGCGCTGACCGGCGCCGTCGAGGCCTTCAGTGAATCCCTGCAAAAGGGCCAGGAGGACTCCGCGGAAGAGGAAGAGCGCCCGGCACGCAAGTCTTCCGCGGCAAGCAACCGTCGCACCGCACGCCGCCGGGAGGACTGAGCCATGGGAACGTACCTCTACGCCATCACCGCGGCCGGCCACCCGTTGCGGCTGTCCGGCCTCAACGGGGTCGGCGACCCCGCGGCCGAGCTGCGCACCGTCACCACCAAGGATCTGTGCGCGGTGGTCAGCGACGCACCGCAGGAGCTCCGGGCCAAGCGCCGCGATGTGGCGGCCCACCAGGGAGTTCAGGAACGGCTGCTGGCCGACGGCGCCGCGCTGCCGATGCGCTTCGGGCTGGTCGGCACCGACGACGCGCAGGTGGCCGCCGTGCTGGAGCAGGATCGCGACAGCTACCTCCAGCGGCTCTCGGAGGTCGACGGCCGCTGTGAGTACCACCTCAAGGTGGAGCGCGACGAGGACGACCTGCTGCGGGAGATCATGCGGGAGTCCGCCGAGGTGCGGCGGCTCAACGACCGGACCCGCCAGAACCCGGGCGCGTACGACGACAAGGTGGCGCTCGGCGAGCTGATCTCGCAGGAGGTGCAGGCCCGTCAGGAGCGGGCCCGTGCGGACATCGTGGCCCGGCTCGCTCCGGCGGCCGTGCGCACCGCGGACGTCGAACCGACCAAGCGGCACTTCCTCAATGTGTCCTTCCTCGTCGAGCGGGAGAAGGCAGCGGCCTTCTCGGAGGCGGTCCATGCGGAGGCCGGGCAGCGCGGTGACACCTACACGTTCAGCCTGCACGGCCCGCTGCCGCCGTACAGCTTCGTCTGACCTCCGAGAGGAGATCGGCCATGGGCCTGCTCACACAGCTTCTGACCCTGCCGCTGGCCCCGGTGCGGGGCACGGTCTGGGTCCTGGACCAGGTGCTGCTCACCGCCGAGCGCGAGTACTACGACCCGGCGCCGGTCCGTGAGGAACTGGCCGCACTGGAGCAGCAGTTGCTGGACGGCAGCATCGGGCCCGACGAGTTCGACTCCCGCGAGGACGAGCTCCTGGACCGGCTGGAGTGGCTGGAGGCCCACCGACAACGACTCCGTACCGACTCCTGATCAGGGGAGATTGAGGTGTACGACAGATGATGACCCACGCCAAGATAGGAGTCGCCCTCGTCGGGGGCTACCTCCTGGGGCGCACGAAGAAAGCGAAGATGGCCCTCGGCCTGGGCCTGTTCCTGGCCGGCAAGAAGCTGAATCTGGATCCGAAGCAGCTGGGCACGCTGGTCGCCAACTCGCCGGTGCTGGGCCCCCTCAACGACCAGGTGCGCAAGGAACTGGTGGACGCCACGAAGGCGGCGGCCGGCACCGCGCTCACCCAGCGGATGTCCGGCCTCGCCGACTCCCTGCACGAGCGGACCCTGGCCCTCGACGAAGGCCGGGACGTGAGCGGCGAGACCGAGCGGACCGCGGACGACGAGCGTGCCGCGGCGGACGACGAGGAGCAGGCGCCCGAGGACGGCACACGCGGCGACGCCGAGGATGACGGGGGCGCGGCGGACGACGAGGAGAAGGGTGCGCCGAGCCGCAAGGCGCCTGCCGCCGCGTCCGCGAAGACGGCCACGAAGCCGTCCGCCGCCTCGGCGAAGAAGTCCGGCAGCGCCGCCCGGTCCACCGCGCGCCGCTCGTCGTCAAGCGCCTCGGGGACCTCGAAGTCATCGGGCAAGAACGCCGGTGGTGCGTCCCGCGGGCGCCCCGCCAACTCCCCGGCGCGGAAGACCGCCTCGGGGGCCCGTAAGAAGGCGTCCGGTGCGGCACGCACGGCCGCCGACCGTGGAGGCCGCAATGGCTGAGTCCACTTTCCGCAAGGTGAAGCACGAGGTGACCAAGAGCCCGGCGGCCGACCGGCTCAAGGAGGAGTTGCAGCACTACCTCCAGGCACGGGCAGAGCACGCCGTCACCAGCCTCGGCCACAAGCTGGGCGAGAGCGTCGGCAAGCTCGCCGAACCCGGCCGGGGCGCCGGGGGCCTGGTGAACAGCCTGACGAAGGGCGGTGCGGCGCTCGGTGAGGGCAAGTCGCCGCAGCAGGCGGCACTGACCGCCGGCGCCTCCCACCTCAAGGACACCGTCAAGGACAAGCTCAAGGGGCTGTTCGGCAAGGGCCGCAAGGGCGGCGGCGGCAAGTCCAAGAGCGTGACCATCGTCGAGGACATCGATGTGGGCGTTCCCGTGCGCGAGGCATACGACCAGTGGACGCAGTTCCAGGAGTTCAGCACCTTCGCCAAGGGCGTCGTCAGTGTCGAGAAAACCGACGACACCACCAGCAACTGGAAGGTGAAGGTCGCCAAGTCCACCCGCAGCTGGCGGGCGAATGTCACCGAGCAGGTCCCCGACGAGCGCATCACCTGGACCACCGAGGGCGCGAAGGGCACGGTCAAGGGCGTGGTGACCTTTCACCGCCTCACCGACAACCTGACGCGAGTGCTGCTGGTTCTGGAGTACTTCCCCAAGGGGCTGTTCGAGAAGACCGGCAACATCTGGCGCGCCCAGGGCCGCCGGGCCCGGCTGGACCTCAAGCTCTACCGCAAATTCATCATGCTGCGCGGTGCAGCCACCGACGGCTGGCGGGGCGAGATCCAGGACGGCGAGGTCGTGGTCGAGCACGCCGACGCCGTCGAGGCGGAGCAGGGCGAAGAGAACGCCGAGCCCGGCTCCGACGACGACGGAGGCCCCGACGCGGAGGCGGCCGACGAGGCCGGGGAGGACGAGGAAGCCGACGACCCGGACATCGGGCCCGAGGACGAGACGGACGAGGACCTGGCCGACGAGGACCTGGCCGACGAGGACGGGACCGCGGTGGAAGACGGCGACCTCGATGAGCCGGTCGACGAGGACGAGGACCTCGACGAGCCGCGTGATGACGATGAGCCCCTCGACGAGGACGACGCCGCTCCGGACGAGCCGGACGCCTACGAGGACGAGCGGGACGCGTACGAGGACGAGCCGGTGCCGCCTTCCCGGGGCCGCCGTACCGCCGCCGCCCGCTGACCCGTCCCGACCGCACAGACGAGGCTGATCATGTCCGATTCACTGGCCGGCCGTATGGGGCCGTCCTCCGGTCCGTCCCCGTACGGCCGGCAGGGGTCCTCCGCCAACCTGGCCGACATCCTGGAACGCGTCCTCGACAAGGGCGTCGTGATCGCGGGCGACATCCAGATCAATCTGCTCGACATCGAGCTGCTGACCATCAAGCTCCGGCTGCTCGTCGCCTCCGTCGACAAGGCCAAGGAGATGGGCATCGACTGGTGGGAGCACGATCCCTCGCTCTCGTCCCGTGCCCGCCCGCCGCAGCAGGTGTCCGCCGGGCGACCGCCGGAGGCCGGCCGCGATCCGCTGGCCGAGGAGAACCGGCAGCTGCGCGCCGAGCTCGCCGAGCTGCGGGCGGCCATCGGCTCGCCCCAGGGATCCGACGGGCACCGGACGCACCACGAGGAGGAGCAGTGACCAGCCACCCGCAAGGAGACGAGGCGACCGCCGCAGCCCCGCGGCAGCCGCTCGGTCTTCCCCCCGAGCAGCGGGAGTCCGCTCCCCCGTCCAGCTCGTACGTCTACGCCATCGGCCGGGCGGGCGCCGGTCTCGACACGGCGGCTCCCCGGCTCACCGGGCTGCGGGACGGGCGGGTGCGGACGGCGTCCGCCGACGGCCTCACGGCGCTCGTCTCCTCCGTCCCGGCCGACGCCTTCAGCGAGGAGGGCATGAAGGCACAGCTGGAGAACCTGACCGAGCTGGAGGAGATCGCCCGTACCCACCACACCGTCGTCGAGGCCGCCCACACCGGCACGACGGTGCTCCCCATGCGGCTGGCCACCGTGTATCTGGATGACGCCCGGGTGCGGTCGATGCTGCGGGAGCGCGGCGCGGAGTTCGACGCGCTGCTCTCCCGGCTCGAAGGCCATGCCGAGCTTGGGGTGAAGGTGTACGCGGACCCACGTGCCGCGGCCGCCGACCCGGCTCCCGCCTCCGACGGCCCGGAGCCCGCTGATCCCCCGGTCAGCCCCGGCCGGGCCTACTTGCAACAGCGCCGGGCCCAGCGCCGGACGCAGCGTGATGCCTACCGCGCGGCGGGCGCCGTCGCCGACGAGGTCCGGGGCCGGGCGGCCGCCCTTGCCCGGGACCGGGTCGCACACCGACCCCAGCAGGGTGAACTGGCCGCCGGTGCGGGGGAGAACATCGCGAATGAGGCCTATCTGGTGCCCACGGACCGGCTCCGGGAGTTCCACCAGGCGGTGACGGGCCTGGCCGACGGTGTCCCCGGCGTACGTATCGAGGTCACCGGGCCATGGGCCCCGTACTCCTTCGCGACCCCGCCCGCGGAAAGCCGGAGTGCATGATGGAGGGTGCTCTTCCCGAGGCCGCGGGCGCCGAGGTCTCGTCCACCGAGGTCTCGGCCCCGGCGGACCTCACCCCGGAAGAGTCTCTCGCAGGCCGGCAGATCGCGCTCATCGATCTCCTGGACCGTCTGCTGAACGGCGGCGCGGTGCTCACCGGGGATGTGGTGCTGTCGATCGCCGATGTGGACCTGGTGCACATCAATCTGCGGGCCGTCATTCGCTCGATCACACCCGACGGTCCGGCGCCGTGGTGAGTGACCGTGCGTCCGCCTTCCCGAAACGAGCAGCGCCCATGACGAGGGATATCCATGACGAATGAACCGGCCGCCCCCGTGGAGCCCGCCTTCGCGGAGGTGGCGCAGGCCGCGGCCCGGGCCTTCGACCTGGTGCCGGCCCCGTCCGACGAGCCGCCGCAGGGGCGGGACAGCGCTCTCGCCCAGCGGCTGCGGACCGACCCGGAGACGGTGGAGCGCGATCTCATCAAGCTGGTGCTGACCATCGTGGAACTTTTGCGGCAGCTGATGGAGCGGACCGCCTTGCACCGTGTCGACCAGGGAGACCTGAGCGAGGAGCAGGAAGAGCGGGTCGGGCTGACGCTGATGATTCTCCAGGACCGGATGGCGGAACTCTGTGAGCGCTACGGCCTCACGATGCGGGACCTCAATCTCGATCTCGGTCCCCTGGGGTCTCTGCTGCCCCGTGACGACGCCGCCTGATTCGCGGTCCCGGCCGGCCGCTTCCGCCGTCCGTCGCACGGGCATTGCAACTGACGGGCCGTCACCCTACCCTTCCGGCACACCCCCACCGCACCGGGGCGCTCGTACGGTCTCACCCCTACGATCCGTGCGCGGTGCAACGGGGCGGCGCGCCGCGTGCCGGAAGGACAGCCATGTCCGACGACAGCGCTCGCAGACCCTCCCTCACCCGCCGTACGTTACTGACCGGGGCCGCCGCCGCGGGCCTTGCGGCGGCGGCCGGGCTACAGCCCGCGCATCGCATCCCCGCGGGCAGCGCCGCGGCCACCCTCACCCCTCCGCCCGACTTTCCCGCGGGCATTCCCCTCTCCCAACAGGCCTTCCGGAACTGGTCACTGGAGATCGTCGTCGAGGGCGTCTGGACGGCTTCGGCACGTACGCCCGACGATGTGGTCGCCCTCGCCAACTGGGCTCATCAGCACGGCTACCGGCTCCGGGCGCGGGGCAAGGGCCACACCTGGTCGCCGCTGGTGGTACCCGCCGGAGCCGACACCAACCGTACGGTCATCGTCGACACCACCTCCCACCTCACCGCGGTCAGTGTGCAGGGCGGCAATCCGGGGAGCGTCACCGCGCAGGCGGGGGCGACGCTGGACCGGATCCTCGCCCGCCTGGAGGAGTCGGGGCTCGGTCTCGCCACCACTACGGCGCCCGGTGATCTGACCATCGGCGGGGTGCTGGCCATCGGCGGTCACGGCACCGGGGTGCCCACCGCGACCGAGAACCCGCCCGCGGGCTCCGGCTTCGGCACCCTGAGCTCGCTGGTCACCTCGCTCACCGCCGTGGTCTGGAGCGCGGCGGAGAGGCGTTATGTACTCAAGACGTTCTCCCGCTCCGACCCGGACATCCGGGCCTTCCTCGTTCACCTGGGCCGTGCCTTCGTCACCGAGGTGACGCTGACGGCCGCGGCCAACACCCGGCTGCGCTGCCAGAATTGGTACGACGTGAACGTGGGCACCGTCTTCGGCCCGCCCGGTACGGGCGGCCGTACGATCGGCTCCTACCTGGACCGCACCGGGCGTATCGAGGCGATCTGGTTCCCGTTCACCGATGTGCCGTGGCTGAAGGTGTGGAGCGTGGCGCCCGGCAAGCCGCTGCTCTCCCGGCAGATCGACACCCCGTACGCCTACACCTTCGCCAACCGGGTCACCGAGGAGATGTCGCGGCTGCTCGGGGAGATCGCCGCGGGCGGGGGCGACAAGACCCCCGTCTTCACCAAGCTGGCGATGTCCATCGTCGGCTCCGGGCTGATCGTCACTGGCACCTGGGATGTCTGGGGCTGGTCGAAGAACAGCCTGCTGTACGTCGAACCCACCACGCTGCGGATCGTCGAGGCGGGGTGGGCGGTGCTCACCTCCCGGGCGAATGTGCAGCGGGTGGTGAGTGACTTCTACTCCCGCTATCAGCAGGTGCTCACGGCTCACCAGGGCCGCGGCTCCTACCCCGTCAACGGGCCGATCGAACTGCGCATCACCGGTACGGACCCGCTCGATGGTCCCCTGCTCTCCCCGGCCCGGGCCCGCCGGGACCGTCCCGAGTGGGACACCGTGGTGTGGCTCGACTTCGCCACCTATCCCGGTACGCCGGGCGCCGCCCCCTTCTTCCGTGAGCTGGAGCAGTGGATCTGGCAGACCTACACCGGGTCGTATGCGACCGTGCGTCCCGAGTGGTCCAAGGGCTGGGCCTATACGGACAGCGGGCCATGGCACGATTCCGGCACGCTGGGCGGCAGCGTGCCGGCCGCGTTCGACGAGTGGCGCACCGCCCGGGACATCCTCAACTCCTATGACCCGGCGAGGGTGTTCTCCAATACGTTCCTCGACACCCTGCTGCCCTGAGACACCTCCTAGGGGGGCGCGCGGAATTTCCGCGCGCCCCCCTACCGAAATCACCCGGCACGTCCGTCACACCCGTAACAAGTGCAGGAAACAACCCGCTAAGCGGTCATCACGAGGTTGGCGGGAATTTTGCGCCTGACGCCCTGGACGCTTTCCGGAATCCGCCCCCTTGGTGTGTGAAGTTCCTACGAACACCGCCGGCCACCGGGCGCCCGCCGCTCCGCCGCGGCAGCTCCGCCCGCGCACCGGCCTGCGGGGACACCGGTGCCCACCGACCGCCCCGCGCATTGTGGAGTCCTGCCATCCTGAGCGGTAATGAACGAGGCCGCACCCGGGCTCGATGACGCGGTTTCCAGTCATCTCCAGCGAAAATCCATCTGGCGGGAATGACAGCCGTAACAATTCTGCAAGGCAGCGTTCGGGGCTGAAAGTGTGTGCTGCGGCAGATGCTCGTCGGGTAACTGTCGCCACATCGCCGGTTGTTCCCCGGGTGGCTGTCCGACGACGGGGGCAGACCGCAGAAGCAGAAACGAAGGGACGAACGTGATCCGGGTCTTGGTGGTGCACGAAACGCGGCTGCTGCGCTCGGCGCTCACCGCGCTGTTGCGCGACGAGGAGGGTATCGACGCGGTCGCCTCCTGCTGGAGAAGTGCCCCCGGGCGAGCCCGTTCCTTCCGGCCGCAGGTGTGCGTCATCGATGGCGACTGTACGGGTTCGGTGGCCTCGGCGGACCATCCCGGCGGCCCGGGATGCGCCCTGCTGGTCCTGGCCAGCGCCTGCCGGCCCGGCACGCTGCGCCGGGCCATCGCCGCCCGGGCGCGGGGGTTCGTGGACAAGGACGCGCCACCGGCCCGGCTGTTGCACGCGATCACCCTGGTCGCCTCCGGGAAGCGCTATGTCGACCATTCGCTCAGTCCGGATTTCCTGGAGGCCGCCGACATGCCGCTGACCCCGCGTGAGTTAAGCGTGCTGTCACTCGCCGCGGGCGGCGCTCCGGTCTCCGAGATCGCCCGTGAACTGCATCTGAGCAGCGGGACGGTACGCAATTACATGGCGGCCATCAATCGCAAAACCGGCGCGCGTAACCGGGTGGACGCGATACGGATATCGCAGGGGGCGGGCTGGGTATAGGGGCATGTCCGGAGAGTCCGTGAAGTCCCGTGATCAGACGGGAAAGCGGGACTTCGCGGTGAGGTTCTCCTCGCGCTCCGGTGCGTCCGGCTGCCAGCTTCCCGCCAGGTCCCGGTAGAGGGGCGAGCGTTCGAGCAGCTCGTCATGGGTACCGCAGGTGGCCCGGTTGCCGTCGAGTACCAGGATGCGGTCGGCCCGGCGGGCCGAGGTGATCCGGTGGGCCACGACGATCAGCGTTCCGGGGCGCTCCGCGAAGGCGCGCTCGGCCCGCATTTCCGCCGCCGGGTCGAGGTGGCAGGTCGCCTCGTCGAGGAGGACGAGGGGGGCGGGTGACAGATGGGCCCGGCCCAGTGCGATCAGCTGGCGTTCGCCCTGGGACAGGGTGCCTGGGTCGAGCGGTGCGTCGAATCCGCCCAGCCGGCGCACCAGCGCGTCCAGGCCCACGGCATCCGACGCCGCCTCCAGGGCTGCTGTGGAGGCGCCGTCCGGGCGGAGGTAGAGCAGGTTCTCGCGCACGGTGCCGGAGAAGACGTAGGCCTGTTGCGGGATGAGCACTCGCAGCAGGGACGGATCGGTTCCCAAGGGGGCGCGGACCGGCCGGCCGGCCACCCGTATCTCGCCGTGGGCGGGTGCGAGCAGTCCGGCGACGAGCGCGGTCAGGGTCGACTTTCCGATGCCGCTCGGTCCCACCACGACGAGGTGTTCGCCCGGTTCGACGGTCAGGTCGAGGTCGTGCAGCACGGGCCGGGCGGCGGGCCCGTAGGCGAAGGTCACCGCGCGCAGTTCGACGCGGGGGCCGTCGGGCGGGGCGGGGACGTGGGGCGCGGGCTCCTGCGTGGTGGCGGGCGGCGGCGCGGTGGAGGGCTGCGGAGCGGGGCCGGTGGTGAGGCGGTCGAGGACCACGAGCAGTCGGGTGCCGGCCGAGCCCAGCGCGTTCATCAGGGTGTGCAGGGCGGGCAGCAGGGACTGGGTCAGATAGGCCAGCGCGCCCAGCACGGCGCCGGGGGTGAGTCCTTGCCGCAGCAGCCAGGGCGCGGTGACCAGCAGCAAGAGGATGGGCAGTTGGCCGGCCAGGCCGAGCGCGAGACAGCGGACGGCGGCCCAGCGCGCCAGTTGCCGTGCCGCGCGGGCCTCGTCCTCGATGACGCCGTACGCCCGGTCCGCGGTCCGCTGCTGCGCACCGCAGGCCACCACGTCACGCAGCCCCTCGGCGACGGCGCCGAACTGTGTGGCCAGGTCCTCGTCCGCCTGGAGGAAGGCGCGCTGGCGGGCCGCCATCGGCCGGAGGGTGGCCAGGAAGAGCAGCAGCCCGGCCGCGAGCGGAGGCACCACGATCAGCAGCAACTGGGGCGCCAGGGAGAGGAGTCCGAGCACCGCTCCGGCCGCGGTGAACACGAAGGAGCGGGCGACCAGGACCAGTCCGGCGAAGCTGTCCCGGGCGATCTCGGTCTGGTTGGTCAGCCGGGAGACCACGGCACTGTCCGCCGCACGCGCCGGCTGCGCCACCGCGTGCGTCAGCGACCGCGCCACCACCTGACGGACCAGGCCGTCGCGCAGCGGCTCGACGAGGTCGGCCAGTCCGCGGAAGACTCCTCGGCCGGCCAGCCCGCCGACGATGACGGCCAGTGCGGTGACGCCCAGCCAGACCAGCCCGACGCCGGTGTGGCCGGCCAGAAAGCCCTGGTCCAGGGCCTTTGCCAGGCCGTAGCCACCGAGGAAGGTGTGGGCGGACTCCAGCAGTGACCAGCCGGCCAGCAGCAGCAGGACGCGGGTCCGGCGGCGGAGAAAGCGCCTCGCCCGGGGCAGCAGTCGTGCGGTCGCGGTCGTCATGAGGCGGTCCGGGTGTCCTCGTTCTCGGTGTGGGCGAACACCGCGCGGTAGTCGGCGTCCGCCCAGAGCCGGTCATGCGGGGCGACGGCGCGGAGCCGTCCGTTCTCCAGCCATGCGACCAGATCGGCGCGGGCGGCGGAGGAGACGCGATGGGCGATCAGCAGTCTGCTGCCGGTCCGTACGTCATGGACCAGGGCGCGGCGGACATGGAGTTCGGTGACGCTGTCCAGGCTGGAGGTGGCGTCGTCGAGCACGAGCAGTCGGCCGGCGTGGGCGAACGCACGTGCCAGGCCGAGGCGTTGGACCTCGCCGCCGGACAGCGGGGCGTCGGTGAGCGGCGCGGTGTATCCCCCGGGGAGGAGACGGACGAACGAGTCCGCACCGGCCGCGCGGGAGGCGGCCTCGATCGTCCGGTCCGGGGGCTCGTAGGGACCGAAGCCGATGGCGTCCCCTACGGTGGCGCCGAACAGGGCGGGCCGTTCGAAGGCATAGCCGATCTCGCGACGCAGCTGCGCGGGATCGGCCTCGTCGAGGGGTATCCCGTCCAGCAGCACCTGCCCGCTGTCGGGATCGGTGAGCCGGCCAGCGACGGCGGCGAGCAGCGACTTGCCCGCCCCCGAGTGCCCGACGACCGCCATGGTCGTGCCGCCGGGCACCACCAGGTCGACCTCGCGCAGCGCGGGGGTGCCACCGCGGAGGACGGTGACCGCGCGCAGTTCGAGCCGGCCGGGGCCGTCGGCGGGCAGCGGCCGGGAGCCCTGCGGCGGCGTGGGCAGGGTGAGGAGTTCGCCGGTGCGGTGGGCCGCGGCACGGCTGCGCACCAGGGCGTTGAGCTGCCCGACGACCCCGCCCAGCCCGGCGGTGAGGGCGGCGTACCGGGAGGCCGCCAGCAGTTCACCGACGGAGAGGCTGCCGTACGCCAGCCGGATGCCGCCGACGGCGAGGACGGCGGTGGTCAGCAGCGGTACCAGGATGCTGCTGCTGACCACGGCGCGGCCGTAGATCTGCCACATGTGCCGTCCCTGCGCGCCCAGTTCGGGAAGCGGTGCGAGGACCCGGGCCCGTTCGCGCTCCGCCGTTCCCGCCGCGGCGATGGTCCGGGCGCCGCCGAGCGCCTCGACGAGCCGGGTCGCGAGGTCCGCCTGGACGCGTTGATAGCGGCGGACGCTGTCGGAGGATCCGCGGGCGAAGCGGCGCAGCAGCCGGGTCAGCAGCGGCAGTCCGGCGAGGAACACGGCGGCCAGCCAGATGTCGGTGAGCGCCAGGGCGATCAGGGCGCCGGCCGGGGTGATGACGGCGGCGAGGCCGGTGGCCGCGGCGGTGGGTGCGGTCCCGGCGTCGGCGGCGTTCCCGGTGAGGCGGGTCACCAGGTCACCGGGGGTGAAGCGGTCGGCGACCCGGTGCGGGGCGAGGGAGAGCAGATGGTCGATACCGCTCCGGCGGAGCCAGGCGGTGCTGCGGGCGGTGGTGACGCCGCCGGTCAGCGCCACCAGCGCGTCCAGCAGCACTTCCGCGCTCAGCAGCACGGCGCAGAGCACGAGGGCCCCGTGGAGGCCCGGACGGGCGCCGAGCACGAGGTCGAGGGTGTGGCCGAGTACGGCGGGCAGCGCGATGGCGGCACCCGCGGACGCCACGCTGAAGAGGCAGACGGCGAGGGTGCGTACGGGGCTGTGCCGGAAGGCACCGGTCAGGACGGAGCGGGCGCCGGGGTCCGGTCCGCGCCGGGCGGCCGGCGGGGGCGAGGAGGGCCCGGGGGTGCGGGGCATAGGGGTGCGGACCTCGCCTCCAAGGTACGGATACGAACGGCAGCGGCAGGCCCCGGGCGGTGTTGCCACCCGGGGCTCGCCGTGACTTACGCGCTACGGGGACCGAGGTCCCGTAACGGCGGGAAGTCAGTTACAGGTGGTGACGCTCAGGCTGCTGTCACCGCAGAGCAGCAGGCTCGCGCGGCTGCCGGTGTGCAGCTCCTCCGTGGCCTCGGCCTTGGGGGTCTCCAGCGTCTGCAGGTCAAGAAGGGACATGGTGGTTCCTCTCTGATGGGGACGGTGTTTCTCGATCGGCCCCGGACGGGGCCGGCTTCAGGGCCGCCTGGGCGGCGGGAGGAAGGGCAGGTGCACGGGGGTGTCGTGCAGGGCGCTGCCCAGTGCGAGCAGACATCCGGCGGTGCCGGTGCTCAGGTCCATGGAGAGCCGCATCATCTGCTCCCCGGCGAAGGCAAGATGGCCTTGGTAGGGCACGGCCCCCCAGGCCAGGGAGTCGATCTGGCGGCGGAGGTCGGCGGCATGGGTGCCGGGGCCGCCGGCCGTGGTGCGGGCGAGGTGCAGCACCATGCCCGCCGCGCCGCGGAACAGGCCGGGCTGGGCATAGAACTTGGCCTGGGCGGCCTGCACGATCTCGCTCCGCGCCCGTGCGAACTCGTCGTCCGGGCGATGGGCGAGGAAGTCGTCGAGCACCATGCCGATGCCGACGCTGCCGGCGCCGAGGTAGGGCATGGTCCGCCAGCCCTCGTTGACCTGGAGGGCGCCCCCGGCGCCGCGGACGCAGCGGGACAGGTCCCGGCGCAGGGCGTCGGCGGCCAGATCGAGCAACGCGGGGTCGTCGGTGCGCTCGTACAGGCGCAGGAAGAGCAGGGCCGCTCCGCTGTCTCCGTGCAGCAGCCCGGCGCGGGGCGTCGCGCCGCCCTCGGCGGTGGGCGCGGCGGTCCGGAGCTTGTCGGCCACCAGCTGGGCGCAGTGCAAGGCCCGCTCACCGAGGGCGGTTTCACCGGTGGTGCCGGCCAGGGAGTCGAGGGCCAGACCGAGGCCCGCCAGGCCACTGTGCAGATCGGGTGCGATGTCCTGCCAGCGCTGGGTGGCGATGGTGTCGATGAGGTCCAGGGCCCGATCCCGGTGTCCGAGCCGGTCCAGGACCCAGGCGACGCCGGAGAGCCCGTCATAGAAGCCGAGTGGGCTGCCGGACGCGGGGGTCTTCGTCCTGCGCAGCAGCCACTCCTCCGCCTCCGGGCAGCGGTCCGCGCCGGTCTCCGCCAGGGCGTACAGCACTCCGGCCGCCCCGTAGGCGAAGCAGGTGCCCCCGCCCGTGGTGGAGAACTGGGCGATGTCGCCGGGGAAGTAGCGGTCCTCCCGGTCCGGGGTGGCCGAGGCGAGCACGGCCCGGACCATGGAGTCGCGGCTGTGCGGCCAGTCGCCGAGGGCCACGGGGAGGTAGTCCGCTCCCCCGGTCCGGCCCGTGCGGACGGGGGCATGCGCGGGCTGGTAGCCCCGCAGGATCTCCGCCACGGCTTCGTCGAGGTAGTCGCGGGGCACCGGGAACTGTGCGGCGGCGATCTCCGCGAGATGTGCTGCCTTGTTGCGGTCCACCGCGAAGAGGCTGGTGAGCGGGAGGAACAGCGCAAGTCGCAGACAGGCCAGGGCGTAGCGGTCGACATCGAAGCCCCGGCGGTCCGCGGGGGCGACGAAGCCGGGGTTGGCGATCACCTGGCGGCTGGACTCGTCGTCGACGGATGCGGCCTCGAAGTCCAGCAGCACCACGGAGGATTCGTCCTCGGACATCATGATGTTGAAGAGGTGCAGATCGTTGAAGACCACGCCGCGGGAGTGGATCGCCTTGACCGCGTCGGCCACCAGGCCGTGGACGCGGATGGCCCACTCGGTGTACTCCGCGAGCCGCTCGGGACGCGGATCGGCCTCGATCAGCGGGTGACGGTGCGCGAAGAAGCTGTTCAGCGGCCGGCCTTCGACGAACTCCAGCACCAGGAAGGTGTGCTCGCCGAGGGTGAACCAGTCGTGCACCTCGGGGGCGCAGCCGAGTCCGGAGAGTCTTTTCAGCGCGTCCCGCTCCCGCTCCAGCCGGGTCACGGCGTCCGCTTCATCGGCGGCCAGTCCGGCATACGGCCGTGCCTCCTTCAGCACCACCCGCTGGTCGGTCCGCAGGTCCCGGCCGACGTAGACGCCACCGCCGTTGGAGAAGTGCAGTGCCTGCTCGATCTTGTACGGCAGGTCGGTGACGGTGGTGGCGGAGCGGGCGGCCAGATGCGGCTGGAGGAACTCCGGGAGGGTGACCCACTCGGGGACGCGGAACGCGGGCTCGCGGCGGTCCGGGACCAACTGCCCCTGGCCGTCCTCGATCGCGGGGCGGAGTTCGCCCTTGTCGTCGTAGCAGTGCCGTTCGGTGAAGCTGCCGTAGCGCACATACACCGGACCGGCGCCCCAGCGCAGATCGCTGAGGATGTACGGGCCCGGCTCGCCGGCGAGCAGCTCGTTCAGCTCCTCGGCGATGCGGCCGCACTGCTCCTCGTCGGCGGGGTAGACCGTGAGGAACTTTCCGCTGGCGCCGCGGTCGGCGTATTTGGCGTTGCGGATGTGCAGCAGGTATCGGGTCGGCATGCACTTGAAGGCGATCGAGCGGGGGACGCAGTAGTCCCAGACCTTGGACAGGACACGTTCGGCGTTGTCCAGGCAGGCCGAGACATGGATCTTCCAGCCCTGGCTGGGGAGTTCGCGGTCCAGCGGGCGGAACGCCAGCCAGTCGCCGGAGCGGTGGCGCTGCCAGCCCTCGGGCAACTCCCGGCTCAGCGTCGCGTACGGGGCACCGCGGCCCGTGCTGCTCGCGGGCAGCCGGTGGGGAGCGTCGTAGAACTGTCGGTCGGCGTCGCAAAAGACGGCGTAACCCTTGTTCATCGCACTCCCTCGGCTGGTGACAGGGATCACGCTGTCATGCCGCGGGGACCGGGAAACAGTCATGACTGTCACGAAGAACCCGTGAGAAATGCACGTTTGCTGCGAATTTGCTGAGGGGTGAAGGGGCGGCCAGAACCGCCGCCCTTCCCCTAGGCCGGACGGAGGGTGAGCGTGCCCTCCGGCTCGTCGGCGGCGCAGGGCCGGAAGCCGGAGCTGATCCGGTCGAGGAGCCCTTGCAGCCACCGGGAGTCCTGGCGCGAGGCGTGCCGCAGCCGCATGCGCCGGGCCTGGAGGGGGACGATCCGCACGTCGTGGAGCCTGCCGGTGTCCGGGTCCAGCGTGACGAGGAAGAGCAGCCGCAGGTCGTCCCGGTACTCCTCGTAGCCGGTGATGCCCTCGTAGTCATCGATGAAGTCGCCGCACCCGTGGATCACGAGCTTTCCGCGATATGCCTCCAGGGCGCGGGGGTGGTGCGAGGAGTGGCCGTGGACGAGATCCACCCCGCCCTCCAGGAGTCCGCGGGCGAAGGCGGCCTCGCTACGGGTCACGTGATAGCCCCAGTTGGGGCCCCAGTGGACGGAGGCGACCGCGATGTCCCCCGGCCGCTTCACCTGCCGTACCCGCCCGATGATCTCGCCCGCTGCGGCCGGTGAGGGCCGGGCCACGAAGTCGACCCCGGAGTCGCCGCCGGCTGCCGCCCATGCCCGCGGGATACCGCTGGACGGCATCCCGAAGGAGAAGACCAGGATCCGGCGGCCGTCCGCGAGAGGGACGATCGCCGGGCGGCGCGCGGCGTCGGGGTCCCCTCCCGCCCCCGCCGTCCGCAGGCCCGCGCCCGCGAGCGCGCCGAGGGTGTCCGCCAGCCCCTGGCGGCCGAAGTCCAAGACGTGGTTGTTGGCCAGTACGCAGACGTCGGGGCGGGCGGCGGCCAGACAGGGCAGGTTCGCCGGGTTCATCCGGTAGTGGATTTCCTTCTCGGGTGCAAATCCGGCGTACCGCGTGACGCTGGTTTCCAGATTGAGCACCCGGGCGGCGGGCGCCGCTTCGTCGAGTACCTCCAGCGCGTCCCCCCATGGCCAGGCGAAGCCGGCCGGACACGGAACGGGGCCGTTTTTCGCCGCCGCCAGCTCGACATAGGCGCGGGCGTCCCGGAGGTACCCCTCCCGCAGCGCCGGGTCACCGGGGTGCGGCAGGATCTGGTCGACACCACGGCCGAGCATGACATCGCCGCAGAGGAACAGTGTGAGCAAGTCACCGCCCATTCCCCCAGGTTAGAACCGGTCGGCCGAGGTTTCGCGGCGGGCGGGCGGACGAAGGTTGCGCAGCGGGTGGGCGGCCGCCACGCGCCGACGGCGTCCCGGAGCCGGGACTGCCCCCTCCCCCGGCCCCGGCTTCGTCCGCCTCCCTCCTGAGCTGCGGCGATCCCCGAGGTACCCGTGACGCGGCTCAGCGGGCGTCACACCGCGCCGGCGGCGCCCCGGCCTGCGGACCGTGTGGCGTGACCGAGTCCGCCGCGGGGGCTTGGCGCCTCGCCCGTGCGGGGAGCGCGGTGCTGCCGCGCCCCGCCGACGAGGGCGCCGGGCGGCGGCCCGCGGCCAGAATGCTGACGGCGTTGGCCACCACGATCGCGGAGACGGCCAGCCACTCGATCCCGCGCAGCGTCTGCCCCAGGACCACCAGGCCGACCAGCGCCGCAAGGACGGGGTTGACGCTCATGAAGATCCCGAAGAACCGCGCGGGAACCCGGCGCAGGGCCAGCAGGTCCGCGAGGAACGGTACGGCCGAGGAGAGGACGCCCGCGACGGCCGCGTAGCCCAGGACGCGCAGGCTCGGCGGGTGGTGGGCGAGCACGGTGATCCCGATGGGGAGGTAGAGCAGAGCGGACACACCGGCGGCCGCGGCCGAGCCCTCGGCGCCGGGCAGACGGGCGCCGACGAGGCGGTTGAGCAGGATGTAGGACGCCCAGCACACGGCGGCGACCAGACCGAAGGCGATGCCCGCGTAGTCGGTGGTCGGCTCGGGACGGGTCAGGATGACGACCGCCGCCCCGGCGACGAGGGCGCACAGCAGGTCCACCGGACGGCGGGAGGCGGCCAGGGCCACGGCCAGCGGGCCGAGGAACTCCAGGGTCACCGCCAGGCCCAGGCCGATGCGGTCGATGGCGGTGTAGAGGGTCAGGTTCATCGTGGCGAACACCATCGCCAGGCACAGCACCGGCCACCACTGCCGCCAGGTGAACGCACGCAGCCTGGGCCGGCCCACCGCCAGGAGGACGAGCCCGGCCACCCACTGCCGCACGGCCACCACCCCGGCCGGTCCGATCGCCGGAAAGGCCAGCGCTCCCGTCGCCGCGCCGGTCTGGTTGGCGAGTCCGCTGCCGCACATCATCGCCACGCCCGCCAGTCTGCCCGAGCGCGCCGCCGGTCCCCCACGGACGGCTTCCGGATGCGGCAGACCCTGCGTGCTTCGTCTCATACCCGGCAGCCTCCGCCCACGGCGGCGATACCTAAAATGCATCCTCGTACGCATCAATACGCTCTGGTTATGGATCTGAGGATGGAACTGCGACATCTGCGCTGCCTGGTGGCGATCGTCGATGCCGGTGGCTTCACCGACGCCGCCATCGATCTCGGGATCTCGCAGGCGGCGGTGTCCCGGACGCTCGGTTCGCTCGAAGACTTCCTCGGCGTACGGCTGTTGCACCGCACCAGCAGGAGCGTCATTCCCACCACCGCGGGCGTCCAGGTGCTGGCCCGCGCCCGGAAGGTACTGGCCGAGGCCGACAACCTCATCCGCGAAGCCACCACCGGCCACACCCGGCTGCGCATCGGCCACGCCTGGTCGGCCATGGGCCGGCACACCGCCGAGTACCAGCGCCGCTGGGCGGCCCGCCATCCCGATATCGAGCTGTATCTGGTCCGCACCAACTCCGCCACGGGTGGTCTGGCGGAGGGGCTGTGCGACCTCGCCGTGGTCCGTACGGCCTTCGACGACGTGCGCTTCGCCAGCGCCGTCGTCGGCCAGGAGCGCCGCTACTGCGCGATGGCCGCCGACGACCCCTGGGCCACCCGCCGCGCCATCCCCCTGGCCGACATCCGCTCCCGCACCCTCCTCCTCGACCGCCGCACCGGCACCACCACAGCCGACCTGTGGCCCCCCGACGCACGGCCGGTCGTCGAGTACACCCAGGACATCGACGACTGGCTCACGGCGATCGCCACCGGCCGCAGCGTCGGCATCACACCGGAGAGCACCGCCAACCAGTACCGGCGCGACGGCATCGTCTTCCGGCGCCTCCGGGACGCCGCCCCCGTCGAGGTCCATCTCATCTGGCGGCGCCATGACCCACATCCGGCCACGCATGCCGCCGTCGCGCTACTCACCGACCTCTACCGGCAGCGCACGTGAACGCCGACCCGCTCGTCTCCATCCGGGTGCTTACGCCCGCCCCTTCTCGATGAATCGGACCGCACCCATGACGGAACCCGCTGCCACACCCCCGCCACATCTGGCGGCACTCGGCCCCTTCTGCGCCTTCGAGACCCATGCCGAGGGCTCCGAACTCACCCCTCCCTGGCGGAAGTTGAGCGAGCTGACGGAGGAGGGGAACGATGTCCTGCGCGAACGGGTCGCCTCCGTGCGGGCCTCCCTCGCCGCCAACTACGGCAGACCGCCCGAAGCCGTCGAGCAACGGGTGGCCGCCTCGGTTGCCCATCTGGGCCTGGTGGCACGGGTCATCTCACCGGCCCTCGGCCTCGCCGCTCTGCACGGCCTGCCGTCGCGGCCGCTCGCCCTGGGCGACCTGCGGTGGGGGTCCGCCCTCGGAGGCGCGTTCCGACTCTCGCTGCCCCGGGAGGCGGTGACCCCGGCCGTGGCCGAGGGCGTGCGGCACGGGGGTGGCGCCGACAGCGACACCCGCCCGGTCAGCGCCCTCGCCGAAGATCTGCTGGCCGGACCGGTCCGCGACCTGGTGGCCGCCTTCGCCCCCTTCTCGGTCTCCCCGCACATCCTGTGGGGCAATGTGGCCTCCGCCGTGAACGGCGCCGCCACAGGCATCACCGCGGCCGCCCCCTCCCTGGCACACCCCGCCCGCGCAGCGGCCCTGACCTTCCTACAGCATCCGCAACTACGGAACACCCACGCCCGCAACCCTCCCAACGGGCGCTTCACCCGCCGAAGTTGCTGCCTCATCTACCGCGCCGCACCGGGCGGCGGGGGCGCCCTGTGCGGCGACTGCGTACTGCTGCGCGGACGGGTCGGGCAATGAGCGGGCATCGGCGCAGCTCAGCCCACATGGACGCGGGGGCGGCGGGTACGGTCGGGTTCGGCCTCGCGGAGGACTTCGCGGGTGACGGGGGCGACTTCGCCCTGGCCGAAGAGGAAGAACCGGAGGAACTGGGCGAACGGATTGCCTTCGGTCCACTCGAAGTAGATGTGCGGCCGCTGTCCGGTCATGTCGCGGGCGTGCAGCAGCAGGGCGGCCAGCGCGTTGGAGATGGTGGAACTCTCCAGACAGAGCACACGGTAACGGCCGTGCAGGACCTCGCCGTGTACCCGTAGTTCGCTCTCGAACTCCGAGGGGTCGCCGACGGTGACCTCGACGAAGATGAAGTCGTCGTCGGCTTGGAGGTCGTTGTCGGTGCGGATCTGTTCGAGCTTGTCGCGGTACTCGGCCAGATCCCGCTGGTCGGGCTCGTTCGCGATGAAGCGGATCTTGCGGTGGGCGATGTCGCGGATGAACCGCTCGGCCATGGCGTCGAGCACGACACTGGTGACGCGCAGCTCGAAGGCGCGGGCGAGCCGGGAGAGGAACGACACCAGGATGATGCCGGCGATGAAGCAGGCACCGATCTTGACGCCGTCGGGGCGCTCGATGATGTTCGCGATGGTGGTGTAGAGGAACACCAGGGAGATCACGGCGAAGCCGATCGTCCAGCCGCGCTCCCGGGCCCGCCGGGCGGCGATGGTCACGGCGATCGCGGCGGAGCTGATCAGGACCAGGACGCCGGTGGCGTAGGCGCCGCCCTGGGCGTCCACGTCGGCGTTGAAGATCCAGGTGACCAGAAAGGCGATCAGGGTGAAGACCAGCACCATCGGGCGCACCGCGCGCGCCCAGTGGGGCGCCATGCCGTAGCGCGGCAGGTACTGCGGCATCAGGTTCAGCAGGCCGGCCATGGCCGAGGCGCCGGCGAACCAGAGGATGGCGATGGTGGAGATGTCGTAGACCGTGCCGAAGGCCGAACCCAGGTACTCGTGGGCGAGATAGGCCAGGGCGCGGCCATTGGCCGATCCGCCGGGCTGGAACGCCTGCTCCGGGATGAGCACGGTGGTGATGAAGCTGGTGACGATGAGGAAGACGCTCATGATCACGGCAGAGGTGGTGAGCAGCTTCTTCGCGCCGCGGATGCGTCCGGTGGGGCGCTCCTCGGTGTCACCGGGGTCGCCTTCGATGTGCGGCATGACCGCCACACCGGTTTCGAAGCCGGACAGACCCAGCGCCAGCTTCGGGAAGACCAGCAGGGCCACGCCGACCATCGCCAGGGGGCTGCCGTGTTCGGTGGTCAGAGCTTGGGACCAGTCGGTGACGACCTGCGCCGCGGTCGCCACATGCCACAGTCCGGCGGCGACCACGGCCACGTTCAGCGTGAGGTAGAGGCCCACGAGGACGACCGCCACCCCGATCGCCTCCAGGAAGCCCTTGAGGAACACCGCGCCGAGCAGTGCGATCAGGAGGAGGGTGATGACCATCTGGCCGTTGTGCAGGACGCTGGTGAGGTGCGGGTTCTCCACCAGGTGGGTCGCCGCGTCGGCCGCCGACAGGGTGATGGTGATGAGGAAGTCGGTGGCGGCGAAGCCCAGCAGGGTCAGGACGAACAGCTTGCCCTGCCAGAAGGACAACAGCCGCTCCAGCATGGCGATCGAGCCCTGGCCGTGCGGACTCTCCTTCGCCACCCGCCGGTAGACCGGCAGCGCGCCGGCGAGCGTCACGAGGACCAGGACGATGGTGGCGATCGGCGACAGCAGCCCCGCAGCCAGGGCGGCGATGCCCGGCTGATAGCCGAGGGTGGAGAAGTAGTCCACACCGGTCAGGCACATCACCCGCCACCACCGCTGGCCCGGGTGGGAGCTCACCGGCCCGCCGTGCGCCCCTTTCTGATGCTTGGCCATATCGGACAGGCCTTCCAGCATCCAGGCGTGCAGGCGCTGCCGCGCCGTGGCCCCGGAGGAGGCACCGGCAGGGACGGAGGCGGCCATCGTGTGCTCCTGTCGTACCGCGAAAGCATCCCGCCATCGACGAGACGGCCAGGTCAGCGTACGGAGTCCGGGCCCCGCGACCGCGGTGTTCAGTGTTGTGGCGCCGGCGTGTCTCCGAGGGCCGCCGTGGCGGCCGGAGGGCCGGACGGGCCACCGCCATCGCGCCGCGCCGGTTTTCCGGTGAGGTAGTGCACGTACTCGTGCGCCAGGCGGAAGCCGGCGGTCCAGGCTAGGAGCCGGCTGGGGCGGTTGTCGCGGGAACAGGTCCAGCTGGGGGCGTGGCCGCGGCCCGCGATGTCCTGGCACAGGGCGGTCACACAGGCCAGGGCGAGGCGTCGGCGGCGGTGTGCGGGCGCGGTGTAGCAGGCGATGTCCTCGTACGTGGTGCCGTGGAAGTACGTACAGGCGACGGCGAGGATCTCGTCCGTCCCGAAGGCCGCCCAGCCGAGTCCGGAGGCGGCGAGACCGGCCGGGCCGCCCCAGCTGGCATGGAGCCATGCCGTGTCGGGAGCGAGGGCGGCCAGCGCCGGAGCGTCCGCCGGCACCAGCCGGCGCACCGTCACCCCACGCGGCGGGCGCGGCGCCGCCACCGGCACCTGGTGCAGGTACAGCATCCGCTCCCACGGCACGATCCGGTCGAAGGCGCTGCCCAGGACCGGCAGGAAGCAGCGGGGAGCCTGCACGTAGTGCGCGTCGAAGACGGCGAGGGCATCCGGTGCCAGGGCCCTCGGGTCGCCGCGGAGCAGCACATGTCCGGCGCAGGCGACGGCCAGCGTGCGGGGCGCGTGGACGCGGTCGGCCCACCAGCGGCCGGTACCGGAGGCCGACACATGGTCGGCCAGCGCCGCCGTCCCCGGCGACCCGGCGGCGAACCAGCGGGCGAGCGGCGGGAGTTGGTCCGAGGCGAGTTCGATCACTGCGGTCCCTTGAGGTGATCGCGGGACGGCCCGGCCCGTGCGGAACCGGGGCCGCCCGCTCGGCGCCTGAGGCACATCGACCGCCAGGACGATACGGGAGGAAAGTCCGAAGCCGGGCATGATCCGCTTCGGCGCTCGTCGTGTCGCCGGGTCGCCCGGTCCCCGTCGGCCCGTGACGCCGCATCGGCCTTGCATCCCGTCCCCCTTTCGCGCCGTCTCTCTGTCGCCGACCCACTGCGCACCATGTGACCAGGCAGATCCGCTCCGCGACCGTTCCCGGCGCGGCCTGGACTCCGTCGGGTGGTGTGCCAGAGTGGAGGAGGACGGACCGTGTAGCGGTACGGGCCGGTACCGGTGCGTGCAGGGAGAGTGCCTGTCATGTCCCTTCAGTCGGACCGCGTCGACGCGGTCGCCGCACATCCCGGGTCCCCGCCTCGCCGGAGCGAGGAGTACGAGGACCTCTTCGATCAGGCTCCGGTGATCTTCGCTGCGCTGAGCGGCCCGGCCCATCTGCTGGAGGCGGCGAATCCGGCGTTCTTCGAGGCCTTCGGAGGCGACCGCGGACGTGCCGATGTGCCGATCGCCGAGCTGATCCCCGAGCTGGCTCCGCAGGGCGTCCTGGACCGGCTCGACGCGGTGTACCGCACGGGTACCGCGTACCGGGCCCGCGCGGGGCGGCTGGTGCTCGGTCCGCCAGGGGCGGAGCGGGAGGGGTTCTTCGACTTCACCTACGAGCCGCGCCGGGACGCACTCGGCCGGATCGACGGAGTGGTCGTGATCGCGGTGGAGACCACCGCCTTCCACCACGCGCAGCTCCTCGCGGCCGAGCAGCGCCTCCTGCTGGAGCAGATCGCGAGCGACGCCCCACTGGGCGAGATCCTCACCGGCATGGCGCGGGCGATCGAGGAGCTGTCCCCGGAACTGATCGTTTCGGTGCTGCTCGCCGACCCCGACGGCACCCATCTGCTGCACGGCACCGGCCCGAGCCTGCCCGCCTTCTACAACGACGCCATCGACGGCGTCGCCATCGGTCCGGACGTCGGCTCCTGCGGGACGTCCGCCTATCTCCGCGAGCCGGTGATCGTCACCGATATCGCCACCGACAGCCGGTGGAAGGACTACCGCGACCTGGCCGCGCGGGCCGAGGTCGCGGCGTGCTGGTCCACTCCGATCATGGGGACGGACGACCGGCTGCTGGGCACCTTCGCGATATACCACCGCGCCCCCAAGGCCCCCGCGGACAAGGACGTGGCCCTCAGCGGCGCGTTCGCCCGTATTGCCGCGCTGGCCATCGAACGTCACCAGGCCCTGGAGGCGGGGCGCGCCGCCCAGGAGCGGGAGAAGGCCGTCCGGGACGACCTGGCCTTCGTGCTGGAGGCCAGTACGGCCATCACCCGTGAGCTGCACTATGACGACTGTCTGCAATGCCTGGCCCGGCTGACCGTGCCGGCCCTGGCGCCGCTGTGCACGGTCCATGTGCTGGAGGACGGCCGGACCCGGCGGATCGCCGTGGCCGCCGCCACCCCGGCCGACGAGGAGCTGCTCGCCGCCCCCGGCCTGCATGAGGAGGTCGACCGGGCGGTGCGCCGGGTCCTGGCCTCCGGTGCGACGGAGACGGACCACGCCGATGTCGCACGCGGCGGCCGCCCCGCGCTGCCCGGCATCACCGATTACGTCTCGGTACCGCTGGGTGCCCGCGGCCGCACCTTCGGGGTCCTGACCCTCCTGGCCACCGGCCCGCCCCTGGACGGCCATGCCCTCGCCCTTGCCGAGGAGCTCGCCCGCCGGGCCGCGTCCAGCGCCGACAACGCCCACCAGTTCACCGACCGCGTCCGGCTGGCCCGCGACCTACAGGCCGGTCTGCTGCCTCCCGAGCTGCCCAGGATTCCCGGCGCCGATCTGGCGGCGTCCTACCATCCCGCCGGCGAAGGGCTCGACGTCGGCGGCGACTTCTACGACGTCTTCCCGCTCCCCGACAACCGCTGGGCGCTCATGATCGGCGATGTGTGCGGGCGCGGCGCCCTGGCCGCCACCACCACCGGTATGGTCCGCCACACCGCCCGCGCCGCCGCGCGGCTGCTGCACGACCCGGTGGCCGTGGTCGCCGCCATCAACGACGCACTGACCGAAGGCTCCGTCGACGAGGGCTTGTTCGTCTCGCTCGTCTACGGCGAACTGCGGCACACCGCATCGCACCTCACGCTGGACCTGATCCGCGCCGGCCATGTCCCCCCGCTCGTCCTGCGCGCCGACGGCACGATCGAACAGATCACCCAGTCGGGCATGCTGCTGGGTGTGGCCCCCGACTTCGACGGTTGTGTGTGCCGGGTCGACCTCTTCCCGGGCGACAGCCTGGTCCTGGTCACCGACGGCATCACCGAGGCCCGTTCCGCCGCCGGCGAGTTCTTCGACGAGCAGCGCCTGGCCGCGGCCCTCCACCCGCGGCCCACCGCGTCCGCCGGCGCCGCCGGTCTCATCGATTCCGTCAATGCCGCGGTGACGGCCTTCGCGGGCCCGTCCACCCCCGACGACCAGGCCGCTCTGGTCCTCACCGCCACCTGACCGCTTCAGCACACCCGGCACCGACCGATGAGCACGCAACGCCGTCCGGCGCATACGAGGTCGCCCGATGCGCCCGCGCCCCTGCCCTTCTCCGGGGAACCTGCTTATTTTGGCCCCATGGACAGCGCGCCGCGTGACACCCCCGACGACAACGCCAACCCGCTGCACCGGCTCTCCCTCGACGCACTGCGCCGGCGTACGAGCATGAAGTGGCGCACCTACCCGGAGGATGTGCTGCCGCTGTGGGTGGCGGAGATGGACGTCCCGCTGGCCGCGCCGGTCGTCCGGGCGATCACGGACGCGGTCGCGCTCGGCGACACCGGCTATCCGGCGGGGACCGCGTACGCCGGGGCGCTCGCCGACTTCGCCCGCACACGGTGGGGCTGGGACGGGCTCGCCGTGGAGCGCACGGCGATCGTGCCGGACGTGATGCTGGGCATCGTCGAGATGCTCAAGCTGATCACCGGGCCGGGCGACCCGGTGGTCGTCAACTGCCCTGTCTACCCGCCGTTCTACCAGTTCGTGACGCACATGGACCGGCGCGTGGTGGAGGCACCGCTGGGCGGCGATCTGCGGATCGACTTCGCCACGCTGGAGGAGGCGTTCCGGCATGCCACGGCGGGCGGCGGCCGGGCCGCGTACCTGCTGTGCAGCCCGCACAATCCCACCGGCACCGTGCACGGCGCCGAGGAGCTGGCCGCCGTCGCGGCGCTGGCGGACCGGTACGGCATCCGGGTCGTCGCCGACGAGATCCATGCGCCCGTGGTGGCCCACGACGCCGTCTTCGTGCCCTATCTGAGCGTGCCCGGGGCGGAGAACGGGCTTGCGCTGATGTCGGCCTCGAAGGCGTGGAATCTGGCCGGTCTCAAGGCCGCGCTCGCCGTCGCCGGGCCCGCCGCGGCCGACGATCTGGCCCGCCTCCCGGAAGAAGTCAGCCACGGCCCCAGCCACGTCGGCATCATCGCCCACACCGCCGCCCTGCGGGACGGCCGCGACTGGCTCGACGCGGTGCGCACCGGGATCGACGACAACCGGCGGCTGCTCGCGGACCTGCTGGCCGACCGGCTCCCCCGGGTCCGCTACCGCCCCGCCGCCGGGACCTATCTCGCCTGGCTGGACTGCCGCCCGCTGGGTCTCGGTGACGACCCCGCGGCGGCCTTCCTCACCCGCGGCCGGGTGGCCCTCAGTCCCGGTCCGAGCTTCGGCACCGGCGGCGCCGGCCACGTCCGGCTCAACCTGGCGACCTCGCCCGGTCTGCTCACCGAGGCGGTCCGGCGGATGGCCGCGGCGGTGGACTGACGACGGAGCGGGCGCCGCGCGGTCCGCTCCCCCGCCTGGTGGCCGGCGCGCGACCTGATCCGGCGGCCCCGGCCCCTCGGCCCCGCTGTCACACCTTGCGGGATTCCCATTCATTAGGACATGATCTCGTTCATTGCGGGGATCCGGGGCGCGGCGACGGCTTCACGGCACCGGCAAGTCCCAGTGGCAGCGCCGGAATTGGGTCGGTAGTGTCACTCGACCAGTCGGATCCGAAGCGTGTTACCGGAAGGGCCGAGGGCGACGATGAGCGAGTCAGTGGCGCCGGGCACCGGCCGGAACTCCGGCGGCGGGGGGCCGGGGGAGCGGGCCGCGGGCGCGCTGGACCGGGGGCTGGCGATCCTGACCCATGTGGCGGGGAACCGCGGTGTCTCGACTCCGGAGATCGCCCAGGCGCTGGGGCTGACCCGGAGCACGGCGTACCGTCTCGTCGACCGCCTGGAGGAGCAGGGCTGGCTGACCCACACCCCGGCCGCGGGGCAGTGGCAGTTGGGGCCGACGGCGGTCCGGCTGGCGTCCGCGGCGGTGTCCTCGACCAATCTGCGCGATACCGCGGCGCCCGCGCTGCGCAAGCTCGCCGAGCTCACCCAGGAGACCGTCAGCCTCGGCGTGCCCAACGGCCTGACCATGGTGTTCGTCCACCGCGAGCGCGGCACCCGGCCGGCCGTGGTGACCGCCGAGCTGGGCACCTCCCGTCCCCTGCACTCCAGCTCGCTGGGCCGCGCCTATCTGGCCGCGCTGCCACAGCAGAAGCTGGAGGACACCCTGATCGAGCTGGTCCGCGACCCGATGTCCCCGGTGTCCGCGGCCACCGTCTCGGACCTGCATGCCGAGGTCGAGCGCACCCGGGAGCGCGGCTGGTCCCAGGACCTGCGGGACTTCGACGAGTCGAGCTGCTGCTGCGGCGCCGCCGTCTACGACCACACCGGGATGCCGGTCGCCTGCATCAGCGTGGCCGGCGTGGCCGAACGTATGGCGCCACTGGTGCCGACCTACGGCCCGGTGGTGGCGCAGGTGTGCCGGGAACTCTCCTCGGCGCTGGGCTACTTGCCCCCCGCGGCCCAGGGCACGTCCGCGGAGTCCCGCCAGGTGTGAAGGAGACCGCCTAGGGCACGGCGACGCACTCCCCGGCACCATCGGGCACGGTGCTCCGCACCGGGTTGGTCAGCCGCCCGATTCCCTCCACCTCCGACTCCAGCAGATCGCCCGGCCGCAGGGCACGCGGCGGCCGCATGTAGTCGCCGCTGCCCGCCGGGGTTCCGGTCAGCACCACATCACCGGGCCGTAGCGTGAAGAACCGGCTGAGGTAGGCGATCAGCGCCGGGACGCCGAAGACCATGTCGGCCGTCGAACCGTCCTGCACCGTCTCGCCGTTGACCCGGGTACGGATCCGCAACCGCTGCGGGTCCGGTATCTCGTCGGCCGTGACCAGCACCGGCCCGAAGGGGCAGAAGGTGTCCAGGCCCTTGCCCCGCAGCCACTGTCCGTCGCGCTCCTGCAGATCGCGGGCGGAGATGTCGTTGGCGACGGTGTAGCCGAAGACGTACCGCAGCGCGTCCGCCTCGGACACCTGCCGGGCCTCGGTGCCGATGATGACCGCCAACTCCGTTTCCCAGTCGACGCGTTGGGTGAGATCCGGGTCGATGACGACCGCCTCGCCGCTGCCGATGACGCTGGAGGAGAGCTTGGGGAAGAGGCAGGGCTCGGCGGGGCGTTCCCGGCCCCGCTCCGCGAGGGCGTCCCGGTAGTTCAGCCCGACTCCGTACAGCGCTCCCGGCCGGTACGGCAGGGCCGGCACGAGGTCGGCCCCGGTGGGCAGTTGACCCCACGACCACGGAAGGGTGCCGCCGGCGATGACCTCCGCCAGGGAGATATAGGGCGGTGCCAGCCGCCAGGGGTCCTGCGGGGCCAGCCGGCCGGCGAGCCGGTCGCGCCCCTGATGGATGAGGGTGGCCAGATACATGGGCTCTCCAGGGCGGTACGGCGCCCCGTCGCGGGTGCGGTGGGGCGCTCGGCAGAGGCGGAGGAAGCGTTCGGTGCGGGGCAGCACTCCGGACGCGCCTATGACGCCGGGCACCGTGCGTGCGGACAAGCGGGATCCGCATCTCGACCCCGCCCCTGGGCGGTCCGTGACATGATTTACTCCTCAACAACAAGGCATGTCCCATTAATTGGGACTCGACACCATCCAGTGAGACGCAGTGTGCTGACCGTACGGGAGACCACCCGTCGGCCGCAACGACCGGATCTGCTGGAAATGCGGGGAAGGCACGGCGGCCGGACGACGCCGCGGCGGAAGGGCGGGCGGAGGTCCGGGACCGCTCGGCGGCGCGGCGGCCGGGGCGGCCACCGGCCGTTCCGCGCACTGCCCTTGAGGCCGTTTTGGAGTGCGGGGCGTTTCTCCATACGATCCGGCAATGATCACAAGAAAACGGCTGGCGGCCGGGGTGTGCGGCCTGCTCGCCGCGATAGCCGTCGGGCTGCTCCCCACACCTGCCGTCGCCGGTGAACCGGCGGCGAAGTCTTCCCCCAAGGTCGAGTTGACGCTCGATGTCAGCGGCTCGATGCGGGCCCGGGACATCGACGGGCAGAGCCGGATGGCCGCCGCGAAGCAGGCGTTCAACGAGGTACTGGACGCCGTGCCGGACGATGTCCAGCTCGGCATACGTACCCTCGGCGCCAACTACCGTGGCGAGGACCGGAAGGTCGGCTGCAAGGACACCCGGCAGCTCTACCCGGTCGGACCGCTCGACCGGACCGAGGCGAAGACCGCGGTGGCCACCCTCGCGCCCACCGGCTGGACGCCCATCGGACCCGCCCTGCTGGGCGCGGCCGACGACCTCAAGGGCGGCGACGCGACCCGCCGGATCGTCCTCATCACGGACGGCGAGGACACCTGCGCCCCGCTCGACCCCTGCCAGGTGGCACGGGACATCGCGGCCAAGGGCATCCACCTCACCGTCGACACCCTCGGACTACTGCCGGACGCCAAGACCCGCAACCAGCTGAGCTGCATCGCGGAGGCGACCGGCGGTACCTACACCTCGGTACAGCACACCAAGGAACTCCGGGACCGCGTACACCAGTTGGTGGACCGCGCCGCCCGCCCCGTCGCCACACCGAAGCCGACCGAGGGTGCCCAGCAGTGTGCCGGCGCCCCGGAGCTCAAGGCCGGTCTCTACAGCGACCGTGAGAAGTTCGCCGAGCACCGCTGGTACCGGGTGGCGGTCCGGCCCGGCCAGGAACTGCGGGCTTCGGTGAGCATCGCCGCCGACCGCGCGGTCAACAACGACTACGGGGTCCTGCTGCGCGCCTCGACCGTGCACGGCCGGGAGATCGTCCGCGGTGCGGAGGCCGGCGACGGCCGTACGGATGTGATCTCTTCCGGGCTGCGCTATCCCAAGGCACCGCTCGCGTCCTCGGACGATGCGGAGCCGGCGACGGAGACCGTCTGTCTCCAGGTGAGCAACTCCTTCTCGGCGCCCGCCTCGGTCAAGACCGACCCGGGTCTGCCGGTCGAGCTGACCGTCGATCTGGTGGACGGTCCCGACGATGCCTCCGACGCGGCCTTCTTCGGCCTCGGCCACGGCTGGTGGTACCTGATCGCCCTGGTGCTCACGGGCCTGGCGGCCGGTCTGCTGTGGGGCTGGATCTCCCGTTGGCGTGTCACCGTCTGGAGGACCAACTGATGCGCACCCTACGCACCCTGATGACGGCCGTGGTGGCGAGCGCGGGGCTCTTCGGCCTGGCGGGAACCGCCGTCGCCGACAGCCCCTCCCCCAGCGCGAGCGCCGACGCCGATGCGGAGGCGGCCGCTCCGACCGAGGCCGGCACCTCCTTCCGTACCGCGACCGCCATCAAGCCGGACCAGCGGGCCACGGCCAGCGCCTCCACCGGCGACTACCTCTACTGGGTGCTGCCCGTGGACGCGGGACAGCGCGCCACCGTGAAGGCCAAGGTGACGCTCCCGCAGGCCGCCCGGCACGGCGCCGCCACCTGGCAGCTCGATGTCTACGACGGGCTGCGCCGCCGCCAGGCGTGTACGTACGGCGCGCAGACCAGGAAGGCGGCACCGGACGCCGGTTCCGTCGAACTGTCCTGCACCCTGCGCACGGTCCGCGCCTGGGCGGAACCGTGGGCGAACGATCCGCTGCCGGGCAGCTACTACGTCCGGCTGACGGTCGTCGACCTGCGGAAGGACGACCTCGGTCTGCCGGTACGCGCCGAGATCGACGCCACCACGGCCGACACGGGCGGTGCCCATGCGGTGGACGGCAGCCTCGCCGCGCCCCTGGTGCCCGGCGTCGCCACCGCGACACCACAGGCCGAGGAGAGCAGCGCTCCCGGGACCTCCGCGGCCCTCGGTGAGCCGGACGGCGGCTGGTCCTCGGGCTGGTGGTCCGACCGCTGGATCTGGACCGCGGTGGGCGGGGTGCTCGCGGCCCTCGCCGGTATCGCCGGCTACCGCTTCACCCGGGGCTCCGGCCGCCCGTCCCACCTGCCGCCGGGCGCCTGACCGGACGGGGCGGCCGGGGCACGGTGCCGTGGCCGCCCCGCACCGGTTCTCTCCGGATGCGGGGAGCCGTCCGCGGCGGGTGAGGCACCGTCAGCGCTCGGCGGCCGCGTCCGGTAGGGCCCCGTCAGCGCTCAGCAGTTGCAGCAGCTGAGGCATTCACAGCAGCCGAGGCACTCGCACCCGCAGCCGCTGCAGTCGCAGTTCTGGCAGCACCCCTCGCGCTTCTTGCGCGACCACGGCCCCTCGAACTCCTCGGCACAGCAGAGCTGACAGGTGCAGCACAGCCCGATGGCGACCGCGCAGCCGGCGAAGAAGCCCCGGGGCTTCTTCGGCTGCTGCGGGAACTGCGGCATCCCACCGCCGCCACCGCCCGAGCCGCCGCCGTCGCCGCCGCCCAGGCCGCCCGGGGGCATCTGGCCACCGTGGTAAGGGTTCTGCGGCCCGTTGAGATACTGCCCGCCCTGGGCGTACGGGCCACCGGCCGGCGCCTGACCGTACTGCGGGGGCTGACCGTACGGGGCGGGCTGACCGGGTCCGTTCCCGTACGGGTTGCCGCCCTGGCCGCCGTACGGGTTCGGCGTGCCGTGTCCCTGATGGGAGCAGGCGGCGGTGCCGAAGGCCCGGTCCACCGACCGGCGCAGCTCGTGCACCAAGAGCACATGCACCAGGGTGGAGTCGGTGAACTCCACCTCGCGCAGGGCGAGACGGATGCCGTGCAGCGCGTCATCGCACAGCCGACGGGCCTGCGCCGTGGTGGCGCCGGTGGCGGTGAGCGGGTTCCAGGCGCCCTCGGCGGCGTCCGTGCTGCGGTCCTCCACGGCGTCGAGGAGATGGGCCAGCCGGCCGAAGAACCGGCCGGCCTCGGCCAGCGGTGCGGCGTTGCCCGGCCGGCCCGCCAGCACGGCGGTGTGGGCGAAGGCCGCGGCGGTCGCCGTCTCGGTCGGTTCGGTGATGACCGTCAGCGGCGTGCCGGGACCGGCCAGTTCCTCGATGCCCACCTGCCGGTCGACCGCGTCGACCAGCACCGCGGTGTCGAAGCCGAGGGCGGCGCCGGTGCGCGCCCCGGCCCGGTCCCAGCCCGCGGCGACCTTGCGCGCGGCGGCGGCCACCGGCCGGCGGCGCAACAGGCCGTTCCGGTCGGCGACATGGTCACGTATCTTCGCCGAGGCGAGCACGAGGGACACCGAGGCCGCCAGCCGCGCACCCTCCCCCTTCGCCACCGACGCGGTCCGCATCCCCCGCAGGGGGCAGGGTCCGGCGGTGCGGCGGCCGGCCTTCGCAGGGCCCGACTGAGCATCCGTCAGCACCGAGACGATCAGCCCGTCGTAGTTCGTGACGACCCGGGCGAACTGCCCGTGATCGCCGCGCAGCGCGAGACAGAGGCCGCACAGATGGGCCATCCACTCCGCTTTGAGCCCTTGGGACAGGCGATGGGTGCACGGCCTGACGATTCCGAACATATGGAAACCCCCGTAAGAAGTCGGCATGGGCCGGCCTGAGAAGAGCGTGGCCGACGGCCGAAAAAGCGTATCGAGTGCGCCGCTGACCTGGACACTTGCCCCTGAGGCGGGGTTCGGTGCGGCTGACGCCCCATCATCGAGGCCGGATCGGCCCGCGTCTACGGGGAGGGCGGTCGCTCCGCCTCTGCCAGGGGGTAGCAGAGGCGGAGCGACCGCGCGGCCCGGGTTCACAGGCAAAACCAGGGCCGAGCCGGGAATCGGGGAAAATCCCTCGGCTCACCCTGAGATACGCACCGCGTGGCGGGGTCGTTCAGCCGACTTCCGGATTCTTCGCTGTGCGGACCTCAGGGGTGTCCGATCCGGCCCCGATCCTGAACCGCCGGGCCGGGACACCCCCTAGGGCCCTGTCGGCGTCAACTCTCCACCGGCCCGGCCGCCTCCGCGCCCGGATGGTGGCGGATCCGGGCGGCGAGGACGGCGACATCGTCCTCGGCGTGCAGTCCGTCGA
The DNA here is from genome assembly GCF_000829715.2 of Streptomyces lydicamycinicus. Classification (NCBI taxonomy): domain Bacteria; kingdom Bacillati; phylum Actinomycetota; class Actinomycetes; order Kitasatosporales; family Streptomycetaceae; genus Streptomyces; species Streptomyces lydicamycinicus. The sequence goes on along the minus strand of NZ_BBNO01000003.1, from coordinate 462,020 downwards.
GGCGGAGCAGGACCTCGTCGAGCATCTGCTCCACGCCGGCCCCGGCGGGCAGTCGCATCCTCGCCAGCCGGGACAGCGAGGCGTCGATGTCCTCGCCGCGGCGCTCGATGAGCCCGTCGGTGAACATCAGCAGGGTTTCCGCGGGGGTGAGGGCACGGGTGACGAGTTCGTAGCCGCCTACGCCGGTGCCCAGGGGCGGGCCGACGGGGACGTCGACCAGACCGGCGGCGCCCTCGGGACCGATGACCGCCGGGGGGAGGTGGCCCGCGCTGGCGAACGCGGCGATACCGCGCGCCGGATCGACCCTGGCCAGCAGGCAGGTCGCCGGCCGGCGGGACTCCTCCTCGGCCACGGCGGCGTCGAGTTGCCGCAGTACCCGATGGGGCGGCAGATCGGTCGAGGCGACATAACGGAGGTGGGAGCGGTAGGCGTTCATATCGACCGCCGCGTCGAGCCCGTGCCCCATGACGTCCCCCATGACGAGCAGGGTGCGCCCGTAGTGGAGCCGTACCGTCTCGAACCAGTCCCCGCCGACCAGGGCGCTGCTGCCGGACGGCAGATAGCGGGTGGCCAGCTCCAGGTTGGGGTGCGGCCGGCCCGGCTCCGCGAGGAGCGCCCGCTGAAGGTCCATCGCGGTGCGCTGGACGGCGGCATGGCGACGGGCGTGGGCGAGCCGGGTGGCGGTGAGGCGCGCCAGGTGGTGCACGGTGGCGGTCTCCTGCGCGGAGAAGCCGCCGCCCGCGCGCAGGGCGAGCAGCACACCGTAGCGATGGCCGTACGCCAGGAGCGGCGCAACTACGGCCTGGACGGCACGGCCACCCGGCAGGACCGCCGCCGCGGTGACCGGGTGCTCCCCGTCCAGCGCCCGCGCCGAGGGCGCGTCCTCGGCCCGCCCCTCGTCCGGGAACCGCGCCTCCAGCACCTTGACCAGGCCGGCGGTCGCGACGCGGGTGAGCGCCCCCGGGGACGGGGACCGGGCGCCGGTGCCCTGGTCGGTGAGCAGGTCCACGGCCGCGGCGTCGCAGAGGTGCCGGCACAGGAAGCGGGCCAGCTCGGCACAGGTGGTCTGCTCGTCCAGGGTCGTGCCGATCCGCTCGGCGGCCTCTTCCGCCGTGTGCAGACGGGCCAGGACGCCGGCGTGCTCGGCGTCCGGGTCCGTCTCCGCGCCATCCCGGTTCGACAAGGCCACCTCCAGGGCACTGCGGCCCGCCGCGGGCGGGGCGCTCTCCTGCACCCATACCATCAGCAACCCGGCATCACGGCCCGGCGCGGCGGCCGCGCCGGGCCTCCGTGCGGCCGAGAGCCACGGCCGGCCCCGGCGACCGTCAGCTGAGGACGCCCGCGCCCAGCAGCCCGAAGAGCAGCGCCCCGACGAGGATCCGGTAGAGGACAAAGGAGTTGAAGGAGTGCTTGGCCACGAACTTCAGCAGCCAGGCGATCGAGGCGTAGGCGACGCCGAAGGAGACGACGGTGCCGATGGCCAGCGGGGCGACGGCCGCGCCGGTGCCGATGGCGTCCTTCAGCTCGTAGATCCCGGCACCGGTGAGGGCCGGGATGCCGAGAAAGAAGGACAGCCGGGTGGCCGCGACCCGCTCCAGGTCGAGCATCAGGGCGGTGGACATGGTCGCGCCGGAGCGGGAGAAGCCGGGGAAGAGGAGCGCGAGGATCTGTGAGCAGCCGACCAACATGGCGTCCTTGAGCGAGGTGTCGTCCTCACCGCGCTTGTGGCGGCCCATCCGGTCCGCCGCCCACATCACCCCGCTGCCGATGATCAGCGACCCGGCCACCACCCAGAGGGAGGCGAGCGGGCCTTCGATCAGCGGCTTGGCGGCCAGCCCGACGGCGACGATCGGGAGGGTGGCGTAGATCACCCACCAGGCGAACTTGTAGTCGTGGTGGTACCGCTCCTCACGATTGCGCAGTCCGCGGAACCAGGCGCCCATGATGCGCACGATGTCCTTGAAGAAGTAGGCGAGTGCCGCGGCGATCGCGCCGACCTGGATGACCGCGGAGAACGCGACGACGGTCTTGTCGCCGACGGGGATACCCATCAGCCCTTCGGCGATCTTGAGGTGGCCGGTGGAGGAGACCGGAAGGAATTCCGTCACCCCCTCGACGGCTCCGAGGACGACGGCTTGGCCGATGCTGATCGCGCTCATGGGATCCATTCCGGGTGAAGGGTGATCGGTGGGCGTGGGGGCGCCGCGGCACACGGGTCGGTGTGGTGACTGTACTGGCGCGCTCGCGGTCCGGCCGAAGCGTGACGCTCCGCGGGCGCCGCCGCGACAGGACGGTGAGGGTCCGTACGGCGGGCAGGAACGGGGAGAGAAGGATCACGACTGCGGCATCGAGTGGCGGCGGGCCACCGGGATCCGATACGGATGAAACAGCCGTGGCCAATGGTGAACAGGGCGCGGACGGCCGGGCATTGGGCCGTGTCGCCGTCTCTCCGGTGCCGGGTCCGGGTGCGCCCCATGCGTCCGGCGTCTAAAGTTCACCGACGGTCTACAGCACTGTAGACGACCAGGGGGAGGAAGGGCACACCCGCAGGCCTCCCCGTCCCGCAGTCCACCCGAGGAGCCGGTATGCCGCTCACCGTGATCGCCATGGCCATCGCCCCCACCAGCACGGCAAGAGAGCCACGGCGGCCGACGGACTGCTGGGAGGCCGTGTCGTGATCCCCGCTCCCCGGCCCTCCGACCAGCGGGGCACCGGGCTTGCCGCCCCCGCCGAACCGCCCACCACCCCGGCGCCCCCATCCGCCGGCGCCTCGGGCGAACCGGCGCCGCCCGCCCCTGCCAAGCCGCCCGCCCCTGCCAAACAGCGCGACGCGTTCTTCGACAACGCCAAATACCTGGCCATCGTCCTGGTGGCGCTCGGCCACGCCTGGGAGCCGTACTACCACGGCAGCCGGAGCGCGGCGTCGCTGTATCTCTTCGTCTACGCCTTCCACATGCCGGCCTTCACCGTCATCTCCGGCTATTTCTCGCGCAGTTTCGACCTGCGCCGCGACCGGCTCCAGCGACTGGTCACCGGAGTCGCCGTCCCGTTCGTCGTCTTCCAGACGGCCTTCGCGCTCTTCCGCTACTGGGCCGGTGACATCCCGAGTTTCACGGTCAGCCTGCTGGATCCGTGGTTCCTCACCTGGTTCCTGGCGGCCCTGTTCATCTGGCGACTCACCGCTCCGTTGTGGCGGATCGTGCGCTGGCCGGTGCCTCTGGCCCTCGTGATCGCCATCGCGGCTTCCGCGTCCCCGGACGTCGGCACCGAACTGGACCTCCAGCGGGTGCTGCAATTCCTGCCGTTCTTCGTGCTCGGCATGTGCCTGAAGGCGGAGCACTTCAGCCTGGTGCGCCGCTGGCCGGTGCGGATCGCCGCGGTACCCGTCCTGGCGGTGGCCCTGGTCTTCGCGTACTGGGCCGTGCCCCGGATGAACGACGCCTGGTTCTACCACACCGACAGCGCCGAGAACCTGGGCGCTCCGTGGTGGATCGGTGCGCTGATGCAGCTCGCCATGTTCGGCTGTTCGCTGGTGCTGACGGCGTGCTTCCTGGCCTGGGTGCCGGGCCGCCGGATGTGGTGCACCGCGCTGGGCGCCGGCACGCTCTACGGCTATCTGCTGCACGGCTTCCTCGCCAAGGCCTCCCGCTGGTGGGACTGGTACGACGTCGGCTGGGTCCGCACCCCGTGGGGCGCCATCGCCGTCACCTTCCTCGCCGGAGCGGTCGTGACACTGCTGTGCACACCACCCGTGCAGCGGGTCTTCCGCTGCGTGATGGAGCCGAAGATGACCTGGGCGTTCAGAACGGAGAACCGGACCGGTGCGGCGGCGCCCCCTGCCGGGAAGCAGGCGGCGGGGAAGCAACTGTCGCCACCGTCGGCCTAGGGGAGACACCCCCTGGGGGATCTCCGGTGCCTCGTCTGCTCCAGGGCCACGATCGTCCCGGCGGATAGCATCAGTACTGTTGGCGTGGCTCATACCTGCGGTGATGGCTCCCTCGTGGGCCGGTCGAGTACGTGACAGCACCTGATCGGAAGTCCTGCGAGAGGGCCGGCAGTCCTATGAGCCCCGGCCACCCGAACCCTCCAGAGGCGCCGATCATGGATCCAGCTGCCGCGGCACCGCCACCCCGTACGGGCATCAGCCTGCGCCAGTTGCTGATGTCGCTGGGCGAGCCCCTGGTGGAACTCCAGGCCGCGCCCGACGGGCTGGACGTCGAGATCCGCAGCGTCGCACTGCTCGACCCCGAGGACCCCCCGATGGCCCACCCCGGCGAGCTGATCCTCGCCATAGGGGCCCGGGGCCGCGCGGCGTTCCCCGCACTGCGGGCCGGCGGACGCGACGGAGCCGCTGCCGTGGCGGTCAAGCTGGACGCTCCCGGGCAGGCCGCGGCGCTCAGTGCGACCGCCGTCGAGGCGGGCATCGCGCTGCTGTCCGTACGGAGCGAAGCGCGCTGGGAGCAGGTGGACGCGCTGGCCCGCGCGGCCCTGGAGAGTGCGCCGCAGGGGCGCCCCGGCGAGGGGGCCGAGGAAGGCGATCTGTTCGCGCTCGCGCAGACCACCGCCATCCTCACCGGCGGCATCGTCAGCATCGAGGACACCGCCAACCGTGTGCTGGCCTACTCCCGCTCCGCCGACGACGACGAGGTCGATGACCTGCGGCGCCGGTCCATCCTGGGGTGGCACGGCCCGGAGGCGTATCTGTCGAGGCTGCGCGAGTGGGGCGTCTTCCAGCGGCTGCGCACCTCCGACGAAGTGATCAACATCGATGCCCACCCCGAGCTGGGCATCCGCCGGCGGCTCGCGGTGGCCATCCGGTCCGGGGAACGGCAGCTGGGCGTCATCTGGGTGCAGGAGGGCTCCACACCGCTGACCGAGCGCGCGGACCAGGCGCTGCTGGGCGCGGCCCGGGTCGCCGCACTGCATCTGGTGCGCCGCCGCCGGGAGCTCTCCGCCGATCTGACGCTGACCCGCACGCTGGCGGCCGGACTGCTGGAGGGCAGCACCGGGCCGCAGCCGCTGGCGAGCCATCTGGCCCTGGACGCGGCCCGCCCGGCCGCCGTCCTGGGCTTCTCGTACGGGACGGCCGAGGCGACCCCGCCGGAGCTGACCCGTGGCGAGGTCAGCAACCTGATCTCGGTGCACACCGCCGCCCGGCACAGCAGCGCCGTGGTCACCCAGGTCGACGCGCGGATCTATGTGCTGCTGCCGCAACTGCCGCGCAGCATCGACACCGGCACACTGCGCGGCTGGGGCCAGGAGATCACCGACGCCACCGGGCGCCACCTGGGCCTGTCGCTGCGCGGCTCCGTCGGCTGCATCGTGCCGGGACTCGGGGACGTTCCCGAGTCGCGCCGGGAGGCGGACCGGATCCTGGACGCCATGCTGAGCGTCGGGGTCGCCACCACGGTCGCCGCGCTGCCGGACATCCAGGCGGAGGTACTCGTCAGCGAGGTGCTGGCGCTGCTGTCGGCGCACCCCGAGATGCGCGACCCCCGGCTGACCGCCCTGGTCACCCACGACAGCCGCAACCAGGGGCAGTTGGCCGAGACCGTGCTCGCCTATCTGAACGCCTTCGGCGACGTACGGGCCGCCGCCACCGAGCTGCATGTGCACCCCAACACGCTGCGCTACCGGATCCGCCGGGCCGAGGATCTGACCGGTCTCGACCTCAGCCGCCCGGATCAGCGGCTGCTGGCCATGCTCCAGCTGCGGCTGCCGCCCGCCGGCTGAAGCGGGCGGGCAGACACCGGTGGCGCGCCGGTCCGAGCGGGAACGCCGGTCGGGCAGCAGCGCCGCGGGGTCCAATGCCCGGGCCCGGCAGAGCCGCGGGGTCCGGTGCCCGGGCCCTCGAATCCTCCGCACCGCCGATCATCAGCGGTTCTCCTAAACTGGGCGATATTGCTCCATTCAGCTGACGGGCTGGCGATGATGAGTGCGGAGAATGCCCTGACGGGTGGCTCGGACCGCGCGTGCGATATCGCGAAGGCGGCCACCGCCGAACTGGACGGCCACGGCCGGGTCGTGGCCTGGACCCGGGCGGCGGAGCGGCTGCTCGGTTATCCGGCCGCGGAGATCCTGCACCACCCCGCCACGGAGCTGCTGGCGATACCGGGCGACGAGGTGCGGGTGGCCGCAGTGGCGCGGTGGTGCCGTGCGGGGGACGGCTGGGGCGGCTCGGTCGCGGCGCGGCACCGGGACGGGCGGGAGGTGCAGCTGGCGGTGCAGGTCACGCCCGTGCTCGACGGCGCGGGGCCCGAGCGGTGGTCCGTCCTCGCCATGGAGGAGTGGCGGGTGCCGGGCGGCGGGGTGAACCAGCTGATGCTCGAACCGTTCCTGGCGCACGCGCCGGTCGGCATGGCGGTGCTCGACACCGATCTGCGGTACGTCTGGGTGAACGACGTGCTGGAGCGCCTGATCCCCCTGGACCAGCGGCTCGGGAAGCGGGTGCACGAGGTCCTGCCGAGGCTGGAGGCCGCGGCGTTCGCGGAGCGGATGCAGCGGGTCCTGCGGACCGGGTCGCCGGTGATGGACTATGAGTTCCGCAGCCCCACCTACGCGGACCCCCACCAGGAGCGTGCCTACTCGGCGTCCTTCTTCGGGCTGGCGGACCCCCGGGGCCGGCGGATCGGCCTCTGGTACATGGTCATCGATGTCACCGAGCGCTGGCGGGCGCAGGAGCGTCTGGCCCTGCTGAACGACGCCAGCGTCCGGATCGGCAGCACGCTCGATGTCACCCGGACCGCACAGGAACTGGCGGATGTGGCGGTGCCGGCGCTCGCCGACTTCGTCGCCGTCGATCTGCTGGATTCGGTTCTCCGGGGCGAGGAGCCGGTGCCCGGGCCGGTCGACAGCACGCCCACCCTGCGCCGCTGCGGTCAGCAGTCGGTCCACGAAGGCTGTCCGGAGGCCGGTCCGGCCGTGGGCGAAGCCGTCCAGCGGTCCCCCTCGTCACCGATCGCGCGCTGTCTGCTCAAGGGCGCGTCCCTGGTGGAGCCGGTCCTGGACCTCACCACCAGCGCCTGGGTCACCGAGGACCCGGTGCGGGCCGCCGTCATCCGCGAATTCGGGTTCCGTTCGGTGATGGTGGCACCGGTGCAGGCCCGTGGGATCACGCTGGGCGCGGCGACCTTCTTCCGTTCCCGGCGTCTGGGGCCCTTCGCGCCGGACGATGTGCAGCTGGCCGAGGAACTGGTCGCACGGGCCGCGGTGTGTGTCGACAACGCGCGCCGCTTCACCCGCGAGCGGGCCGCGGCCCGGGTGATGCAGCAGAACCTCCTGCCGCACGAGCTGACCGGCGGGTCCGCGCTGGAGGTGGCGTCGTGGTACTTCCCGGCGGACGCGCCGAGCGGGGTCGGCGGCGACTGGTTCGATGTGATTCCGCTGTCCGGGGCGCGGGTCGCCCTGGTCGTCGGGGATGTCGTGGGCCACGGCATCAACGCCGCGGCCACCATGGGGCGGCTGCGTACCGCCGTCCGCACACTGGCGAATCTGGATCTGCCGCCCGATGAACTGCTGGCCCGTCTGGACGACCTGGTCATCGGCCTGGTCAAGACGCACCGTGCCGACCCGGCGGCGGACGCCGGGAACCCGAGCGTGGCCTCGACGTTCATGGGCGCCACCTGTCTGTACGCCGTCTACGACCCGGTCAGCAGGCGGTGCAGCATGGCGCGGGCCGGGCATCTGCCGCCCCTGATCGTCGGCCCGGACGGCGCCGTGGACTGCCCGGACCTGCCCGCCGGGCCGCCGCTCGGCCTCGGATCGCTGCCCTTTGAAGCCGTCGAGCTGGAGCCGGCCGAGGGCAGCCTGATCGCGCTCTACACCAACGGGCTGATCGAGACCCGCGACCGGGACATCGAGGTCGGGCTGTCCCGGCTGAGCGATGCCCTCGCGGTGCCCGGGGAGACGCTGAAGGAGCTCGGCGGGAATGTGATCAAGTCCCTGCTGACCGGCCCGCCGTCCGACGACGCCGCGCTGCTCCTCGCCCGGACCCACGCCCTGGACGCGCAACAGGTCGCCTCCTGGGAGCTGACCTGCGATCCGGCCGTCGTCGGCACCGCCCGTGGCCTCGCCGACCGGCAGCTGACCGAGTGGGGCATGGACGCTCTGCTGTTCACCACCGAGCTGATCGTCAGCGAACTGGTCACCAACGCCATCCGCCATGCCACCGCGCCGATCACCCTGCGCCTGATCCGGCAGGACGTGCTGATCTGCGAGGTCTCCGACGCCAGCAGTACGTCGCCGCGCCTGCGCCACGCCCGGACCACCGACGAGGGCGGCCGCGGACTGTTCATCGTCGCGCAGCTCACCCGGCGGTGGGGCACCCGCTACACCCCGACCGGCAAGATCATCTGGACCGAGCAGAGCCTGTCGTCCGACGCGGGCGGGGCCTACGAGGAGGACTGAGGCGGGCTCGCGGGCGGACACCTCCAGGCGCCCCGGAGCACCCCGGGGCGCCGCGCTCACCCCGCCCCGAGAGCGCTCCGCACGCCGTCGCGCTCGCCCCCGCCGGGCACATGGCCGCAGTCGTCCCCGGCCGGGACGGGCCAGCCGACGAGTCCGCGTCCGGGCAGCTCGACATAGTCGCAGTCGGTGCCGGCCACCACGCGGCGCGGCGCCGCGCCGGCCCGTTCAGTGGTCAGCTGGGCGGTCACGAAGGCCGCGCTCGTCCTGATGATGTCGCGGGTCAGCCCGAGGGGAAGCAGCGCGCGGGTCTCGGCGGTCGCCTCGTCCTCGCCGGCCCGCAGCACCACCCGGATGTCGGGTGCCACGCCGTGGGCGGCGACCGCCACGGCGATGTTGTCCAGCTCATGGGAGCCGACGGCGGCCAGCGCACGGGCCCGCCCCAGGCCCAGCCGCGCCAGCACCGCACGGTCCTCCCCGTGCGCCAGCACCACGGGTATCCCCATCGACCGCGCGAGGCGCAGGTTCGGGGCGGCGGGCTCACGCTCGACCCCGACGACCGGGACCCCCAGTTGCCGCAGGGTCTGGCACAGCCGCAGGCCGACCTGGCCCAGCCCCACCACGATGACGTGCCCGGCACGCGGCAGCACCCGCGGCCCGAGCACTCCGACCAGCCGTGGGCCGAAAAGCCGGTCGACGATGCCCGCGGTCAGCAGCGCGGTGAATCCCACGGTCACCAGCATCGCCACGCCGGACACCACCTCGTACCCGGGATGGCCGGCGTGCGGAGCGGCCGGACCCACGCCCGCCACCACCCGGGCGGCCTCCAGGAACGCGGTGCTGACCGGCTTGTGGAAGACACCCACCAGCCAGATCCAGTCCAGGACCAAGACGGCCACGATGCCCAGCAGTCCGATGAGCAGCAGGCGGGCGTCCGCGTCATGGGGCTGAAGCTGCCCCCGCAGCCGTCCCAGCAGCGCCCGCCGCCGGGCGGCCGGGCTCGGCCGCCACGCCGTCTCCACCAGCCGGTCCTCCCGCGGGCGGACCGCGACCGCCCCCTGCCCGTCGTCCCACACGGCCAGCGCGTCGGGGTCGACGCACAGTCCGGCCAGCGTCGGCGCCAGGAGGTCGGCGGGCGAGACCGGCACACAGTCGTGCAGCAGCAGCCGGAGCTGCTGCGCCACGGTGCGGTCGAAGACGGTGACGACGATCCGGACGGAGTCGCAGACATGGCGTACGGCGAGGGCGTAGCGGAGCGCGGACAGATCGTCGCCCACCAGGACCGCGAGGGCGGCCGGCGGTGTGGCGAGGGCGCGGCGGAGGTCTTGGTCGTCCGGCGCGGCGAGGTGGTCGACCGGATGCCCGCTCTCCCCCAGAGAGGCACAGACCCGGCGCGCCAGCGTCGTTGCGCCGATCACGAGGATCCCGGCATCCCCTTCTGTCTGATTTGCCACCATTTCTACGGTTTCATCTACCAGTTGCGCCTGGTGCGGCTCCGGAGGTTCACCGCGCCGTTCACATGGCATTCCGTCCTCCGACGCGCGGCGGTCGCCCACCCCTGGTGGTCTGGGTGCGGGCGCGGTCGCGGGAGCGGTCCGGGTCTGTCGGGCGGAGGGAAGGGTGGCCATGGAGTCCCCTTGCTCGTCGGCCGGCGGCGGGGCCGGTCACCAGGCCCCAGGGCCGAACTCACGCTAGAGCGCGGGTGGTCCGGGGCATCTGTTCCGTCGGCCAAGGCTTCGCCGACGGCGTTGTCCGCCCGCACCAGCCCCGTCCCGATGCCCGCCGGGACGGGCGTGGCGCGTCGCCGGCGCACCCGCGTCTCCTCGTGCGCCCCGGGTGCGAGCCCTCCGTTCCGGCCCTCCGCATTAGCCGAACGGACAGCCATCGGGGACGAATTTGTCCGGTCTCACAAATACGCCGCCGCGCACCGCCACATACGCTTACGCAAATCCCAATCCGGACGTGATGCGGCTCACCTCTCACGAGGAGGTCGGGCATCAGCGCGGCGGCGCAAAGAAGCGCTCCCCCACCCGCGCAGGCATCCGAAGGCCACGGCCACTCGCCGCTCCTTCGCACATCGTCAGGGCCACGATCGCCATCACCAGCACCCGGCCCTTTCGTGCGTCCACCTACCGAGGCGATCCCAGCAGTCACCACGTGCATGACCCCTCCAACCCTCAATGGATGTCGAAGATGACTACACCTCCCCCCAGCCCCGTGGCCGCTCCGCCCGCTCCGCCGGGGCACGGGCAGTCTCCGCAGCAGTCAGGTCTTCAGTCGGGCCTCAAGAACCGCCATTTGTCCATGATCGCCGTGGGTGGGGTCATCGGCGCCGGCCTCTTCGTGGGATCCGCCTCCGGCATCACCGCGGCCGGCCCCGGCATCCTGCTGTCGTACGCCCTGGTCGGCGCGCTGGTCGTGTTCGTGATGCGGATGCTCGGTGAGATGGCGGCCGCCAACCCGACCTCCGGTTCGTTCTCCGCCTACGCGGACCGGGCGCTCGGCCGCTGGGCCGGATTCTCGATCGGCTGGCTGTACTGGTTCTTCTGGGTCGTGGTGCTCGCCGTGGAGGCGACCGCCGGTGCCGCCATCCTCACCAGCTGGGTCCCGGCCGTCCCGCAGTGGGCCTGGGCGCTGATCGTGATGGTCGTGCTCACCGCCACCAACCTCGCCTCGGTCTCCTCGTTCGGTGAGTTCGAGTTCTGGTTCGCGGGCATCAAGGTCGTCGCCATCGCGGCCTTCATCGTCCTCGGCGGTCTGGCGATCTTCGGTGTGCTGCCCGGCTCCGACAACGCGGCGACCGGCTTCGCCAACCTCACCTCCCATGGCGGCTTCCTGCCGAACGGCCCCAGCGCGATCCTCACCGGTGTGCTGATGGTCGTCTTCTCCTTCATGGGCAGCGAGATCGTCACCCTCGCCGCCGGTGAGTCCGAGGACCCGCAGCGCGCGGTCACCAAGGCCACCAAGAGCGTCATCTGGCGGGTCGGCATCTTCTACCTCGGCTCGATCCTCGTGGTCGTCTCCCTGCTGCCGTGGAACGACCCGTCGATCGCCAAGAAGGGCTCGTACGTCGCGGCCCTCGACTCCATAGGCATCCCGCACGCCGGCCAGATCATGAACGTCATCGTGCTGACCGCGGTGCTCTCCTGCCTCAACTCCGGCCTCTACACCGCGTCCCGGATGGCCTTCTCCCTCGGCCAGCGCGGCGACGCCCCCAAGGCCTTCGCCCGGACGAACACGCGGGGCGTCCCGCAGGCCGCGATCCTCGCCTCCGTCCTCTTCGGCTTCATCGCGGTCGGCTTCAACTACCTGTGGCCGACCACGGTCTTCCAGTTCCTGCTGAACTCGTCCGGCGCGGTCGCGCTGTTCGTCTGGCTGGTCATCTGCTTCTCGCAGCTGCGGATGCGCGGGATCATCCTCCGCGAGAACCCCGACAAGCTGATCGTCCGGATGTGGCTCTTCCCGTACCTGACCTGGGCGACGATCGCGATGATCTCGTTCGTGCTGGTCTACATGCTCACCGACGACAGTGAGGGCGGCGGCCGGATCCAGGTCGTGCTGTCGGTGCTGCTCGCCACCGTGGTCGTCGCGGTCTCCCTGGTCCGCGAACGGCTCGGCCGCGGCGCCACCGAGAAGGAGGCCGTCGCCTCCCGCTGACCGAACCGTCTGCCATACGGGCAGGGGTATGCCTATGCATACCCCTGCCCGTAGTCTCGCCTGAGCGTCACTCTCAGCAGCACTCCTGCTGATCTCCGTATACGACCCACCAACGGAAGGCTCCCCGAACACATGCCCGTCTTCAGACGCCGCAAAGGCAGCCTTCCCCGCCTGGTCCCCGAGCTCGACGACCGCACACTGGGACAGGTCCGGCGCCGCGTCGAGACGTGCTGGTCCCGCGGTTCGCTCGACACCGCCGTGATGGCCTCGATGGCGGACGTGATCAACGAGGCGGGCCAGGACTGGGACCGCAAGGCCCACCGGCTGGCGGTGCTCGCCCGGGCCGCGGGGCGGTCGCTGCCCGGCATCTGGCGGCAGCACAACCCGCAGGACCAGAACGCGCTGCTGTTGCACGCCTGGTCGGATCTGATGCAGGCGCGGCAGGAGGGATCCGGCGTCGATCTGTACGAGACCCGTGAGACCTGCCGGCTCGCGGCCGACATGCTCCCCGCCGATCCCACCCCGTGGATCCTGCACCTGGCCACGCTCCGCCTGGAGCAGCGTCCTTCCACGGAGCTGTCGGCGATCTGGCGCGAGATCAAGGCCCGCGATCCGTGGAACCGCGAGGCGCATCTACAGGCGCTGGGTTATCTGTCGCCGGACGAGTGCGGCTCCAGCGCACTGGTCCTGGATCTGCTCGACGGCGTCCGCGCCGCCATGCCGCCCGACGCCCCCGCCGCCGGGCTGGAGCTCACCGCGCTCATCAGCAGCCACCAGCGGGCGGTCCTCGGCGGCGGTCTGATGGCCCTCGGCGCCGGCGAGATCTGGCGGCGGCCCGACGCCGCCAAGGCCCTTGACCACGCGGCCCACTACTGGCCGGGCCCGGGGTTCCTGACCCACGCGGCGGCCCTGGCCGATCTCAACCTGCTGGCGTACGCCCTGATCAAGGCCGGCCGGACGACCGAGGCCGGGACCGTGCTGCGGGCCACCGGAGGCGTGGTGACCCCCTGGCCGTGGAGCTTGGACGGGGACGCGCTGGAGCGGTTCTCGCATTACCACGGCCGCTATGCGACCGGCGACCCCGACAGCGGCTCCACGGGCCGACGGCGCTGACGGACAGTACCGACCGGCAACCCACCACGCTCGTGGCGGACATGCGTACGAAGCACGGTGCGCATGTTGCGGGCAGATAGCCGGAACGGGTGATTTTGTCGCCTCTTGCGGCGTATTTGGCGTGCCCCCGCACCTTCCAGGGGATCCCCTCCTGGAAGAGGGTTGGGAGATTCGCATGCGCCACACCGTCAGCACCGGCCGCTCGGCGGCAACTGGCGGGCGCGTGCTGGTGTTGCTCGCGTTACTGGCCCTGCTGCACGCCGCACTCAGCACCGGCTGCCCCGAAGTCCTGATGACCGATGCCGGCTGCCGTGTCCAGAGCGGTCCTCCGGCCGTGACCGTCCCGGCCGAACGGCCCTGCCTTCCGGCGGGGCCGGTGCTGGCGTCCACCGAGGGCGGCGGGAAACATCCGGGCAGCGGCGTCCGCCGTAAGTGCGACGCCTCGGCCTGCCATCTCCGCCATCAGATCCCCACGGGCGCCGGAGGCAAGGCGCTCGGGGACTCCCTCGTCGAGGAAACCATCAGCGCGCCGGAGAACGCCTCCGTCACGGCTGTCGTCACCGCCGCCGCCCCCGCATCGCCGAAGCGCGTGGCCATCCTGCGCTGCTGAGCGGGCCCGGCCGCATGCGTCCACCCCTCCCCGCACCGGGGCCCGGGGCGACTGCGGCCTGCCGTCATCAGCTCTCGGGACCACCACCGCAGGAGATCCGGCATGCCCCTCGACGTCTTTGCCGCTCTTGGCGCGCTCGTCCGCGCCGAGGCCGCACGCACCCGAACGAAGCCCGCGAAGCCCCCCACGGACCAGCCTCCGGCACAGCGCTCGAACAGCCCGGCACCCCCGCCGGTCGAACCGCCGGACACCACCGCCGCCCCCGCTCCCCCCGCCAAAAGGAGGCATCCGCTCAGCAGGCTGATGCAGAAGCTGACCACGTTCATCGGCTGAGGCGGGCGCCCGGACCCGGCAGCCCGGTCCCCGTGGGCGGCACCACACGGCGAACCCGGCGGAGCGGCAGCAGGCCCCGGCGGCGCACCGTTTGTCCGACTCCCCGGTGGGCGCCATCCTGGAGTCATGGCCCCCGATTCAGGCCCGGAGACCCTGTCCGGGTGGGCCGTCCGGCATCCTGGCCCGGTTGCCTCCGGGCCGCTGGCGTCGGTCCGCCGCCCCGCTCCCGAGCCGGGCCCCGATGACGTGTTGCTCAAGGTGGAGGCCTGCGGTGTCTGCCGTACGGATCTGCACCTGGCGGAGGGCGACCTGCCCCCGCACCACCCGTCGACCGTTCCGGGCCATGAGATCGTCGGCCGGGTGACCGCCGCCGGCGCGGCGGTCACCCGGTTCCGGGCCGGGGACCGGGTTGGCGGGGCCTGGCTGCGCGGTACCTGCGGAATCTGCCGCTACTGCCGTGCGGGCCACGAGAACCTCTGTCCGGCCTCCGTGTACACCGGCTGGGACGCCGACGGCGGCTTCGCCGAGGCCGTCCTCGTGCCCGCGGACTACGCCTACCCGCTCCCGGAGACCGAGGATGCCACCCTGCTGGCGCCGTTGTTGTGCGCCGGGATCATCGGCTACCGCGCGCTGCGCCGCAGTGCGCTGCCCGCCGGAGGCCGCCTCGGCATCTACGGCTTCGGGGCCTCGGCGCATCTGGCCGCGCAGGTCGCCCTGGCCGAAGGGGCCACCGTCCATGTGCTCACCCGGTCCGCGCAGGCCCGTGAACTCGCCCTGGAACTGGGCGCGTCCTCGGCCGGCGCCGCCTACGACCGGCCGCCCGAACCGCTGGACTCGGCGATTCTTTTCGCGCCGGTGGGTGACCTGGTGCCGGTGGTACTGGAGGCGCTGGACCGCTCCGGCACCCTCGCCGTGGCCGGGATCCACCTCAGCGACATCCCGCCGCTCACGTATCAACGCCATCTCTTCTACGAGCGGAATCTGTGCAGCGTGACCTCCAATACCCGGGAGGACGGCCGTGAGTTCCTGGCGACCGCGGCGCGGATCGGCATCCAGGTCACCGTCAGCCGCTACCCGCTGAGCCGCGCCCCGGAGGCGCTCGCGGACCTGGCCGCGGACCGGGTTCACGGGGCCGCCGTGCTGACGCCCGGCTGACCGGAGGGGAGGCGGCCACCAGGCCCTGCGCACATACGGCGAGCGTCAACCCTGATCCACGAGATGACCCCTTTCGGGTACTCGCCACACCCACAACCGTCACGGATAGTAGTCACCGGTTACGCAATGCTGTCAGTTCGTGTGTTTCGAGTGTGCGGACGAGGGGAGCCCCATGGCCGTCGAGCAGGTCCAGGCCGGAGTCGAGTGCGGGATCGAGGTGGGCCGGGGAGACGCCCGCTACGAGGCCCTGCGGAGAGGGTTCAACCAGCGCTTCATCGCGACACCTGACTATGTGTCGGTGGTCAGTTCCACAGCCGAGGTCGTCGCCGCGGTCAACAAGTATCTGGCGAGCCACCGTTCCGACGAGGATCTCCACCGGCGGCTCACGGTCCGCTCGGGCGGCCACTGCTACGAGAACTTCGTCTGCGGGAACGACGTGGGCGTGATCGTCGATCTGGGTCTCCTGGACCGGGCCTACCTGGACCAGGAGATGGGCGCGTACTGCGTGGAGTCGGGGGCGAACAACTGGCATGTCGCCACGCATCTCTACGCCCCGTTCGGGGTGGCCCTGCCCGGCGGCTCCTGTTACTCCGTGGCCGCCGGCGGCCATGTGGCCGGCGGGGGCTACGGGCTGCTGTCCCGGCAGCACGGGCTGACCGTCGACTATCTCTACGCGGTGGAGGTCGTCGTGGTCCGCGACGGGCAGCATGCGGAGGTCGTGATCGCGCGCCGCGACTCGCCCGAACCGGAGCTGCGGGAGCTGTGGTGGGCCCACACCGGCGGGGGCGGCGGGAACTTCGGTGTGGTCACCCGGTATTGGTTCAAGGGCCTGCCCCAGCCCCCCTCCCAGGTCCTGCTGCACGCCGTGGCATGGCCGTGGGAGGAACTGCTGGGGTACCCGGAGCGCTTGAAGTCGCTGGTGCGCAACTACGGGCTCTTCTTCGAGTACGAGAACACCACCCGGCTCCCGGCATCCCTCCGCGGCGACTACAGCGATATGTTCACCCTGCTGAAGCTGAACCAGCGCGCCAACGGCAAGATCGGTCTGATCACCCAGCTCGATGCCACCAGGCCGGACAGCGTGGAGCGGCTGAACGCCTTCCTCGACTGGATCACCCAGGATCTGGGCGTCGAGCCCACCCCCTTGGACCGGCGGATGGGTGAGCACGCCCCCATGTGCGGCCTGGTGGTGCCGACCCGGCTGCCGTGGCTCACCGCCACGCAGACGCTCAACGGCTCCGGCGACAACCAGTGCGGCAAGTACAAGTCGGCGTACATGCGGCGCGGTTTCACCGAAGCACAACTCGACGCCATCTACGACCACTTGTCGACCGAGGACTACGACAACCCCCAGGCACTGCTCCAGGTCGATTCGTACGGTGGCGCGATCAACCTCCCCGACAGCGGTGCCACCGCGGTCTACCAACGCAGTTCCGTACTCAAGCTTCAGTACCAGACGTACTGGAGCTGGGATCAGGACGCCAACCACGACGGTGTCACCGACCATCTCGACGCCGAGATCGACCCCGCGATCGCGGCGCCGCATCTGCGCTGGATCCGTGAGTTCTACCGCGACGTCTACCGGGACACCGGCGGGGTGCCGATCCTGGCGCCGACCGGCGGCCCGGCAGGCGGGCAGCCGGAGCCGATGACCGACGGGTGCTACATCAACTATCCGGACACCGACCTCGACGACCCCGAGTGGAACCGTTCCGGCGAGTCCTCGCACCGCCTGTACTACGGCGACAACTACGCGCGCCTACAAGCGGTCAAGGAGCACTGGGACCCACGCAATGTGTTCCGTCACGCCCAGTCCATTCAGCCGTACACACGCTGACCGCGTCACGGTGGTCCGTGGGGATGATCCGTCCGTTCCGCTGCCGTGAGCACGGCCGATCGGCACAATGGAGGCGTGCCCCAACTCTCAGAACTCAGCCTTGCCGACGGGACGTCGGTCCGCCTGGAGCTGGCCCCGGCGGCCGCCGCCGCACCCCCGGCGCAGTCCCCGGAGACCGACCTGCCGGACGGCATGGGCCCGACCGTACCCGTGGCCCGTGGCGGTGCGGCGGCCGGAGCCGGTGCCGTCGCGGCGATGCGCACGACGCTGCGTCCGCTCGGGCCCCTGCTCCAGGAGATCCACGATGCGGTCACCGCGTCCGAACGACCGCCGCACGAGATGTCGGTGCAGTTCGGGGTGCAGGTCGGCCAGGACCTCAAGCTCGGGATCGTCGGGGCCAACGGCCATGCGAGTCTGACGATCACGGCGACCTGGCAGCCGCAGCGGGCGGAGTAATGGGCTGGTTCCGCGCCGTATCGGGCACCGACGATCCGGCGGACCCCCGGTTCCGGGTGGCGTCGGTGCTGGATGCCGGGGACTGCAAAGCGGCGGGCGCGGCCGTGGTGCTGACGCCGCATCACCTGCTCACCTGCGCCCATGTGGTCAATGACGCGCTCGGGAAGGAGCTCTTCGACGACAGCCGGCCGGAGGGGGCCACTCTGCGGGTGCAGACCCACGGTCCGTCCGGTGCGCAGCTGCACGAAGCGCAGACCGTCCACTGGATCCCGCCGCGGCGGCTCGACGGAGGCGACGGGCCACCGGGCCGCGGCGAGCTGGAGTGGGCGGGCGATCTGGCGGTCCTCAAGGTCGGCGCCGCTTTGAGCTGCCCGGCTCCGCCGGAGTTCCGGCAGATGCGGGTCGGCCAGTCCGTGCGTGCCTGGCACGGCAGCGCGCTGAGCGGCTCGTACGCCGATGTCCGGGTCAAGACCTGTGACAGCCGGGTCGGCTACCTGGACGGCGCACTGTCCGGGATGGCGATCGGGCCCGCCTACAGCGGCGGCCCCCTGTGGTCGGAGGCCGAGGGCGCCGTCGTGGGACTCGTCGCCGCCTGCATGCTGCCGCCCGTCGATCAGGTCTACGACTCCCGGCATGTCACCCGCCGCAGTTGGGGCATCCCGTGGCAGCGGATCGAGGCGGAGCTGCGGGCGGCCGGCGCCGGGTCCCTGCTCGACCGGCCGGTGTGCGACGACGATCCCGCGCAGACCGTCCTGGCCGATCTGCTGTCGAATGTGCTGCCCGCGCCGATGTTCCGGGCCGACTACGCCAGGGCGGTCGCCGAACGCTGCGGTCTCGGGCACCCCACGGACGGGTCCGCCCCGTCTCCGGAGGAGTTCGCGCGGATCCTGGTGACCGAGGAGCGGGCGCTGGCCGCGCTGACGGAAGTCCTGCGCTCCAGGGACCCGGGAGCCGTGACCGCGCTGATCGCGGCGGGGAAGCTGTCCGCGGTGCCCCGGCTGCTGTCGCCGCGGGAGCACGACCGGCTACTGGCCCTGCTCACCGGACTGTCGGACGAGCTCGTGGATCTGCTGCCCGAAGCCGTACGGGCCGCGCTGCCGCTGGTCGCCGAACTCCCCTGTGACGCCGGGTTTCCCGAGCTGCTCGGGAGGCTGGAGCAGCTCTCCGGCGACAGCCGTTCCGGGCCGGGCGAACTGCGGGTGCCCGGCCTGCTGCGGGCGGTCGAGTATGTGGCGGTGCTGTGTCCCGCCCCGGAGCGGGCCCGGCTGCGGCTGTGGGCCGACGGTGTCGCCGCCCGGCTCGGCCTCCCCCCGTCCTCGCTGCGGGAACGCCGTGCGGACGCGGACGAATGGGCCCTCGGGCGGCGCCGGCGCACCCGGCCACCGAGGCTGCTGGTGCATCTGGTCAAGGCCGGTGCGGACGCCTTCCATCTGCGCCTGTGGAGCGATGACGGTATGGGCCCGCACCGGGCGCCGACCGAGACCGGCCGCCGGTACAGCGCGGCCGAGACCGCCGGGGCGGTGCTGGCGCTCCTGGAACGGCTCTGCCGGTCCGCTCCCGAGGGCGTCCGGCCGGTCGTCGAGGTCCTCCTCGACCGTGACTGCCTCGAACTCCCCGTGGACGAGTGGGAGTTCGCCGATGCGGACGGGCTGATCCCGGGGGTGCTGGGCGCGGAGTACGCCCTGGTGGTGCACTGCCCGGAACTCCTGCGCCGCAACGAGCGTTTTCTCGCCGACTGGCGCCACCGCTGGGAACATCTGGAGTCCTCTGGCCCCCTTCGCATCACCGGCCCGTCCACCGGAGTGCGCGAGGTGTACGGCAAGCTGCTCGACCGGCGCGATGCCGCCCGGGTGTCGGTCGAGGTGTCCGCACGGGCCCGGATGGAGATCATCCAGGTGTGTCTGGCCATGGGCGTTCCCGTCGTGCTGTGGGACCGCGGGCCGGCGCACGAGGTCTCGCACGCCGTCCAGCAGGTGTCGGACGCCCCGGCCCGTGCCCTTCCCGAGCAGGTCCGTTCCTACCGCGCCAAGACCCTGCACCGGCCCGCCGACCACCCGGGCAGGCCCGTGCTCGCCTGGGCCGACCCCGACCGCGCCCTGCCCGAACTCCAGCTTTCCGAACCCACGGAGCTCATATGAACGCCGAACCGGCCGCCGACTGGCGGCTGTTCCAGGGAGACGGCACCCAGCGCCGGGTCACCCTGCCGCAGGCCCCGCCCTGGCGCAGGTTCGGCGGCTCGCGGCGCGGCGCCCCCGGGCCGCTGCCGTATCTGATCGCTCCGGAGCACGCCGACGTGGTCAATGCCGCGCTGCATCTGCGCCGGCCGCTCCTGGTCACCGGGCCGGCCGGCACCGGCAAGTCCTCGCTCGCCCGGGCGGTCGCCCATGAGCTCGACCTCGGTGAGGTGCTGCGCTGGCCGGTGAACAGCCGGGCCAACGTCCAGGACGCCCTGTACCGCTACGACGCCATCGGGCGGCTGCGGGAGACCACCCTCAGCCGGGACCGCGGGGAGGCCGAGCCCTCCATCGGCAGCTTCGTCCGTCTCGGCCCGCTGGGAACGGCGCTGGTGCCGGGCCCGCGCCCGAGGGTGCTGCTCGTCGACGAACTCGACAAGGGGGACGTCGATCTGCCCAACGACCTGCTGACCGTGTTCGAGGAGGGCGTCTTCGAGATCCCGGAGCTGGCCAGGCTGCCCGAGGCGCAGTCGGTGATCCAGGTGCTGGTGGCCGACTCCCAGGACCCGGTCACGGTGGAGCGGGGCAAGGTGCTGTGCACCGAATTCCCGGTCGTGGTGATCACGAGCAACGGGGAGCGGGACTTCCCGCCGGCGTTCCTGCGCCGCTGCATCCGGCTGGATCTGCCCACTCCCGACGAGGAGCGGCTGCGGGCCATCGTGGCGGCCCACCTCGGCGACGGCGCGCTGGACGGTGTCGAGGACCTGCTCCGGTCGTTCCTCCAGCGCCGTGGTCCGGGCGAACTCGCCACCGACCAGCTGCTCAACGCCGTCTTCCTGCGCGCCGGCGGCGTCGATCTGGACGCCGACGGGCTGCTGGACGCCGTGCTCCACCAACTCGGCGGGACCGTCTGAGCGATGACGGGCGGATCGGACCGGCTCCGGGAGGTGCTCGCGGTCTTCGCGGGGGCCGGTGTCCAGCTCGACCGGCACTCCCTGCTCGATGCGCTCTGGCTGGCCGGCCGGCTGCCGACCGGCCCGCAATCGGCGCCTCTCGCCCGGGCGTTGGGCCCCGGGCACCGGTCGGTGGCCGGCGAGCCGTGCCCGGAGCCACCGCCGCCGCCCCCGCCGGACGACGGTGCCCTGGCGGAAGCGGAACCCCCTGACGTCCTGCCGCTGGACGACCTCGGCGGCGATCTGCACGCCGCGCCGGAGACCGGAACGGTGCCGCGGCCGCCCCGGCGGGAGTTCCCGCTGCCGCCGAAGACGAGTGCGGCCATCCCGCTGCGGGTCCCGGAGAACAAGGCGCTCCTCGGCGAACTGGGCGTCGGCCGCGCCCTGCGCCCGCTGCGGCAGCGCCGGACCACCACCCGCATCCAGGAGTTCGACGAGGCGGCGACGGCGGCCGCGCTGGCCGAGAGCGGGCTGCCCGATGTCGTGCTGCGTCCCGGGCAGGAGCGCTGGCTCGACCTGGCGCTCGTGGTGGACGACGGCATGTCGATGCTGCTGTGGCGGCGGCTCGCCGTCGAGTGGCGGACGATGATGCAGCGGGTCGGGGCGTTCCGCATGGTCCATGTGCACGGGCTGGACACCCGCGGGCCCGATGCCCCGCTGCTGCGCGGCCGGCCGTTCGATCCGGACACCACCTCGCTGCCGCCGGCGGTGCTGGCCGACCCGTCGGGCCAGACCTTGATCCTGCTGCTGAGCGACGGTATGGGGGCCGCCTGGCGGGACGGCCGGATGCACCGGGTGCTGGGGCGCTGGGCGGCGAACGGGCCGGTGGCGGTGCTGCATGCGCTGCCGCCGCGGCTGTGGGGCGGCTCCGGCATCCAGGCCGGCCGCTGGCGGGTGACGACGCGCCGGCGCGGTGCCGCCGGGGCCTCGTGGAGCGTCAGCGATCCGGTTCTGCCTGCCGATCTCGCGCCGTTCCACGGGCTGCCGGTGCCGGTGCTGGAGACTTCCGCGGGCCCCGTCTCGGCCTGGTCCCGGCTGCTCGCCTCGACCGGTGGCACGGTCCAGCTCCCGTTGCTGCACGCCCCGGCCGGGCGCCCCGTCGTCCCGTCCGGCGACGGCACGGACTCCGTACGGCACTTCCGCGCGGCGGCCTCGCCCGAGGCGTACCGGCTCGCCGCGCATATCGCGGCGGTGGCGCCCGCTTCCGTGCCGGTGATGCGGCTGGTGCAGTCCGCGGTGCCGTGGTCCGCGGACACCGCCCATCTGGCCGAGGTGTTCCTGGGCGGGCTGATGCACCCCGTCGAGGCGCCGGTGGCCGGTCCGCTGCGGGATCAGCACCGGATCTTCGACTTCCCCGAGGCGGCCAAGTCGGCGCTCCTGGACGCGGTGTCCACGCCCGAACTCCTGCGCACCGGCTGGCACATCGGCCGCCGTCTGGAGCAACTGGCCGGGCGCTCCCCCGACTTCCCCGCCTGGCTGGCGCATCCGGACGGGATGGACCACCTCCCGGCCGGCTCGCGCGCCTTCTCCTCCGTGGAGCGGCGGCTGATGGCCCGGCTCGGCGCCTCCGTGCAGGTGGCGCCGCCGGACGACGACACCGAGCCCGCGGGCCCCGACGGCTGGCGCCCCCTCACCTCGCGCGATCCGCGCCGGCTGGGCCCGTACACCCTGCACGGCCGGCAGCCCGGCGCGCGTTCGCTCGTGTATCTGGGCCGCGATCGCCACGGCAAAGAGGCCGCGGTCCGGGTGATCAGGCCGGGCGCGCCGGACGAGGCGGCGGCGATGCTCGCCACCGAGGCGGAGGCGCTGGGGCGGATGGCCGGCCAGTATGCGCCGCTGCTGCTGGCGACCGGCCCGCACGATGAGCCGCCGTGGCTGGCCATGCAGCTGTACCGTCCGTCCGGGCAGGACCAGGGCGGGCCGCCGCCGCAGCTCAGCAGCCTGCTGCGGGCCGCCACCGGCTCCCAGCTGCGCCGCGACACCCTGCTGTCCATCGCCTACGGATGGCATCTGGCGAGCGCCGTCAACCTGTGCCACCTCAAGGGGCTGGTGCTCCCCGAACTGACACCGCAGAGCGTGCATGTCGTCGGGCGCTCCCTGATGCTGACCGGGCTGGGCCGGTGCGGCATCGACGGGGAGTTCCGGGCCCGCGGGGCGGAAGCCGTCCCCACGATGGCGGACAACGTCGAGTCCCTGGGCCAGATCCTGCGCCGGCTCGGGGACAAGCACCATGTCCCGGTGTCCGCGGAGAGCGACATGGCGCTGTGGCAGGGCGACACCTGGCGGCCGTTGCGCGAGATCGTCACGGCGTGTCTGTCCGAGGACCCGGCCCGGCGCCCGACCGCCGGTGAGGTCGCCGAGGCGTTCGCCCGTTACGTGCCGATGGCGACGGAGCTGCGGACGGGCGGTGGCGAGGCCGGTGGCGCGGACGGCCCCCGGAGCGCCGCGCACTACTCGTTCCGTCCGGGGCCGCAGATCCCGCTCGACGACGACTCCGCGGCGTCCGACGCGGTGGCGGCCGGGCCGTCGCGGGGCGGCGCGCCGGCGCCCCGGCTGGGACGGCGGCGGATGGGGCCGGAGCAGCAGCGGAAGCTGGAAGTGATCCGTGCCCGGCTGCGGTTCAGTTATCGGACGACCGTCGTCGGCGTCGACGGCGAGGTCGGCCGGAGCACCGTCACGGTCGCCCTGGGCTCGCTGCTGGCCGCGGCGCGCGGCGGGCGGGTGATCGCGCTCGACGCCGGCCACGCGGTCGGTGAGCTGGCCGCCCGGCTGAACCGCGGCGGCACCGCCGGTCTGCGCCACAATCTGCTCCGTACGCTGCCCGCGGTCGACAGCTACGAGGACGTGCTGCGCCACACGCTGGACGGACCGTCAGGGCTGCGTGCGCTCACCCACGGCCTGGGCCGCACCACGCCGGTTCCGGTGTACGAGGAGGAGTACCGCCGGCTGATGGAGCTGCTGAGCCGGCACTTCTCCGTCGTCCTCGCGGACTGGGCGCATCTGCGGACGGAGAGCGTCACCGACACCGCGCTGTCGATGACGCACCGTCTGGTCGTCGTGGCCCGGATGACCGAGCGCGGCATGGGGCAGACCCAGGCGCTGCTGACCCGTCTCGCGCAGCGGGGTTATCCGGAGCTGGCGGAGCGTGCCGTCCTCGCGGTCACCGGCCTTCCCGGGCCGGACCGGCCGGCCCGGCGGGACGACTTCGCCGAGCAGTTCCGCGGCCATCCGGGCGGGATGGTCTTCATCCCGTTCGACTACCGCCTCGACAGCCAGCGGGACATCGATCTCGCCCGGCTGCGGTCCCGTACGCAGGACGCGTTCCTCGACCTCGCCGTGCTGCTGGCGGAGGACTTCCCCGATCACACACCGTGACCACCGCGCCGACTAGCTCCCGGCTCCCTGCGTGCCGCACCATGGAGGGAAGACGGTTAATTCACGACATATCCGATGAGGCGGTGGCGGGGTGGACGCCCTGGCCCCCGAGGGCGGATACGGCGACCGTGGCTTATGACGACGGCTTCCGGCGTACGGAGGCGGTGCAGGCAGTGACCGCACGAGTCCTTGGGTCTACCGGGGCTGAGCTGACCGCCGTCTATGTGCCGGCCGAAGGGGACGGCGTTCTTCAGCTGGCCGAGATGGTCGGAGGCTCCGGCGTCCCCTATGGGTTGCCGACGAGCTATCCGCTGTCCGGCAACTCTCCGGTGGCCGCGGCCTTCCGCAGCGGCGACGCCCTGTGGCTGAGCCCGGCGGAGCTCGCGGAGTACGACCTCAGCGGTGCCGCGGACAGCCCCGGTGCGGACGCCTGGGACGGTGCCGGGAAGCCGCCGGCCGATGTCTCGTTGTGCGTGCTGCCCCTGGGCGGGACCGTCCGGCGGCTGGGGTGCCTGGTGGTGATGGACAAGGCCACCGACGCCTTCGACGCGGACCGTCGCCATCTCCTGGAACTGCACGCCGACCAGGTGGCCGCGGGGCTGGAGGCCGTCGCGGCCCGGGTCATGGCGCAGACGGAGCGGCGCTCGCTGCTGGGCCCGGGGCTGGACACCCTCCGGGGCGGCGCCTTCACGCTGGTGCTGCGTACCGGGCGGATGGACGCGGACGCCCAGGTGCTGGAGCTGTTCGGTATCAGCCCGGAGGAGTTCGACCGGCGGGTGGAGACGCTGCTGGAGCGCACCGTGCCGGACGATGTGCCGGCGCTGATGTCGATCGTGGAGCCCGGCGGGCTGACCGCGTCCGGCCAGCAGCTGTCGATCCGTATTCGCCGGCCCAACGGCGAGCTGCACTGGCTGAGCCTGCGCTGCCGGGTGCTGCTCGACGCCGACGGCACCCCGGAGCGGATGCTGGGCGTGGTCGCCGACGCCTCGTATCTGCGGCCCACCGCCGACGAGGTCTCCATCGTGCAGCGGCTGTCGGCCGCGCTGGCCGGTGCCACGACGATCCGGGACGTCAGCCGGGTGGTGGTCGCCGCGCTGCGGGCTCCGCTGGCGGCCGAGCGGGTGGCGGTGGCCGAGCTGGAGGCCGACCGGATCGTGGTGTCCGTGCTGGACCCGCCGGAGCCCGCGGCCTGGCCCGACGCATGGCGGTCCGAATGGCGGTCCGAGTGGCCCGATGCGGCCTGTCACTCGATGCCCACGCTGGAGAGCGTGCTGCGCTCCGGGCATGTCGCCCTGTGGCCGCCGGGGGCTGCCCTCGAAGCCGATCTGGCGGGCATCGGGCCCGGTGGGCTCGCCGTGCTGCCGCTGCCGGCCGAGGGCCGGATCGTCGGGGTGTGCCTGATCGGCTGGGACGAGGAGCACCACTTCGGGCCGGAGGAACGGTCCTTGCTGACCGCGTCCGCGGGCCTGGTGGGGCAGGCCCTGGTGCGCGCCCATGCGCTGGACGCCGGGCACGAGCTCGCCACGATGCTCCAGCGGAGTCTGCTGCCCCGCAAGCTGCCGTCACTGCCCGGCGGGGTGGCCGTCGCCCGCTATCTGCCCGCCACGATGGGGCTCGAAGTGGGCGGCGACTGGTACGACGTCATTCCGCTCTCCAACAGCCATGTCGCGCTCGTCATCGGCGATGTGGAGGGGCACAGCGCCGGCGCCGCCACGATCATGGGGCAGATGCGCACGGCCATCAGGGCCTACGCGGTGGAGGGCCACCCGCCCGATGTGGTGATCGCCCATGCCAACCGGCTGCTCCTCGGCATGGAGACCGATCTGTTCGCGACCTGCTGCTATGTGGACCTGGACATGGAGGAGGGCATCGCCTGGTTCGTCCGGGCCGGGCATCTGCCGCCGCTGCTGCGGCTCCCCGACGGCAGCACCGAGGAACTGCCGGTCGAGGGCGGCCCTCCGCTGGGGGTGGCCGAGGCCGGGGAGTTCCCGCTGACCGAGGTGGGCCTGGCCCCCGGCACCGTGCTCGCCCTGCTCACGGACGGCCTGGCCGAGTCCTCCACCCTCCCGCTGGAGGACGGCATCCGCCGGGTGCGTGCGGCGCTGGCCGCGGCCGATCCGGCCGATGCCGGTCAGCTCGCCGATGCGCTGCTCGGGGGCGCGAAGCGGCGCGACGACGATGTGGCCCTGCTGGTGCTGCGCTACGACGGGATGCGGGTGCGTCCGACCCGCGCCCGCTGGACGGTGTGGCGGCTCCCGGATGCCGTCATGCACGCCCGGCGCTTCACCGGGCGCACCCTGCGGTCCTGGGGCGTGACGGAGGAGCAGGACGTGGCCCTGTTGGTGGTGTCCGAGCTGGTCACCAATGCCATCGCGCACACCCAGGGCGAGGTGCGGCTGGATCTGACGCTGGCCGCGGACCGGCTGCGGATCGGGGTGAACGATGCTTCGCCGCGTGCCCCCGTCAAGCCGACGAGTGTGGACTGGGAGTCGACCGGTGGCCGCGGGCTGCTGCTCGTCGAGGCGATGTCGGTGTC
This sequence comes from Streptomyces lydicamycinicus, assembly GCF_000829715.2. Lineage (NCBI taxonomy): Bacteria > Bacillati > Actinomycetota > Actinomycetes > Kitasatosporales > Streptomycetaceae > Streptomyces > Streptomyces lydicamycinicus. Next base: position 435,418 of record NZ_BBNO01000003.1, on the reverse strand, counting down.
GTGGGGCTCGGTGCCGCTGAGCGGCGGCAAGCAGGTGTGGAGCGAGATCACCGTGGAGCCGGGCGAGCGGCTCGGCACGGAGACACCGGCCGCCGCGGACGGCCGGCAGAACGGTGAGGAGGTGCGCTGAGGTGCGTGCTCGCCTGCGTGGTGCCGCTGCCGTCCTGGTCGGGGTGTGTCTGGTGGCCGGGCCGGTCGCCTGCGGGGAGGCCGGCGGGGCCCGGGAGCCGAACGGGCCCGCCTCCGGCGGCGCCCCGAAGATCGGGGTGCTGCTCCCCGACAACACCTCGCGCCTCTACCACTTCGACAAGCCCCTGATCGAGAAGAAGATCCATCGGCTGTGCCCCAAGTGCACGGTGGAGACCGTCAGCGCGCAGCACGATGTGGCCACTCAGCAGCAGCAGATGGACGCGATGATCACCAAGCGGGTGCAGGTGCTGATCCTGGACGCCGTCGACTCCAAGTCGCTCCGTTCGTCGGTCGAGAGCGCGCGGCGGGCCGGGATTCCGGTGGTCGCCTATGACCGCCTCGTCGAGGGGCCGGTGTCCGCGTATGTCTCCTTCAACGGCGCGACGGTCGGCAGGCTTCAGGGCGAGGCGCTGCTCAAGGCGCTCGGTCCCAAGGCGCGCGACGCCCAGATCGTCATGATGAACGGCGCGGCGACGGACCCCAACTCCGCCTGGTTCAAGCAGGGTGCGCTCGCCGCGCTCAAGGGCAAGGTGAAGATCGGCAAGGCTTATGAGACCGGCGACTGGCGGCCGGAGAACGCGAATCGCAATATGGCCGCCGCCATTTCGGCCCTCGGCGCGGACCGCATCGACGGTGTCTACTCCGCCAACGACGGCCTGGCCGCGGGCATCATCGCCGCCCTTCAGGCCGCGAAGGTCACTCCGCTGCCGCCGATCACCGGTCAGGACGCCGAACTCGCCGCCATTCAGCGCCTCGTCAAGGGTGATCAGATCATGACCGTCTACAAGCCCTTCGCGCCCGAGGCCGGCACCGCCGCCGCCATGGCCGTCGCGCTGGGACGCGGCGAGAAGCTCAAAGGCATCACGACGCACACGGTCAACAGCCCCACCCACCGCGGCATCCCGGCCGTGCTGCTCACCCCGGTCTCCGTGAACGTGCACAACATCAGGAACACCGTGGTCAAGGACGGCATGTACACGATCGATCAGATCTGTACCCCGAAATTCGAGTCCGCCTGCAAGAAGGCGGGACTCCTCAGGTAAGGCAGGCATTCATGGAGTCCGGCGCAACCCTCCGGCGGCCGAGGCCGGCACCGCCCCTGCTGGCGCTGCACGGCATCTTCAAGCGGTACGGCGCCGTCCAGGCCCTGGCCGATGTCGATCTGGAGGTCCGCGCCGGTCAGGTCGTCGCTCTCGTGGGCGACAACGGCGCCGGCAAGTCCACCCTGATCAAGGTGATCGCCGGGGTCGACCCCGCCGACGGGGGCGTGATCGAGTGGGACGGCCGGCCCGCCCCGATCACCCGCCCGCACGACGCCCAGGACCTGGGAATCGCCACCGTCTACCAGGACCTCGCGCTGTGCGACAACCTCGACGTGGTCGGCAATCTCTTCCTCGGCCGCGAGATCCACCGGGCCGGCGTCCTCGACGAGGTGGAGATGGAGCGCCTCACCCTCGACCTGCTGGACAAGCTGGCCATCCGGATGCCCGACGTCCGCCTCCCGGTCGCCTCGCTCTCCGGCGGCCAGCGCCAGACCGTCGCGATCTCCCGCTCACTCCTCGGCGAACCCCGGCTCGTCCTCCTCGACGAGCCCACCGCTTCCCTGGGCATCGAACAGACCGCCCAGGTCCTCGACCTCGTCGACCAGCTCCGTGAGCGCGGGCTCGGGGTGCTGCTCATCAGCCACAACATGGGGGACATCAAGGCCGTCGCGGACTGGATCGCCGTTCTGCGGCTCGGCCGGAACAACGGGTTCTTCGATGTGACGACCACCTCCCACGAACAGATCATCTCCTCGATCACCGGCGCCACGGACAACGCCGTGACCCGCCGCAAGGCGCCGGAGTGGGACGCGGAGCCATGAGCCGGACCTGGGCGCTCCGGAAGCACAAGGCGGCCGGCGCCGCGGTCACCGCTGCCGACCGCCGCCGGCTCACGCCCGAGCTCGGCGCACAGAACCCCCTGGTGATCCTCAAGCGCAGATTCCACAGCGGTGAGCTCGGCTCGGTCCCGGTCGCCCTCGGACTGATCGTGGTGTGGATCATCTTCGAGAGCCTCAACGAGAACTTCCTCTCGCCGCGCAACCTTTCCAATCTGAGCGTGGACATCGTCGGCACCGGGATGATCTCGGTGGGTGTCGTCTTCGTGCTGCTGCTGGGCGAGATCGATCTGTCGGTCGGCTCGGTGAGCGGCCTGGCGGCGGCCGCGTTCGCGGTGCTGAACGTGAGCCACGGGGTGCCGGAGGGGCTCGCGCTGCTGATCGCGGTGCTCGGCGGCACGGCGATCGGAGCCGTCCAGGGCTTCTTCCTCGCCAAGGTCGGGGTGCCCGCGTTCGTGGTCACCCTTGCGGGCCTGCTGGGCTGGAACGGTCTGATGCTCTACATCCTGGGCGCCAACGGCACGATCAACCTGGACGACAAGGGCCTGCTGGCGATGCTGACCGGCTACTACTTCCACAATGTGGCCGCCGCCTACGGCCTGGCGGCGCTGGGCACCGCCGGGTACTTCCTCGCGTCGTACCACGATGCGCGGCGGCGCCGGACGGCCGGTGTGCCCGCCCGGTCGCTGAACGAGATCCTGCTGCGCACGGGCGTGCTGGCGGCGATCGCGATGGCCTCGGCGTTCGTCCTCAACCAGTTCCTGGGGCTCCCCCTGGCCCTGTTGATCTTCCTTGTCGTGCTGGTCGGCCTCGACTGTGTGCTGCGCCGCACGCGCTACGGCCGCATGATCTTCGCGCTCGGCGGCAGCGTCGAGGCGTCCCGCCGCACCGGCCTCAATGTGGACCTGGTCCGCATCTCGGTCTTCATGATGTCCGGCACGATGGCGGCGGTCGGCGGTCTCTTCCTGGCCTCGCGCGTCACCTCGGCCAGCCAGACCTCAGGGGCGGGCCTGCTGCTGATGGACGTCATCGCCGCGGCGGTCATCGGTGGCACCAGTCTGTTCGGCGGACGGGGCCGGACCTGGTCGGCCCTGCTCGGTGTGCTGGTGATCCAGTCGATCGCCTCCGGCGTGGCCCTCATGGGCATCCAGACGGCCGTGCAGTTCATGATCACGGGCGGTGTGCTGCTGATCGCCGTGGTCATCGACTCGCTGTCGCGGCGGGCTCAACGGGCACACGGGCGGGTCTGACGGGGCGCCGCGACGGCGGGAGTTCGGGCCGCGGGCACAGCGGACGCGCGGACCTCCGGCGGCGGGTTGGGGGCCGAGTGGCTCATGCCGCGGCGGACGAGGTCGAGCACCCTTGAGGTGGGGGCGCGAAAGCGACGAGCGCGCAGGGAACGGAGCGAGCCATGAAGGATGTCATCACCGCCGGTGTGGACGGTACGCCCGAGTCCTTGTCCGCGATCCGGTGGGCGGCCGAGGAAGCCCGGCTGCGTCGTGCGCGGCTGCGGCTGCTGCACGCCTGGGTGCTGCTCGCGCCGGAGCCCGCGTCCCACCCCGAGGCCGGCCAGGGCCAGAACTACTGGACCCACCGGATGATGGACGAGGCCGCCACGACGGCCCGCGCGCGCTTCCCGGACCTTCCGGTGGACGAGGTGCTGGTTGCCAAGAACCCACTGGACGCCCTGCACGAAGCCGCGGAACAGTCGGATCTGCTGGTCCTCGGCTCCCGGGATCTGGGCCCGATAGCACGCTATGGGCTCGGTGAGCTCGGGCTGCAACTGGTGGCGCACACCGAATGCCCCACCGTCCTGGTACGCGCCCGGCAGGACTCCACGGCGAACGAGGGAGCCGGCGAGGTGATGGTGGCGCTGAGCCTCCATGAGCCGTGCGAGGCGCTCCTCGCCTTCGCCTTCGCCAGCGCCGCACGACGGGGCGTCACCCTGCGCGCCATCCATGGCCGGCACCTTCCCTCGTACGCCTACAACCGCGGGGGCGGTGTGGAGCCGATCGCCGCCGAGCAGGCGGCGCAGGACGCGCGGGAGGATCTCGCCGCCGCCCTGGAGGCCTGGCGCGAGAAGTTCCCGGAGGTGCGGGTGGACGACCGGGTGGTGATGGAGAGTCCGGCGCCGGCGCTGCTGCACAGTGCCGCGGACGCGGGGCTGCTCGTCGTCGGCCGCCGGCACCGGGACCGGCACCGGCACCGGTTGCCGGGGCCCAAGATCGGCCATGTCGTGCAGGCGGTCGTCCACCACGCTCCGTGTCCGGTGGCCGTGGTGCCCCATGAATGACCGCACGGCAGCGGGCGCCACGGTCCGTGACGGCCCAGGGGCCGTGCCAGGACGCGCCGCGGCAGAAGGCGGATGATGACGGTAAGGGCTCATCCAGCGGATTCAGCCGCCGACGGCCCGGCGGCTCCGGTCGTGTGTCCGGGTCTCGTCCTCCGGTGGCAGCCCTCGGCAAGGAAGCGGAGGCAAACCATGGCAAAGACAGTCGAGTGGCCCGTCCGTCTCTACCTCTTCGAGGAGGACGGGACGACCAAGGCGCGTGTGGAGCTCCGTACCGGAACCACCACCCTCACCGGGCACGGCAGGGCCCGGTGCAGCCCCGAGGACCGGGACGTACCGGAGATCGGCGACGAGATCGCGGCCGGGCGTGCGGTGAAGGACCTCGCCGGGCAGCTGCTGCGGGTGGCCGACAGCGACCTCGAAGGTATCGGTGCCGCACCGCCCCGGCGTGAGCGTCGGGTCGCCTACGGCTGGACGGACGCCATGGCGTGAGCCCGGTGCGGGCGGCGGCACCGGGCAGGCGGTGGCCTCGCCGTCCGTGGAAGGAGTCGGCCATGTCGGATGCGACGACCACCGATCTGTACGAAGTCACCATGGCCCTCTCGTATCTCCACGAGGGCATGACGCAACCGGCGACCTTCAGCTGCTTTGTGCGGGCGCTGCCGCCGGAGCGGGGCTTCCTGATCGCCGCGGGGGCCGAAACGGTCCTCGATTTCCTGGCCGGTTTCACGGTCGGGCACGAGGATGTCGAGGTGTTCGCCGAGGCGTTGCAGCGGCCCACACGCGACCTGGCCCCGCTCCTGGGCATGCGGTTCACCGGCGAGGTCCGGGCGGTGCCGGAGGGGCGGGTGGTGCTGGCGGGTGAGCCGCTGCTGGAGATCACCGCGCCGCTGCCGCAGGCGCAGCTGGTGGAGTCCTTCGTGCTCAACCACCTCACGCATCAGACGGCCATCGCCTCCAAGTGCATCCGCTGTGTGCTCGCCGCACGGGGCCGCCCCGTCGTGGACTTCTCGCTGCGGCGCACCCACGGCACCGCCGCCGCCCTCCAGGTGGCCCGGCTCGGCGCCATGACCGGTTTCGCGGGCACCAGCAATGTGGCGGCCGCGCATGCCGAGGATCTGCCGGCCGTCGGCACGATGGCGCACTCGTACATCGAGGCGTTCGAGGACGAGGAGGCGGCGTTCACCGCGTTCGCGCTCTGTCACCCCGGGCCGGTGACCTTTCTGGTGGACACCTACGACACCGAGTCGGGTGTCGCGGCGGCGGCCCGGGTGCTCAACGGGCTGGGCCGCGGTGACGGTTCGGCCATCCGGCTGGACAGCGGTGACCTGGCGGAACTGGCCGTACGGGCCCGCTCGATCCTGAACAACGCGGGGCTGCCGCAGGTGCGGATCATCGCCAGCGGCGGACTGGACGAGTGCTCCGTGCACGACCTGGTACGGGCGGGCGCGCCGATCGATGTCTACGCCGTGGGCACCCGCGTCGGGGTGAGCGCCGACGCGCCCTCCCTGGACTCGGCGTACAAGCTCGTCGCCTACGACGGCCGGCCCGTGATGAAGCTGTCGTCGGCGAAGATGACCGCCCCGGGGCGTAAGCAGGTCTTCCGCCGGCCCGGGTGCCACGATGTGATCGGCCTGGCCGACGAGCCGCTCCCGGCGGGCAGTACACCGCTGCTGGAGACGCTGATGCGCGACGGCGTGCGCAGCGCCCCCCGTGGCCGGCTGCCGGACGCCCGGCGGCGGGTCGTGGCGGATGTCGCGGAGCTGCCCGCGACGGCCCGGTACATCCGGTCGCCGCACGCGGTGCGGCCGCGGATGTCGAAGCGGCTCTCCGCCCTGACCGACCGGGTCCGGCGGCGGATCGAGCGCGAGGTCCTGGCCCCGTTCGGCTCGCACAACTGAGGCCGGGAGGCCCGCCGGGGCTTTTCTCCGTACCGTCGTCCTATGGCGGAGAAACAGGGCGGCAACGGCCCCCGGAAGCTGCCGCGGTCGCTGTACGAGCGGGAGCTGTACCGGCTCCAGACGGAGCTGGTCAAGCTCCAGGAGTGGGTACGGACCGAGGGCGCCCGGCTGGTGGTGGTCTTCGAAGGGCGCGACGCGGCCGGCAAGGGAAGCACGATCAAGCGCGTCACCGAGTACCTCAACCCCCGGGTGGCGCGGATCGTCGCACTGCCCCGGCCCACCGAGCGCGAGCGCACCCAGTGGTACTTCCAGCGCTATACGGAGCACCTTCCCGCGGCGGGCGAGATGGTGCTGTTCGACCGCAGCTGGTACAACCGGGCCGGGGTCGAGCGGGTCATGGGATTCTGCACGCCGGCCGAGCACCAGCGGTTTCTGCGGCAGTGCCCGGTCTTCGAGCGGATGCTGGTGGAGGACGGGATCCTGCTGCGCAAATACTGGTTCTCGGTGAGTGACGAGGTGCAGGAGCAGCGGTTCCGGCGCCGGCTGAAGGACCCGACGCGGCGCTGGAAGCTCTCCCCCATGGACCTTGAGTCGCTGACCCGCTGGGAGGAGTACTCGCGGGCGAAGGACGACATGTTCGTCCACACGGATATCGCGGAGTCACCGTGGTTCGTCGTCGAGAGCGATGACAAACGCCGGGCCCGGCTGAACATGATCGCCCATCTGCTGTCGACGGTGCCCTATCGCGACATCACCCCGCCGTCGCTGGAACTCCCGCCGCGGCCGTCCGCCACCGGCTATCAGCGGCCGCCCCGGGACCTACAGACCTACGTTCCCGATCACGCGGCCGGGCTGGAGCAGTGACGACGGGGCCGCGGTCCCGTTTCAGGCCTGCTGCGGCACCACGGCCACGGGGCAGGTGGCGTGGCAGAGCGCGGTGTGCGCCACCCGCCCGAGCTGGAGGCCGAAGTGGCCCTGGCGGTGCTGTGCTCCGGTCACCAGCAGATCCGCTGCGGCCGTACGGTGCACCAGGACCTTGTGGGCCGGCCCCTCGACGGTGACCCGCCGCACCCGCACCGCCGGAAACGCCCTGGCCACCTCGTCCAGCGCCGCGTCCAGCAGCGCCGAGGCCTGCTTCTCGTGGTAGCGCCGGGCGTCCGCGGCGAGCAGCGGGGCCTCGGTCGCGTCACGTATCGGGAGGGGCCAGGCGCATACCGCCTCCAGCGTGCACTGGCGGGCCGCCGCCTCGTGGAAGGCGAAGCGGACGGCCGCCGTTTCCCTGGCCGGGTCGGCAACGCCGAGGAGGATACGGCCGTGTGTGCCCGCCAGTCCGGCCACGTCCCCCCGCACCACGATGACCGGGCACCGGGCGCGGGCCGACACCGCCAGGCTGACCGAGCCCATCAGCAGCCCGGCGATCTCGCCACGCCCCCGGGAGCCCAGGATCAGCGCCGTGGCATGGAGCCCCTCGTTCAGCAGGGCGGTGACCGCGTCGGTGGCGAGCACCTCGCCCGAGACCTTGACGTCCGGCTGCCGGCGGTGGGCGACGTCCGCGGCGGAGGCGACGACGGACTCGGCGAGTACCTGCTCGCTGGGCCGTTCCCCGCCGTCCGGCGGTACCTCGCCCTCGAAACGCTCCCATCGGGAGGCGTAGACGACCCGCAGCGGCAGGCCGTGGCGCGCCGCTTCGTCCGCCGCCCAGTCGAGCGCCCGGGATGCGGAATCCGATCCATCGGTGCCCACGACCAGCGGATGCTCCATCGCCCCCACCTCCTTCCTCGCATCGGCGCGGACATGTCCCTACTGCCACCGTCGCACCGGGTCCGGGGTGCGTGCAGGTCCGGACGGACACCGGGCGGTGGCGGCCCGGTCCTCCGTGGCGCGGCGGCGGGCCCGCGCCGCCGCGCCAAGCCCCGCAAGGTCACCGCGGCTACGGTGGAAGTACGGCCCCGCACGCGTGAGGGGCCCTCCAGCGGAGGCCAAGGTGGGCGACCACGGAAACGGCCGGCGCGATACCGCCCGGCGTCGGCTCGATGCGCTGCCGGACGAGCTGCAACAGCGCCTCGACGCACTGCGGCAGGGTCCCGGCGAGCCGGTGAATCTGCTGCTGGAAGCCGTTCTGTCGGTGGGCCGGGGGCTGGATCTGCCGCAGGTGCTGCGCCGCATCGTGGAAGCGGCGGTGATGGTCGTGGACGCCGAGTACGGGGCGCTGGGCGTGGTCTCGGAGGGCACCCGGCTCTCCCAGTTCCTGCCGGTGGGGGTCACCGACGCACAGCAGCAGGCGATCGGCCGGCTGCCCGCGGGACACGGCATCCTGGGTGAGCTCATCCGTCACCCCCGGCCGCTGCGGCTCCCGGAGCTGTCCGAGCACCCGTCGTCGTACGGCTTTCCGCCGCACCACCCGCCCATGCACTCCTTCCTCGGGGTGCCCATCCGGGTCGGCGACGAGGTGTTCGGGAACCTCTACCTCACCGAGAAGCGGGGCGGCGGCGAGTTCGACGCCGAGGACGAGACCGTGCTCTCGACGCTCGCGGTGGCGGCGGGAGTCGCCATCGAGAACGCGCGGCTGTACGAGGAGGCGCGCTACCGGCAGCGGTGGCAGGAGGCCAACGGTGAGATCGTCGCCAGGCTGCTGCTGCCGGGGACGGACGAGATGGCGGCCCTGGGGCTGATCGTGGACAAGGCGCGGGAGATTCTCACCGCGGATCTCGGTGTGATCGCGTTCCCCGAGCAGGACGGCAGGGCGCTGCATGTCGCCCTGGCATCCGGGGTCGACGCCGAGGCGCACCGCGGGCTGGTCCTCCCCCGGCAGGGGTCGTTCATGGGGGCGGCGCTCGACGCACGGGAGCCGATGATCAGCACCCATGTCGAGCAGGATCCACGGATCACCGCGGGGCCGCCGCGGTGGATGGGGCTGGGGCCTGCGGTCGCCGTGCCGATGATCACCGGTGGCCGGCCCCGTGGTGTGCTGCTGGTGGCGCGGGTGCTGGAGCGGCCCCCGTTCACCGAGCTGGAGACCGGCCCGCTGCTGACCTTCGCGGGGCAGGCCGCCCTCGCCATGGAACTGGCCGACCAGCGCCGGTCCGCCGAGCAGCTCACCCTCCTTCAGGACCGCGACCGGATCGCCCGTGATCTGCACGATCTGGCGATCCAGCGGCTTTTCGCGACGGGGATGACGCTCCAGAGCGCGGTCCGTTTCGTGGATCATCCGGAGGCGCGCGAGCGACTGCTGCGCGCGGTGGACGATCTGGACGAGACGATCAAGATCATTAGGTCCACCATCTTCGGGCTGCGCGCCCATACGCCGGGCCGGGCCGGCCACGGGCTGCGGGCCCGCACCGTCACGGTGGTCGAACAGGCCGCCCGCGCCCTGGGGTTCACCCCGTCGCTCCGGATGCAGGGCCTCATCGACACCGATGTGCCGGCCGAGCTCGCGGAACATGTGGTGGCGGTGCTGGGCGAGGCGCTGAGCAATGCCGCGCGGCATGCGCACGCCACCACGGTCGAGGTCTCGCTGGCCGTCGGCGGCGGTGCGCTGAGCCTGAGCGTCACGGACAACGGGGTGGGGATGCCGCGCGACGGGCGGCGGAGCGGGCTGAGCAATCTCGCCAAGCGGGCGGCGAGCGTGGGTGGCGAGATGACGCTGGCGGCACCGGCGCAGGGTGGCACCCTCCTGCTGTGGCAGGCGCCGCTCCCGTCGGCCTGAGCCGCTCCCGGGTCAGAGGCGGTAGGGCCCGGTGTCCCCGGCGGCCGGCGGCGGTCCTTGGGCGGCGAGGACGGCCGCCTGGATACGGCGTTCCACACCGAGTTTGGCCAGCAGCCGCGAGATGTGGTTCTTGACCGTCTTCTCGGAGAGGTAGAGCCGCTGCCCGATCTGACGGTTCGTCAACCCTGTGCCGATCAGCCCGAGGATCTCCCGCTCCCGCGGTGACAGCCCGGACAGCGCGTCCGCCGCGGGCGCCTCGTCGGTGTCCACGCCGCGCAGGCTGTTCATCAGCCGCGCGGTGGTCGCCGGGTCCAGCATCGAGCGGCCGGCCGCGACCGTACGCACGGCGGCGACCAGGTCGGATCCCTTGATCTCCTTGAGGACGTAGCCCGCCGCGCCCGCCATGATCGCATCCAGCAGCGCCTCGTCGTCGTCGAACGAGGTGAGCATCAGACAGCCGAGTCCGGGCAGCCGTGACCGCAACTCCCGGCAGACGCTGATCCCGTCACCGTCCGGCAGCCGCACATCGAGCACGGCGACATCCGGGTCGAGGGCCGGACCACGGGCCAGCGCCCGCTCGGCGGTGCCCGCGTCCCCGACCACCTCGATATCGGGTTCCGCGTCGAGCAGGTCCTGCACACCACGGCGCACCACTTCGTGGTCGTCGAGCAGGAACACCCGGATCGGCCGCTGCGGTGAGAACTCGCGTACGTCGCCCATGGCGTCCTCCACGCTCTCCTCGTCCGGTGCGGCGGTGCTTCTCATCGTCGTCCTGCCACGGTGCCCACACCAGGGCCGAACGGGGCCGCCGCCCCCGCCGGGCCGACCCCGACCGGCCCCCCGCGAGGGCCGTTCGGCCCCTCCTGCCGGCTTCGCGCCGCGTGCGACGGTCGGGCCACAGGCGCAGGGGGTGCGTGATGGCTCGCAGCGAGTTCCTCCGGCCGTGGCGGCACAGCCCGCTCCGGCGGCGTTCGGACGTGGCGGAGGCCTGGCTGGTTCTGGTGACCGCCGTGCTGATCGCCCTGGGCGCACCGGCCGCCGGACTGGCCGCCGCGCAGGCGGTGGACGCCGGAACCGGCCAGGAACGGCAGGGCCGGCAGACCGTATCGGCCGTACTGACCGAGAACCCGCCGTCCCGGATCGGGGTGGATGTCTCCGGCGGCGTCGGCACGCGGGTCCATGCCACGGTGCGCTGGACGGCCGCCGACGGCTCGGCCCGGACGGGCGTCACGACGGTGTCGCCGGAGCTGCGGGCCGGTGACCGCACCACCGCCTGGCTCGACCGCCACGGGGCGCTGGTACGCGACCCGGTCTCCCCCAGGGAGGCGACGGGCGAGAGCATCGCCGTCGGCACCGTGGCCGGCACCTCGGCCGGGCTGCTGCTCCTCGGCGCCCAGCGCACCGGCCGCGCCCTGCTGAACCGCCACCGCTACGCCCAGTGGGAGCGGGAGTGGGCGGCGGAGGACCCCCGCTGGGGGCAGCGGGCGACGTGACACGGCGGGCTGCCACCGGGGCCGGTCCGGCGCGGGGCTCCGTGCGGCGCGCCCATGGACCGCAGCCGTGGTGCCATGGAAGGGACACCGACGAACGGAACCGTCACCATGACCGGCGCGCCGTCCCTGGCAGCGTGCCTGCACTCCCTGCGGGCCGTCATCTTCGACACCGACGGGGTCATCACCGACTCCGCCGCGGTACACGCCGCGGCCTGGAAGGGCGCCTTCGACGCCTGCCTCGCGGCCGTGGGCGGGCAGCGCCCCTTCGACCCGGTGGACGACTATCTGCGCCATGTCGACGGCCGGTCCCGGCAGGACGGCGCGGCCGCCTTCCTGCGCTCCCGGGGCCTTGACCTGCCGCCCGGCGACCCGGACGACGCGCCGGGCACGGACACCGTCGGCGCCGTCGCGGCCCGCAAGGAAGAGCTGTTCAGCGAACGCCTGCGGAACCACCCCGTCGCCCCCTTCCCCGGCACCGTGCGGCTGCTGGAGGAGCTGCGGCGCCAAGGGGTGCCGTGTGCCGCCGTCTCGGCCTCGCGCCATGCGACCGAGCTGCTGTCCGCGGCCGGGGTGCGTCCGCTCTTCGGGGCAGTAGTGGACGGCAACGAGGCGAACCGGCTGCAACTGCCGGGGAAACCGGACCCGGCGCTCTTCGTGGAGGCGGCCCGGCGGCTCGGGGTCCCGCCCGCGGACACCGCCGTGGTGGAGGACGCCCTGGCCGGGGTCGAGGCCGGCCGCCGCGGCGGATTCGGCCTGGTGGTGGGCGTGGACCGGACGGCCGGCCCGTACAGCGCGACCGCCCTGCGCCGCCGCGGCGCCGATGTGGTCGTGGCCGACCCCGGCGAGCTGCTGACGTCGGGAGAGGACGGATGACCCACGCCTGGACCTGGTCGTACGAGGGGTACGACCCGGAGACGGAGCGGCTGCGGGAAACCCTGTGCACCCTCGGCAACGGCTACTTCGCCACCCGCGGCGCGGCGTCCGAGGTGCTCGCCGGGCCCGTGCACTATCCGGGCACCTATGCCGCCGGCTGCTACAACCGGCTCCTCTCCACCGTGGCGGGCCGCTCCGTCGAGAACGAGGACATGGTCAACCTCCCCAACTGGCTCCCGCTGCGCTACCGGATCTGCCCCGCCGACGCGGCCCCCGGCCCCTGGCTCTCCCCCGACCACCCGTATCTGACGGAGCACCGGCAGACGCTGGACCTGCGGCACGGCACCCTGACCCGTTGGTCGGTCTACGAGGACGAGGCGGGACGGCGGCTGACCGTGGAGCAGTGCCGCCTGGTGCACATGGGCGAGCCTCATCTGGCCGCGCTGCGCACCTGTTTCGCGTCCGACGGGTGGACGGGCGCGGTGGAGGTGGAGTCCGGGATCGACGGTGCGGTCCGCAATGCCGGCGTGGCGCGCTACCGCGGTCTGGCGGACCAGCATCTGACGGGCTGGGAGACCGGCGCCGAGCAGCCGGACGCGGTGTGGCTGAGCTGCCGCACCCTCGACTCGGACATCCGTATCGCGCTGGCCGCCCGGACCCGGGTCCCGGCCGGCCACAACGGGGTGGCCCGACCGCAGCTGTCCGCACTGCGGGCGTTCCACACCCTGGTGGTGCCGCTCGTCCCCGGCTCCCCCGCGGTCGTCGACAAAACGGTGGCGCTGTACACCTCCCGCGACCCGGCGATCGAGAGCCCGCGGCACACGGCCGTGGACGCGGTGGCCCTCGCCCCGCACTTCCGGCAGCTGCGCGCCGCCCACCGCCGCGCCTGGGAGAACCTGTGGCGGCAGGCCAAGCTGGAGGTCCCCGGAGAGTCGGGCCGGATCCTGCGGCTGCATCTCTTCCATGTGCTCCAGACCCTCTCGCCGCACACCGCCGAGCTGGATGTCGGGGTGCCCGCCCGGGGCCTGCACGGCGAGGCGTATCGCGGGCATGTCTTCTGGGACGAGCTGTTCGTCCTGCCGTTCCTGAACCTGCACCTCCCGCAGGTCTCCCGGGCCCTGCTCGACTACCGCTACCGGCGGCTGCCGGCGGCCTGTCACGCGGCGCGGGAGGCGGGCCGTACCGGGGCGATGTACCCGTGGCAGAGCGCGGGCGACGGCCGCGAGGAGACCCAGCAGCTCCATCTCAATCCGCGCTCGGGGCGTTGGCTGCCCGATCACTCCCGGCTCCAGCACCACGTCGGGTCGGCGATCGCGTACAACGTGTGGCAGTACGGCCAGGCCAGCGGCGACACCGAGTTCCTGCACACCAGGGGTGCCGAGATGCTGCTGGAGATCGCCCGCTTCTGGTCCGCGGCCGCGGACTGGGACGCCTCCCTGGGCCGCTATCGCATCCGTGGGGTGGTCGGTCCCGACGAGTACCACGACGGCTATCCGGACGCCGCCGAACCGGGGGTGGACGACAACGCCTACACCAATGTCACGGCGGCCTGGGTGCTGATGCGCGCGCTCGACCTGTGCCGCACGCTGCCCGAGCCCCATCAGCGGCAGCTCTTCGAACAGCTCCAGCTCGCCCCGGAGGAGCCCGAGCGCTGGGAGGACGTCGCACACCGGCTCCATGTGCCCTACCACCGCGGGGTGATCAGCCAGTTCGCCGGGTACGGGGAGCTCGCCGAGCTCGACTGGCACGGATACCGGCAGCGCTACGGCGACATCCGCCGGCTGGACCGGATCCTGGAGGCGGAGGGCGACACGGTCAACCGCTACCAGGCCTCCAAACAGGCCGATGTCCTGATGCTGGGCTATCTCTTCGCACCGTCGGAGCTCGCCTCGGTGTTCCGCAGGCTCGGCTACCCCCTCGACGAGGAGACCTGGCACGCCACGGTCGACTACTACCTGCACCGCACGAGTCACGGTTCGACGCTCAGCGCCCTGGTCCATGCCTGGGTCCTGGCCCGGGTACACCGGCCGGACGCCTGGACGTACTGCGAGGAGGCGCTGACCGGGGACGTGGCGGACGTCCAGGGCGGGACCACGGCGGAGGGCATCCACCTGGGCGCGATGGCCGGCACCCTGGACTTCGTCCAGCGCGGGATGACCGGGCTGGAAACCCGTGACCAGGCACTCTGGCTCGATCCGGCGCCGCTGCGCGAGCTCTCCAAGTTCGGGGTGCGCATCCGCTACCGACGTCACTGGGACATCGATCTGCGCATCCGTGCCGAGCAGGTACGGATCGCGGTACCGGCCTCCGAGAACGCCGCGGTACGGGTGAACCTGCGCGACCGCTCGTTCAGCCTGGTGCCCGGTACGTCCCGGCGGCTGGACCTGCCCGGGGACTGAGGGGGCCGAAGGGCCCTATCGGTCATGGCCCGCCCGGCCCTCCTGCCCGGCGTGCTTGCCGCCTTTCATGGTGACAGCGGCCCGGAGGCCGGAATCGTGCGGACAGGTGAGAACCATGCGGCAGTCGACGACACCTAGGCGCGAGCGCCCCACGGGCGCGCCGATCGTCGTCACACTCTTCGGAGAACTGGACTACCCGAGCGCGGCGCGCACCAACAGGCGTCTCGACCCGGTGACGGCCGGGGACCGTCCGCACATGATCCTGGATCTGAGCCGGGTGGACTTCCTCGACTGCGGCGGTATCGGGGTGCTGTGCCGCGCCCGCCGCCGCGCCCGCGCGCACGGCGGCCGGCTCTCCCTGGTGATCACCGACCCCCGCTTCCTGCGCACGCTGGACGCCGTCGGTCTCACCGGCAGCTTCGACATCCTCGGTGCCGCTCCGGACACGGCCCGTCCGGTGGACGACGGGCCGTGCCCCCCTGGAGGTGGCGGGTCGATCACCTCCGCAGCGGCCCCTCGCAGCTGAAGTCCGCGGTGCCGGCCTTGCCCGAGGACCAGATCTCGGTGGGGCCGAAGGAGCAGTTCATATCGGCGAAGTTGTTCGCCGCGGGCTCGGCACGGTCGAGGATGAAGTAGTCGACGGTTTCGGCCATGTCCTTGAAGACCTGGTCGGGACTTCCGGAGTTGCTGAGGTTGGCGGTGATCCGGCCGGTGCAGATGAACCGGCCGTAGGCCGGGTCGCCGCCGTCCTTGCAGATGGGCCGGGCGGCGGTGGCGGCGGTGAAGGCGCTCTGGACGTCGGCGGGGCGGGACAGTTTCAGGGAGCCGTTGGGGACGAAGACCGTCTTCGGTACGAAGAGGTCGTCGACGATGGCGATCTGGGCGTTGAGGAAGGCGTCGTACTGCTGCTGGAGCCCCGGATCGGACCCCATGCGGTTGCGCCAGGAGTCGAACGCGGCCGGATCGTCGGCGCGCAGATGGCGGTACATCTCCTGGAGCTTCCCCGGGTGGTCGCGCCACAGGAACTCGAAGAACGTCCCGGCGTAGTTGTAGAAGCGGAAGCCGTCGCCGTCGTAGGTCGCGTGGAGCAGCTGGTTGATGCTCATCCGCGGTCCGCCGCCCGCCGTGTCCGCGATGATGCCCTTGACGAGGGACCGGCGTACGGCGATCCCGTCGTCACGGGTCGAGCCGTCGAAGAATTCGGCGCTGCCCTCGTCCATGGCGGTGGTGCGGTCGCCCTGGTACCAGGGGCCTTCGCCGAAGAAGCCGGGGACGGCGAAGCGGCCGTTGAGGTAGTGGACGTACTCGTGCCGGAAGAGTTCTTCGAGGGTGAGGGTGGAGTCCTGGGGGACGCGGCGCTGGTAGGTGTAGAAGGTGGCGCCGCGCTCGATGTAGACCCCGCCGTTGTTGGTGCCCATGCCGGTGAGCAGCGGGTGGTAGATCTCGTAGTCGGCGCGCGAGGCGTACAGCACGATGTTCAGGGTGGTGTTGGGGTCGCCGGCGAGCGGCTCCGTGGTGCCGACCACCCGGTGGAACTGCGCCCTGACCTGCTTGGACGCATAGTAGAGCTGGTCGACGGTGGCACGGTCGAGGGCGGTGCGGACCTTGATGGCGCCGTTGTCGTAGGAGTAGGTGCGCGGGAAGATCCGCTTTTCGATGTCCGCCTTGCACACCTTGTACGGGGCACAGGCCCCGAAGTAGTTGAGCCAACTGGCGATCTTGGCCCAGGGCTCGCTGCCCTCCCCGTAGTTCCGCACGGTGGTGGGGAGCAGCACGCCCAGGTCGGTGATGATGCCGGGCTTGAGCGAGGCGATCTCACCGAAGCGGCCGTACTCGCTCAGGGCGTCGCGGACGACCCAGGCGTTGGGTGTGCCCTTGAGGTGGGTGTACCCGACGAAGCCCTTGAAGACGGCGCGGTAGCCGGGGTCGGCGGTGACCGCGGCCTGGAAGGCGGTGTCCTGGTTGCCGGGGTAGACGCCCAGGTAGTTGACGGAGAGCGCGGCGAGGGCGGCGTTCCCCCATGCCGGGTCCTTGTGGGTGGCGGTGTGGGACGGGTCCATGGTCGCCAGGACCTTGCGGATCAGACCGAGTTGATGCTGCCGCAGCCCGGGAGCGCTGGCGGCGTACAGGGCCTCGCGCAGAGTGTCGGCGTTGGTCCGGGTGACGTCGAAGGTACGGGCCGCGGCGGCGAAGGCGTCGACCGCACGGCGGATGGCGTCGACGGTGGGGCCGTCGGTGATGTCGATCTCGTCGTGCGAGAAGTCCTGGTAGGCCACCGCGTGCAGATAGGTGAACATCTCGTACAGATGGCTGGAGTTCTTCCCGTCGTGGGCGGCGGCCAGCCCGGTGATGCGACGGGCCACGGCCTGGACATGGGCGTCCGACATGACGGGGATGAGCCGGGCGTCCCACGTCCACACGAGCTTGCGCAGACAGTCGTCGGCGGTGACGGCCGGGTCGGCGAGGAAGTCCGCGAACCGTTCGGGACTGAGCCCCGTGATGCCGTCGAGGGTGCAGGGGGCGACGGCGGGTCTGGAGCCGGGTGACCCGGCGGCGGGTCTGGTCTGCGGGCCCGGTATCCGGCCCCGCTCGGTGAGCGAGCGGGGTGCCGGCGCCGGGGACGGGCTCAACTTCGGTGTTCTGGCGAGGCGTTGGGCATGGTCGAAGGGGTTGGGGGTGGGCGCGGCGGCCCGCTGTGCGAGCTGCTGTGCGGGGGTGGCCGGCGCGTGCGGCGCGGCCTGGGCCGACTGGACGACCGGCAGGGCGAGGGCCGTGACGAGTGTCGCGGCCAGCAGAATCCTGCGCGGCGTGGGCGAATGTGACACCTGAACCTCCGGGAGGGGGTGGGGGGTTGTGTGGGGGGTGGGGGGTGTGGGCCTTCACTCAACGAGGTGTGACCTATAACATAGTAATGTGAAATTGCACTGACAAGGCTTCAGAACCCACCTTTCCCGGAGGCGTCGACAATGACCTCGCGCACCGCCCAACTCCACACCGGAAGCCATGACTTGCCGGTCTCGGACGCCCTCGCCGACTACATGACCGGCCAATGGGCCGCCACCCCGCTCCCCGCCGGCTCCCGTGTCCCCGGCTTCGCGCTCTTCGCGGGCCGCCGGTCCCGGCTCGCCGCCCGCTTCCCCGGCGAGCGACTCCTCGTCCCCGCAGGCGAGTTGAGGGTGCGATCCCATGACTGCGATCACCGCTTCCGGCCGCACAGCGCCTACGCCTGGCTGACCGGACTGACCGGCGAGGACCAGCCGGGACATGTACTGGTGCTGGAGCCGGACGGCGAGGCGGTGCTGTACATACGCCCGCGCTCACCGCGGGACGGCGGCGGGGAGTTCTACCGGGACCGCAAATACGGGGAGTTCTGGGTGGGGCGACGCCCCGATCTCGCCGAGGCCGCGCGACTCACCGGCATCCGCTGCGCCCATCTGGACGACCTGGTACGCCACCCGGCCGACCGGGACGCCTCCCGCGATCCCGAACTGGCCTGTGTGCTCAGCGAGTTGCGGCTGGTGAAGGACGCCTGGGAAGTCGGGCAGCTTCAGCAGGCCGTCGATCACACCGTCACCGGCTTCGAGGACGTCGTACGGGCCCTCCCCGCCGCGCTGCGCCATCCGCGCGGGGAACGCTGGATCGAGGGGGTCTTCCAGCTGCGCGCCCGCGCCGAGGGCAACGGCACCGGGTACGAGACCATCGCCGCCGCCGGCGCCCACGCCTGTGTGCTCCACTGGATCCGCAACGACGGTCCGCTCGACCCGGACCAGTTGCTGCTGCTCGACGCGGGCGTGGAGACCGACTCGCTCTACACCGCCGACCTCACCCGTACCCTGCCGCTGTCCGGGCGTTTCTCCCCGGTCCAACGCCGGGTGTACGAGCTGGTGCTCGCCGCGCAGGACGCGGGCATCGCCGCCCTCAAGCCGGGGGCGAGCTTCCGCGACTTCCACCGGGCCTGTACGACCGTCCTGGCCGAGGGCCTGGCCGACTGGGGTGTGCTGCCCGTTCCGGCGGCGGAGGCGCTCGCCCCCGACAGCGGTCTGTACCGGCGTTACACGCTGTGCAGTTCGGGACATATGCTCGGGCTCGATGTACACGATTGCGGCCGGGCCCGCGCGGAACAATATCTGGACGGTGTGCTGACGGAGGGACAGGTCCTCACGGTCGAACCGGGGCTCTACCTCCAGCCCGATGACGAGACCCTGCCACGCGAACTGCGCGGTATCGGTATCCGCATCGAGGACGATCTGGTGATCACGGCGGACGGGGCACGGCTGATGTCCTCGGCGCTGCCGCGTACCGCCGACGGCGTGGAGGAGTGGATGGCCGGACTCCTCGCCTGAGGGCCTGAACCGGCGGGGCCTGAGCCTGAGGGGCCTGAGCCGGCGGCCCTCAGGCCCGGCGCACGCCCGGCAGATGGAGCCGCGGCACCAGCGGCTCGTCCCCGTCCCCGGCCCACAGCGAGCGGACATGACCGAGGTGGCGGGCCATACAGGACTCGGCCGCCTCGGCATCGCCCGTCAGCATCACATCGAGCAGCTCCCCGTGCTCCTCGGCGGAGGGCAGCAGCTGATCGCGCTCGTCGAGCCGGGTGAGGCCGTAGAGCCGGGAGCGCTTGCGCAGATCGCCGACGGTCTCGACGAGGCGGTCATTGCCGCCGAGGCCGAGCAGTTCGAGGTGGAAGCGGCGGTCGGCCTCCAGATAGCCGATGAGGTCATGCGCACGGGCCGCCGCGACGATCTCCAGCGCGGCCGGGCGGAGGGCCTCCAGCTCGGCGCGGCCGGCGGTGCGGGTGACCAGGCCGACGACCGGCACCTCGATCAGTGCCCGGATCTCGGTGTACTGGTCGAGGTCGCGCTCGCTCACCTCGGTGATCCGGAAGCCCTTGTTGCGGACCGGTTCGACCAGCCCCTCCCGGGCCAGGTCGAGCATCGCCTCGCGCACCGGGGTGGCGGAGACCCCGAAGTCCGCGGCGAGACCCGGGGCCGAGTAGACCGATCCCGGGCGGAGTTCTCCCGCCACAAGGGCCGCGCGCAGCTGATGGGCGACCTGATCACGGAGCCGCTCCTGAGCGGTGATCAGGCTGCGATGCTTGAGTTCACCCATCGTGCTCCTCCGAGTTGCCGCGAAGTGCCAGCGTACAATGTCACGTTGCGACAATTGCCTGATGGCGGCGATCCACGGCGCCTTCGCCGCGCACGTGGTGACGCCGTGCCGCCGGGGCAGTCGTGTCGCGAGACACCGAGTGCGGGTCTCGCGTCCTCTAGCGTGGGGGGATGGAGAAATCCGGGGCGGAGGGATCACCGCCGGGCACGGACGAGACCGGCTTTCCCGCCTATCACGCGGGGCGCTGCGGCGGGCTCGCCGAGCTGGACGCTGAGCTGGTCCGCTGCCGGGCCTGCCCCCGTCTGGTGGCCTGGCGCGAGGAGACCGCCGCACAGCCGCGCGCGGCGTTCCGGGGCCAGGAGTACTGGGCCCGCCCCGTCCCGGGGTTCGGGCCGTCGGACGCGGCGCTGGCCATCGTCGGACTGGCGCCGGCCGCACACGGCGGCAATCGCACCGGCCGGATGTTCACCGGGGACGCCTCCGGCGACTTCCTGTTCGCCGCACTGCACGCGGTCGGCCTCGCCTCCCGGCCCACCGCGACGGACCGGGACGACGGACTGGAGCTGTACGGGGTACGGGTCACCGCGCCGGTGCACTGCGCTCCGCCGGAGAACCGGCCGACGCCCGCAGAGCGCCGTACCTGCCGGCCGTGGCTGTCGGCGGAGCTGCGACTCCTCAGCCCGAGCCTGCGCGCGGTGGTGGCCCTGGGCGCCTTCGGCTGGCAGGCGCTGCTGCCCGTACTCGGCGAAACGGGGTGGCCCCTCCCCCGGCCCCGCCCGGCGTTCGGCCACGGGGTGCGGCTGACCCTGCCCGCCACCGGGCAGCGGCAGGAACTCCAGGTGTTCGGGAGCTACCACCCCAGCCAGCGCAATACGTTCACCGGCCGGCTCACCTCCGACATGCTCATCGAGCTGCTCGCCCATGCCGCCGACGCCGCCGGCCTGACACCGCCCGCGGGCTGACTCCCGAGGCCCGCCAGGCCTTCACCGAGCAGGCCCGGCGCCACTCCGCCGCCGTGCGGCCCCCGCCCCCGACTTCTATCCTTGGAGCAGGCTGCACGGACCGGTGGGCAGTGCGCCCGGAGGGGCGTGGGGAACTGCGCGACCCGCCACGACGCAGCCGCTGACGCATGACGGCTCGGCACTTTCCGCGGAACGCAGAGGAGTGCGCGTGGCGAATGAGGTCGAGGAGTCCGCATCGGTCGGCTCCTTCTCGCGTCAGGACCGGGCAGTGATCGCCGCTGCCGCGCTGTCCATGCTCATCGTGCAGATGGACTGGTTCGCGCTCGATCTGATGCTGCCGGTCATCGCCCGGGACTTCGGGACCTCATCGACCGACCTCCAGTGGCTGATCAGTGGATACATGCTGGCCATCGGCGCGTTGATGATCGTCGGCGGCCGGACCGCCGATGTGCACGGACGACGGCGGGTCATCGTGATCGGCCTGATCGTGTTCGCCGTCATGTCCGTGGTGTGCAGCGCCGCACAGAACGCCCCCTGGCTCGTGGGCGCGCGCGTCGTGCAGGGGACCGGTGCGGCGCTGATCTTCCCGGTGTCCGTGGCGGTGGTGACCAGTTACTTCCGGGACGCGCGGCAGGGGCCCGCGGTCGGTACGGTGCTCGCGTTCAGTTCCATCGGTACCGCGCTCGGGCCGTTCGTGGGTGGTGTCTTCGCCGAACACGTCAGCTGGCGGGCGGTGTTCCTGCTGAATGTGCCGGTGTGCCTGGCCGCCACGCTGCTGGTGCTGCGCTTTGTCCCCGAGAGCCGCGACGAGCACGCGACCCGCCGTCTCGACCTGCCCGGCGCGGCGACCGTCGCCCTCGGTCTGGCGTGTCTGATGCTCGCCGTCGACCAGGGGCCGGGCTGGGGGTGGGCCTCCGCACCCACACTGGTCACCTTCGCGCTGGGGGTGGCCTTCCTCGTGCTGTTCGTGGCGGTGGAGCGGCGGGCGCCGGAACCGCTGATCGAGCTGTCGCTGTTCCGCAATGTGAAGTTCGATGTGATCACCCTCGCGGGCTCGCTGTCGAATGTGGTCTATTGCCTGATCGCGGTGCTGTCGGCCCTCTATCTCCAGCAGGCGCGGGGGCTGTCACCGGCCCATGCGGGGGTGATCTTCCTGGCCCTCTCCTGTGGCGTCGGAGCGGCGAGTTATCGGGCCGGTCACCTGGCCCTGCGCTGGCGTGCCGAGACCCTGATGGCCTGCGGCATGCTCACCAGCGGTGCCGGGTTGCTGGCGCTGACCTGGGTGCGGCCCTTGGGCTGGTACGCGGTGGTCTTCGTGATCTGCGGGGTGGGCATCGGACTGGGGTGGGCGCTGACGAATGTGGCGACCCAGGCGCACGTCCCCGCGGAGCGGACGGGCGCGGCGTCGGGTCTGGTGCTGACGTCGCTGGTGCTGTTCGGTGCGGTGAGCGTGACGATCGCGGCGACGGTACTGGAGGCCGTCAGCGGCTCCCCCACCACCGCGGCCGCCGACGGCCCCGCCATCGAGGCCGTTCTGCGCGGCACGTCCGTACTGGCCTTCCTCGGCGCCTTCGGACTGTTCGCGATCTGCCGGCCACGGCTGCGGGCGCGAAGCGTGGCAGCGGAGGACACCACCTGACAGGTCGTCAGTAGCGGCGGCGGGCGCGGCAGCGCCTGCGGCAGGCCCGTGGGCCGGCCGCCGGGCCTGCGGACGCGCCGGCCCCTTCACCGTGCGCCGTAAACCGGCCGCGGCGTCTCGGCATCGGCCAGCAGTTTGCGGGCGGTCTCGCCCGCCTCGGCGGGGGTCCAGCGGCTGCCCTTGTCCGCGGTGGGGCCCGGGCGCCAGCCCTCCATCACGGTGATCCGGCCCGCCTCGGCCTCGAAGACCCGGCCGGTGACCCCGGCGCTGCCGGCGGACGCCAGCCAGACCACCAGCGGGGAGACATTCTCCGGGGCCATCGCGTCGAACTCCCCGTCGGCGGGCGCCGCCATCGTCGCGGCGAAGGTCCGCTCGGTCATCCGGGTACGGGCGGCCGGTGCGATGGCGTTGATCTGTACGCCGTAGCGGGCCATCTCGGCGGCGGCGACGAGGGTGAGGCCGATGATGCCGGCCTTGGCGGCGGAGTAGTTGCCCTGGCCGACGCTGCCGAGCAGCCCGGCGCCCGAACCGGTGTTGATGATCCGGGCGTCGGGCGTACGGCCGGCCTTGGCTTCGGCGCGCCAGTGTGCGGCGGCCTGCCGCAGCGGCAGGAAGTGGCCCTTGAGATGGACCCGCATGACGGCGTCCCAGTCGCCCTCGTCGAGGTTGACGAGCATCCGGTCGCGCAGGAACCCGGCGTTGTTGATGAGGGCGTCGAGGCGGCCGAAGGTGTCCAGGGCGGTGGTGACGAGCGAGGCGGCGCCGTCGGTGGTGGTGATGTCGCCGGTGTGGGCGACGGCCCGGCCGCCGTGTGCGCGGATCTCGTCGGCGACCTGCTGGGCCGGTCCGGCCGAGGCACCGCCTCCGTCGGGAGCCACCCCGAGGTCGTTCACCACGACGTCGGCTCCTTCCGCGGCGAGGGCCAGGGCATGGGCGCGGCCCAGACCGCGGCCCGCTCCGGTGACGACGGCGACACGTCCCGCGCAGATTCCGTTACCGGTCATCGCACATCTCCTGTTCCGTCATGGCGGATCTCCTCGGGGACTTCGGGCGAGGTGGGGTGGTTGACGGTGGCGGCGTCGAGGAAGGCGGGGCGCTCACCGCCGCCGTGCATGAGCAGGCTCGCGCCGGTCAGATACGCGGCACGGTCGGAGGCGAGGAAGACGCAGGCGTCGCCGATCTCGGCGGGTTCGGCGAGCCGGCCGAGCGGGACGGTGGCGCCGACGGCGGCGATGCCGGCCTCGTCTCCGTAGTGCAGAGCGGCGAGTTCGGTGCGCACCATGCCGAGGACGAGGGTGTTGACCCGGACCCTGGGAGCCCATTCGACGGCCATGGAGCGGGCCAGGTGGTCCAGGCCGGCCTTGGCCGCGCCGTAGGCGGCGGTGCCGGGCGAGGGCCGGGTGCCGCTGACGCTGCCGATCATGATGACCGAACCGCCGCCCGGCCGGTCGCGCAGCACCTCGTACGCCGCGAGCGAGGCGGTCAGCGGCGCGAGGAGGTTCAGTTCGACGACCCGGGTGTGCCGCTCGGCGGCGGTCTGCCCGAGCAGCCGGTACGGCGTGCCCCCGGCGTTGTTGACCAGGCAGTCCAGCCCGCCGTGCGCCGCCGCGACCTGTGGGAAGAAGGCCCGGACGGCGGCCGGGTCGCGCAGGTCGAGGGGGCGGAAGTGTGCGGTGCGGCCGGCCGCGGTGACGGGGGTGTCCGGTGGCCGGCGGGCACAGACCACGACCTCCGCACCGGCCTGAAGGAACGCCCGGGCGATGCCTGCGCCGACGCCCCGGGTGCCGCCGGTGACGACGGCCACCCGGCCGCTCAGATCGAGGGTCAGGCTCATTCGGCACCCCTCCCGCAGCGCGCGATCCGCTGCTAGCTTCGCTACCTAACAAACGCTTGGTGGAAAGGTAGCTGATCGCCTCATGGGTGTCTCCACCTCCACACCGGACAAGGGCATCGCCGTCATCACCGTCGACTTCCCTCCGGTCAACGCCCTTCCCGTACAGGGCTGGTACGACCTCGCCGACGCGGTGCGCGCGGCCGGCCACGACCCCGGCATCCGCTGTGTCGTCCTGACGGCCACGGGCCGCGGCTTCAATGCGGGCGTCGACATCAAGGAGATGCAGCGGGACACCGCGGCCGGCGGCCATGGCGTCCTGATCGGCGCCAACCACGGCTGTGCCGAGGCCTTTTCGGCGGTGTACGCCTGCGAGGTGCCCGTGGTCGCGGCGGTGCACGGTTTCTGTCTGGGCGGTGGCATCGGCCTGGTCGGCAACGCGGACGCCATCGTGGCGAGCGAGGACGCCACCTTCGGGCTGCCGGAGCTGGACCGCGGGGCGCTCGGTGCGGCCACCCATCTGGCCCGGCTGGTCCCCCAGCATCTGATGCGCGCGCTCTACTACACCTCACGCACCGCCACCGCCGCCGAACTGCATGCGCACGGCTCGGTCTGGAAGGTCGTCCCACGCGCCGAACTGCCGCTCGCCGCACGGGACTTGGCGCGGGAGATCGCACGGAAGGACGGCAGTCTCCTGCGTCTCGCCAAGGCCGCCCTCAACGGCATCGACCCCGTCGACGTGCGGCGCAGTTACCGCTTCGAGCAGGGCTTCACCTTCGAGGCGAACCTCAGCGGGGTCGCCGACCGCGTCCGCGACACCTTCGGTACGCCGCACGGCGCACCGGACAGGGAGGGCTGAGCGATGACCGACAAGACCATGACGCCCGAGGACGTCGTCGGCCGGCTGCACAGCGGAATGACCCTCGGCATCGGCGGCTGGGGGTCGCGCCGTAAGCCGATGGCGCTGGTGCGGGCGCTGCTCCGCTCCGACATCACCGATCTCACCGTGATCTCGTACGGCGGTCCCGATGTCGGCCTGCTCGCCGCCGCGGGCCGGATCCGCAAGCTGGTCGCGGCGTTCGCGACGCTGGACTCGATCCCGCTCGAACCGCACTTCCGCGCGGCCCGGCAGCGTGGGGCGTTCGAGCTGATGGAGATCGATGAGGCGATGTTCATGTGGGGCCTGCACGCGGCCGCCAACCGGCTGCCGTTCCTGCCCGTACGGGCCGGTCTCGGTTCGGATGTGATGCGTGTCAACCCGGGCCTGCGTACCGTCACTTCACCGTACGAGGACGGCGAGACCCTGGTCGCCGTGCCGGCCCTGCGCATGGACGCCGCGCTGGTCCATCTGAACCGGGCCGACCGCCTCGGCAACGGCCAGTACCTGGGCCCCGACCCGTACTTCGACGATCTGTTCTGCGAGGCCGCGGACCGCGCGTATCTCTCCTGCGAGCGGCTCGTGGACGACTTCGCCGGCGCGGCCCCGCAGACCCTGCTGGTGAACCGGCACTCGGTCACCGGGGTCGTCGAGGCCCCCCACGGCGCGCACTTCACCTCCTGTGTGCCGGACTACGGCCGTGACGAGGCCTTCCAGAAGCTGTACGCGACCACGCCCTGGCCGGAGTTCGCCGAGCGGTTCCTGGGCGGGGACGAGAAGAGCTACCAGTCCGCGGTCGAGACCTGGCACGAGGAGCAGACGTGAGCCGGACCATCACCACGACGACCCGCGCCGAGTACTGCGTGATCGCCTGCGCCGACGCCTGGCGCGACAACGGCGAGGTGCTCGCCAGCCCCATGGGTCTGATCCCGTCGATCGGGGCCCGGCTCGCCAAGCACACCTTCTCGCCCGATCTGCTGCTCACCGACGGCGAGGCGACGCTCGTGGGACTCGACGGGGCGCCCGAGGGCTGGCTGCCGTACCGCCGGCATCTGACCATGGTCACCGGCGGCAGACGCCATGTGATGATGGGCGCGAGCCAGCTCGACCGCTTCGGCAACCAGAACATCTCCTGCATCGGCGACTGGCAGCAGCCCGCCCGCCAGCTCCTCGGGGTACGCGGCGCGCCCGTCAACACCCTCAACAATCCGGTGAGTTACTGGGTGCCGAAGCACTCACGGCGGGTCTTCGTCGAGAAGGTCGACATGATCAGCGGGGTCGGTTACGACAGCGCGGCCGCCGCCGGCCCGTCCGCGACCCGCTACCACCGCATTCCGCGGGTGGTCTCCGACCTCGCCGTCCTGGACTTCGAGACCCCGGACCGGACCATGCGGCTCACCTCCGTCCATCCCGGGGTGACGGCCGAGGAGGTCCAGGCGGCCACCGGGTTCCCGCTCGCCCGGCCCCCCGAGGTGCCGTGCACCCGGGAGCCCACCGTCGCGGAACTGCGGCTGATCCGTACGGTCCTCGACCCGGACGGGCTGCGCGACCGCGAGGTGCCGCCGGCATGACGGCCACTACGGGCATCGAGACCCCGCTGACCCGGCTCGTCGGCGTGCGCCACCCGCTGGTGCAGACCGGCATGGGGTGGGTGGCCGGGCCCCGGCTGGTCTCCGCCGCGGCCAACGCGGGCGCCCTGGGCATCCTCGCCTCGGCCACCATGACCGTCGAGCAGCTGCGGGCGGCGGTCCGCGAGGTCAAGTCCCGTACGGACGCGCCGTTCGGGGTCAATCTGCGGGCGGACGCGGGGGATGCGGCGGAGCGGGTGCGGCTCGTCGTGGCGGAGGGCGTACGGGTCGCCTCGTTCGCCCTGGCCCCCTCCAGTGAGCTGATCGCCCGGCTCAAGGACGCGGGGGTCGTCGTCATCCCGTCCGTCGGGGCCCGCCGCCATGCCGAGAAGGTCGCGGCCTGGGGCGCGGACGCGGTCATTGTCCAGGGCGGGGAGGGCGGCGGGCACACCGGAAACGTCGCCACGACCGTACTGCTCCCGCAGGTCGTGGACGCCGTCGATATCCCGGTGATCGCCGCGGGCGGCTTCTTCGACGGCCGCGGCCTGGTCGCTGCGCTGGCCTACGGTGCGGCCGGTGTCGCGATGGGCACCCGCTTTCTGCTGACGTCCGACAGCACCGTGCCGCCCGCCGTCCAGGCCCGCTATCTGGCGGCGGCCGTCAAGGACATCACCGTCACCACGAAGGTGGACGGGCTGCCGCACCGGATGCTGCGCAGCGAGCTGGTCGAGGCGCTGGAGCGGTCCGGGCGCGCCACCGCGCTGCTCCGGGCGGTGCGCCATGCCGCGTCGTTCCGGAAGCTGTCCGGTCTGAGCTGGGCTCAGATGGTCCGCGACGGCCTGGCGATGAGACATGGCAGGGACCTCTCCTGGAGCCAGGTCCTGCTCGCGGCCAACACCCCCATGCTGCTCAAGGCGTCGATGGTCGAGGGGCGCACCGATCTCGGGGTGATGGCCTCCGGCCAGGTCGCCGGGCTGATCGAGGATCTGCCGTCGTGCGCGGAGCTCGTCGACCGGATCATGGCCGAGGCGCGCCGGACACTGGCCGGGCTGCCGCCGCCGGACCCGCCGCGCTGAGCGGCCCGCTGCCGCCGGGACCGGCCGGAGCTTCCGGCCGGCCCGCGGCAGGGTGGGTGAAGACCTCGTTCCGCGGGGCCGTCAGAGCCGCTCGATGATCGTGACATTGGCCTGGCCGCCGCCCTCGCACATGGTCTGTAGTCCGAACCGGCCGCCGGTGCGCTCCAGTTCGTGCAGCAGCGTCGTCATCAGCCGGACGCCGGTCGCGCCGAGCGGATGGCCGAGTGCGATGGCGCCGCCGTTGACATTGACCCGCTCCGGATCGGCGCCGGTCTCCTTCAGCCAGGCCAGCACCACGGGCGCGAACGCCTCGTTGATCTCCACCAGGTCGATGTCGCCGATGGACATCCCGGTCTTCTTCAGCGCGTACGCCGTCGCCGGGATCGGTGCGGACAGCATCCGGATCGGGTCCTCGCCGCGCACCGACAGATGGTGGATGCGGGCGCGCGGGGTGAGACCGTGGCCGGCCACCGCCCGCTCGGAGGCCAGGAGCATGGCGGCCGCGCCGTCGGAGACCTGCGAGGAGACCGCCGCGGTCAGCCGGCCGCCCTCGACGACCGGCGGCAGCCCGGCCATCTTCTCCAGCGAGGTGGTACGCCGTGGCCCCTCGTCAGTGGTGACGTCCCCGTAGGCGACGAGCTCACGGTCGAAACGGCCCTCGTCGATGGCGCGGACGGCCCGCCGGTGCGAACGGAGCGCGAACTCCTCCATCTCCTCACGGGAGATCTGCCACTTGGCGGCGATGAGTTCGGCGCCGTGGAACTGGTTGACGGGCGCCGCGCCGTAGCGGGCCCGCCAGCCCTCCGAGCCGGCGAACGGTCCGTCGGTCAGTCCCAGCGGGGCGGCGGCCTGGCGGCTGGCGAAGGCGATCGGGATCTGCGACATGTTCTGTACGCCGCCCGCGACCACCAGGTCCTGGGTGCCGGAGAGGACACCCTGGGCCGCGAAATGGACGGCCTGCTGGGACGAGCCACACTGGCGGTCCACCGTCACGCCCGGCACCTCCTCGGGCAGCCCGGCGGCCAGCCAGCACGTCCGGGCGATGTCCCCGGCCTGCGGTCCCACCGTGTCCAGACAGCCGAAGACCACGTCCTCGACGGCCGCGGGGTCGGCGCCGGTGCGTGCCATCAGCGCCGTCAGTACATGGGCGCCCAGATCGGCGGGGTGGACGGCGGAGAGCCCGCCGCCCTTCTTGCCGACCGGGGTGCGGACCGCGTCAACGATGTATGCCTCGGGCATGGTGGTCTCCCTGGTCAGATTCTGCGGAGGTGCCGGTCGGTTCCGCAAGGCGGTGCCGCCGGCGGATGCGGGCGGCGAACTCCTGGAGGCCGTTCGGCGGGCCCGGGCAGTGCCGGTCCGGCCACTGCGGCTCACGCATGCTGGGAGCTGACGGACACCGTTTCGCCGGTCATGTACGAGGCGTAGTCGCCGGCCAGGAAGACGATGACATTGGCGACCTCCCAGGGTTCGGCATGGCGGCCGAACGCCTCACGCTCGGTGAGCTCCGCGAGCAGCTCGGGGGTGGTCACCTTCACCAGATGCGGGTGCAGGGCGAGGCTGGGCGAGACCGCGTTGACGCGGACGCCGTACGCGGCGGCCTCCACGGCGGCGCACCGGGTCAGCGCCATGACCCCGGCCTTGGCCGCGGCGTAGTGCGCCTGGCCGCGCTGGGCGCGCCAGCCGACGACGGAGGCATTGTTGACGATCACTCCGCCCTCGCCGGCAGCCTTCATCCGGCGCAGCGCGGCCCGGGTGCAGCGGAAGGTGCCGTTCAGCGTCACATCGAGCACCTTGCCCCACTGCTCGTCGGTCATCTCGACGAGATCGGCGGTACCGCCGAGCCCGGCGTTGTTGACCACGATGTCGAGCCGCCCGTGCTGCTCTTCCGCCAGCTCCAGCAGGGCATTGACCTGGCCCTCGTCGGTGACATCGCAGGGCAGCGCGGCCACTTTCCCCGCCCCGAACTCCGCGGCGAGCGCCGCGGCGCTCTCCTTCAGCCGGCGCTCATGGGCGTCACCGATGACGATGCGGGCGCCTTCCTCCAGGAACCTGCGGGCGGTGGCGCCACCGATGCCGGCTCCGGCGGCCGCGGTGATGACGGCGGTCCGGCCGTCGAGCAGATGGTGGCCGGGCACGTACGGGGGCGGTGTCATACGCGAGCCTCCAGCGGATGGTCTCCGGGCCGGTCCGGGTGCGGGCGATCCGGTCACGGAGCAGCCCGGGCACTCGCGAGCGGCGGGGCCTCGACGCTGCTCATGGCGCTACGTTAACCTACCAAACACTTGTTAGAGAAGGAGCGCGATGGCGATGCCCGCTGCCCACGACAAGACACCCCCGCGCGCCAGGCCGCTCCCCTGGCCACCACCGGAGGCGGACGCCTGATGGACCTCCACTTCACGGCCGCCGAGGAGGAGTTCCGGGCCGATGCCCGCGCCTGGCTCGCCGGCCACGTACCCACCACCCCGCTGCCGTCACTGGAGACCGCGGAAGGGTTCGCCGCCCACCGGCAATGGGAGCACCAACTCGCCGCGGACCGCTGGTCGGTCGTCTCCTGGCCCGAGAAGTACGGCGGCCGGGCCGCCTCGCTCTGGCAGTGGCTGCTCTTCGAGGAGGAGTACTACGCCGCGGGCTCCCCCGGACGGGTCAGCCAGAACGGCATCAGCCTGCTCGCCCCGACCCTGTTCGAGCACGGCACCGAGGAGCAACGCACCCGGGTGCTGGGCCCCATGGCACGTGGCGAGGTCATCTGGGCGCAGGCCTGGTCGGAGCCGGAGGCGGGGTCGGATCTGGCGTCGCTGCGCTCGGCGGCCGTACGGACCGACGGCGGCTGGCTGCTGAGCGGGCAGAAGACCTGGTCGTCCCGGGCCGCCTTCGCCGACCGCGCCTTCGGGCTGTTCCGCAGCGATCCGGACACCGCCCGGCCGCACCAGGGGCTCACCTATCTGATGTTCCCGCTGGACGCCCCGGGCGTGACGGTACGCCCCATCGGCCGCCTCGACGGCAAGCCCGCCTTCGCCGAACTCTTCCTCGATGAGGTCTTCGTGCCCGACACGGACGTCATCGGCGAGCCGGGCCAGGGCTGGCGGATCGCGATGAGCACCACCGGCAAGGAACGCGGTCTGACGCTGCGCAGTCCGGGCCGCTTCACCGCGGTCGCCGAGCGACTGGCCACACTGTGGCGCGAGGCCCCCGAGGGGAGGGCCCCGGCCCTCGGCGACCGGGTGGCCGACGCCCTGATCGGCGCCCGCGCCTACCAGCTCTTCACCTACGCCCATGCCTCCCGGCTCGCCGACGGCGAGGGGGCCGCCCCCGCTCACGCACAGCCGAAAGCGGGCGACCTCGGCGCCGAGTCCAGCCTGAACAAGGTCTTCTGGTCCGAGCTGGACCTCGCCCTGCACGAGACCGCCCTGGACCTGCTCGGCCCGTACGGGATGCTCGCCGACGACGCCGACGAGGCGCCCGCACACGGAAGTTGGGCCGAGGGCTACACCTTCTCACTCGCCGGTCCGATCTACGCCGGCACCAACGAGATCCAGCGCGACATCATCGCCGAGCGACTGCTCGGCCTGCCGAAGGGACGCCGTTGATGCGGTTCCTCCTGACCGATGAGCAGCGGGAGTTCGCACAGGCGCTGGACGGCATGCTGGGCACGTCCGGCACCCCGGCCGTGGCACGGGCCTGGGCGGCCGGCGACCACCGGCCGGGCCGGGCGCTGTGGACGCGGATCGCCGAGGCGGGAGTGTGGGGGCTCGGCGTTCCGGAGCAGCACGGCGGGTCGGGGCTACTGCCGGTCGAACTGGCGCTGTCCTTCGAGCAGTTGGGCCGCCACGCCGTCCCGGGGCCGCTGGTGGAGACGGTGGCGGCGGCCGTTTTCCTGGAACGTCTCGGCGCGAGCACGGAGGCCGGGGAATGGCTGCCGCGGATCGCCTCGGGCGGGGCCGTCCTCAGCCTGTGCGCCGGGGCGGGCCCGTACGCCCGGCACGCGAACGCCGCCGACCCGGCACCGTACGCCCTGGACGCCGACGCCGCCGATGCCGTCCTCGTCATACAGGGCGACACGGTGTGCCGTTCGGACACCCACGGCCCGGTTCAGTCCTCCCTCGACCCGGCCCGGCGGTTGGCCCGCCCGCTCGACGGCACGGTGCTGGCCCGGGGCCCCGCGGTGACCGCGGCCGCCGCGCATGCCGTCGAGGTCGCACGGCTGCTCACCGCCGCACAGTCCCTCGGCCTCGGCCGCGCCCTGCTCGCGGCGACGGTCTCCTACGTCAAGCAACGCACCCAATTCCGGGTACCCGTCGGCTCGTTCCAGGCGGTCAAGCACCGGCTGGCGGACACCCTCATCGGACTGGAATTCGCCCGGCCGCTGGTCCACGCGGCGGCCCTGGCACTGGCGGCCGGTTCCCCATCGGCGGGCCGGGAGGTGGCGGCGGCGAAGGTCGCGGCAGGCGAGGCCGGGTACGCCGCCGCACGCACCGCACTCCAACTCCACGGCGCCATCGGCTACACGGAGGAGCTGCCCCTCTCCCTCTGGATACGCAAGGCCCGCCCCCTGCGCGACGCCTGGGGCACCCCGGCCGACTGCCGCGCCCGGGTCCTGGCGGAGTGAGAGGGAGGCGTGCCCCGCCGCACAGTCCTCAAAGACGCCGCCGTTCCCGCTCGTCCAAATCGGCCAGCATGGCGTCGGCCAGGTCGCGTTCGGCGGCGTAGTAGCGCTCCGACCACTTCAGGACCAGGGCGGGACAGGCCCAGGCCTCCTCGTCGCGAGTGTCCTCGGCGTCCACCTCGGCGCGTTGCCGCATGGTTTCCGCGTACTGGCGGTGTTGGCCCAGTACGTCGCGCATCCGGTCGGTCTCCAGTAGGTGCCCGAGCCACATGCGCAACATCACGCCGTGTTTGAGGACGGGGGGCTCCACGGGTGCCTCGCGGGCCCAGTGGCGTACTGCCGCCATTCCGGCATCGGTGATCACGTAGACGCGCTTGTCGCGGTTGCCGGTTTCCTGGGCGACCATCCGCGAGGTGACATAACCGACCTTCTCCAGACGCTTCAGCTCACCGTAGATCTGGCTGAAGGACGGGCTCCAGTAGAAGAGGCGCAGCGACCAGTCGGACCATTTCTTCAGGTCGTAGCCGGACAGCTCCTCGCCGAAGGAGAGCAGGCCCAGTACCGCCCAACTGGTCGCCGGCAGCGCCGGTCGCTCGGCATCGCCGGTGTCCGCCCTCGTCTCCGTCACGTGCGGCATCCTACGGTCCGCGCCCCTCCGCTCATCGCCAACTGCCGTTCCGCTCCTTGGCATTCCTGCTAGAGCTATGCCGGTTGGAAATACTGCGGGGAGACGGTCTCGGTGCGGTACAGGGCGCTGCGGGGCGGGAGGGGCGGGAGTGGCAGGCGTCACGCGGTGCGGACCCGGACCCGCTGGCCAATAGTGGAAAGGTGAGTTCGCAGCAGGAGGGTTCTCCGGGGTCCGGACCGCGGCGTTCGGCCGGTGGCCCCGTCAGGGCCGGGTTGCGCAGGCTGCGCTACCTGCTGGAGCACGGCAAACACGGAGTGCAGGGGCACCACACGGTGGTCGGCAACGCGGTCCGGGTGACGGTCGCTTCCTGTGCCGCCTTCTATCTCTGCCGCTACGGGCTCGGGCTGACCGTGATGTCCGTCTACGCCACCTTCACCGTGGTGTCGCTCGGTGCGCTCGCCCGGATTCCGGGCTCCGGACGGCAGCGTGCCACGACCGTCCTCACCGCGCTCCCCGCCGGGCTCGTGCTGATCACGCTGGGCACCCTGCTCGCCGTCCAGACCTGGGCAGCCGTCGTCGGCATGCTCGTCATCGGCTTCATGGTGGCCTACGCGGGCACCACCGGCCCGCGGATCGCGGGGGCGGCGCCGGGGATGCAGCTGCTCTACATCCTGCCGTGCTTCCCGCCGTACGCCCCGGACACCCTGGGGCAGCGGTTGTCCGGCTTCCTGCTGGGAGCGGTCCTGCTCGCCCTGGGCGAGCGCTTCGTGATGCCCGAACCGGACACCCCGTCCTTCCGCCGGCTGCTGGCCGACGCCGCGGACGCCGCCGCGCGCCTGGCGGACCACCACGGCGGGCTTCCTCCCGTACAGGCGCTCGCCGCGGCGCGCACGGCCGGTGAGGCGCTGCGTCCCTCCTGTGTGCCGCCCGCCGACCGGCCCGCCTCCCCCGGCGTCGCCCACAAGGCCATGGCGCACGCCGCCGAGTCCGTGCGCACCCTGCTGGCGCGGCTGGACGCCCTGCACACCGGGGCCGGGCCGCAGCGGGAGTACCAGCCGGAGACGGTGGCGCTGCTGGAGCGCATCAGCGTCGCCGCCCGTGAGGCGGCGGGCGCGCTGCGGCAGCGGAGGAAGCGGCTGCGGCCCGGCGAGGGACCGTCCGCCAAGGCCCTCCAGGAGGAGCTGGCCCCGGTCCGGGCGCACCGGGCCGTGGACACCCTGGAACGGCTCAGCACCGATGACCGGCTGGTCTATCTGCGGCGCCGGTCCCAGGTGGTGCAGGCCGCCGACTGTGCCGTCGTCCTCGTCCTGGCCACCCGGCTGATGCTCGGTGACCGTTCCGTCGAACGGAACCCCGCCGGGCACACCTTCGCGTACGCGCGGGCCGGCGCCCTCGAGCTGTGGTGGCAACGGCTGACCATGCACCTCACCCCTCGCTCGGTGATCTTCCAGAACGCCTGCCGGTTCGCGCTCGGGCTGGCCGCGGCGCGGGCCATCGCCGGTCTCCTCGACCTCCAGCACGGCTTCTGGGTCCTGCTCGCCACGCTCACCCTGACCCGTACCACCAGCCTGGAGACCTGGTCCGCGGTCCGGCAGGCGCTGACCGGCACGCTGGTCGGCGCGGTGCTGGCCGGCGGGATGCTGGCGCTGGTCCACGACCGGGACACGGTGTACGCCATCGTCCTGCCCGTGGTCATGCTGGTGGCGTTCACCGCGGGGCCGTTGCGCGGGCTGGCCTGGGCGCAGGGCGGCTTCACGCTGGTCGTCGCCACGCTGTTCGCCCAGGTCTCCCCCGTCACCTGGCAGCTGGCGCCGGTGCGGCTGGTGGATGTGCTGGTCGGCAGCCTGATCGGGCTGGCCTGCGGGCTGGTGGCCTGGCCACGGGGCGCGAGCGGCGAGGTGCGCCGCAGCATGGCGACGCTGTGCTCGGCCATCGCCGACACCATCGGGCACACCACCACGCGGGTCGTCGAACGCTCCGGCAGCACCGAGCTCTTCGCCCTCAACCGGGCCCTCAGCCTCGCGCAGGAGAGCCTGGCCCAGTACCAGTCCGAGCCACGGGAGGACACCGTGCAGCCGGACTGGCCCACACTGCTGGTCGCCGGGAAGGACGCGCGGCGCGGTGAGCGGCTGCTGCCCGGCCGCCCCGGCCGGATCGCCTCGCCGGAGGTCGGTGCCTGGCTACGGCACGCGGCCGACCGGACGGCGGCCGCCTACCGGTCCCTCGCCCAACACCTCCGCACGGACGACGGCACGCCCCGGGACGACCCGCAACCGCTCGACATCCGCGCCCTGTTGGCGGTCGCCCCGGCCATCCCGCACCACAGCCCCGACACGGAGACCCGCGCGCTCTCCGCCGCGCTGCTGCTCGACTCGGTGATCTGGCTCGACGCGCTGACCGCCGATCTGCCCCGTCTCCACAAGGAGATGTGACGTCGTCGCCGCCGGGCCCGGGGAGCATTGCCGCCGCGGCCGCGCGCCGTCCGGTGCCGTGGTGCGCGTCGGGCCGGACGTATGAACACCGGGAGGGGCGGGCCCGGCTCCCGTCGCCCGGGTGCGGATGGAGTTGCTGGCCCTGATCCTGAAGCAGTGGGGCCGCGTACGACGTGTCGCATCGCGTCTCCCGGGCACCCGGCAGGGCAGGAGCACGAGGCAACAGCACAAGGCACCCGACAAGGCAGCATGTCGCGGTACCGCCGTGACAGCGGAACGGACACACATGAGCAATGGATTCATGGGTCCGGAGGGTTACGGCCCGGACCCGTTCGGTGACTTCCTCGCGCGCTTCTTCGGTTCCGCGCAGTCCGCCGGCGGCGAGCAGGGCAAGGGCATGCCCCGGCAGGCGGACATCGCGCGCATGATGAGCGCCCCCGCCCGGGATCTGGTGACCTCCGCAGCCGCCTACGCCGCCGAGCACGGCAGTCCGGAGCTCGGCACCGAGCACCTGCTGCGGGCCGCCCTGGCGTCCGAACCGACCCGCAGCATGCTCCAGCACGCCGGGGCGGACCCCGACGCGCTGGCGGCCGAGATCGACCGCGCCGCCGGTTCGGGCCCGAAACAGTCCAGCGTCGCCGTGACGCCCGCGGTCAAGCGGGCGCTGCTGAGCGCGCACGAGCTGGCACGGGACAACGGTGCCTCGTACATCGGCCCGGAGCATGTGCTCGACGCCCTGGCGGCCAATCCGGACTCGGCGGCGGGGCGCATTCTCAACCTCGCCCACTTCGAGCCGCAGGGCACCCCGCCGGGCGGCCACGGCGCCCCGCACCCGGGCTCCGAGCACGGCGCCGCACCGAAGCACGACACCCCGACGCTCGACAAATACAGCCGCGATCTGACCGACCTGGCCCGCGCGGGCCGGATCGACCCGGTCATCGGCCGCGGCGAGGAGATCGAACAGACCATCGAGGTGCTCTCCCGCCGGGGGAAGAACAACCCGGTGCTGGTCGGCGACGCCGGAGTCGGCAAGACGGCGATCGTCGAGGGCCTGGCCCAGCGCCTCGCCGACGGGGACGTCCCCGAGACCCTGGCGGGGCGCCGCGTCGTCGCCCTGGACCTGACGGCGGTGCTCGCCGGGACCCGCTACCGCGGTGACTTCGAGGAGCGGATGAACGGCATCATCGAGGAGGTCCGGGCGCACCCCGACTCGCTGATCGTCTTCATCGACGAGCTGCACACCGTCGTCGGGGCCGGCGGCGGCAGCGGGGACGGCGGTTCCCTGGAAGCGAGCAATATGCTCAAGCCCGCCCTGGCGCGCGGGGAGCTGCATGTCATCGGCGCCACCACGCTGGAGGAGTACCGGCGGCACATCGAGAAGGACGCCGCGCTGGCCCGTCGCTTCCAGCCCATCCTCGTGCCCGAGCCGAGCGTCTCCGACACCGTGGAGATCCTGCGCGGACTACAGGACCGCTACGAGGCACACCACCAGGTGCGCTACACGAAGGAGGCGCTGGTGGCGGCGGTCGAGCTCTCGGACCGCTACATCGCCCACCGTTTCCTCCCCGACAAGGCGATCGACCTGATCGACCAGGCCGGCGCCCGGGTCCGGCTCCGTACGGGTGCCAAGGCGACCGATGTGCGCGATCTGGAGCGTGAGGTGGAGCAGCTGGTCAGGGACAAGGACCAGGCGGTCGCCGCGGAGCAGTACGAACGGGCCACCGAGCTGCGGGACCGGATCGCCGACCTCACCGCGCGGATCGAGGCCGGGCAGGCGGAGCCGCCGAGCGACTGCCACATCGTGCAGGTCACCGCGGAGGACATCGCGGAGATCGTGTCGCGGCAGACCGGCGTGCCCGTGAGCAGTCTGACCCAGGAGGAGAAGGAACGGCTGCTGAAGCTGGAGGAACGGCTGCACACCCGGGTGATCGGGCAGGACGACGCGGTGACGGCCGTCTCCGACGCGATCCTGCGCTCGCGGGCCGGGCTCGCCGACCCGGCCCGCCCGATCGGCAGCTTCCTCTTCCTCGGCCCGACCGGCGTGGGCAAGACCGAACTGGCCCGTGCGCTCGCCGAGGCGCTGTTCGGCAGCGAGGAGCGCATGGTGCGGCTGGACATGAGTGAGTATCAGGAGCGGCACACCGTCAGCCGGCTGGTGGGCGCGCCCCCGGGATACGTCGGCCACGAGGACGCCGGCCAGCTGACCGAGGCGGTGCGCCACCACCCCTATTCGCTGCTGCTGCTCGACGAGGTGGAGAAGGCTCATCCCGATGTCTTCAACATGCTGCTCCAGGTCCTCGACGACGGGCATCTGACCGACTCCCAGGGCCGCACGGTCGACTTCAAGAACACCGTCATCGTGATGACCAGCAACCTCGGCTCCGAGGCGCTCAGCGGCGGTCGCGGGGTGCTCGGTTTCGGCCCGGACATCTCGGGGGCGGAGGCCGGCGACGGCGCGCGGGAACGGGCGCTGAGTTCCTTGCGTGAGCACTTCCGCCCGGAGTTCCTGAACCGGCTCGACGAGATCATCGTCTTCCGCCGGCTCACCGACGATCAGCTGCGCCAGATCACCGAGCTGCTGCTCGACGGGACCCGCCGCAGGCTGCACTCCCAGGACATCGCCGTGGAGTTCACCCCCGGCGCCGTGGACTGGCTCACCCACCGCGGCCACCAGCCCGAATACGGGGCCCGGCCGCTGCGCCGCACCATCCAGCGCGAGATCGACAACATGCTCTCGCGGCTGCTGCTCGACGGCGCCCTGGCGAACGGGGACGAGGTGCGCATCGAGGTGGAGGCCAATGAGCTGGCGTTCCGTACCGGCAAGAGACAGCAGGAGTCCGGGTGACGCCACTCGGCCCGCGTGACACGTCCCAGGGACGCCATGAGTCGCCGGAGGAGCGTGCCGACCGGCGGTGGAACGAGCTGCTGCAAGAGGTGCGGGTCATCCAGACCGGGGTGCAGATCCTCTTCGGGTTTCTGCTCACCGTCGCCTTCACCCCGCGCTTCCCCACGCTCAGTCAGACCGACCAGACCATCTACGTGGTGACGGTCCTGCTGGGGGCGGCCACGACCGGCGCGCTGATCGGGACGGTGACCTTCCACCGGCTGGTCACCGGGCACCGGCTGAAGCCGGAGACGGTGGTCTGGGCCGGGCGGCTGGCCATGGTGGGGATCGTGCTCCTGCTGGCGACGGTCGCCTCCGCACTGCTGCTGATCCTGCGCATCGCCATGGACGACACCGCCGTCCCCTGGATCGTCACCGGACTCGTCGCCTGGTTCATGCTCTGCTGGTTCGCGCTGCCCGCCTGGGTGCTGCACCGGTACTCGGACCGGGAATGAGCTGCCGCACCACGGGCAAGGGCGCGGGCCGGGACCACATGAGGTCCCGGCCCGCGCCCTGAGCGGCCGTGTGCTGTCGGCGGTCACACGCCCGCGGCGGCCGCGCCCATACGGCGCGGGCGGTAGAGAAGCGCCGCACCCGCGAGCCCGGCGCTGACGATCGCCAGCCCCACCGCGAGCAGTTCGGGCCACATGCCGGTGTCGCCCAGGCCGCTGCCCAGTGGGGCGAAGACCCCGGCGCGGGACAGGGCGTGCAGGGCGATGATGATCATCGCCGCGGCGGCACTCACCGTCCAGACCAGGGCGGTGTCGTGCATCGCCAGCCAGCCGGCCAGCAGCAGGTAGACGATGGCGATGGCCATCGAGAGCCCCGCGGTCGCCTGGGCGCCCTGGAGGTGCGTCGAGTTCACCGGCAGATGGCTCAGCCCGCACAGCGCCAGCGCCAGGGCCGCGGGCCAGCGCAGGACGGACCGCAGCACACCGGGCATCGCATAGCCCGGCTGGCGGGGAGTTTCGTCCGCGGGGGCCCAGCGCGGACCGCCCTGCGGCGTAGGGCTCGCGGACCGCTGGGCCCACGGGGGGCGACTGGGCGGCTGGTTCATCGGGGCTTCGCTCTGCGCGCCGTACAGCGGCTGTCCGTCGCGGCCCAGGGGGCGGACGTCGGGGTCGAGGACGTGCATGGACGCGGTGCGCTCCGGTTCGAGGGGATCACCGGGGCCACCGGGACCGCCCGGGCCACCGAAGCCACCGGGGCCGGGCGGGAACTGCTCGACGAGGCCGTGGACATCGGCGCCGCCGTCTCTCGCCCCGCCGAACAGCTCGATCAGCTGGGCGACCTCCTCCACGGATCTGTCGACGGCCACCGCGCGCAGGGCCTCATGGCTCGATTCCGCGGTGTGCGGGGTGGCTCTGAGCATGTCGAAGAGCGCGGCGACCTCGCTCACCGGCCGGGAAACGACCGCCATACGCAGGGCTTCGTCGCCGGGGTTGGGCACGTCGCCACTGCGCTTGAGCCGTTCCACCAGGGCGGCGACTTCCTCCAAGGGCCGATGGGTGACTGCCTCCCACAGAAGTGTGCGGGCCGAGTTTTTCTCAGGGGTCATGGGCGGAAAGTGCTCGCCGGGTTCTGTCGAGGACAGTTCGGCGTCGCCCCCACAAAGAGCTGGTTCGGATGACATGGAGGGACTCCACTGAACGAGGGGAGCGTCAAACACCAGAAGCGCTGACACTCGGCGGACTGTGAGCGTGCTGTGCTTCAGCCAACGTCCCTACTGGCCGCTCTCGCCATTCAGGAAGGCCATCCGGTGGAGACACGCCGAAATGCCCGGGCGCGCCGCGGTCGGCGGTCCCGTCCCGGCCGGACTCGGTCCGGTTGCGGACACGCCGGGAAACGGCATGAGCGGCGCCTGTTCCGCTCCGGAAATCACGCCCGGATACCCGCCCATACGGAGCGTGATTACCGAGGTGCCAAGGGCCGTCGACCCTGTTTAGCTGGTAAGTGCAGCTCTCCATACACCGTTCAAGGACAGATCATGAGCGCATCAGGAGAATCCCGCGCACGAATCCAGCAGATGCGTGACAAGGCCCAGGAACTCCAGGCCGCCGCGGAGCGGACCAGTGACCCGGAGGAGCAGAAGCGGCTCCGGGAGAAGGCGCGCAGGCTCCGGTCCCAGAGCGAGCAGGAAAGCGGTATGGCCAGCGGAGACATCTACCCCGCCGACTGAAGGCCACGGTGCTCGCCCGAGGAGCGGAAGCACGGATGGAGACGGCGGACGGGACGCACCCCTTGGGCGCGTCGCGTCCGCCGTGTTCCGTCACACCGTGAAGGGCCGCTGCTTGCGTTCCATGGCCCGCCGGCGTCCGTACGCGGCGCCGCGCCCCACCGCCTGACCGGTTCCTCCGCGGCCGGAGCGGCGCCGGTGCGCCCGGCTGTTCGAGTGGCTTCGAGGTGGGCACCGATCGGCGGTCCGCACCACCGGGAAGCGCTAATCCCATGATCCCATCAGACTCCCCGCGGGCCGCCGGTCCGGCGGCCGGGACCACCTTCCGGCCGCCGCTGGCGGACCGCGCGGGCTATGACGAGCACTTCCTCGGGGTTCCGGTGCCGCTGCCGATGCCCAGCCGCCCCGAGGTGGCGACGGTGGTGCTGCCCTACACCCACTTCACCGTGGTGCTGCGTCCTGACCGGCGGATGGCGGCGGCCACCGCGGTCTGCATCGATGGCCGGCGTCTGCTGGATCATGTGCCGCGGGAGAGCAGCTGGCAGTTCGATCCGCGGCTGGACAAGGCGCACCAGGCGGGCAATGACCTGTACCGCGACAACTCGCTGGACAAGGGACATCTGGTGCGCCGGCTCGACCCCGTGTGGGGTGCGGCCGCGGAGGCGGACCAGGCCAACGAGGACACCTTTCACTACACGAACGCGGCCCCGCAGGCGGACGTCTTCAACCAGGGCAAGAAGCTGTGGCAGGGGCTGGAGAACTATCTGCTCGACCACGCCGCCGACTTCGACCGCAAGCTCGCCGTGCTGACCGGGCCGGTACTGCACGACTCCGATCCGCCGTACCGGGGCGTGCAAGTGCCGCTGCGCTTCTGGAAAGTGGCGGCGTTCCTTCAGGACGGCGCGCTGGCGGCGACGGGGTACGTCCTCGACCAGAGCCCCGATCTGACCCGGGACGCGGAGCGGGCGCTGGCCGGGGCGCAGGCGGGCGCGCCGCCGCCGCTGGGGGCGTTCCGGACGTTCCAGGTGCCGGTGCGGGATGTCGCCGAGCTGACCTCGCTGGACCTGGGGCCGCTGCCCGACGTCGATCTGATGCCCGTCACCCTTGCGCCGGCCGAGCGCTGGAAGCGGCTCGCGTCGCACGACGACATCGTGCTGCGGCGCGGCTGAGGCCGGGAGGCGCGAGCGATGCGACCCAGGGTCGTCTACGTCCACGGGAACGGGAACAAGGTCCGCTCGGAGCTGCTCAAATCGCAGTGGGACACGGCGCTGTTCGGCCGGGACATGGCCGAGGCCTCGCGGATGGCGTACTGGGCCCCGGTGCGCTATCCGGAGCCGCTCCCCGACCTGCGGCCGGATCCGCTGGACGGCGGTTCCGAGCTGATCGAGGAGACGCCGGCCGCCGTGGACCGGGCCGCGACGGAGCCGCCGGAGGACTTCGTGGCGCGCACGCTGGGGGAAGCGCGGCTCGAAGCCGGGGAGTTCGCGCTGGAGGGACGGGCCGGGGCCGATGAGAGCGCGCTGGTCGACTGGCTGCGGAAGATGACCTACCTCGCGGACACGCTGGCACAGGCCGGCGAGCCCGAGGAGCCCGGTGCAAAGCTGCCGCTGGAGACGCTGCCGCTGCCCCGGACCGGCCGTACGGCGGTGTTCCGGCTGCTGGTCAAGCACGCCTTCAAGGACGTGCACGGCTATTTCTTCGGCGGGTCGGGGCCGGCGATGCGTGAGGTGGTCGAGGAGACGCTGGCGGGGGTGGACGGCGGCCCGCTGGTGGTGGTCGGGCACAGCCTGGGCACGATCCTCGCCTACGAGGTGCTGATGGAGCAGGGGCGGGAGGTGGAGCTGCTGGTCACCGTGGGATCGCCGCTGGCGATCACCGAGGTGCAGGACCATCTGGCGCGGCCGCCGGCGGTCCCGGCCGGGGTCGCGGCCTGGCACAACGCCTCGGACCTGCGGGATCTGGTGGCTCTCGACCACACCTTGCGGCCCGAGTTCGCCCCGCAGGAACGGGTCACCGATCTGCTGGTCACGAACGACAGCGGCAATCACCACGGCATCAGCGAGTATCTGTCGCAGCACGAGGTCAGGGCACCGGTTCAGCGGATCTTCGACGGTACCGGGTAGGTGCGGTATGCCGTTGACCGAAACGGAGTGGGACCTGGTCACCACATGGGCGCGGAACTATCTGCTCGACACCACCGATCCGCATACCCAGCTCGCCCAGTACGGCTTCCCGCCGGAATTCATCGGCGGGCTGCGGCTGACGCAGATCAGCTCGGACAACGCCCGCGCCCTCGTGCACCAGTCCCGCACGGACATCCAGCGGCAGCTGCGGCTCGTCGAGGCCCTCACCACCGTCGACCGGCTGGCCGTGCTTCCGGACATCGTGAAGGCACAGGAATTCCTGGGCCGGCTGCGGGAGGACTTCCGTGCCCATGCCGCGCGGGACAACTTCCGTACCTGCGTGCTGAAGAACGGCGCCGAGGCCTTCATCGACCGCCAGGACCTGCGGGAGACCCTGCGCCGGTTCGTCGGGGACCCGCACAAGTTCATTCTGCTGGTCGACGGCGAGCCGGGCAGCGGCAGGTCGTACACCTATAACTTCCTCCGCCACATCGGACAGCACGCCGGATTCCGTCCGGTGCGGGTCACCCTGTCGCACACCGCCACCGCCGCCAAGGTCGTCCGGCGGCTGGCCGATTTCGTCGCCGATCCGCAGGAGGGCGCCGCACCGCTGAATCCCACGGAACTCAACGACCCGCTGCCGTCGATCGATGAGGCCGCGCACTGGGTGGCCGGCCGGGCCACCGCCGTCGAGGAACGGCTGTGGCTGGTCCTCGACGAATGCGACAAGCTCGATCCCAGCTCCGATGTGTGGGACTTCATCGGACAACTCGGCATGGCCATCTACGAGCACGCCGCCGTCCGCGGCGACCAGGCACCCCGGCTGGTGCTCCTCGGGTACGGGCGCTCGATGCGTCAACTCCCTTACGACCTGCGGGGAAATCTGGCCTGGGACACCGCGCGGATCGCCGAACCCGACGATCTGCGCACCTTCTTCGACCAGGCATTCCATGAGTCGCCACCGGAGATGCTCGGTACGGGGCAGCTCCGGGAATCCGCCATCACCGCGCTCGTGGACGCGG
Source organism: Streptomyces lydicamycinicus (assembly GCF_000829715.2). NCBI lineage: Bacteria > Bacillati > Actinomycetota > Actinomycetes > Kitasatosporales > Streptomycetaceae > Streptomyces > Streptomyces lydicamycinicus. The sequence goes on along the minus strand of NZ_BBNO01000003.1, from coordinate 391,761 downwards.
CCGTGCACGAGGTGCTCCGGGCCACCGGGCCCAACGGGGCGGACCGCGAAAGCTATATGCGCAAGCTCTGCACGGCAGCGGAGGGGGCCATCCGTGTCTACCAGTCCCTCTGACGGTCGCCCGCTGGACCCTGCCGCGGCACGGGAGTTGTTCGTCGCCCGGCTGCGCGCGGAGCTGCACCCGGGCGACGAGCGGCCCCAGGAGGTCTCCGACGCCCGCCGCGCCTACCGGGAGGCGGTCTGTCTGCTGAGCCGTTTCGATCCCCAGCGGCTCCGGCTGCCCGGCGAGGAGACCGCCACCGGCGGCGCGGTCCTGGAACTGGTCGACGACTGTACGACCCTGGGGATGCAGGACCAGGCCGGGTGGTCCCTCAAGTCCGATGTCAGGGACCGGACGCTCCGGGGGCTGGCCGGGCCCGCGGCCGCCCGGCACGTCCTGGAGTGCCATCTCGACCAGCTCCCCGGCGAACCCGGTCCGGAACGCTTCGCGCTGGCCTATCTCTCCGGCCACCCGCCGGAGACGGACCGGCTGACCACCGACGAGCTGGCCGATGCCCTCCAGGCGGTGCTGTGGCTCTCACGGGTCCCGGGCACGACCGGGCTGCCGGATCTCGCGGAGCTCCAGCTCACCCTGGAGCGGGCCAGGCTGCTCGATCCCCTGAAGCGCCTCGTACGGTCGCCGTTCCAGGGGCGTACCCGCGAACTCGCGGAGCTGCGGGACTATGTCGTCCCGTCCGTCGGGCCCACTGCGCCCGGCGCCCGGCCGGGCGGTGCTCCGCAGCATCCGGGCCCGGTCCCTCCGCTGGTGGTGCACGGGCCCGGCGGGATGGGCAAGACCACCCTCCTCGCCAAGTTCGTGCTCGACACCCTCCACGACCCGGCCGGCTGCTTCCCGTTCGCCTATATCGACTTCGAGCGGCCCACCCTCTCCATCCAGGAACCGCTCACGCTGATCGCCGAGGTGGCCCGGCAGCTCGGCATCCAGTTCCCGGCCCACCGCGCCGAGCTGGACGCGCTGGCGCACGAGTGCCAGGAGGCGGCCCGCAGCCAGCGGGAGGGGCAGGAGCGGGTGAGCCAGCTGCATGAACTCGCCACCACCCGGGCGGTGCTGGGGCGCCGCTCGTCGCAGCAGTTCCAGTCGCTGGCCGCCGGACGGGAGACCGATCTGATCCGCCGGCTCGCCGAGGTCCTGCGGCGGGCGGTGGCGGAGCGGAAGGACGGGGAGCATGCGCAGGACCCGCCGTTCGCGCTGGTCGTCGACTCGTTCGAGGAGGCTCAGTACCGCGGTTCGCCAGTGGTGGGCCGGATGGTGGCGATCTATCTCTCGTTCCAGAGCATCTATCCGCGGATGCGGCTCATCGTCTCCGGGCGGGCGCCGGTGGAGCATCCGGCGAAGACCGTCGAATCGCTCGGCATCGAGCTCGGTGAACTCGATCCGGAGGCGGCCGTCGGCCTGCTGACGTCCTGCGGGGTCAAGGACCCGGAGGTGGCCCGTGCGCTGGCGGACCGGGTCGGTGGCCATCCGCTCAGTCTGAAACTGGCCGCCCGCGCCGCCACCCTCGCGGGCGCCGGGGCCGAGCGGACCTGCGAGCTGATCCGCAGCCTGCCCGAACGCCGTCATCAGGTCTTCCGCGGGGTCGACCAGCTGCTGGTCCAGGGGATTCTCTACGACCGCATCCTCAGCCACATCAGCGACGAGGACGTCCGCCGGCTCGCCCACCCCGGGCTGGTGCTCCGGTTCATCACCCCGGAGATCATCCAGGAGGTGCTCGCCGAACCGTGCGGGCTGCGGGTGACGACCCCGGACGAGGCCCGCGCGCTCTTCGCGGAGCTCAGCCGCCTGGACCTGGTCGAGCCGACCCGCCCGGACGCCGTGCGCTACCGCAGCGATGTCCGCGCCATCATGCTGCGGCTGCCGGGCGGCGACCGTACCGCCGTGATGCGCGAGGTCGAGCGGCGCGCGGTCGAGCACTACGCCGCGCGCGACGGCCTGGAGGCCCGGGCCGAGGAGATCTACCACCGGCTGCGGCTCGACGAGAACCCGCGCTCGGTGGAGGAGCGGTGGCTGCCGGGTGTCGAACAGTTCCTGGCCGGGGCGCAGCAGGACATGACGCCGAGAGCCGCGGGCCTGCTGACCGCCCGGCTCGGCGGCGGCACCCCCGATCAGGTCGCGGCGGGCGCCGACCAGGAGGACTGGGAACGGATCGCGGCCCGCGAGGTGGAGGATCTGCTCGCACAGGGCTACGCCCAGGCGGCCTTCGACCGGCTGGGCAGACGACAGCCCTGGACACCGTGCAGCCCCCTGCACGCCCTGCTCGCCGAGGCCCTCAACCGGCTCGGCCGGCAGGATGAGGCCCGCCGGGCCACGGCGGAGGCCATCGACACGGCGGAGCGCGCGGGGTGCGGGGAACGCCGGCTGGAGCTGCTGCTGCTCTCCGCCCGGCTCTCGGAGGAGGCCGGCGACCTGGCGAGCGCGGGACGTGCGCTGCGGATCGCGGAAGACGTCGCGGTCGGTCTGGGGCAGGACCTCGAAGCGATGGGCGCGCTGCTGGCCCGCGCCCGGCTGACGGCGGGCGCGGACGGCGCCGACCCGGAGGCGGACCGGGAACTCGCCGAGCGGCTGCGGCAGTTGCCCGATGCCGTGCTCGCCGACCGGCCGGTGCTGGTGCGCGCGGTCGCCTCGCAGATCTACGACCGGGCGCCCGGCGCGCTCGACCATGCGCTGGAGGTGGTGGGGCTGCCCGCCGACGACGAGACACTGGACGCGCTGGGCGCGGCGATGCGCCGCGCGACCAGCCGGCAACCGGCGCTGCTGGGCCGGGTGATGGAGATCCTCGACGAGGCGGCGGGACCGTCCCGGCAGCCGTCCGGCGGCGCGCCGACCGGTATCGCCGGGATTTTGCGGCTGGCCCGGGACCGCGGCACCCTCGACACGCTCGCCCGGCGGCTGCTGGCGGTCCCCGACAAGAGCGGGGAGATCGTCGCCGGGGTGGCCGCGGCCATGGGCGTGGGCACCGGTGCCCGGACGGCGGGCCACGCGGCCTCCGGGCCGGAGCACGGGGGCCGTCCCCAGGACGAAGGGAGCGGCCCCGCGGGGCCGGAGGACCGATGACCGCCTATCTCTCGCCCGACGAGATCCGCCGGGTGCTGGACGCCGCGGTGGAGACCGGGCTCGCCGACCCCACCGTCCGGCCGCTGCTGCTCGACGGCATCATGCCCCGCTACCGCAGCACGCTGCCGCTGCATCCGGCGCCCGGGCGGCAGACGCACTCCGACCTGAACGAGATGAACCGGGTGGAGCGGCTGGTGGACGGCTCGGTGCCGCTGGAGATCTGGCTGCGCAACGCCGTCGCCGAGACCACCGAGGCCGCACCACTCACCGTGTTCCAGAAGGCGCTGGACGATGTGGCGCGGCAGGCGGGCGGTGAGCCGGATGTGCTGGCCGGGCTGCCCTCGCCCACGGCGGAGATCAAGGAACAGATCGTCCACCGGGACGACACGGTGCCGATCGGCTTCCTCCGCGGTGGTGAGCTGGCGGGCGGCGCGGTGGCCCGGCTCAAGGTGCCGCCGTACCAAGGGGGCGCTCCGCTCCGGCCCAACGGCTTCCCGCACTCCGGTACGGGGTGGCTGATCGCGCCGGATCTGCTCGTCACCAACCACCATGTGGTCAACGCCAGGGCCGGGACCGGGGCGGGGCGGCCGCTGGCCGACGCCGGGGACCTGGGCCTCCAGGCTCAGCACACCCTTGCCCGGTTCGACTTCGACACCGAGGACGTGGAGACGGCGGAGGCCGCCGTCAGCGCACTCGTCGCCGCGGACGCGGAGCTGGACTACGCCGTGCTGCGGCTGGCCGCCGAGCCCGCGCGGCCGGTGCTGAAGCTGGCGGCGGAACCGCTGCGGGTCACCGGCGGCGACTATGTGGCCGTCAACATCATCCAGCACCCGGGTGGCCAGCCGAAGCGGGTCGCGCTGCGCAACAACCTCGTCTACGAGGCGGACGAGACCGATGTCCGCTACTTCACCGACACTCGGGGCGGGTCCTCGGGGTCGCCGGTCTTCACGGACGACTGGCAGGTGGTGGCGCTCCACCGGGGGACGCGGCGGGTGGAGAACGTGCAGTTCCAGGGCAGGACGACGGCCTTCGTCAATGTCGGCACCCAGATGCGCAGCATCATGCGCCATCTGCAGACCAGCAGTCCCGGTGTCCATGCCGAGATCGAGACGGCGCAACAGGCCGCCCAGCGCGGCTGAGGAGGCGAGATGCACAGTCGGCGCAGATCACCGGTGGCGGCCGGTCCGGAGCAGGTCTTCTCGGATCTGCGGGAGGTCGCGGCGCGGGTGAAGGAGGGGCTGACCTGGGAGATCCCGGAATCTCTGGAGGAGTTGCCCGCAGCGGAGCTGCCCGCCGGGCAGATCGCGCAGTTCGCCCAGCAGGAGCGGGCCCGGGTGCTGTCGGCGGGCGTCAGCGGTCTGGAGAAGCTCGCCGAGGGGCGGGCGGACGAGATCGGCGACGACGAGTCCTTCGGTATGGAAGCCATCGTGCTGCTCGAAGGCCGCCCCGCCATCCTCGTCCAGAACCATGACTTCGCACCGCAGCAGGGTGACTGGGCGGTGCTGGACGGACACCGGGCGGCGATCCGGGAGTCGCTCTCGCGGGTGGGCCGGGTCGAGCTGTCCGGGCATCTGAGCCTGGACTGGCTGGGTACGGCGTTCCTGGTCGGTCCGGACGTGGTGTTGACGAACCGTCATGTGGCGGCGGAGTTCGCCCGTGGCGACGGCGCCGGCTGGACCTTCCAGCAGGGCATCAGCGCCCGGCTCGACATGGGCGAGGAGTACGGCGGGGACGCGGAAGGCGGCGGCCCCGCCTATGACGTCGTCGAGGTGCTGGGCATCCACGAGGACGTGGACCTGGCCCTGCTGCGGGTCGCGCCGCCGGCCGGAGGCGGGGCGCTGCCCGCGCCGCTGGCCGTGGCCGCGGACGCGCCCGCCGATCTGCCCGGTCGTCCGGTGTACTGCGTCGGCTATCCGGCGTACGACGGCCGGCGCAATGAGCCGGAGTCGATGCGCCGGATCTTCATGGACATCTACAACGTCAAGCGGCTTCAGCCCGGCACCGCCACGGAGCTGGTGCCGGGCCAGAACATCATCAAGCACGACTGTTCCACGCTCGGCGGCAACAGCGGCTCCCCCGTCATCGACCTCACCGACCACCGGGTCCTGGGGCTGCATTTCGGCGGCCGCTACGGCTTCGGCAACTTCGCCGTACCGCTGTGGCAGCTGGTGGAGGATCCGCTGCTGGCCCGGGCGGAGATCAACTTCGTCTGAGCCGCCGCGCGTCCGCGGGGCGGCCCGGTCCGCCGGTCAGCCCGGTCCGCTCGGTCAGCCCGACTTCTTGACGAACTCGGTGGTGTAGGTCTTCTTCAGATCCACCGTGGCGTTCTTGAGGTTGGGGTTGAAGGCCTTCAGCACACGCTCGACGGTCGCGGGCCCCTCGGCGGGCATCACGCCGTCCTCGGTGAACATCGGCAGGGTGTCCTTGATCGCCTGGGCGTACAGCTTCTTGCCGCCCTGGGCGTAGTCGGCGGGCATCTTCGCGGCGATCTGCTCGGGGGTGTGCGTGGACATCCACTTGAGGGTCTTCACCAAGGCGTTGGCGAGCTTGTGCACGGTCTCCTTGTGGCTGTTCACCCAGTCGGTGTTCATGTAGAGGCTGGACGAGGGGTAGGGGCCGCCGAGCGCCTTCTGCGAGCCCTCGGGGGTGCGCATGTCGAGCAGGACCCTGCCGAGGCCCTTGTCCACGATCTGCGCGACCGTCGGATCCGTCGTCATCCCGCCCTGGATGGAGCCCTGTTGGAGGGCGGCGATGAAGGTCTGGCCGGCGCCGACCGCGACCGGGGTGAACTCGTTCGTCCGCACACCGTTCTTCACCGCGAGGTATTTGGTCAGGAAGTCGGTGGAGGAGCCGAGGCCGGTGACGCCCAGCTTCTTGCCCTTGAAGTCCTTGGGTGAGGTGAGCTCACCGGCCGCCTTGTTCGAGACGACCTCGACCTCGCCGGGGGCATGCGCGAGCTGTACCACCGACTCGACCTGCTTGCCCTTGACCTGAAGATCGAGGGTGTGGTCGTAGAAGCCGACGACGCCCTGGACGTCACCGGAGACCAGCGAGGTGGTGGCCTGTACACCGGCCGGTTCGGTGAGCAGGGTGACGTGGACGCCTTCGTCCTCGAAATAGCCGAGTTGCTGGGTGAGTCTCGCGGGCAGATAGATGACCTTGTCGAGCCCGCCCACCATGATCTTGATCTTGCCGTTCGCGTCGTCCGAGGCGCCGGCCCCGGACGCGCCGCCGCAGGCGGTGAGGGTGGTCAGGGCGAGAGTGGCGGCGGCCAGAGCGGCCGGGAACTTCCGTGCGGTGCGCATGGGTCACGTCCTTGTGAGGTGGGAACGGGTCGGTGGGATGGACTCAGCGGCCGCCCTCGGGATCGGCGGGCTTCCAGCGGAAGAGCCGCCGTTCGAGGAAGGCCAGCAGCCCTTCGGCGAGCAGCGCGACCACCGCGAGGATCACCATGGCGGCGTACACCCCGGCCGCGTTGAAGGTGCCCTGGGACGCCGAGACCAGCAGGCCGAGGCCCTTGGTCGCGCCGATGTACTCGCCGACGATCGCGCCGATCAGCGCGAAGCCGAAGCTGACATGCAGGCTGGTGAAGATCCACGAGGTGGCGGAGGGGATGACCACGTGCAGGGTGACCTGGCGGTTGCTCGCGCCGAGGATCCGGGAGTTGGCGACCAGGTTGCGGTCGACCTCCCGGGCGCCCTGGAAGGCGTTGAAGAAGACCGGGAAGAAGACGAGGACGACGGCGGAGGCGACCTTGGAGGCCGGTCCGAGGCCGAACCAGATGAGGAAGATGGGGGCGAGCACGATCCGCGGGAGGGCGTTGAGCACCTTGATGTACGGGCCGAGCACATCGGCGAGGAAGCGGATCCGGCCGAGCGCGATGCCCAGCACCACACCGCCGATGACACCGATCACCCAGCCGAGCAGCGCCTCGTGGAGCGTGTACCAGATCTGCTCCCACAGCGAGCCCTGCGGGGTGCCGTGCAGCGCCCACTGGCTCATCTGGTCCCAGATCTTCGAGGGCATCGAGAAGTTGAACGGATCGATGACGGCGGCCCGGGCCAGCCACTCCCACAGCCCGAGCAGCCCGACGAGCAGCAGCACCCGGGTGCCGTGGACCAGGAATCTGTGCCGGCGCGCGGCCCGTTCCCTGGTCCGGGAGCGGTCCGTACGGCCCGCGCCGGCCGGGGTCTTGGCCGGGGCGACGGTCTCAGGCGACATCTGCGGCACCCCTCTCGCGGGTGATCCGGACTTCTTCGCCGAGCGAGGACCAGATCTCCCGGTAGATCTCGATGAACCTCGGCTCCAGCCGGACCGATTCGACCTTCCGGGGGCGTGGCAGACCGATCTCGAAGACCTCCTTCACGGTCGCCGGGCCGGCGGTCATGACCACGACCTTGTCGGCGAGGGCGATGGATTCCTCCAGGTCGTGGGTGACGAAGACGACGGAGGCGCCGGTCCCCGACCACAGCTCCAGGAGTTCGTCCGACATCAGCGCCCGGGTCTGGACGTCGAGCGCGGAGAACGGCTCGTCCATGAGCAGGAGTTCGGGGTCGTTGACGAAGGTCGCGGCGAGGGCGACCCGTTTGCGCTGTCCGCCGGAGAGCTGGTGCGGATAGCGGTCCTCGAAGGCGGCCAGCCCGACCCGGGCCAGCCAGTCCCGCGCCCGCTGCCGGGCCTCCGCCTTCGGTACGCCGCGGAAGCGGGGACCGGCCATCACGTTCGACAGCACGGTGCGCCAGGGGAAGACAGCGTCCTGCTGGAAGACGAACCCGATCTTGTCCCCGATGCCGCGGACCGGCTCACCGCCGACCAGCACCTCGCCTTCCGTGGGCTCCTCCAGGCCGCTGACCAGCGTCAGCGTGGTGGACTTACCGCACCCGGTGGGCCCGACGACCGCGACGAACTCACCGCGCTCGACGACCAGATCCAGATCCCGGACGGCGGTGTGCAGCGCCCCCGACGGCGTCCGGAATGCCTTGCTCGTACCCCGCAGTTCGATCGCGGGGCTCGTGTGGCTGCTCATGGCCCGCGAGGCTAGGAGCGATACGGGCCGCAACGGCAGCCTTGTGGGCGCAAGCCGCCTTTCTGCGCGCAAACCCTGTTGTGCTCATTTTGCTCACGCTAGAACCACTAAGGGGCTACCAGGGGGTACACAGGTGCTCACGCACGGCTTACGGTGCCGGCACCCCCAAGAAAAAGGAAGATTCGGTTCCGCAAGAGTGCGGAGGGCCGGAGACAAGGGAGAGCCCATGCGGATCCGCTGGCCCCGACGGGTCTTTGCGCAGGTACTGACCGCGCAAGTGGCCCTGACCACCGGGGTCATGGTGCTCGCCACCAGTCTCTTCCTCGCCCCGCTCGGCACCGAGCTGGACGACCAGGCGATGCGCCGGGCACAGTCCATCGCCCAGACCACCGCCGCCGACCCGGACCTCGCCCGGGAGCTGGTCGCCTCCGCGCCAGACACCCACGGACCGGTGCAGGCCGCCGCGGAGCGGATCCGTACCGCGACCGGCGCGCTGTACATCGTGGTGATGGACACCCGCGGAGTGCGCTGGTCGCACACCCACCCCGCCGAGATCGGCCGGCATGTCTCCACCGACCCGAGCCGGACCCTCGCCGGACGGCAGGTGCGCCAGATCGACACCGGCACGCTGGGGCGTTCGGCCCGCGCCAAGGTGCCGCTGCGCGACGCCCGCGGCCGGATCGTCGGCGCGGTATCGGTCGGGATCGCCTACGACAGCGTCCGGGAGCGGCTGCTCGGCACCATCCCCGGGCTGCTGCGGTACGCGGGCGCCGCGCTGGCCGTCGGGGTGCTGGCCGCGATCGTGCTCTCCCGCCGGCTTCGCCGCCGGACGCACGGGGTGGCGTTCGCCGACATCTCCGCACTGCTCGAAGAGCGCGAGGCGATGCTGCACGGCATTCGCGAGGGGGTGGTCGCCGTCGACCGGCGCGGCCGGATCCGGCTGGTCAATGACGAGGCCGGACGGCTGCTGGGGCTGGACGGCCGGGCCGCCGGCCGGGCGCTGGAGGAGGTGCTGCCGCCGGGCCGGACGACGGAGGTGCTGGCCGGGCGGGTGGCCGGCCCGGATCTGCTGGCCGTCAGCGGCGGCCGGGTGCTGGTCGCCAACCGTATGCCGACCCAGGACGGCGGGGCGGTGGTGACGCTGCGGGACCGTACCGAGCTGGAGTTGCTGGGCCGTGAACTGGACAGCACCCAGGGGCTGTTGGACGCGCTGCGGGCCCAGGACCACGAGCACGCCAATCAGTTGCACACCGTGCGCGGGCTGCTGGAGCTCGGCCGGTACGAGAAGGCGGTGGAGTTCGTCACCGAAGCGGCCAGTGCGCAGCGGGCGTCCGCGGAACAGATCGCGGAGCGGGTGTCCGATCCGCTGCTGTCCGCGCTGCTCGTCGGCAAGGCGGCGATCGCGGCCGAACGCGGTGTGTCGCTCCGGGTGTCACCGTCGACGCTGCTGCCCGACACCGTGGTCGACCCGCGCGACCTGGTGACGGTGCTGGGCAATCTCCTCGACAACGCGCTGGACGCCGCCGCGGAGCGCCGCTGCGCCGAGCCGTTCGTCGAGGTGGAGCTGCGGGCCGAGCGCAGCACCGCCGTACTGCGGGTCTCGGACACCGGGCCGGGGGTGCCGCCGGAGCTACGGGAGCGGATCTTCGCCGAGGGCTGGTCGACCAAGGCCGCCCGGCCCGTTGCCGGGGAGGGAGCGCCCGCGGGCCCGGTGGCCTTCCACCGCGGCCGGGGCATCGGCCTGGCACTGGTGCGCCGGCTCGCCGAACGCTATGGCGGGATGGCCAGGGTGACCGCCCGCGCGGGCGGCGGCGCGGTCTTCACCGTCGTCCTGCCCGAGGCCCTCGCCCCGGAGGACGCCTCGGTGCGGGGCGCGCCCCGGCGTCCGGAGCGCCCGGAGCGCCCGGAAGGCATGGAGTCACGGAAGCGAAGACCCTTGGGGAGCGGAACCTCACGATGATCGATGTCCTGGTCGTGGACGATGACTTCCACGTCGCCGAGATCAATGCCGCGTATGTGTCCCAGGTGTCCGGCTTCCGGGTCACCGGCCGCGCACACACCGCCGCCCAGGCGCTGGCCACACTGGAGCGCACCCATGTCGATCTGGTGCTGCTCGACCACTATCTGCCCGACGAGACGGGCCTGAGCCTGGTCCGGCGGCTGCGGCAGCTCGGCCACCGCACCGACGTGATCATGGTGACGGCGGCCCGGGACGTCGGCACGGTCCAGGACGCGATGCGCTCCGGGGCGCTGCAATATCTCGTCAAACCGTTCGGCTTCTCCGGTCTGCGCACCAAGCTCGACGGCTATGCCGCCCTCCGCCGGACCGTCGAGGGGATAGGCGGCCGCGGCGAGGCCGGCCAGGAACAGGTGGACCGGATCTTCGGCGCCTTCCGGACCACCGACTCCCCGCACACCGAGCTCCCCAAGGGGCACTCGGCCGCGACCGTCGACCTGATCCGCCGGGTCCTGGGCGCGTCCGGACACCCGCTGTCCGCCCACGAGGTCGCCGAACGCGCCGGTGTCAGCCGCTCCACGGCCCAGCGCTATCTGAAGCACCTCGAACGCAGCGGCCACATCATCCTCACCCTGAAATACGGCGACACCGGGCGCCCCGAACACCGCTACCGCTGGGCCGGCACCCACTGACCGCCCCGGCCCGGTGCGCCCCGTCGATCGCCCCCGGCCCGGTGCGCGCCGTCCCGCAGTCGCCGCACAGCCGGCGCTCGCGGGACCCGGCCGGCTCCCCCGGCGCTCCCATACCCCTTGGCCGCAGGCGGAGTTGCTCCCTCCGCCGCTCCATGGCAGCGGACGCCGACCGCCCCCTAGGCTGCCGATCATGAATCCGACGACACATAACGGAATGGACCCCGAGCCCGAGATCCTGGACGCCCTCCAGCTGGCCGCCGACGCGGACCGGGCGACGGACTTCGCCGAGGCGGCCCACCGGATCCTGGCGGACCTGGTCAGCGGCGGCGCACCGCTCGGCTGGGTCGACCCGCCCGGACGGGGCGAGGTGGCGGAGCTGGTCGACCGTGTCGTGCGTGCCGCCCACACCGGGGACGGGGCGCTGCGGGCGGCGTACGCGGGCCCCCGGCTGGTCGGGCTGGGGTACTGGCTGCGCTATGCCCGTCCGACCAATCGGCAGCACGCGGATCTGGAGAAGATCGCGGTGGCCTCCGAGGCTCATGGCCAGGGCCTCGGACGGTCGCTGACCAGCGCCTTGGTCGAGGACGCGCGGGGTGCGGGGATCGAGGTCCTCACCCTGGACGCCCGGGCCGACAACACCAGGGCACTGACCCTCTACCGGTCGCTCGGCTTCCGTGAGTACGGCCGGCTGCCCGACTTCGTGGCGATGGGCGGACGCCGCTACGACAAGGTCTTCTACATGCTGGACTTCCGCGGCGACGGACGGCACGACGGGGAATGGCCGCACCCGCAGTAGCGGATCCGGCACGGAGCGGAACGACATCGGGAGGGAGGGGCGCGGGACTCCCGGGTCCGGGCCCGGATCCGAGGATGATCTGCGCCGCACCCCTTGACAGCTCCCCCGGCTGGAATCGACGATCCCGGGGTGAACCTGTCAGACAGCCAGACAGCTGGCGAGATGCCCCGGCGGATCAGCGCGATGGAAGCGGTCCTGAACCATCTGCGCGGCGCCATCGAGCGGGGCGAGTACGCGGTCGGGGACAAGCTCCCCTCCGAGGCGGAGCTCTGCCGACGGCTGGAAGTGAGCAGACCCGTGCTCCGGGAGGCGCTGCGGGCGCTCCAGACCATGGGGCTGACGGTCTCGCGCACCGGCAAGGGCACCTTCGTCATCTCCGACGGCGCCGTGGCGGACCCGACCTTCGGCGACTACGCGGCGAGCGACCTGCTCGAGGTGCGCCGCCATGTGGAGATCCCGGTGGCCGGTTACGCGGCGGTGCGCCACACGGCGGAGGACCTCGATCAGCTGAACCATCTGCTGGACCGGATGGAGCAGGAGACCGACACCACCGCGTGGGTGGCGATGGACAGCCTCTTCCATCTCGCCATCGCCCAGGCGGCCGGCAATCCGGTCTTCCGCCGGGTCATCGAGGAGATCCGCGATGCGCTGGCCCGCCAGTCGGCCTTCCTCAATGAGCTCGGCGGCCGGCGCGAGCAGTCGAACCGGGAACACCGGGCGATCGTCGAGGCACTCGTCGACCGCTCCGAACACGACGCGGTGGAAGCCATGGCGCACCACCTCGCCCGCGTCGAGACGACGCTGACCACCATCGTGCGGTCGCAACACCGCACGGACCCCTCCACGGAAGACGAGGATCACGCGTGAGCGAGCAATCCCTCCGGCAGGCGGAACGGCAGCAACAACAGAGCGCCTCACAGGACGCGCATCAGCAGGCGGGCGGGCATGTGGACGCCGGTGACGCCGGCTACCAGAAGTCCCTCACCTCCCGGCACATCAACATGATCGCGATCGGCGGGGCCATCGGCACCGGGCTGTTCCTCGGCGCGGGCGGCCGGCTCGCCAGTGCCGGACCGTCGCTGGCCGTGGCGTACGCGCTCTGCGGCCTGTTCGCCTTCCTGGTGGTGCGCGCGCTGGGCGAGCTGGTGCTGCACCGGCCGTCCTCGGGTGCGTTCGTGTCCTACGCCCGGGAGTTCCTCGGCGAGAAGGGCGCGTTCGTCGCGGGCTGGATGTACTTCCTGAACTGGGCGACCACCGGAATCGCCGACATCACGGCGGTGGCGACGTACACGCACTACTGGGGCATGTTCTCCGAGATACCGCAGTGGGTGATCGCGCTGATCGCGCTCGCGGTCGTGCTGACCGTGAATCTCATCTCCGTGAAGATCTTCGGCGAGCTGGAGTTCTGGTTCGCGATCGTCAAGGTCGGCGCGCTGGTCGTCTTCATGCTGATCGGCATCTTCCTGCTGGTCACCCAGCACCCGGTCGCCGGCCACTCCCCCGGCCCCTCGCTGGTCACCGACCACGGCGGCGTGTTCCCGACCGGGACCCTGGCGATGCTGCTGGTCATCCAGGGTGTGGTGTTCGCCTATGCGTCGGTCGAGCTGGTCGGTGTCACGGCGGGCGAGACCGCGGAGCCGGAGAAGGTCATGCCGAAGGCGATCAACTCCATCATGTGGCGGGTGGCCGTCTTCTACGTCGGCTCGGTGGTCCTGCTGGCGATGCTGCTGCCCTGGAGCGCGTACTCGGCCGGGGAGAGCCCCTTCGTCACCGTGCTGTCCAAGATCGGGATACCGGCCGCGGGCGGTGTGATGAACCTCGTCGTGCTGACCGCCGCGATGTCCAGCCTCAACTCCGGCCTCTACTCCACCGGGCGCATTCTGCGCTCGATGGCGATGTCCGGCTCCGCGCCGCGGTTCACCGGCGTGATGAGCCGCAGCCAGGTCCCGTACGGCGGCATTCTGCTCACCTCCGGGGTCTGTGTGCTGGGCGTGGGCCTCAACTACGTCGTGCCGAGCGAGGCCTTCGAGATCGTGCTGAACTTCGCGGCGATCGGCATCCTCAGCACCTGGTCGATGATCATGCTCTGTCATCTGCTCTTCTGGCGGAAGGCGCGCGCCGGACAGCTCATCCGCCCCAGCTACCGGCTCCCCGGCTCGCCGTGGACCGAGTGCGTGACGCTGGCCTTCCTGGCCCTGGTCCTGGTCCTGATGTGGGCCGACGGCGGAGCCGGCCGCACCACCGTGCTGTCGCTGCCGCTGATCGTGGCCGCGCTGGTCGGCGGCTGGTTCCTGGTACGGCGCCGGGTCGGCATCCTCCAGGACGCCGCGGCGGCGCAGGCGAGCGGCGCGCACCCGCACACCGCACCCCCCGCTCAGCACACCGAAAACACCCACGGCACAGACAACCCCCACGGCACCGAAAGCACCGAGAACTGATCATGAGTCAGAGCACCACCCTGCCGCCGCACCGGACCGCGGGCGCGCCGCCCGCGGTCCGCGAACCGGCCCATGTCCCCGTCGCCCATGTGGTCCGCGGAGGCATCGTCGAGGGCGTCCACCACGGCTCCGTCGTGGTGCTGGCGGCCGACGGGAGCGTGGCATTCCAGGCGGGCGACATCGAGGCCGCGTTCTACCCGCGCTCGGCACTCAAGCCGGTCCAGGCGGTCGGCCTGCTGCGCGCGGGCCTGCCGCCGCTGGACGATCCGTCGCTGGCCCTGGTCGCGGCCAGCCACTCCGGCGAGGACCGGCATCTGGCCACGGCCCGGGACATCCTGGCCGCCGGCGAGCTGACCGAGGACGAGCTGCGCAACGTCCCCGATCTGCCGTACGACCCCGCCGTACGCGACGAGTGGATCCGGCGCGGTCTGGGGCCCACCCGGCTCGCACAGAACTGCTCGGGCAAGCACGCCGCCATGCTGCTGACCTGCCGCGCCCGCGGCTGGGACCTGGACAGCTACCTCGACCCCGGCCATCCGTTGCAGCGGGAACTCGCCGCGACGGTCGAAGACCTCACCGGCCAGGGCATCGCGCGGGTCACGGTCGACGGCTGCGGCGCCCCGCTGTTCTCCGTCTCCCTCCACGGGCTGACCCGGGCCGCCGCCCGGCTGGCGACGGCCGCGCCCGGCAGTGAGGAGGGCCGGGTCGCCCACGCCATGCGCACGCACCCGGAGATGGTGTCCGGCAGCCGGCGGGACGTCGCCCGGCTGGTGCGGGCGGTGCCGGGTCTGCTCGCCAAGGACGGCTTCGAGGGCGTGCAGATCGCGGCCCTGCCGGACGGGCGGGCGGTCGGCGTGAAGATCGCCGACGGCGGTGACCGCGCCCGGATGCCGGTGACCGCGGCGGCCCTGGCGCGCTGCGGCATCGATCCCGGCGTCCTCGCCCCGTTCGCCACCACACCCGTCATCGGGGGCGGCACCCCGGTCGGGGCGCTGCGGGCGGCGGACACCCTTGCTCCGTAAGTGACCTGACGCTCCATCACCTCTCCGCCGGGCTCACCCGCCCGGCCCCCTCCCCCTCCGCTCCACCTCACAAAGGACCCGCTGCACCATGACTTCCGCCGGCCACCGCCGCGAACACGATCTGCTCGGCGACCGGGAGATACCCGCCGAGGCGTACTGGGGCGTGCACACCCTGCGCGCCGTGGAGAACTTCCCCATCACCGGTACGCCGATCGCCACCTACCCGCACCTGATCAATGCGCTCGCCGCCGTCAAGGAGGCCGCGGCCCGGGCCAACCAGGACCTCGGACTGCTCGACACCGAGCGGGCCGACGCGATCGCCGCCGCCTGCCGGGAGATCCGGTCCGGCGGACAGCTGCACGACCAGTTCGTCGTCGACGTCATCCAGGGCGGTGCCGGGACCTCGACGAACATGAACGCCAACGAGGTGATCGCCAACCGGGCGCTGGAGATCCTGGGCCATGAGAAGGGCGACTACCGCCATCTGCACCCCAACGAGCACGTCAATCTGAGCCAGTCGACGAACGACGTCTACCCGACCGCCGTCAACGTCGCCACGATCATCGCCGTCCGGGAACTGCTCGACTCGATGACCGTCCTGCGTACGGCCTTCGCGGCGAAGGCCGAGGAGTTCCGCGACATCCTCAAGATGGGGCGCACCCAGCTCCAGGACGCGGTGCCGATGACCCTGGGCCAGGAGTTCTCGGCGTACGCAGTGATGCTGGAGGAGGACCAGAGCCGGCTGGCCGAGGCGGTCCTGCTCATCCACGAGATCAACCTCGGCGCCACCGCCATCGGCACCGGCCTCAACGCCCCCAAGGGCTACGCCGAGGCGGCCCGCACCCATCTGGCCGCCCTCACCGGGCTGCCGCTGGTCACCGCCGCCAACCTCGTCGAGGCCACCCAGGACTGCGGCGCCTTCGTCCATCTGTCGGGCGTCCTGAAGCGCATCGCCGTCAAGCTCTCGAAGAGCTGCAACGATCTGCGGCTGCTGTCCTCCGGCCCGCGCGCCGGGCTCGCGGAGATCAATCTGCCGCCGGTGCAGGCCGGTTCGAGCATCATGCCCGGCAAGGTCAACCCGGTCATCCCCGAGGTCGTCAACCAGGTCGCCTTCGAGGTCATCGGCAACGACGTCACCATCACCATGGCGGCCGAGGCGGGCCAGCTCCAGCTCAATGCCTTCGAGCCGGTCATCCTGCACTCCCTCTCGGAGAGCATCACCCATCTCGGGGCGGCCTGCCGCACCCTCGCCGAGCGCTGCGTGGCGGGCATCACCGCCAACACCGAGACGCTCCGGGCCAGCGTGCAGAACTCCATCGGCCTGGTCACCGCCCTCAACCCGCACATCGGCTACACCGCCGCCACCGCGATCGCCAAGGAGGCACTCGCCACCGGACGCGGTGTCGCCGAACTCGTCCTGGAACAGGGGCTGCTCCCGGCCGACCGGCTCGCGGCACTGCTGCGCCCGGAGGAAATCGCCGGTACGGGCGGTGACTTGAGCGCGGTCTGAAACCGGCCCGCCCGGCCGTCCGCCGAAGGGCTCCGGCACCGGGATGCCTCACGCAGGATTTCAGCCCGGTAACCGACCGTGAGGAGGCCACCCGCCGTGCCGTCCGGATGGGGCCGGGATCGCCGTACCCCTCCCGGACGTGCTCCCGGACGTGCTCCCGGGGCGGGTTCCGGCGCACGATGAGGAGGAGTGCACCTGTCTGACGTCCGGCCCCGGGCAGTCGGCAGGCAGGATGGTCACCGGCGCTCCCGGCGGTGAGACGGGCCGGGCGGCGCCGGAACCAGGCCCTGAGGACACCGCACGAGAGAGAAGAGATCCGCATGCGTATCGCGCTGTGCCAGATGACGGCATCGACCGATCCGAAGGAGAACCTCGCGATCGTCCAGGACCAGGTCCGCCGTGCGGCACGCGAGGAGGCCCGGCTGGCGGTCCTTCCGGAGGCGGCCATGGTGCGGTTCGGGGCCGCGCTCGGGCAGGTGGCCGAGCCGCTGGACGGCCCGTGGGCGGAGGGGGTGCGGGCGGTGGCCCGGGAGACCGGCGTGACCGTGGTGGCGGGCATGTTCACCCCGGCGGACGACGGGCGGGTGACCAACACCCTGCTGGCCACCGGGCCCGGGGTCGAGGAGTTCTACGACAAGATCCATCTGTATGACGCCTTCGGGTTCCGGGAGTCCGACGCGGTCGCCCCGGGGAAGCGCGTGGTGACCATCGATGTCGACGGGGTCCGGGTGGGCCTGGCGACCTGCTACGACCTGCGGTTCCCCGAACTGTTCCGGGCCCACGCCGATGCGGGGGCAACGGTGTCGGTGCTGCCCGCCGCCTGGGCCGCGGGGCCCGGCAAGCGCGCACAGTGGGACCTGCTCGTACGGGCACGTGCCTTGGACGCGACGGTCTGGCTGGCGGCGGTCAATCAGGCCGCTCCGGATCCGCAGGCCGATCCCGAGGCCCCCACCAAGGCGCCGACCGGTGTCGGGCACAGCGCGCTGATCGGCCCCGACGGGACCGTACGCGGACAGCTGGGTGACCGGCCGGACCTGCTCGTCGGGGACGTGGACACCGAGGAGACCGCCCGGGTGCGACGGGCGGTGGCGGTACTGGACAACCGGAGCCTGTAGGCAGGCCCTTCCGGTGACCATCCGCGGCCGCCGTGCAACTCGCCGCGGCGGTCGGCCTCAACGGCCTGCGGCTGCTGCGCGCAGCGGCATGGGCGGCGGGCGGCGCGGCCCGTCCCGTGAGGGCGGCCGCGCCCCGGAGGACGCCGAGCCGCTCAGCGGTCGGTGCGGATCACCACCGCCAGCGTGCGCGGACCGTGCACCCCCTCGACCCGCTCCAGCTCGATGTCGGAGGTGGCCGAGGGGCCGCTGATCAGCGTGATCGGGTGCTCCGGCGTCAACTGGGCCACCGCCTCCGGCACTCCGGTCCGCACCGACGACAGCTCGACGACACAGACGTGCAGATCGGGGACGAGGGTCAGGGCGCGCCTCCCCTGGTCCGCGGCGGCGCCGTCCAGGAAGATCGTGCCGGTCTCGGCGCAGCTGACGGCGGAGCCCGTCACCACCCCGTCCAGCCCATCGAGCGAGGGCGCGGGCACGTCAGCGGAATCCGTCACCGTCTCCCCGTCGTACCCGGTCAGCCAGGCCGGATCGAGCCCCGGGGGCACTCCGATCTTCCGTGCTCCGTGTGCCTGCAGCACCTCGGCGAGCACCGCCGCGGTGGTTGCGGCGGTGCAGGTGCGGACCTGCGCCCGGTAGTCGACGAGCCGGTCGACGAAGAGGGCGAGCCGTTCCTCGTCGGGGAGCGAGCGGCCGGTGCGATAGCCGCGGGGGACGGTCACCTCGGGCCCGTCGGAGAGGGCCAGGGCGTCCCGGACACGGTGGAGCACCGTCTCCCGTGCGGTCGCGGTCACGATGCCTCCTGCGGATCGTCGTCGGTGTGCCGGGCGCCTTCTTCGGCCGCGGCCCGCATCGCGGCCGCGCCCTCGGCGGAGGCGAACCAGGAGCGGAAGGTCTGCTTGGGCGGGGCGGGGGTGTCACGGCTGTCGCTCCAGCCGTTGAGCGGCGGGGGCAGGTGGGAGAGGGTGCCGTCCCGCCCCGCCGCCCCCCGTCCGAGTCCGGCCGCCTTCTGCGCGGCGGTGAACAGCCCCGGCCGCTTCATGACCGCGGCCGCGGCCTTCATCGCCAGCTTCTCCGCGGTCGTCCCGGACTGTTCGGTGTGCTGGTGCCGCAGCTCGACGAGGAGCGACGGAATGTCGATCTTCACCGGGCAGGCGTCGAAGCAGGCTCCGCACAGACTGGAGGCGTACGGCAGCGAGCTGTTGGGATCGTTCTTGGCGCCGTGCATTCCGGCCAGCTGCGGAGTGAGCACCGCACCGATCGGGCCGGGGTACGTCGATCCGTAGGCATGGCCGCCCGTCCGCTCGTAGACCGGGCAGACGTTGAGGCAGGCCGAGCAGCGGATGCAGTGGAGCGCCGCGCGCCCTATCCGGTCCGCGAGCGCCGCCGTCCGCCCGTTGTCGAGCAGCACGAGATGGAACTCCTGCGGGCCGTCGCCCGGTGTCACGCCCGTCCACAGCGAGGTGTAGGGGTTCATCCGCTCACCGGTCGAGGAGCGCGGGAGCAACTGGAGGAAGACCTCCAGGTCCTGGAAACGTGGCAGGACCTTCTCGATGCCCATGACGGTGATCAGCGTCTCGGGCAGCGTCAGACACATCCGGCCGTTGCCCTCGGACTCGACCACGGCCAGGGTGCCGGTCTCGGCGATGCCGAAGTTGGCGCCGGAGACGGCCACCTTGGCCGTCATGAACTTCTCGCGCAGGAACGCGCGCGCCGCGGCCGCGAGCCGGGCGGGGTCGGCGTCCAGCGCGGGGTCGACGCCCGGGATGTGCCGGAGGAAGATTTCCCGGATCTCCTCGCGGTTGCGGTGGATCGCGGGCACCAGGATGTGCGACGGCCGGTCGTCGGCGAGCTGCACGATCAGCTCGGCCAGATCGGTTTCCAGCGCCGCGATCCCCTGGCTCGCCAGATGCTCGTTGAGGCCGATCTCCTGCGTGGCCATCGACTTGACCTTGAGGATCTCGTCACTGCCGGTCTCCCGCACCAGCCGGGTGACGATCTCGTTGGCCTCGACGCCGTCCCGGGCCCAGTGGACGGTGCCGCCGCGCTCGGTGACCTTCCGTTCCAGCTGCTCCAGCAGTTCGGGCAGCCGGTTCATGGTGTCGGTCTTGATCGCCGAGCCGGCGTCGCGCAGCTGCTCCCAGTCGGGCAGTTCACCGGTGACGGCGAGGCGCTTGGCGCGGATGGAGTGGGTGGCCTTGCCCAGGTTGCGGCGCAGTTGCTCATTGCCCAGCTCGTCGTGAGCGGCCCGGGGGAAGCTGTGCTCTCCGCGCAGATGGCCCGTCCCGTACGGGGAGCGCGGGGGGACGGCCGGCATACCGAGGAAGGTGCCCCGCGTCGCGGGGCCGGTCGGACTGCTCATCGGGCGGCCTCCGTCAGGACGTGCGGCGCGGTGCGGGTGGCGGCGAGGATCTGGGCCAGGTGCAGGGTCCGCGTACCGGACCTGATGCGCGAGAGGCCACCGCCGATATGCATCAGACAGGACGAGTCGCCCGCCGTGCACACCGCGGCGCCGGTGCCGGTGATGTGGTCCATCTTGTCCCGCAGCATCGCGGTGGAGGTCTCGGCGTTCTTGACCGCGAAGGTGCCGCCGAAGCCGCAACAGGCGTCGGCCTCGGGCAGCTCCACCAGGTCGATGCCCTCGACGGCACGCAGCAGCCGCAGCGGCTTCTCGCCGACCCGCAGCATGCGCAGCGAATGACAGGTGGGGTGGTAGGTCACCCGGTGCGGGAAGTACGCGCCGACGTCCGTCACGTCGAGGACATCGACGAGGAACTCGGACAGCTCGTACGTCTTGGTCCGGACGGCGGCCACACCGGCGCGGAGGGCCGCGTCCCCGTAGCGTTCGGCGACGAGCTCGTGCTGATGACGGACCGAGCCCGCGCAGGAGCCCGACGGCACCACCACGGCCTCGATCGCCGGATCGCCGAACTGTTCGGCGAAGTTCCGCACCAGCGGCACCGGTTCCCGCTGATAGCCGGTGTTGACATGCATCTGGCCGCAGCAGGTCTGCTGCGGCGGGAAGACCACGTCATGGCCCAGGCGGGCCAGGAGTACCGCGGTGGATTTCACCGCCTCCGGGAAGAGCGTGTCTCCCAGACAGGTGGCGAAGAGAGCGATGCGCATAGAGCCTCCCTGGCGCTTATGGTCCGA
Source organism: Streptomyces lydicamycinicus (assembly GCF_000829715.2). Classification (NCBI taxonomy): domain Bacteria; kingdom Bacillati; phylum Actinomycetota; class Actinomycetes; order Kitasatosporales; family Streptomycetaceae; genus Streptomyces; species Streptomyces lydicamycinicus. Next base: position 370,944 of record NZ_BBNO01000003.1, on the reverse strand, counting down.
CCATACTCCCCTCGAACCGAGAGAGAAAAGTAAGGACGCAGTTTGGTCCGACCTTATTGACATGCGACATCTTCGGTGGGCTACTGAGGACCGATCGTCAGCCACACGGCGCCGCGATGGCCGGAACCGGACGTTCACCACCGGCCGGACGGCGCGCAGAACTCGATGAGGAGCACTCCGTGGCCACCACTCCGCCCGCTGCCCTGGCGGCCTACACCCCCGACGTGGCCGCCGTCGGGGACAGCCTCACCACCACCGCGCTACTGGGCCTGGTGCCCCTGGCGGCCTTCTTCCTGCTGTTGATGGCGGCCAAGCGCTCCGCGCTGCACTCCGCCCTCGGCGCCCTGCTGACCGCGCTCCTGGTCGCGGTCCTCGGTTTCGGCATGCCGCTGCGGCTCGGCGCGCTGTCCGCCACCCAGGGCGCGGCCTTCGGGCTCTTCCCGGTGATGCTGATCGTCGTGTCGGCCATCTGGTTCTACGAACTCACCGTGGTCAGCCACCGTTTCGACGATCTGCGCCGCTCCTTCAACGCCGTCGGCCGCGGCGATCTGCGCATCCAGGCCATGCTCATCGCGTTCTGCTTCGGTGGACTGCTCGAAGCCCTGGCCGGCTTCGGCGCGCCCGTCGCGATCACCGCCGCCATGCTGATGGCGCTCGGACTGCCCCGGCTCACCTCGGCCGTCACCGTCCTGGTCGCGAACACCGCGCCGGTCGCCTTCGGCGCCATGGCCATTCCCATCACCACCGCGGGCAACCTCACCGGCATCCCCGCGGAGTCCCTCGCCGCGGTCATCGGCCGGCAGAGCCCGCTGCTCGCCCTCTTCGTGCCGCAGCTGCTGCTCTTCCTCGTCGACGGCCGGCGCGGTCTGCGGCAGCTGTGGCCCGTCGCCCTGGTCACCGGCGCCGTCTTCGCCCTGGCCCAGTTCTGGTGCTCGGCCCACTTCGCCTACGAGCTCACCGATGTCGTCGCCGCGCTCGCCGGCTTCGGGGCCGCGGTGGTCATGCTGCGCTTCTGGACCCCCACGACACCGGACGACCAGCGCTCCCAGGTCACGGCCGAACCGCTGACCCGCCGCCGCACCTTCCTGGCCGTGCTGCCGTATCTCCTGGTGATCGCGGTCTTCGCGCTCGCCAAGCTCGACGTCGGCGGACTCGACATACCCGGGCTGCTCGGCTCCCTCACCCTCCAGCTCGACTGGCCGGGCCTGTACGGCCACCTCCTCGCCCCCGATGGCTCGCCCGCGGGCAGCGCCGTCTACAAGCTGGAGGTCCTGGCCAATCCCGGCACCCTGCTGCTGCTCTCCGGGCTCCTGGTGATGCTGATCTACAGCCGCGCGAAGGACGCCGACCGCTTCCCGATGACCGCGCGCACGGGACTGTCCTGCGCCGTGCGCACCCTGCGCAACATGCGCACCGCCATCGCCACGGTCGCCACCGTGATGGCCCTGAGCTACGTCATGAACCAGTCGGGGCAGACCCTCGCCATCGGCACCTGGCTCGCCGCCGCGGGCGGGCTCTTCGCCCTGCTCTCCCCCGTCCTCGGCTGGCTCGGTACCGCCGTGACCGGCTCGGACACCTCGTCGAACGCGCTGTTCGCCACCCTTCAGCAGACCGCCGGCAAGACCGCGGGCATCGACCCGACCCTGCTGGTGGCCGCCAACACCACGGGCGGCGTGGTCGGCAAGCTGATCAGCCCGCAGAACCTGACCATCGCGGCGACCGCGGTGGAACGGCCCGGCACCGAGCGGATCCTGCTGCGCAAGGTCGCCGGCTACAGCGTCGCGATGCTGGCGGTCCTGTGCGTGCTGGTCTATCTCCAGTCGCTGCCGGTGCTGTCCTGGATGCTGCCGTAGGCGTACGGGAGAGGCCGGGCGGGCTCAGCGGTCCGTGCCCGCCCGGCCCTCGTCCCCTTGCTCCTGCTCCTGCTCCGCCGGGGCGTTCTCGTCGACCAGCCGGCCGTGGAAACCACGGATATGTGCCTCCGCCAGATCGGCGGCCTTCGCTCCCTTGCCGGCGCGCACCAGTCGCAGCAGCTCGGTGTGCTCGGCGTTCAGCGCCGCCGCCGTGGCCGGCCAGTCCTCCGCCGTCTCCAGCGCCCGCAGGATCAGCGGGCGCACCGACTCCCGTACGGCCGAGGTGAGGGTGGAGGTCAGCTGGTTGCCCGAGCTGCGCGCGATGGCGACATGGAACCGGGTGTCGAGGTCATTGAAGTCGGCGGCCCCCACGCCGGGCTCGCGCATCCGCTCCAGGAGCGCTTCCGCCTCGTCGAGGTCCTGCGCCGAGGCGTGCTCCGCGGCCGCCTCGAAGCTGGAGCGCTCCAGGACCACCCGGGCCTCCAGCACATCGTGCAGACGGTAACTGCCCAGGGCGAAGTGCAGGCGCAGCAGCCGGCCCAGCGCGTCGTCCGGGTTGCGTACGATCCGCGCCCCGGCGTCCGGCCCGCGCCCGGCCTGGGCGACCAGCACTCCGATCGTCTCCAGCACCCGCAGCGCCTCGCGCAGCGCGGACCGGCTGACGCCCAGGACCGGCGCCAGCTCGCGCTCGGGCGGCAGCCGGTCCCCGGCCTTGAGCTCACCGGCGAGCACCCGCTCTTCGATGCGCTCCAGCACGAGCTCATGCGTACGCGACTGCCGCACAGGTCGCCATTCGGCGGTCATCCCCAACTCCCCGGCTCGGCCCTCATGCCCCCGTGCAAAAACTATGTCACACAGGACGTGTGGTCGGACCACACTGCCCGGCGCCACGGGAGGCTCGGCCGTCGGATCGCGAGCCGCGCGTACGGCCGTCGCGGCGGGTCAGACCTCCAGGTCCAGTCGCGGCCCCTCGCGCCGGGACGGCTCGCGGCGGAGCAGCTGTTCCTGGGCGGTGGTCGCGATCCGTTCGAGGACCCGCCGGCGCAGCGCGTCGGACGGGGTGACCGCTTCCGCTTCGGCCAGACACGCGACGGTGGCCTCCAGGTCGGCGACCTCCCGGGTGCAGGCGTCGCAGCCGGCCAGGTGGGTGGCGAAGGCGGCCGCCTCCTCAGGCGGAAGGGCGTGCAGGACATACGCCCCGAGCGCCTCGTGCGGATCCTCGGCAGCAGACATCAGTCGCCTCCCATACAGACGCGCAGTCTCCGCAGGCCGGTGCGCATCCTCGTCTTGACCGTGCCCGCGGGGGTGGACAGGGCCTCGGCGACCTCCGCGTAGGTCATTCCCTGGTAGTAGGCGAGGACCAGCGGCAGGCGCTGGGTGTTCCCGAGGCCGGCCAGACAGCGGTAGACCTGCGCCCGTTCCTCCCGCTCCTCCACGGCCTCCACCACTTCGTCGAACGGGGTCTGGTGGGCCAGCTGCGCGGCCTTCCGCTCGCGTTCCGCGCCGGCCCGCACCGATCGCACCCGTTCCACCGCTCGCCGGTGGGCCAGCGTCAGGACCCAGGACTTCGCGGCACCGCGCTCGGGGCGGAACCGGTCGGCCTTCCGCCACACCTCGATCATCACGTCCTGAGCCACCTCTTCAGCCTGCGCCTCATCGCGCAGGATCCGAGCGGCCAAGCCCATGACGGGCACCACGAGGGCGTCGTACACGCCGACGAACGCACGCTCGTCACCCTGGGCGACCCGCACGAGCAGATCGTCCACGTGACGGTCCGCGGCAGACCGCTCCGGCGGCCGGGGCCCCTCGGGTGCGGTGTGCGAAATGCGCCTCACGACGTGTCGACCGTCCCCTCGTCAGTCCGGTGCGGCCCGGTTCCCCGGGATGGAGCGCGGCGGGACGCGTTGCCACGTACCGGCCGCGCCCTCCCAGGCTGACGTTCCCTCACGCGGACCGCAGCCGGTCGGGGCCCGTTCGGCTGAGCGGGCGCCCTCCTGGCGCGCGCACCGTGCCGCTCGGCGCGCCATGGCGTGCGGGATGTGGACGACGTCCGTAGACCGGGTCTCCAAGGGGCCGAAGCAGCAGGTCATCCCCGCTGCGGAGCTCTTGCGTAAGGGAACGGGGAGATCCCCGCAGGAGAAAATGGGCATTTGGTGCAATCCACACCCGTACGGGCCTCGAATACACATTAGGAACTGCCCGTGCGACGCCCATCGAGCGCCTGCGGGACCCGGTGACGGGACGACGGTCGTCGGCGCTTGTCAGGGAGGTCGCCATGGTCGGAGAGCCGGTCGAAGAACTGACCTCGTATCCGGAGGAATCCCCGGCCGGCCGGTGCGGCGCGGACGGTCCGGCCCCCGGTGTCGAGGCCGCCTTCGCCGTCACGCTGGCCGAGGTCATGGGTACGGGGCAGACGCCGGTGGACCGGAATTTCTTCGACGACCTGGGCGCCGACTCCTTGGTGATGGCACATTTCTGTGCGCGGGTCAGGAAGCGTGCCGACCTGCCGCCGGTGTCGATGAAGGACATCTACCGGTATCCCACGATCCGGGCGCTGGCCACGGCGTTGGCGGGCTCCCCACCGTCCTTCCCGGTCGAGACCCCGCCCCCGGCACCGACTCCCCCGTCGGCGCCGGCTCCCGCTGTCAGGGGCACCTCTCGGTACGTCCTGTGCGGAGCGCTGCAACTGCTGACGTTCCTCGGGTACACCTCCCTCGTCGCGGTCGCCACGGCCTGGGGTTATGAGTGGATCGCCGCCGGGTCCGGCATGTTCGGCAGATATCTGCGCTCGGTGCTGTGCGGCACGGCCGGTCTGCTGTTGCTGTGCGCCCTTCCGATCCTGGTGAAGTGGGTCCTCATCGGCCGGTGGAAGCCCCAGCAGTTCCGCGTCTGGAGCCTGCCGTACCTCCGCTTCTGGGTCGTCAAAACGCTGATCCGCGCGAACCCGCTGGTGCTGTTCGTCGGTTCGCCGCTCTACACGCTCTATCTCCGGGCCCTGGGCGCGAAAATCGGGCGCGGCGTCACGGTCTTCTCGCGCAATGTGCCGGTGTGCACGGATCTGCTGGCCCTCGGCGACGGCACCGTCATCCGTAAGGACGCGTTCCTCAACTGCTACCGGGCACAGGCCGGTCTGATGCAGACGGGCACGGTGGTCCTCGGCAAGAACGTGGTCATCAGTGAGGCCACGGTGCTCGACATCGAGACGGCGCTGGGTGACGGGGCGCAGCTCGGCCATGCCTCGTCGCTGCACAGCGGGCAGGTGGTGCCGGACGGCGAACACTGGCACGGATCGCCGGCACAGCGGACCGACGTGGACTACCGCGTGGTGGGGCCGGCCCGTTGCGGTGCCTTGCGCAGGACGGTGCACAGCGCACTCCAGTTGGTGACCGTGCTGCTGCTGTACGTGCCGCTGGCGGTCGGCGGTGTGGGCATCCTGCTGGCCGAGGCGCCGCAGCTCACCGCGGTCCTGGAGCCCGGCCCCACGGCGCTGGGCGACGGGACGTTCTACATGGACGCCCTGTTGCTGTCCTTGCTCTTCTTCGCCGCCGTGCCGCTCGGGCTGCTCTTCCAGGCCACGGTCCCCCGGCTGCTCAGCCGGACCATCACACCGGGCAGGGTCTATCCGCTGTACGGCTTCCACTACGCGGTGCACCGGCTGATCGCTCTCACCACCAACCGGAAGTTCCTGATGCGGCTGTTCGGTGACAGCTCCGCCATCGTGCACTACCTGCGGGGCCTCGGCTACGACCTCTCCCGGATCGAACAGACCGGGTCGAACTTCGGTACCGAGGTCAAGCACGAGACCCCGTACCTGAGTTCCGTCGGGAGCGGGACGATGGTCGCCGACGGTCTGTCCGTCATGAACGCCGACTTCTCGGACACGTCCTTCCGCGTCTGCCGGACCTCGATCGGGCCACGCAACTTCCTCGGGAACCGGATCGCCTACCCCTCGCGGGGGAAGACGGGTGACAACTGCCTGCTCGCGACGAAGGTCATGGTCCCGGTCGACGGCGAGGTCCGGGAGGGCGTCGGGCTCCTCGGCTCGCCCAGCTTCGAGATCCCCCGTTCGGTCCAACGGGACAGCACCTTCGACCAGTTGAAGAGCGGCGAGCAGCTGCGCCGCCACCTCACCGCCAAGAACCGGCACAACGCCGCCACCATGGCGCTCTACCTCCTGGTGCGCTGGCTCTATTTCTTCTGGGTCACCCTGCTCGTGGCCGTCGCCGCGGAGCTCTATGACTCCCTCGGCGCCTTGGCGATCGCGCTGGGCAACGTCCTGGTGCTGGTGTCCGGTGTCGTCTACTTCGTGCTGGTCGAACGGGCCGTGACGGCGTTCCATCCCCTGAGCCCGCTGTTCTGCTCGATCTACGATCCGCGTTTCTGGCGGCGGGAACGCTTCTGGAAGGTGCCCTCGGAGACCTATCTGCTGTTCTTCAACGGCACCCCGTTCAAGAACCTGATCTGGCGGTTGCTGGGGGTCCGGATCGGCCGCAGGGTCTTCGACGACGGCTGCTATCTGACCGAGCGGACCCTGGCCGCCATCGGGGACGGCTGCACCCTCAACGTGGGGAGTGTCGTCCAGTGCCACTCGCAGGAGGACGGCACCTTCAAATCCGACCGCAGCACGCTCGGCGCGGGCTGCACGCTCGGCGTCGGCGCCTTCGTCCATTACGGCGTGGCCATGGGTGACGGCGCGGTGCTCGCGCCCGACTCCTTCCTCATGAAGGGCGAGGCCGTCCCGCCGCATACGCACTGGGGCGGCAATCCGGCCCGGCAGACCTGCGGCCAGGACACCGGCGAGGGCTGGAGGTAGGAGCCTATGACCACATCCATGACAGCCCACACCCGCCGCGATCGCGGTGGGTCGGCCGACGGCGCGTACACCAGGGTTCCGCGCTGGACCCGCATCCCGGTTCCGGGGACCGCCGAGCACACGACGGCCCTTCCGGAACACCTGCCGGCCACCCTGCGCCGGCTGGCCGACCGGCTGCGGATGCCGCTGAGTTCGGTGCTGCTGGCCGCGCACGCCAAGGTGCTGGCCGTGCTGTCCGGCGACCACGAGGTCACGACCGGCTACCTCGCCGAGCGGGGCGGCACTCCGCTGCCGTGCCGGCTGACGACCGCGGCCGGCTCCTGGCGGACCCTCCTGCTGGACACCCACCGGGCCGAGGTGGAGCTGTTGCGGCGCCGGGGCTTCCCGGCCGCCGGATCCGGGCCGGAACCGGCTCCGGCCGAGGGGGACCCGGAGACCGTGTTCGACCTGCCCGGTGCGGAGGGCGGTCCGGTCGGTGACACCGTGCTGTGGGTCGCCCTCGTGCGCCACGACGGCCGGGAGGTGCTGCGGCTGCGGTTCCGGACCGAGGTCCTCGACGCGGACTGCGCCGCCCGGATCGGCGGCTACTACCGTACGGCGCTCGCGCTGCTCGCCGCCGATCCGGACGCCGAGCACCGGCGGCAGTCCCTGCTCTCCGCCGAGGAACTCCGGTGTCAGCTCGAAGGACTGGCCGGACCGAGCCGGCCGCTGCCGGACCGCCGGTTCCACGAGGTGTTCCAGCAGCGGGTCCGGGCGCACCCGGACGCCATCGCCGCCGTACACGGGAGCCGGCGGTGGACGTACCGGGAACTCAACGTCCGCGCCAACCGGTTGGCGCACGCCCTGTTGGCCCGCGGGCTGGGCCGGGAAGACGTCGTCGCGGTGGTCACCGAACGCAATCTGGAGTGGCTGGCCGCGGTGATCGCGATCTTCAAGGCCGGCGGGGTGTACCTGCCGGTGGAGCCGCACTTTCCGCCCGGCCGGATCGCGCTGATGCTCTCGCGCGCCGGGTGCCGGCAGGTGCTGACGGAACCCGGCAGCACCGCCGGTCTCGACCGGGCCCTCGCCTCGGTGCCCGGGGTCCGGACCCTCTTCATCGACGCCGTCTGCGCGGCGAGCCCCGCGGACAGCGACCCCGAGGTCCGGGTCGGCCCGGACCAGTTGGCGTACATCTACTTCACCTCGGGCTCCACCGGTGAGCCCAAGGGCGCGATGTGTGAGCACCTGGGCATGCTCAACCACCTCTACGCCAAGATCGATGACCTGGCGATCGACGAGGGGCAGGTGGTCGCCCAGACCGCGCCCCAGTGCTTCGACATCTCCCTGTGGCAGCTGCTCTCGGCGCTGCTGGTCGGCGGCCGGACCCTGCTGGTCGAGCAGGCCGCCGTGCTGGACGTGGGACGTTTCCTCGACACGGTGGGCGAGGGAGGGGCCACGGTGCTCCAGGTGGTCCCGTCGTACCTCGATGTCGTGCTGTCCGCCCTCGCGCAGCGGCCCGGCGCGCTGCCGGATCTGCGGTGTGTGTCGGTCACCGGGGAGGCGCTGAAGAAGGAGCTGGTGCAGCGCTGGTTCGCGGCCCGGCCCGGGATCCATCTGGTCAACGCCTACGGGCTGACCGAGACCTCGGACGACACCCACCACGAGGTGATGGACGGGGTGCCGGACACCGAGCGGGTGCCGCTCGGACGCCCCGTCAACAATGTGCGGGTGTACGTCGTGGACGAACACCTGGCGCCGGTGCCGCTCGGCGCCCCCGGAGAGATCGTCTTCTCCGGGGTCTGCGTGGGCCGCGGGTACATCAACGACCCTGAGCGCACCCGGCTGGCCTTTGTGCCGGATCCGCACCGTCCGGGGCAGCGGCTCTTCCGGGCCGGTGACCACGGACGCTGGCTCCCGGACGGAAAGCTGGAGTTCCTCGGCCGCCGGGACAGCCAGGTCAAGATCCGGGGTTTCCGTATCGAGATGGGTGAGATCGAGAACGCCCTGCTCCGGGTGCCCGGAGTCGGTGACGGCACGGTGGTGGTCACCCAGCGGGCGGGACACGGCAAACGCCTGGTGGCCTTCTACTCCGGCCGGCACGCGCTGGAGGCCGATGTCCTCCGGGGCCGGCTGGGCGAGTTGCTGCCGGAGTACATGGTCCCGTCCGTCTTCCTCTGGCGGGAGAGTCTTCCGCTGACCGCCAACGGCAAGATCGACAAGAAGGCGCTGGAGGCACTCGCCGGCGGACTCGACACGGTCGAGGACGACTACCACGCACCGCGTACGCCGACGGAGCGACGGCTGGCCGCGGCCTGGGCCGAGGTGCTCGGCATGCCCCGGGACCGGATCGGCCGGCAGGACAACTTCTTCGACTGCGGCGGCACTTCGCTGTCCGCCGTGGCCCTCGCGGTCTCCCTGGGCCGTGCGGTCTCCGTCAGGGACCTCACCCGGCATCCGGTCCTCGCCGATCTCGCCCGGCAGATCGACGACCGGGCCGGACTGCCACGGACCCAACCGAACGACGCCGCACGGGCCGTGCGGTGCGACACCGCACGGCCGGCTGCGTCCCGAGCCGCCACGGAGAGGAGAACCACCATGGTGTCGTCACTTTCGATCTCCCTGCCCGAACTGGAACGGGAACCCGGCACACCTCCGATGCTGCGGGTCGGCACCACCGACAGCGCGGCGCACTGGGCGGCCGAGCGACGGGACGCCCTGCGCGCCGTCGTCGCCGAGCACGGTGCGGTACTGATCCGGGGCCTGGGGATGCGCGACCCGGCCGGGGTCGGCGCCGTGCGCCACGGCCTGGGCGTCGCCCCGCTGACCGAGCGGGAGGCCTTCGCCCTCCGGCAGACCTACTCCGAGGGCGTCTACTCCTCGTCGAAGTGGCCCCCGAACCAGCCGATGTGCATGCATCACGAGCTGAGTTACACCCTGGAGTTCCCCGGGCTGATGCTGTTCGCGTGCCTGGGCGCCCCCACCACCGGCGGGGCCACCGGGGTGGCCGACTCGGCGGCCGTGCTGGACGCGCTGCCCCCGGCCCTGGCCGAGCGGTTCGAGCGGGAGGGCTGGCTGCTGACCCGCAGCTACCACCCCGAGATCGGGGCCACGCTGGACCAGGCGTTCGGCACCGAGGACCGGGACGCCGTCGAGCGCTACTGCCGCGCCCACGCCATCGACTTCGCCTGGCAGCCCGACGGCGGTCTGCGCACCACCCAGCGCCGCAGTGCCGTGCTGCACCACCCCGTCAGCGGCCGCCGCTGCTGGTTCAACCAGATCGCGTTCCTCAACGAGTGGACGATGGCGCCCGAAGTGCGGGAGTACCTGATCGACGAGTACGGGCCCGACGGGCTGCCGTTCAACACCCGCTACGGAAACGGCGAGCCCCTCGCCGAGGACGTCGTCCTCCTGCTCAACGAGGTCTACGACGCCCACACCGTGCGCCGGCCGTGGGAGGCCGGTGACCTGCTGCTCGTCGACAACGTCCGCAGCGCGCACAGCCGGGAGGCCTTCGAGGGGCCGCGGGACGTGGTGGTGGCCCTGGCCGACCCCGTACGCCTGGCCGACTGCTCGCCGACCGTTGAGGTGAACTGACCCATGACCACCGTCCGTCCCACCCCGTCCCGGCCCACACCCGGGCCGCCCCCCACGCCGTCCTTCGCGGTGATCTCCGGTGCCCAGGTGCAGCAGGCGCTGGAGGGCCGCGAGAAGGAGATCGTGGACGTGGTCGAGGCCACCTACCGGCTGCACGGCGCCGGTGAGTCGGTGAACCCGCCCTCGTCCTTCCTGCACCTCCCCGACCGCCCGTCGTCCCGGATCATCGCGCTGCCCGCCTCGATCGGCGGGGAGACCCGGGTGGACGGCCTGAAGTGGATCTCCAGCTTCCCGCCGAACGTGGCCGCCGGAATCCCCCGGGCCTCGGCCGTACTGATCCTCAACGACCATGACACCGGCTACCCGTTCGCCTGCCTGGAGAGCTCGATCATCAGCGCGACCAGGACCGCGGCGTCGGCGGCCTCGGCGGCCGACCGGCTCAGCCGCGGGCGCCCCCGCCCGACCCGCGTCGGGTTCTTCGGCGCGGGCCTGATCGCCCGCTACATCCACACCTTCCTGGAAGGCACCGGCTGGTCGTTCGACGAGATCGGCGTGCACGACCTCTCCGCGGAGAGCGCGGCCGGCTTCCGTCTGTACCTGGAGCAGTCCCGGACCACCGGGCGGGTCACCGTGCACCACAGTGCGGAGGAGCTGATCCGCGCAAGCGATCTGGTGGTCTTCGCCACCGTCGCCCCGCGGCCCCATGTCCACGAGGTCTCGTGGTTCGGTCACCACCCGGTGGTGGTGCATGTGTCGCTGCGCGACCTCGCCCCGCAGATCCTGCTGACCTCGACCAATATCGTCGACGACATCGAGCACTGTCTGCGCGCCGCCACCTCCCCGCATCTGACCGAACAGCTCACCGGCAACCGGGAGTTCCTGCACGGCACGCTGGACGACGTGCTGGCCGGCCGGGTCGCGGTGCCCGCGGACCGGACCGCCGTCTTCTCCCCCTTCGGCCTCGGGGTGCTCGATCTCGCGGTCGGCAAGTACGTCTACGACGAGGTGGTCCGGTCCGGGGAACTGCGGGTCGTCGACGGCTTCTTCCACGAACTGCGCCGGTACGGATGAGCGGCCACGGTCGGACGGACCGTCCAACGGTGCGCTGTCGCAGGTGAGGAGACCATCGTGCCAGTCATATCCGCGCCCTACGCGTTCAACGAGGAGGATCTCTATGTCGACCTCCGGTCGATCTTCGGGCACTCCCTCTTCCTCAAGTGCGAGGGCTTCAACTTCGCCGGCTCGATCAAGCTGAAGGCCGCGACCGAGATGGTGGAGTCCGCCGAACGGGCCGGAGACCTGCGTCCGGAGACGGTCCTGGTCGAGTCCTCGTCCGGCAACCTCGGCGTGGCGCTGAGCATGATCGCGGCGAGCAAGGGCTACCGCTTCCTGTGCGTGACGGACTCCCGCTGCAACCTGGCCACCAGGCTGATGATGGAGGCTCTGGGCAGCCAGGTGCATGTGGTCGCCGACCAGGAGTCCAACGGCGGCTTCCTCGGTGCCCGGCTCGCCTACATCCGCAATCTGTGCGCCTCCGACGACCGCTGTCTGTGGCTCAGCCAGTACACCAACCCGAGCAACTGGAAGGCGCACTACCGCAGGACGGCACCGGCCATCGCCCGCGCTTTCCCGCGGCTGGACCTGCTGTTCGTCGGCGCCGGCACCACCGGCACCCTGATGGGCTGCGCCCGCTACTTCCGGGAGTGGCACCGGCCGGTACGGATCGTCGCCGTGGACAGTGTCGGCTCGGTGACCTTCGGCGGCACTCCGGGGCACCGGATGATCCCCGGCCTGGGCATGAGCGTCCAGCCGCCGCTGCTCGACGAGTCCTATGTCGACGACGTGGTACGGGTCGCGGAGGCGGACACCATCCGCACCTGCCACCGGCTGGCCAAACGCGGCTTCGTGTTCGGCGGCTCGACCGGCACCGTGGTCAGCGGCGCGACGGACTGGCTGACCCGGCACGACGCCCGGGGCCGTACGGCGGTGGCCATCGCCCCGGACCTCGGCGAGCGCTATCTCGACACCGTCTACCACGACAACTGGGTGCAGGACCTGTACGGCGAGGACGTCCTCGCCGCCGGTCCCCCGCTCGACGCCTCCGGTCTTCCCCCGTCCGGCCTCACCCCACCGCCCGGGCCGCTGGAGCCGTCCTCGCGGCCCCGGCGCCGTCGCGACGACGGCTGAGGCCGGGCCCCTCGCCGCAGCACCGCACGAGGCCGAACTGCCGGGTCAGTCCTCGCCGGTGGCCACCACGACCACGGCATGGCCACCGCCGATGCCGACCACGGCCGCGTCGAAGGTGGCCTCGGTGACCGGTTTCCAGGAGACGTTCCTTTCGGCGCCTTCCCGGTACGCGGCGTAGCCATTGGCACGCCACTGGGCGTCCGGGCCGAGCAGCTCCACCAGCCCGTCGCCGAGCGCGTCGGCCACGGGCCGCATCGGGCCGTCCCCGCCCGGGAAGACGAGGCTGCGGATGAGGGTGGCCGCGATCCAGGGCGATGCCTCGGCCGGAGGGATGTGCCGGTGCAGGGCGGAGGCCATCTGCTGCGGTCGGCGCGGGCCGCCGTGCGGGTGCCGGCACTCCCGGCAGTGCGGTGCGAGCAGGCCGGTGGGCGCCAGGACGTCCCAGCACAGCTGCCCGTGGTCCCGGCCGTCGTCCGGCCCGAGATGGACGATCCGGTCGGCGTACTCCGCCCACTCGGCCAGCCACAGGCCCAGATCCGCGTCCGCGCCCAGGTCGTACGCGGCCGGCCGCTCGAACGACAGGTTCATGGTGCGCTCCCCCTTGTGCCGCGCTCGTATGTGCCCGAGCGCCAACGGGGGCTGACTGTAACTCAGGCCGCGGATCAGCCGCTCCCGCCCGCCAGGCAGTCGGTGACCCACTGGTGGAAGGCGCCGATGTGGTGCTCGCTGGGCACCAGCACCCCGCCGTCGCGGTAGGCGCGGGAGCTCATGGCCGGCTGGGTGCGCTCGCAGGCGTCGAAGTCCTGGGCGTTGACCCGGTGGAAGAGTTCGACGGACTTGGAGACATCGGCTCCGGAGTCGACGACCTCGGGCAGGTAGAGCCAGTCGCATTCGACCACCGTGCGGTCGGGGGCCATCGGGAACATCCGGTGGACGATGACATGGTCCGGGACGAGGTTGACGAAGACCTGCGGGCGGACGGTGATCGCGTAGTAGCGGCGGTCCTGGGTGTCCTCGATGCCGGGGAGCCGGCCGAAGCCGTCGGTGCCGTCCACGGTGAATCCGGTGGCCTCCTCGGCGAAGGCCGCGCCATGGCCGACGTAGTACTGGGCGGCGAAACCGTCGGCGAACTCCGGTAGTACCTCGGTGAGTTCGGGGTGGATGGTGCCGCAGTGGTAGCACTCCATGAAGTTCTCGATGATGAGCTTCCAGTTGGCGCGCACGTCATAGGTGAGGCGTTTGCCGAGGGCGAGCCCCTCGGTGCGGTAGCGGTCGAGGGAGGCGGCGTCCCCCAGCCGCTCGACGGCCGCGCCGATCACGGTGTCCTCGAAGGACGGCGGCTCGTCGGCCAGGCACACCCAGGCGTAGCCGAGCCACTCGCGCAGCGGGACGGTGACCAGGCCGCGTTCGGTACGGTCGATGTCCGGCATCTTCTGGAGGTTGGGGGCGGCCACCAGGCGGCCGTCGAGGTCGTAGGTCCAGGCGTGGTAGGGGCACTGGAGGTTGCGGCGGACCTCGCCGGACTCCTCTGTGCACAGCTGCGCGCCGCGGTGCCGGCAGATGTTGAGGAAGGCGCGCAGCGCACCGGCGCGGTTGCGGGTGATCAGTACGCTCTCCCGGCCGATCCGGACGGTGCGGAAGGCGCCGGGCTTCTCCAGGTCGGCGCTGCGGACCGCACAGAACCACAGCCGCTCGAAGATCTTCTCCTGCTCCTGGCGGAAGATCCCGGGGTCGGTGTAGTGGTGTCCGGCGAGGGTGGCGATCAGGCTCGGGGCGGCAGCGGGCGCGGGCGTGGTGGGTGCCGGCGAGGACTCGGTGGGCGTGGTCGTCATGGGGGCTCTCCTCAAGCGGCCGCGGCGGCGGGCCGGCGGGGGTCGAACAGCTCGATGGGGTGCGCTGTGGTGCCGGTCAGCGCGAGGTCGGCGACGATCTCGCCGACCACCGGTACGAACTTGAAGCCGTGCCCGGAGAAGCCGCAGGCGACGGTCACCGTCTCCGGGTGCCCGGGGTGCCGGGTGATCACGAAGTGTTCGTCGGGGGTGTTGGAGTACATGCAGGTGGCGGCCTTGAGGAAGCGGCCGGGGAGGGCGGGGAGGCGCGGGGCGAGCTGGTCGGCCATGGCGCGTACCTCGTGGTCGTGCACGGTGCGTTCGATGGTCTCCGGGGTGCAGACGGTGCCCTTGCGGAAGAACGCGACCTTGGCGCCGCCGTCGGGGCCGTCGATCGACGGAAAGCCGTAGATCTGGACGCCCCGGTCGTCCTCCCAGATGTAGATCGGGTGCCGGTCGGGGACGAAGGGCGCGGTGCCGCCGCGCGGGGCGAACCAGTACATGACCTGCCGCTCGATGGTGAACGGCACGCCCAGGTCGGTGAGCAGCTGGGGCGCCCAGGCACCGGGGCAGATCACCAACTGGCCTGCGGTGTAGGTGTTTTCGGGGGTGTGGACGCGGACCCCGGCGGCGCCCGGCAGCTCCTCCCAGCGGGTGACCGGCTCCTCGAAGTGCAGCTCGGCGCCGTCCTGGCCGGCGAGCTGGACATGTGCGGCGACGGTGTACTCCGGCCGGACCAGGCCCGCCCGTGCCTCGTACAGCGCGACCTCGTCCTCGGCGGGGGTCAGGGTCGGGAAGCGGCGGCGGATCTCCTTGGGTTCGAGCATCTCGTGCGGGAGGTCCCACTGGCGGGCGGATTCCAGGCTGCCGCGGACGGTACGGCTGTCGGGGCGGCCGAGCATCACCCCGCCGCAGAGGGTGGCGATCTCCCGGCCGCTGTCCCGCTCCAGCTTCTCGTACAGCTCGTACGAGCGCAGCAGCAGCGGCACGTAGGCGGGGTCCTCGAAGTAGGACTGACGGGTGATGCGGGAACCACCGTGGCTGGAGCCGCGGTTGTGCACCGGGCCGAACTTCTCCAGGCCCAGGACCCGGGCGCCCCGGGCGGCGAGGTGGTGGGCGGCGGCGCTGCCCATGCCGCCGAGGCCGAGAACGATGACGTCGTAGGTGGGAGCCATGCGGTTGCTCCTTCTGCGTACGGAGGACGAGCGGATCACCAGCACCGTGGACGGGTCCCGGGGCTACCTGCGGATACGCTCCATCTGCGGGTCGAAGAGGGGCTCTTGGGCGACGGTGGCGGGGATCTTCTCGCCGAAGTACTCGATGTGTACGGGGGTGCCGGGGGCCGCCGCGCCGGCCGGCAGCCAGGCGTAGGCGATCCCGCGGCCGAGGGTGTAACCGTAGGCGGCGGAGGTGACATAACCGGCCGGAGCGCCGTCCACATGGACCGGTTCCTTGCCGAGGACGACGGCCGCGGGGTCGTCGAGGGTGAGGCAGGTGAGCCTGCGGGAGACGGTCTCCTCGGTCATGCCCTCCAGCGCCGCCCGCCCGATGAAGTCGCCCTTGGCGGGGCGGACCGCGAAGCCGACCCCGGCCTCGTAGGGGTCGTGCTCGGTGGTCATGTCATGGCCCCAGGCGCGGTACCCCTTCTCCAGGCGGAGGCTGTTGAAGGCACTGCGCCCGGCGGCGATCACCCCGTGCTCCTGCCCCGCCTCCCAGAGCGTGTCCCACAGGCGCAGGCCCATATCGGCGGTGGTGTACAGCTCCCAGCCGAGCTCGCCGACGTAGCTGAGGCGCATGGCGGTGACCGGGACATGGCCGAGGTAGGTCTGCCTGGCCCGGAAGTAGCCGAAGGCCTGGTGCGAGAAGTCGTCGCGGGTCAGGGGCTGGACCAGGGCGCGGGCGAGCGGGCCCCAGACGCCGATGCAACAGGTGCCGGAGGTGATGTCACGGACCTGGACTCCCTCGTCGGGGGCGTGCCGCAGCAGCCAGTCGAGGTCGGCTCCGCTGTTGGCGCCGACCTGGAAGCGGTCCGGGGCGAGCCGGGCGACGGTGAGGTCGGAGCGGATGCCGCCGGTCTCGTCCAGCAGCAGGGTGTAGGTGACCGCGCCGGGCTTCTTCGCGAGGTTGTTGCTGGTCATCCGCTGGAGGAAGGCGAGGGCGCCGGGGCCGGTGACCTCCAGCCTGCGCAGCGGGGTCATGTCGTAGAGGGCGACCTTTTCCCGGGTGGCGCGGGCTTCGGCGGCGGCGATCGGTGACCAGTAGCGCGCCGACCAGGCGTCGCGCTCGGGAAGCCGGAGCCCTTCGGCGAGCGGGGCGTTGGCCTCGTACCAGTGCGGGCGCTCCCAGCCGCCGCCCTCCAGGAAGTACGCGCCGAGCTCCTGCTGCCGTGGGTAGAAGGGGCTGGTGCGCAGCGGCCGCGGCGCTTCCATGGGCTGAAGCGGATGGATGACGTCATAGACCTCGATGAAGTTCTGGGCGCCGCGGTCGGCGATGTAGGCGGGCGAGCGCTGGGCGTCCTCGAAGCGGTAGAGGTCGCACTCATGGATGTCGGTGGCGGGCCGGCCGTCCGTCATCCACTCGGCGACGGCCTTGGCGACGCCCGCGGAGTGGGTGACCCAGACCGCCTCGGCCAGCCAGAATCCGCGCAGTTCGCGGGATTCGCCGAGGACCGGCATACCGTCGGGGGTGAAGGAGAAGACACCGTTGAAGCCCTCGGCCACCCGGGACGAGCCCAGTGCGGGCAGCAGTCCGATGCTGTCCTGCCAGCTCGGCGCGAAGTCCTCCGCGGTGAAGGGCAGCGAGGACGGCATCACGGGAGCGTCGTCGAAGGCGGCGACGGTGAAGGGGTCGACGGGCATCGGGCGGTGGGCGTAGGAGCCGATGCCGATCCGGTCGGTGTGTTCGCGGAAGTAGAGGTCGCGGTCCTGGAAGCGCAGGATCGGCTTGCTCGCCTCAGTCCGCGGGTCGTTGACGCCGGCGAGCTCGGGCAGCGGTGCGGTGGTGGCGTACTGGTGGGCCAGCGGGAGGAGCGGTACGTCCACCCCGGCCATCGCGCCGATCACCGGGCCCCAGAAGCCGGCGGCCGAGACGACATGGTCGGCGGGGAAGGTGCCGCGGTCGGTGGTGACGCCGGTGACCCGGCCGTCCGCCCGCTCGATCCCGGTGACGGTGTGCCGCTCCAGGAAGCGGGCGCCGCGGCTCTCGGCCCGTGCGATCTGGGCGCGGCAGGCGAGCACGGCGCGGGCCAGGCCGTCGTCGGGGGTGTGGAATCCGCCGTGGAGCGTGGTCTCGCCCAGCATCGGCCACAGGCGTTTGCACTGCTGTGGGCCGATCAGTTCACCACGGACGCCCCACGAGGCCGCGAGTCCGGCCTTGCGGTGCAGATCGGCCCAGCGGGCCTCGGTGGTGGCGATCTCCAGACCGCCGACCGGGTTGAAGCAGGACAGCCCGTCCACATCGAGGGAGCGGAACTTCTGGACGGTGTAGGCGGCGAACTCGGTCAGGGTCTTGGACGGGCCGGTCTGGAAGACCAGGCCGGGAGCGTGCGAGGTGGAGCCGCCGGGGGCCGGCAGCGGGCCCTGTTCGAGGACGGTGACATCGGTCCAGCCGCGGGCGGTCAGCTCATCGGCGAGGGAGCAGCCGACGATGCCGGCACCGATGACAACCACACGGGAACTGGGGGCGGGCGTACGGGACATGTCCCTCCTCCTGCTGGTCGGGGTGGTCCACTGGGGTGAGTGTGACGCCGTTACAGGACCACGACGGAGCGCAGTACCCGGCCGTCGCGCATCTTGTCGAACGCGGACTCCACCTCGTCCAGGCCGATCGTCTCGGTGACAAATCCGTCGAGGTCGAGCCGTCCGCTGAGGTAGCGGTCGATGAGCACGGGGAAATCGCGGCTGGGCAGACAGTCGCCGTACCAGGAGGATTTCAGGGCGCCGCCGCGCGAGAAGAGGTCGATGAGTGGCAGTTCGAGGCGCATGCCGGGGTCGGGGACGCCGACCTGGACCAGCGTGCCGGCCAGGTCCCGCATGTAGAAGCCCTGGGTGTAGGTCTCCGGCCGGCCCACCGCGTCGATCACCACATCCGCGCCATGGCCGCCGGTCAGTCCGCGGACCGCCTCGATGGGGTCCGTGCCACGGGAGTTGACGGTGTGGGTGGCTCCGAAGCGGGTGGCGCCGTCCAGCTTGTGGTCGTCGATGTCGATCGCGATGATCCGGCGCGCCCCGGCGATCGAGGCCCCGGCGATCGCCGCGTTGCCGACCCCGCCGCAGCCGATGACCGCGACGGTGTCCCCGCTGCCGACCCCGCCGGTGTGCACCGCCGCCCCGTAACCGGCCATCACTCCGCAGCCGATGAGACCGGCCGCTTCGGGACGGGCGTGCGGGTCGACCTTGACCGCCTGCCCGGCGGCGACCAGCGTCTTCTCGGCGAAGGCGCCGATGCCGAGCGCGGGGGTGAGCGGAGTGCCGTCCAGCAGGGTCATCGGCTGGGTGGCGTTGCGGGAGTCGAAGCAGTACCAGGGCCGGCCGCGACGACAGGACCGGCAGCTGCCGCAGGGCGCCCGCCAGGCGAGCACGACATAGTCGCCGGGGGCGAGATCGGTGACGCCGGGGCCGACGGACTCGATGACACCGGCCGCCTCATGGCCGAGGAGGAACGGGAATTGGTCGTTGATCGCCCCTTCCCGGTAGTGCAGGTCGGTGTGGCAGACCCCGCAGGCCTGCACGGTGACGAGCACTTCTCCCGGGCCGGGGTCCGGTACCAGAATCGTCTGCGGCTCGACCGGTGCGCCTTGTTTCGCCGCGACGACGGCATGGACGTGGTGTGGCATGCCCTACCCCTCAGTGTTGCGCACTGCACGACTGGTTGCGCGATGAGAGACATAGTGGGAACGCCGGATCGGCACCGTCAAGAGGTACGAGCCAGCTCTTGGCAACGGATTGCCCGCGCGCCCGGACACGGCGGCGGGGCCGGAACGTACGCCCCGGCCCCGCCTCCGCCGCCCTGACCCGTCACCGGGTCAACGGCCGTACCCCATCCGCCGCGACAGCTCCTCGGCCGCGGAGACGGTGGCCTTGACGACCTCGGGCAGCCGCTCCTCGGCCAGCCGGTAGGCGGGCACCGACACACTGATCGCCCCGATCACCGAGCCGTCGGGCCCCCGCACCGGCGCCGCGACCGCCCGCAGCCCGAGCTCCAGCTCCTCGATCGCCACCGCGAAACCCCGCTCGACCACTTCGGCGAGCTCACGGCGCAGCGCGGCCGCCGAGGTGACCGTCCGCTCGGTGAGCCGCGGCAACTTCCGTGCCAGCACGGCCTCCTGGACCGCCCTGGGCTGGTACGCGAGCAGCGCCTTGCCGCTGGAGGTGGCATGCAGCGGCGTACGCCGGCCGAGCCAGTTCTGCGCGGTGACCGAGGCCGGGCCGCGTGCCTGCGTGACGTTGACCGCGGCGTCGCTCTCCAGCACCGCGATATTGACCGTCTCCCCCAGCTCCTCGGCCAGCTGCCGGCAGACCGGCGCGCCTTCCTGGGAGATGTCCAGCCGTACGGCCGCCGCTCCGGCCAGCCGCAGCACCCCGGCTGCGAGGTAGTACTTGCCGCGTTCCTGCTCCTGCCCGACCAGCCCGCGGTTCTCCAGCACCCCGAGCAGCCGGAACGCGGTCGACTTGTGGACGCCCAACTCCTCGGCGATCTCGGTCACGGCGGCCTCGCCGTGCCGCGCCAGGATTTCCAGCACGGTCACGGCCCGGTCCACCGACTGCACACCGCCCGGCTGTTTCGGCGGCTTGGCCTCCGCCCGCCCCTCCACGCTGTCCGTCATCTGTTGGATCTCACCACCTGGCACCCCGGCCGAGGCCCGGGATTCGAAGGTTCGGCATTTCCGGGGACCGCTTGACGCAGGCGCTCCCCGGCTGGATTCTGTTGCGCATGGCGCCTCATCGTGCGCAACGCGAAACTCGATGATACCGAACAGTAACAGGGGGGTCCTGTGATTCCTGTCTGCCCGCTCGCCGACCTGCCCACCGGCGAGTCCGTACGCATCGACACCGCACCTCCGATCGCCGTCTTCCATGCCGACGGGCAGCTGTACGCCATCGATGACACCTGCACCCACCAGGACGCCTCCCTCTCGGACGGCTGGCTGGAGGGATGCCTGGTCGAATGCCCGCTGCACGCCGCGTCGTTCGATCTGCGCACCGGAGCGGCGACCTGCCTGCCCGCCCGCCGGGCCGTGCGCACCCACCCCGTGACCGTCGAGGACGGCATGATCTACGTCCACCACCACGCCGCCGAGGAAGGCACCGCCGCATGAAGTCGGTCGCTGTCATCGGGGCCTCGCTGGCGGGCCTCTACGCCGCGCGGGCCCTGCGCGCCCAGGGATTCGACGGCCGGTTGGTGATCGTCGGGGAGGAACACCACCGCCCCTACGACCGCCCGCCGCTGTCCAAGGGCTTCCTCACCGGCGCCACCGCTGACCTGGGTCAACTGGCCCTCGCCGACGCCGAGGAGACCGCCGAACTGGACGCCGAATGGCGACTCGGCACCCGCGCCACCGGGCTCGACACCCATGGGCGCGCGGTACTCCTCGACGGAGGCCGGTCCCTGACCACCGACGGTGTGGTGATCGCCACCGGCGCCACCCCGCGCCGCCTCCCCGGCCCGGCCCCCGCCGGAACCCACACCCTGCGCACTCTTGAGGACGCCCAGGCCCTGCGCGCGGAGCTGACCCGGGGGCCGGTCAGGGTCGTGGTGATCGGCGGCGGCTTCATCGGCGCCGAGGTCGCCTCGTCCTGTGCCGCACTCGGCCATGACGTCACCGTGGTCGAAGCCGCCCCGCTCCCCCTCGTCCCCCAACTCGGCGAGGCGATGGCCGGGATCTGCTCCACCCTCCATGCGGACCACGGCGTCACCCTGCTGACCGGAACCGGTGTCGCCCGCCTGCACGACGGCGGCACCGGGAACCGTGTCTCCGCGGTCGAGCTGACCGACGGCCGGCTGCTCCCCGCCGAGGTGGTCGTCATCGGCATCGGGGTACGCCCCCACACCGCCTGGCTCGAAGGCTCCGGACTCCCGCTCGACGACGGGGTGTGCTGCGACGCCGGCGGGGCCACCCCTCAGCCCCACATCGTGGCGGTCGGCGATGTCGCCAGGGCGGACGGCACCCGCGCCGAACACTGGACCAGCGCCACCGAACAGGCCGCCGTCGCCGTCCGGAACCTGCTGGCCGGCCGCACCGTCGCGGCCCATCGGAGCCTGCCGTACTTCTGGTCCGACCAGTACGGCGTACGCATCCAGTTCGCCGGCCGGCGCCTGCCCACCGACACCCCGCGCATCGTCGAGGGCTCGCCCGACGACCGCAGCTTCCTCGCCTGCTACGAACGCGACGGGCGGACCACCGCCGTCCTGGCCCTCAACCGCCCCCGCCCCTTCATGCGCCTCCGCCGTGAACTCGCCCGCGCCGCCCAGCCGGTCACCACCTGACCGCGGCCGGCGGTGCGACGCGGCAGCGGAACGGCCGCGGGGGCGACGGCGGGGTGCCCGCGGCGGTGCGTGGCGGCGGTGCGACGACCGCGGGGTGGCGACTGTGGCGCAGCAGACAGTGCGCGGCGGATGACGGCAGCGCCGTGTGGTGTTCGGAACAGCGGAACGTCTGCCGGCCGGCGTCGTTCCGCGCCCGCGTTGTCTTCCCAGGAGACCCACACGTGACTGCCAGCGCCGCCGCCACCCGTGCGGCCCAGACGCTCTCCCGCCCCTTCGCCCTGGGCGGCCGCACCGTGCCCAACCGGATCGCCATGGCGCCGATGACCCGCGAGTTCTCGCCCGGCGGTGTCCCGGGCGCCGATGTCGCGGACTATTACGCACGCCGCGCCGCCGGCGGCGTCGGCCTGATCATCACGGAGGGGACCTACGTCGGGCACCCCGCCGCCGGCACCAGCGGCGCCGTCCCCCGCTTCCACGGCGCGGACGCACTCGACGGCTGGAGCCGGGTCGTGGAATCGGTGCACGCGGCGGGCGGAACGATCATGCCGCAGCTGTGGCACGTCGGCATGGCCCGTAAGGCGGGCGCACCGCCGTTCCCCGACGCCCCGCCGTCCGGCCCGTCCGGCATCGCCCTCGACGGCACCCCGTCCGGGCACGCCATGACACAGCGGGATCTCGACGAGGTCATCGCGGCGTTCGCCGAGGCGGCGGCCACGGCCGAGCGGCTCGGCTTCGACGGAGTCGAACTGCACGGTGCGCACGGCTACTTGATCGACCAGTTCCTGTGGTCGGGCACGAACCGGCGGACCGATGCCTACGGCGGCAGCCGCACCGCCCGTACCCGTTTCGCCGCCGAGATCGTGGCGGCCTGCCGGGCAGCGGTCTCGCCCGGCTTCCCGGTCCTCTTCCGGATGTCCCAGTGGAAGATGGGCAACTACGAGGCCCGGCTCGCCGAGACGCCGGAGGAACTCCAGGAGATCGTGGCACCGCTGACGGACGCCGGCGTCACCGCGTTCCACTGCTCGACGCGCCGCTACTGGCTGCCCGAATACGAGGGCTCGGACCTCAATCTCGCGGGATGGGTCAAGAAGCTCTCCGGCCGGCCCACCC
The DNA here is from genome assembly GCF_000829715.2 of Streptomyces lydicamycinicus. Lineage (NCBI taxonomy): Bacteria > Bacillati > Actinomycetota > Actinomycetes > Kitasatosporales > Streptomycetaceae > Streptomyces > Streptomyces lydicamycinicus. Next base: position 348,094 of record NZ_BBNO01000003.1, on the reverse strand, counting down.
TCACCGTGGGCTCGGTCGGTCTCGACAACGAGTTCATCGGGACGTTCCAGGGCGAACAGGCGGGGGTCTCCGGTATCGACCGGCTGCTGGACCGGCTGGAGCGGGACGAGTTCGACCTCGTCGCCATCGGACGGGCCCTGCTCGGCGACCCGGAGTGGGCCGCCAAGATCCTGGAGGGCCGCACCGACGCCCTGGTGCCGTTCGACGCCTCGATGCTGCGGACGCTGAACTGACACCGGACGCGCCGGGCGCAGCCGCGCCGCCGCGCCCGGCGCCACCGCCCGCTCCGCCGGGCGGCTTCCCGGCCCCGCGTCGGGCGGCGGTCAGACCGCGTTCAGCTGGGCGGACGCGGCGTCGACGGTCTGGGTGAGCAGGGTGGCGATGGTCATGGGGCCGACGCCGCCGGGGACCGGGGTGATCAGGGCGGCGCGGGTGCGTGCCGCGTCGAAGTCCACATCACCGACGTTGCCCGGGTTGGAGCCGGCGTCCATCACGACGGCTCCGGGCTTGATGTGCTCACCGCCCAGGAACCGGGGCCGGCCGACGGCCGCGATCAGCACATCGGCCTCCCTGGTGAGCGACGCCAGATCGGTGGTGCGGGAGTGGCAGTAGGTGACGGTGGCATTGCGGCCGAGCAGCAGCATCCCCACGGGCTTGCCCAGGATCGCGCTGCGGCCGACCACTACCGCGTGCTTACCGGCCAGGTCGACGTCATAGTGATCCAGCAGCCGCAGGATGCCGCCGGGCGTGCAGGAGGCGAAGCCGTCCAGGCCGAAACTCATCGCGGCGAAGGAGTGGCAGGTGACGCCGTCGACATCCTTCTCGGGGGCGATCGCCTCGAACGCGGCGCGCTCGTCGATGTGCGGGCCGGCCGGGTGCTGCAACAGGATGCCGTGCACCGCGGGGTCGTTCGACAGTGCGGTGATCGTGTCGACCAGCTCCGCGGTCGTGGTGGCGGCGGGCAGCGCCACATGCCGGGAAAGTATCCCGGCCTTCGCGCAGCGGTTGCGCTTCATACGGACATACGTCACCGAGGCGGGGTCGTCGCCGACGAGTACGGTCGCCAGACACGGTGCCGTGCCGGTCCGTTCGGTGAGGTCGGCCGCGCGCCGGGCGGCCTTTTCGACCATGCTGCGGGCCAGTGCGCTGCCGTCCATGAGGCGGGCGTCCGGGGACATGGGCTGCTCCTGAGCGTCGTGTGGGATCGCCCAGGCGCGCGGCACGGACCGTGGATGGCCGAGCCGCTCCCCGGTGGTACTCCACCCAAGCGCCAGTCACGGCTCGGCGCCCACTGTAATCGACGTCAGGATGGAACGGCGTCCGGTTTTCCGCCCAGCGGCGGCACCGGCCACTGCCCGGCGGCCGACGCGCCCGCCGGCCCGGATGCCTCCGGCGCCCGGCGGCGCGGCCCCGTTACCCGCCGCCCTGACCGGGCGCGGAAAGGGGTGGCTGGGGTGCGGCGGTGGCCTCCCATTGACTGAGGATGCCGTCCCAGTCGTGCTGGGCGGCGGTGATGGCATTGGCATCCCAAGTGGGCTGGGTGGGCTGCTGATACTGCTGGTGTTCCTCGTACACCCGGTATTCCTGGTACTGCTGCTGGTCCGGGTAGTGCTGGTACGGCTGTTGCTTCCAGTGCTCCTGCTCGTAGTGCTCCCGTGGGGGCTGCTGTGGTCGCTCGCGCCATGTCAGATGGGGCGTCTCCGGCTGTGGGGGCGGGACATTGACCAGCCGGCGGTGCCGTCCCGTGCGGTCCGAGGGGGTGGGCGGCATCGGGCGGCTCTCTGCGGACAGTTGTTGTGCGCGGGCCACCAGCAGCCGGACGTCGAGGCCGAGTTCGGTGGCCAGGGCGGTGAGGTCGACGCCGTTGTGCCAGCTGCTCATCAGGACCGCGTCCAGCGCCGGGGCCCAGGCCGGTTCGGAGGGCTGGGGGGCGGCGGCCGGGCCTTGTTGGGGCGGCGGCGCGACGGGGCCCGGCGCGGCGGCGCCCTGAGGGGGCTGCGGTGCGGGGGCTTGCGCCGCGGGGGCCTGGGGCGCGGGCTGCTGCGGTGCGGGGGCGGGCTCGCACGGGGGCTGGGCGAGCAGGCTCTTGGCGACCGCGCGGGCGTCTTCCTTGCCCACCGTGCGCCGGGCCAGCCGCACTTCGCGTTCCTCCAGGCCGAGCAGATCCGCCACCACCGCGTCGCTGCCCACGGTCACGGCGAAGGCGGCCAGGGTCCGCGAACGACGGGCCTCGGCCTCGTCGAGGAGTCCCTGTGTACGGCGGACCTCGTCATCGCTGCTGCAAAACGCCTGTGCGAGTACCGCGTGGCGCTCCCACAACTCCCTCGGTTCCATGACTGCGACAACGTTCCTTCGTCCGGATTGGACCGCTTCCCGGCTATAGATCACTGCATAAGGTGATATTCGAGGGAGATGCGTCCCTGCCTGCCTGGCGGAATTAGGGACGGCTGCAAAAATACGCAGTGACCCCAGCGTCGAAGAATCGTTTCTACGGCCATGAGCGTCCCCTCTTCCGGCACCGTCGCAGGTCACGGACCGACGTCCCTCCCCCGCCCCGGGCAGATGCCCCGGTGGATCACCGCGGAGGTCATCAGGCAGACACCGGTGTACGCCGGGCTGGTGAAGCAGTGGACCGAGCGCGCCGCCACGGTGCCCGGGGTCGCCGATCCCGAGTGGCAGCGCCTGGTCTCCTACCGCGCGCTGATGGAGGAGACCGAGACCGCCCTCACGGCCCTGCGGCCCCATCGTGCGCCCGACGTACTGCCCCCGAGAAAGCCGTCGGTGCCGGCGGCCCGGCCCGCCCGGCTGGACGCCTGAGCCAGGTCGACGACGCCCGCCGGGCCGGCGGCGCGGGCGGCACCCCGGCCGGAGTACCGTTGAGTTGTCGAGGATTTCCCGCTGTCCGGCGGCTGCGCCGGCAGCGGCTTTGACCAGCGACGGAGCCCGGGTGAGCGCGACGGATGACACGGACTTCAGCCCGATCGGGGTGATCGGGCGGGTGACCGTCTCCATCCCGACCGACGGCCCGGGTGAGGTGCTGCTGCCCGTGCGCGGCGGCACCGAGGCCTTCGCCGCCTGGTCCCGCGAGCCCATCGCCCGGCACACGCAGGTCATCGTGGTGGACCACACCTCGGCGCGGTCGGTGATCGTCGCGCCGCTGCCCGCGTGATCCGGCGCTCCCGCCGACCGTGTCCGGCCACGTGAGCACTCCCTTTTCCCGCGGCCGCGCCCGCACCCCCACCGGAACCGGTCGCATCGGACCAGGAGCCTTCCGATGTTGTTCTGGCATGTTCCTGCGCCCAACGAGGCGCTGTTGATCTCCGGCTCGAAGCGCCGGGCCGGGGACGCCCAATTCCGTATCGTCACCGGCCATGGCTGCTGGGTCATGCCCGTCAAACAGAAGGCGAGTGTGCTGTCGCTGTCGCTGCGGGAGGCGGAGATCTCCGAGGACTGCGTCACCCAGCAGGGCATCCGGCTCGGCGTCCGGGCGGTCGCCGTCTTCAAGGTCGGGGACGACCAGACGTCCATCGCCAACGCCGCGCGCCGGTTTCTGGCCGAGCAGGCCACCATGGAAGAGCTGGTGGGCCGGATCTTCGCCGGTCATCTGCGCTCGATCGTCGGCGGACTGACCGTCGAACAGATCATCCGGGAGCGGGACCGGGTCGCCCAGGAGGTCAAGGACGGCAGCCACTCCGAGATGGAGAAGCTCGGCATCGTCGTTGACGCCCTGCAGATCCAGGAGATCGCCGACACCTCCGGCTACATCACCAATCTCGCCGCACCGCACGCCGCCGCGGTGGCCAGCACGGCCCGGATCGCGCAGGCCAAGGCCGACCAGGAGGCGACCGAACGCGAGCAGCAGGCGGCGGCGTTGAAGGCCGAGTACGAGCGGGACACCGCGATCAAGCGGGCCGGGTTCCTCGCCGAGACCGAGCAGTACAACGCCCGCGCCGCGCAGGCCGGCCCGCTCTCCCAGGCCAGGGCCTCGCAGGAGGTCATCGAGGAGCAGACCGCACTGGCCCAGCGGCAGGCCTCGCTCGCCGCCCAGCGGCTGGAGGCCGAGGTACGCCGCCCCGCGGACGCCGAGGCGTACCGGCTGCGCACCCTGGCGGAGGCGCAGCGTGACCAGGTCCGGTACGAGGCGGACGCCCGCGCGTACACCGAACGGACCGTCGCCCAGGCACGTGCCGACGCCAACACCGCCCTCGCGGTCTCACTGCGGGAGGGCAACCAGGAACTGATCGCCGCCAACCGCACCGTCGAGAACCTCCCCGCCCTCGCCGAGTCCGCCGCCGAGGGCCTCTCCGGCGCCCGGCTGACCGTCCTCAACGGCTCCGACGGGGTCAACGAGATCGTCTCCGGCATCGTCGGCCAGGCCCTGGCCATTCTCGACAGCCTGAAGCAGGGCACCGGCCCGCCCGGCACCACTCCCCCGCCGGCCGACGGCACGGGGCCACTCCCCCGGAAGGTGACCAATCTGAAGCAGGAGGGCGCGGGCTCGGGGGCGTCGTGACCGGACATCCGTACGGGGCCCATGCGGTCGTCCATAGGGTCTCGTCCGCGGCGGTTGTGCGGACGACCCTGAGGCCGCCGCACCGGGCCGGTCACCCGGCTCTGCTGACGTGGCCAGGGCCGGTCTTGACGGCGGACGGCGATGAGCGGGGCGCCCGCACGGCCGCGCCGCAGGTGGGATGACCGGCCCCGTCAGCCGTACATCGCCACGCGGTACAGAGTCGCCAGCGCGACATCGATGGCATGCGGCTGCGGCTTGCCTGAGGAGTCGAGCCTGTTCCACCTCTGCATGTTCACCGCGACCGCCATCTGCCGCTTGCCGTCGGCCCGGGTCATGGCCAGCGCTCCACCACCCCAGACCGTGCCGCCATGGCCCCAGAAGGTGCCCTGACCAGGCCCCTCCATCGGGTGCAGGCCGAGGCCGTAGTCGATCGTCTTTTGCTCCTGGGAGACGACCGGGACAGTACATTGCATCTGCGCCAGCGACGCCGGACTGACGATCTCCCCGGCCAGCAGCAGGCCGTAGAAGCGGTTGAGGTCCGAGACGGTCGATATCAGCGAGGCCGACGGCCCCACCCATGACATGTCGTAGACGCTGTAGTCGCGCGGCGGGTCGATCATGCCGAACCACGCCTCGTAGAGCTGCGAGTGCGGCCCGTTGACGTACGGTCCGGCGGGGAATTCGGTGTCCCGGAGCCCGGCGCGCTCGATGACGTTCCGGGTGATGTACCGCTCGGCCGTGGTGCCGGTCGCCTGTTCCAGGAGTTGGACGAGGAGCAGATAGTTGGTGTTGGAGTACACCCCCGGCGTACCGCCCGGGGCGCCGACGGCGGGTGCGGTGACCCCCATCTCGATCAGTTCAGTGGGGTCGAACCGCGTGAACCGGTGGTCGTCCAGGCTCTGGGGTCCGGTGTCCGCGAGGGCGGGGTACGCCTTGAGGGAGGGGTAGGCGTACGGGAGGTACTCGGCGAGGCCGCTGGTGTGGTTGATCAGCATCCGGACCGTGATCGCGGCACCGCGTTCTCCGGGAACCAGCTTCGGAAGGTAGTGGCCGATCGGTGTGTCGAGCCCTATCCGACCGCTCTCGACCAGCTGGAGGACCGCGGCGGCGGTGAAGGTCTTGGTGATGCTGCCGACGCGGTGCCGCATGCCGGCGGTAACAGGGCGGCCGGTGGCGACATCGGCGGTCCCGGCCGCGCCGCGCCAGACCTGGTCGCCGTCCCGCACCTCGGCGAACAGGCCCGGCAGGCCGGCGCGGTGGACGTTTTCGATGGCGGCGTCCAGCGCCGAAGGATCCAGTGGGTTCTGCACCTCATGCGTCCTTTCGTTTTCCCCGGGGTGAGCTCCGCGACGGTCGCCCGCCCCCGGTCAACAGGGCACGCGCGGCCGGCCGTCCCGCTTCCTGCCGGGCCGCCCGGCCAGCTCACGTCCTCATTATGCACGCGGTGCGTGCAACGCCAAGTGCATAGGTTAGGCTGAAATCCGGAGAGAGGAGCAAGATGGCGGGCCGAAGGCGTTGGTCGACCGAAGAGATCCTGGATGCCGCGGCGGAGCTGCTGCGCACGAGCGACGCGGATTCGTTCAGCGTGCGTAAGCTCGCCGCGGCCCTCGGGACCGATTCCTCCAGCCTTTACCGGCACTTCCGCAGCAAGACCGAACTGCTGCGCGCGGTCGCCGACCGGATTCTCCTGGCCGCCATGGACGGCCACCGCGGCGAGGGCGACTGGAAGCAGCGCATCACCGCCCTGGCCCTGCGCGTGAGAGAGGCCTTCGGGCAGCAGCCCCAGCTCGCCGCAGTCTGGGGACGTTACGCGTCCAGCGGCACCGGTTCCCGGCTGGTCATGGAAGAGGTGCTACAGGCACTGCGCGCGTCAGGGCTGCCCGACGAGGAGATCCCGGTGCGCTACCACCGGATCGCGGTCCTCATCGCCGCCTTGATCGCTTCCGAGGCCGGGGCCGCCACGGTCAACCCGGAAGAGCACGAACAGGGCATGGAGCTGTTCCGGGTGGCGGTACTGGGCGCCGACCCCGAACGCTTCCCGGCCCTGGCCCACTTCGCCCGCGACGTCCGTCCCCTCGGGGCGGACCGCCACGCCGCCTTCGAGGAGATCCTCGCCGCCCAACTCGCCCATATCGAAGCCGCGATCAGCCCGAGCTAGGTTCTGTCCGGCGGATCACGCCTGAGGTCGGAGTGGACGGAGATCGTAGAGGTAGGAGCGTTCGTTCTTGAAGCTACGCCAGACGGTGGCAGGGGGTTCGGGTTCGTCGCCCTGGCCGGTCAGGGGGTGGGCGGTGACGAGACCGCCGTCGATCTCGCAGTGCCAGCCATCGGCCGGTGACCAGACGCACCACACCTGCCCATCCGTTCGCCGGTAGGCGGGGCGACCGTGGCGCTCACCGTCGTGCTCGAAGTGGTAGCGAAGCCCATCGATGTGACGCACGAAGTCGAAGGATGCAAGAGCCGTCATGTCGTCGGCACTGTAGGGGATGAGGCCGGCAGTGGCTCAGGATTTCCGCAGGTGACGGGCTCAGGGCTCACGGGCGGAGCCATATCCGAAGGCTGCCGGGGTGGCGAGGGAAGACCGTCCATTCCGCACCGGCCGCCGGACACACAAAGGTGCCCGGCGGCCCGTGTGGGCCCCGGTCTCGTCGTGGCCGCGGCCGGCGCGGGGCCGGCCCGGCTTACTTGGCGGCTTCCGCGGGCTTACGGAAGCGGGTCAGGACGAGGTGGGCGATGACGCCGAAGAGGAGGCCCCAGAAGGCGGAGCCGATGCCGAAGAGGGTGAGGCCGGAGGCGGTGGCGAGGAAGGTGATCAGGGCCGCCTCGCGGTCCTTCTCCTCCTTCACCGCCCCGGTCAGCCCGCCGGCCAGCGCACCGAGCAGGGCCACTCCGGCGACCGCCGCCACCAGTTCCTTGGGCAGGCCCGCGAAGAGCACCACCAGCGTGGAACCGAAGGCTCCGATGAGGAGGTAGAACGCTCCGCAGGAGACTCCCGCCACATAGCGCCGCTTCGGGTCGCGGTGCGACTCGGGGCCGGTGCAGATGGCGGCGGTGATAGCCGCGAGGTTGATGGCATGGGAGCCGAAGGGGGCCAGTGCCGTGGACACCAGGCCCGTGGAACCGATCAGGAGACGGTCCTTGGGCTGGTAGCCGGAGGCGGTGAGCACGGCCATGCCCGGTGCGTTCTGGGAGGCGAGCGTCGCCAGGATCATCGGCACCGCGATGCCGATGAGGGAGGCGACCGAGAACTCCGGGGTCGTCAGCACCGGCTTGGCCAGCTCGATCCGGTCCAGATGGATGTCCAGCCGGGAGCTGACCGCGCTGGCCGCGACGCCCGCCGCCAGAGCGACCAGGACGGCGTACCGGGGCAGCCACCGCTTCGCCAAGAGGTAGGCCAGCAGCACCGAACCGGCGATGAGCGGCGCGGTCTTGAGGGAGGTGAACACCCCGGTGCCGAACGAGAAGAGGATGCCGGCGAGCATCGCGGAGACCACGGCGGTGGGCACCTGCCGCATCAGCCAGCCGAACACTCCGGTCAGGCCGACCAGGGTGATCACCAGACCGGTGACGATGAACGCACCGATGGCCTCCGCGTAGGAGTACGCCCCGAGGCTGGTCACCAGCAGGGCCGCGCCCGGTGTCGACCAGGCGGTGATCACCGGCATCTTGGTGCGCAGGCTCAGCCCGATACAGGTGAGCCCGCTGCCGATGGAGATGGCCCAGACCCACGAGCTGGTCTGAGCGGTGTTCAGATGTCCGGCGGAGGCCGCCGCGAGCACGATGACGAGCGGGCCCGAGTAGGACACGACGACGGCGACGAAGCCCGCCAGGACCGCGGACAGCGAGGCGTCACGGAACAGGCCGGGCCGGGCCCCCGATGCCGGGGACCCGTCCGCCGCTTCCGCCGGCTCCGCGCGCTCCGGCGGGGCGGACCCCGGCGGTGCGGCATCGGGGTGGGGCGTGGGTGTCTTGGAACTCAACGGTCTTCCTTCACGGCCTTTTCCAGGGCCTGTTCGAGGTCGGCGACAAGGTCTGCGGGGCTCTCCAGACCTATGGACAGCCGCAGCATGTCCTTCGGCGAGGTACTACCCGGCCCTTCGAAGGTGTAGCGGTGTTCGATCAGGCTCTCCACACCGCCCAACGAGGTGGCACGGATGAAGAGTTCGCAGTGGTTCGCGGTCCGCAGGGACTGCTGCCACTCGCCGTCGACATGCAGCGAGAGCATGCCGCTGAAGCCTCCCGTCATCTGCCGGGCGGCGACGGCGTGTCCCGGGTCGGTGGCGAGCCCCGGGTAGGCCACCCGCCGGATGCGCGGGTGCTCGGCGAAGTGCTCGGCCACCGCCATCGCGGTCTCCGAGATCTGCCGCATACGGGGGAAGAGCGTCCGTATGCCCCGCATCAGGAGGTAGGTCTCCATGGGGCCGAGTATCGGGCCGGTCAGCCGGCGGTGCAGCCGCAGTCGCTCCCAGATCTCGTCCCGGGCCTCGCTGCTCCCCGGCGCCTTGACGAGAAGTCCGGCGACGACGTCGGTGTGGCCGTTGAGGTACTTGGTCCCCGAATGCATGATCAGGTCCGCGCCGAGCGCGAACGGCTGGGAGTGCACCGGCGTGGGGACGGTGTTGTCGACGCCGAACAGGGCACCGGCCCGGTGTGCGATCTCGGCGCACGCGGCGATGTCGGTCACCGTCCAGGTGGGGTTCGCCGGGGACTCCGCCCACACCAGCGCGGTCGGGGCGGCGGTCACCGCGGCCGTCACCGCGTCCAGGTCGTTCATGGGCGCCTGGACGACCTCCAGGCCGCGCTGCGTGCCGAACTCCCGCAGCCACTTGGTGAGACCGAAGTACATGGTCTCCGGGACCACGACCCGGGCACCGGCCGGCAGCACCTGGAAGATGGCGGTGGCGGCGGCCATGCCGGACGAGAAGACCAGCGCGTCCGAGCCGCCCTCCAGGCCCGCCACCACCTGCTCGACCTGCTCGTACCCGGGTGTGCCCTGATCGCGCAGATACGCCAGTCCGGCCGGCGCCCGGTACTCGCTGTCGCGCGCGAAGGTCGCGCCCAGCCCGATCGGGGGCGGCACCGCGCCGGTGGTCGGGCAGCGCCAGCCGTCGCCCTGCGCGGCGCGCGTCTCGGGCCGGTACTCCTGCGTCCAGGGGGTGAAGGTCTCGCTGTTGTTCATCGCTTCCTCGTCATCAGTTCCGGCAGAGCGGTGCTCAGGGCACGTTCCGCGTCCAGCAGCGCACGGGAGGGCGCGCCGGGTGAGGGCACATAGTGGTTGTAGTAGCTGGATCCCTCGGTGTGCGGCCCGAGGAAGAACAGACGCGGCTGCGGGGTGCCGGTGCGGTCGATCCCCTGGCCTTCCCGGGTGACGTCCAGCCCGTGCACCGTCGTCCCGCGGTGCGCGAGGGTACGGACGCGGCCGGCGGCGACGAGCGTGCCGAGCAGCGTCCCGGGCGCCCGGTCGGCGCTCGGCTCGGCCACATGCGCCTGCACCACGTGGTCGACCTCCATCCGCAACGGCTCGGCCAGGCAGGTGGATTCCAGGCGCCAGGGCCCCTGGCCGGCCGGGGCGACGATCTTCGGCTGCGGGCCGGGGCCGAGCCGGACGATCCCCGCGTCGATCAGCGAGAGCAGCTCCGCCGACCGGTCCAGCTGCGGGCCGATGACCTGGCGGTTCACCGTCGAGGCGAACTCCCCGAAGAAGGCGGCCAGCGACGCGTCGTCGACTCCCGGCGGGTCGATGACCGCACGCAGCACATCGCGGTGGTCGCGGAGCACCTCCAGGGCTTCCTTGAGCGGGCTCACCCCGAGGCCGTCGTGGGCCTCGGCCAGGTCGGCGGCGACCTCCGCGGTGAACCAGTCGCGGTAGGCGGCGTACCCCGTCCACTGCCGGTCGGCGAGGTTCGCGGACAGGAGCCCGGGCACCGGGGTGCCGCCGAACCGGGCGTGCAGCTCGTCGCGCAGGGTCTCGTGACCGGCCTGGGCGCAGCGCCGGGCCATCTCCAGCCCCGCGTCCGTGGCGTCGCCCATCTCCCGGCCCAACAGGACGCGGTAGTAGGCGAGTTCCATCTCTGCCTCGATGAGCGGCAGCACCTCGGCGGTGAAGTCGATCCGCCGGTCGGCCCGCCGGGCCCGGAGTGCGGCGAGGCGCTCCGTGGTCAGTGCCAGCGGAACGAAGCGCATCCGTCCCGGGTGGAGGCGCGGGCGGCTGCGCGAGGGCATCCCGGAGCGGTTGGTGAGCACGATCAACGGCTCCCGCCCACTGGGCAGATAGCGCATCCCGTGCGCACTCGTCGTATGCGTGCCACCGCGGCCGAGGGTCAGCGTGGCGATGACGTCCATGGCCGTCAGCCCCATGCCGAGGACGGCGACCCGTTCGCCCGGTCCGATGCCGTCCAGCGCCTCGGGCAGCGGATAGGGGCGGGTGACCAGCCGGGGGTCGGGAGCGGGCTCCGCGGGGACGTAGAGCGAGTGGTGCCCGACGGTGACGAACACGGCGTCGGCGTCGATCCGGGTGCCGTCGGCGAGAACGACCGTCTCGGTGCCGGAGGCGCCGGGCCGGATGTCGACGGCCGTCGTACGGTGCTCCCGCAGCGTGAGGTGCTCGGGTGCGGCGGCGGTGATCTCCGCCGCCGCCCAGGTGAGGTATTCGCTCAGCAGCCTGCGCGGCAGGAAGTCGTTGGGCTGGATCTCCCGCCCTTCTCCCGCGCGCACGGTGTAGCCGTCGTCCGCCAGCCGCAGGTCCCGGTCCCGGCACCAGGCGTGCAGCGAGGGGCCGGAGACCGGTACCGGGCCGTCGACCATCCGGTCATCGGCGAAGGCCGAGAGCTGTGCGCAGACGGTGTTGAGCAGCAGATGGTCGGGCTGGCCGGACAGATGGAAACCGGCACCCAAGGGCTGCGGGTCGATGAGGTGGACGGTGAGCGTGGCCGGCTGCGCCAGACAGTGCGCGACCAGCCGCTCGAAGACGCCCAGCCCTCGCGATCCGGCGCCCACGATCGCGACGGAGACGGGTCTGTGCTTCACCACCGGCGCGTCTCCCCGAAGAAGTTGGGCACCTCGATGGTGCTGCCGTCCTTGCGGGCCTCGCCGAGGACGAACGCCCCCACGGCGAGGTCCAGCACGCCCAGCCCGAACGGCGAGAAGATCACCGGGCGGTCCGCGGAGGGCGTCACCTCCCCGTTGAGCACTCCGGCGAGGGTGCCGGTCACGAACTCGCGGGAGCCGGACAGCTGCTCGGCCAGGTGGGGTGAGGTCTGGGCCTTCAGACAGTGCTCGACGTCGTCGAAGATGTTGTCCGCGCCCAGAATCACCTCGGGGGCGAGGTCGCGCAGGGAGATGTTGAGCACGAGCTGGCCGGGCTTGAACGGTGTGCTGACGTAGGGTTCGAGCGCGGTCGTGGCGAACACGACGGTGTCGGCGCGCAGCGCTTCGTCGAGGTCGGCGGTGAAGGTGGCCGGACGGTTCTGGGTGGTGCGCACATGGTCGGCCAGCGCCTGTCCGGAGGCCTCGTCGAGGTCGTGGACGAGATAGGCGTCCGGGGCGCAGCCCGCGACGTTCAGGTAGTCGCAGATGTTGCGGGCGATGACGCCGCCGCCCACGACGGCGATACGGGTCCCCGCGAAGCCGTCCGGGCGGAGCGCGGTCGCCGCGACGGCCGCGGAGGCGGCGGTGCGCGCCGCGCTGATGTTGGCGGCTTCGAGGCAGGCGATCGGGTAGCCGGTCTCGTAGTCGTTCAGGAGCAGGACGGCCGAGGCGCGTGGGTTGCCGCGGCGGGTGTTGCCCGGGAAGCTCGCGATCCACTTGATGCCGGCGAGCTGGACATCGGCGCCCAGGAAGGCCGGCAGCGCGATGATCCGGGAATCCGGCTTCTCCGGAAAGCGGAGGAAGTAGCTGTCCGGGTTGACGGAGTCCCCGGCCTCATGCGCCCGGTAGGCGCTGCTGACAATGCCGAGCACGTCTGCACGTTTGTCGTGCAGAACTTGACGGACCGTTTCCCCGGCCACGATCTCAAAGTTGAACATCAGGAATTCCCCCCACTCAGGCCGGCGCCTGAGATATTTTCTTGTTGCCGACGGTCTCGGGCCAGCGTTCCGCCACCCAGTCGTCGTTGTAGATGGTCTCCAGATAGCGGTCCCCGAAGTCGGGTGAAATGGCCACCACGACACTTCCGTCCGGGATTTCCTTCGCGGCATCCTGCACGGCACACAGCACCGTGCCGGACGAGCCCCCCAGCAGCAGCCCGCGTTCTTCGGCCAGCGTCCGGCACATCTCCACGGCAGCCGACTCGGAAATGAGCACGACCTCGTCGATATTCCCGGTGTCCAGAATTTCCGGCCGCCGGCTCGTCCCCAGGCCGGGAATGTGGCGGCGGGCGGCGGGCCCGCCGAAGGTCACGGAGCCCTCGGCGTCCACCGCGATGATCCGGGTGGCGGGGCTGTGGCGGCGCAGGTACTCCGCGCAGCCCATCAGGGTACCCGTCGTTCCGGCCCCGATGAAGGCGTAGTCGATATGGCCGATCTCCTGGAGGAGCGCACGGCCCGTACGGTCCCGGTGGGCCTGCGGCCCGGCCGGGTTGGCGTACTGGTTCAGCCAGAACAGGTCGGGGTCGCGGCGCAGCCGCTCGCCGATGTAGTCGATGCGCGACTGGAGATAGCCGCCGTGGACGTCCCTGACGTCGATGACCACCACTTCGGCGCCGAGGACCTCCATCAGACGCCGCGACTGGACGGTGGCGTTGGGGTCCGTGACACAGGTCAGCCGGTAGCCCTTCGCCGCACACACCATCGCCAGGGCGACGCCGAGGTTTCCCGACGTCGATTCGATCAGCCGGGTCCGCGGGAAGCAGCGCCCGGAATCCTCGGCCGCCGCGACCAGCGCGACAGCCGTTTTGAGTTTTACCGAACCGGCAGGATTGAGACCTTCCAGCTTAAGGAAGACTGAACTGCCGGGAACTAATTGGTCAAGCCGAATGAAGAGATCATCCAGCACGAGATCATAAACTTCTTCCGCTATCACCAGAATCCAAACCGTTGAAAATGGGCAGCGCAAAACATTGCGCTCGCCGAAGCGAGGAGCCCACGGGCTTGTTGGCCGGCGCACGGGTCAGGTGCGCGCTACGCAGAAGGGACTCTTCCCCCGTCCCCCGTTGTCACAAATCCCCCATTCGCGATGCGACAGAACAATCCTGCCATCACGCAAGGCCGATGACAATGATTATATGGAAACCAAAAACGTTGAATCGTGAAATGTGGCTTGATCCCGCCCCGGGGCAACGCCCCTGACCAGCCGTTACCCCCGGTGACGCCGCAGGGTGAACTTCGGCCGTGCCCGGACAGGCAGAGGGCCCGGGGTCAGGACCCCGGGCCCACCGCGCGATGCCTGAAGGAGTATCAGAGGAGGCCGAGCAGACCCAGGTTGAGCAGGCCGTTCCTGCCGAGACCGTAGCCGTCGCGGTCGTAACGGTCGCGGTCATAGCGGTCGCGGTCGTAGCGGTCGCGGTCCCGGCCGTAGCCGTCGCGGTCGAAGCGGTCGTAGCCGCCGTCGCGGCCGTAGCCGTCACGGCGGTCGCGGCCGAAGCCGTCGTAGCCGTCGTGGCCACGCTGTCCGACGCGGCCGTGGTGGCGGTTGTGCTGCTGGTTGCCCAGGTGACCCTTCTCGCAGCGGTGCGAGGCGCACTTGGCGTCCTGGGAGCTGCCGGGGGGCGTGGTCGCGGCGGTGGCGGCGCCTGCCGTCGGCACCACGAGGGCAGCCGCGGTCAGGCCGGCCACTGCAAGGCCGCGCGGGATCGAACGGAGCATGTTTCCACCTTCACTCGACTCAGCAGAAAATGAATATTTCCTGCAAAGTCGACGATAAGCGGGCATTAGACCACCGACTTGCGACCCGCCGCAGAGTCACTGGAACGCAGCACGCACGGCAACGCACCGCGCCGTGCCCCGGCCGTTCACTCCGGATTCCCGGCGCTTTCCCCGTCGGCCGGCCCGTTCTTCGGCAGGTTCTCCAGCAGGTTCCCCAGGGCACCCGCGACGAGTGCGCAGACCGTGTCGGGGTCGGCGCTCGCCAGCGGCTCCTTGGCGACGACCACACGCATCAAGCCAATTCCCAGCAGCCAGGACAGCGCCAGATCCGCCCGCAGACTCCCGGTCTCACCCTCGGAGAGCGTGGCGAGGACCTCCGCGTACTCCTCCCCCAGCCCGCGCAGCGCCTCCGCGATCTCGTCGCTGCCGCCGATGGAGCGCAGGCACACCTCCAGCGAGCGGTCGGTGCCCGCCTTGCCGCCGCCGGCCAGCATTCCGCGCAGCGCGACCTCGAACAGCCGCTCGGGGGGAGTGCTGCGCAGCTGCTCCTGCCCGCCACGTGCCATCACCTCTCCGAACAGGGCCTTCTTCGATCCGAAGTAGCGGAACAACAGGGCCTGGTTGGCCCCGGCCCGGGACGCGATGTCGCGCACCGTCGCGCGTTCGTAGCCGCGCTCGGCGAACAGTTCCGATGCGGCATCGAGCAACCGCAGCCGGGTGCCCTGCGCGTCCCGGCGGGATGCGTTCGCCGTGCCGCCCTGCGGGGTCTTCGCCATCGCCACGCTCCTCTTCGTCGGACCGTCACGAAGACGGCCACAATGCGTCGTTGACCGCCTCCGGGGGGCGGCTTACCGTGATGTAAGCAGGTGCTTACACAAGGGAGGTCGCCTTGACCACAGCCGACACAGCACCCCTCTCCTACCCCTTCAATGTTCCCGAGAGCCTTGAGCTTTCCGAAGAGTACGAACACGCCCGCAGCCGGCCGGGACTGCTGAAGGTCCGGATGGCCTATGGCGAGCCGGCCTGGCTCGTGACCCGGTACGCCGAGGCCCGTTTCGTCCTCGGTGATCAGCGCTTCAGCCGCGCCGAGGGCGCCCGGCACGACGAGCCCCGGCAGTCCGAAGGACGCCAGGACAGCGGCATCCTGGGGATGGACCCGCCCGATCACACCCGGCTGCGGACGCTGGTGGCCAAGGCCTTCACCGTCCGCCAGGTGGAGAAGCTCCGGCCGCAGGTCAAGCAGCTGGCGAACGAGCTGCTCGACGAGCTGGAAGCGGCCGGGCCGCCGGCCGACCTGGTGGACCGTTACGCCCTGCCCATTCCCGTGGCCGTGATCTGCCGGATGCTCGGGGTCCCGGCCGAGGACCGGCCGCGGTTCCGGGTGTGGAGCGATGCCGCCTTGTCGACAAGTTCCCTGACCGCGGCGGAATTCGACGCCAATATGGAAGAACTCCGCGCCTATATGCGGAAGTTGATCGAGGAACACCGGCGCGCCCCGCGGGACGACCTGATGACGGCGCTGATCGACGCCAGGGATGTCAACGACCGGCTGTCCGAAGTCGAACTCGTGGACCTCTGCGTCGGCATTCTGGTCGCCGGGCACGAGACCACCGCCACCCAGATCCCCAACTTCGTGATCGCACTGCTGGAACACCCGGGCCAGCTCGCCCTGCTGCGGGAGCGTCCGGAGCTGATCGGCGGCGCGGTGGAGGAGTTGCTGCGTTTTGTGCCGCTGGGCAGTGGCGCGAGCCAGGCCCGTTACGCGACGGAGGATGTCGAGGTCGGCGGGACGCTGGTGCGGGCCGGAACCCCGGTCCTGGTGGCGGTGGGCGCCGCCAACCGGGACGCGCTGCGCTTCGACGCACCCGGGAAGCTGGACATCTCCCGGACCGGGATTCAGCACCTCGGATTCGGCCATGGCGTCCACCACTGCCTCGGCGCGCCACTGGCCCGCCTGGAACTCCAAGAGGCGATCGGCGCCCTGATCACCCGCTTCCCGGACCTGCGACTGGCCGGTGACGTGGTGTGGAAGAGCGAGATGCTGGTGCGCGGGCCGCGGGTCATGCCGGTGGGGTGGTGAACGAATGACCTGGCATGTGGAGATCGACCCGCAGCAGTGCATCGCTTCGGGCTCCTGCGCCGCCATCGCCGCGGACCTCTTCGTCGTGGACGGCGCGTATGCCCGTCCGCTGAAGGGCCGGATCGAGGAGGACGAGCGCGCCCTGGACGCCGCCGATGTCTGCCCGGCCGCCGCCATCACTGTCCGGGACGGTGCGGAGGTCGTCGGACCCCGGCCGTAGGACAACGGATCCGACGGGGCGTGGCGCCGGCCACGCCCCGTTTGCGTGATCGCCGCTGGTCAGGCCGAACTCCCCGTGATCCCAGTCCAGTTGGGCACCGCGTCCGCCCGGCCCGCATGGACGCCCAGGATTCTCACCCTCCGTGGTCGGCGCACAAGATCATTTCATGTAGGCTTACCGACTGGTAACGACCCATTTTTCAACCAGGGGGATCTTATGCGTCGACGCATTTCCGTACTCGCCGTGACCGCGGCCGTGGCCGGAGGCGTGCTGTTCGCGGCGCTGCCCGCGCAGGCCGCCACCACGGCCGTCGGCCGGCAGAGCGTGGCGGCCGGGGGCGGCATCAGCGTCAACATCGACGAGCTGCGCCAGCAGTCCGCCGACCTGAAGGCCAAGGCCAACCGTCTGGACCACGAAGGCGAGCACGAGGCCGCCCAGCGCGCCCGTGCGCAGGCCGACGCGCTGGACAAGAGGATCCAGGCGTACCTCGACGCCGAAGAGAACATGTCCTGACCGCACGTCAGCGCCATCGCGTCGCCCGTCCCGAAGCCATCGGGGCGGGCGACGCCGCTGTGTACGGGGCGACCGGCGGACGGCCGCTCCGCCCGCGGCCCGGCCAACGCCCCCCGGCGCCCCTGGAAACGGCAGGTCGGGGCCCCTCCCGTGCCGCGGTGAAGCCGGGGTGCGACGATGGCCCTGTCATGGATGCGGGACAGGTTCTCAGGGGGCTGCGGGCCGCGGTGTTCGCGGCGGTCTGCGTACTGCTCGCTGCGCTGGGCCACGCGGTGATGTCGGATGCCGTGATACCCGGCTGGATGCTGTTCTCCGCCTGGGTGGGCACCGCGGCCGGTGCCTGGTGCTGTGCGGGCCGGGAACGTGGCCCGCTGCTCGTGGGGTTGCTGACCGTCGGCACCCAGGCCGTCCTGCACACCGCCTTCTCGTTCGGCCAGGCGGTCACCGGTTCCGCAGGCGGAGAGCGCTCGCTCGTGCGCCAGTGGGCGGACAGCTGGCTGTGCGGCGCCCAAGGAATGGCGTCCTTGGGACCTGACCACGCCGAGCAGCTGCGGATGATGCGTCACCAGATGGCGGCCATGCCCTCGACGGGGCACGGGGGCCAGATGCCGGGCATGGAGCACATGGCAGGCGGCCACATGACCGGCATGGCCGACCCCGCGCAGCAGATGCCGGGGATGCACGGCAGCGCGACCGGCATGCTCGCGGCCCACCTGCTGGTCGCCCTGATCGGCGCCGGATGGCTGTGGGGCGGCGAACGGGCCACGTTCCAGCTCGTACGGACCGTGTCGGCCTGGCTGTTCGCGCCCCTGGTGCTGGTCCTGCGGATCGTGCTGCCCGAGGCACGGCCCGCCGTACGCACCGCCCGGCAGGAGCCGCGGCACGCGGTACGGCAATTGCTGCTGGCGCATACGAGGTCGTTGCGGGGTCCACCGCGGGAACCGGCTGTCGTCTGACAGCGCGGACGAATTCCCGAGCCGGCGGACGGACGGGCGCCGATGCACGCGCCCGGGGGTCCCGGCTCCGACTTCACCGGTCCCCGCCGGAGCGCGGTGGCCGGATCATGCGAAGGACTCCAGATGATGAATCCTGTCCGGATGCCGGTGGCACCGCTGCCCGCATCCGTCTGTGCACCGGCCGGCGGGGGCGGGCGCCCGCGGGGCGCCGGGTCAACCGGCCCGTTTGCCGCCGGTGTCCGCCGTGCCGGGAGAGACCGGGCCCGGCAGTACGGAAGCCGACCGCAGCCGGGCGAGCAGCGCATCGGCGGCCGCCCGGTCGTCTTCGGGGTGCGCGCTGACGCGGTCGAGGCCGGCCGTCAGAGCCTGTGCCTGCGCGTGCCACCGCCGGCAGTCCGGGCAGCCGGCGAGATGGTCGTCGAGCCGGCGGGCGGTGAGTCCGGGGGGCAGTTCCTCGCCGTCGAGGCGGGCGGAGAGCGCCGTACGGATGCGCGAGCAGAGCATGTGTCCATCCTCCCCGAAGGCGGGCCGGGCGGCGAGGGGCGGTCGCGGGATGCGGGATGACGAGGCGGTGACGGGCTGGGCGCTGGCCGCCCGTACCGGTGACGAGCGGGCCGTGGAGCAGTTCGTGCGGGCCACTCAGCACGATGTGCGGCGCTATGTGACGCATCTGAGCGGTGATCCGCAGGCGGCCGACGACCTGATGCAGGACACCTATGTGCGGGCGCTGCGCAGTCTGCCGCGATTCGAGGGCCGGTCCTCGGCGCGGACCTGGCTGCTGACGATCGCCCGGCGGGTCGTGGCGGACCGTATCCGGTCCCATGCGGTACGGCCCCGGCTGGCCGCGACGGACGACTGGCAGACGGCCGCGGAACGGGTGCAGCCGCATGGCGTGCCCGGGTTCGACGAAGGCGTCGCGCTGGCCGAACTGCTGGCGGCGCTGGCGCCGGAGCGGCGGGAGGCGTTCGTCCTCACCCAGCTGCTGGGGCTGCCGTACGCGGCGGCGTCCGGGGTGATGGGCTGTCCCATCGGCACCGTGCGGTCCCGGGTCGCGCGCGCCCGGGAGACGCTGGTCGCGCTGCTGGCGGATGCGGAGCGGCCGGAAGCGGCCGAGGCGCCGCGGGTCTACGCGGACGCCGTGGCCTGAGGGGCCGCTCGCCCGCGGACGGCGGGGTTCAGGGACGGGCGCGGGCCCGGTCCCTGAGTCCCGCCGTGGCTCCGGCCGCTTCACCCGTCACCGGGGCGTACCGCGCGGGCCCGTACGGTCTGCGGTGGGCTGTGGCGGAAGTGCAGGGTGAAGGTGAGCCGGTCGCCGGGCGCGAGCCGGGGCGGCGGGCTGACCATGACGTCCAGGCCGGTCGGCGTCATCCTCAGGGCGGCGCCGGCCGGGACGGTGACGGTGCGCACCATCGCCATCTTCCGGGCGTTGTTCCCGATGTCGACGGTACGGCTGAGCATCGCGCGATGGCCGGTCGGGCCGGTGACGCCGGTCAGGACGTCGTCCGCGCCGCCGGTGTTGCGGATGGTGAAGAACGCGGCGGTGGCCTCGGAGCCGCCGGCGATCAGCACCCGCCCCTCGGGGACGCTCAGCTTCGCGGGGGTCCCCGCGTTGCCGGTGGCGGTCCAGAGGGCGAGGACGTTGAGCGTCACCAGGCAGGTGAACAGCGGTACGGCGACGGCCGAGAGGGGCAGCCGTTTCATCGGGTCTCCCAACGTGCTTGTGCCCGGGGACGGTGGGGGCGGCGGGCGGACGTGCCGGTTCCGCCCGGCCGCCAGGCGCGCAGCCGGAGGCTGTTGCCCACGACGAGCAGTGAGCTGGCGGACATGGCGGCCGCGGCCGGCATCGGACTGAGCAGGCCGACGGCGGCGAGCGGCAGGGTGACGAGGTTGTAGCCGAAGGCCCAGACGAGGTTGCCGCGGATGGTGCCCAGGGTGCGCCGGGCCAGGTGCACGGCGTCGGCGATGGCCTGGAGGTCCTCGCGTACCAGCGTCACATCGGCCGCGCCGATCGCGGCGTCGGTGCCGCTGCCCATGGCGATCCCGAGGTCGGCGAGCGCGAGGGCCGCCGCGTCATTGACCCCGTCGCCGACGACGGCGACCCGGCCGCCCTGTTCCTTGAGGGTGGTGACGAGGGCGGCCTTGTCCTCGGGGCGGACCTCGGCATGGATTTCGGTGATGGCGAGATGGCCGGCCACCGCACGGGCGGTCGCGGCCCGGTCGCCGGTGGCCAGCACCGGCCGCAGTCCCAGGCGGCGCAGCCGGTCGACGGCGCGATAGCTGTCGGGGCGGAGGGCGTCACCGATGGCGAGCACGGCCTCCGGGGTGCCGTCGACGGTGACCAGGACGGCGGTGTGCCCGGCCGTCTCCGCGGTGTGCACCGCGTCGGGCAGTGGCGCCGGCAGACCGGTGACGTCACCGGGCCGGGTGACCTCCACCCGGCGGCCGTCCGCGGTGCCGCGGACGCCGTGCCCCGGCGTGGCGCTGAAGTCCGCGACGGGCGGCAGCGGTTGGTCCGGCCGCTGCTCGTCCGCGTAGGCGGTGACGGCGCGGGCCAGCGGATGCTCGGAGCCCTGCTCGACGGTGGCGGCCAGCCGCAGTGCCGCCGCGGCGTCGAGGCCGCCGGTACGCGGGGTGAGGGCGGTGACGCTCATCCGGCCGGTGGTGAGGGTGCCGGTCTTGTCGAGGACGACGGTGTCGATGCGGCGCAGCCGCTCCAGCGCCTCCGGCCCCCGGACGAGGATGCCCAGCTGGGCGCCCCGTCCGGTGGCGGCCAGCAGCGCGGTCGGGGTGGCCAGACCGAGCGCGCAGGGGCAGGCGACGACGAGGACGGCCACCGCGGCGGTGATCGCCGCCTGCGGCTCGGCTCCGGCGCCGAGCCAGAAGCCCAGCACGCTGACCGCGACGGTCAGGACGGCGGGCACGAAGACGGCCGCCACCGCGTCGGCCAGCCGCTGGACCTTGGTCTTGCCGGTCTGGGCGTCCTCGACGAGCCGGGTGATACGGGCGAGTTGGGTGTCGGCGCCCACCGCGTCGGCCCGTACCTCAAGCAGGCCACCGGAGTTGACCGCGCCGCCGACGGCCGCCGCGCCCGGACCGACCTCGACGGGGCGGCTCTCGCCGCTGATCAGGGACAGGTCCAGGGCGGAGCTGCCCTCCACTACGGTGCCGTCGGTGGCGACCCGTTCGCCGGGCCGGACCAGGAAGTGGTCGCCGACCAGCAGCCGGCTCACCGGGATGCGCCGCTCGCCCTCCGGCGTCCGTACGGCGACGTCCTTGGCGGCCAGTTCGGCCAGCGCGCGGAGCGCGGCGCCGGTGCCGCGCCGGGCCCTGGCCTCCATCCGCCGTCCGGCCAGCACGAACAGCGGTACGCCGACGGCGGCTTCGAGGTAGACGTGGGCGGTGCCGTCGCCCGCGGTGGGCAGCAGGCTGAACGGCATCGTCATCCCCGGCGCACCGGCCCCGCCGAGGAACAGCGCATAGGCGGACCAGAGGAAGGAGGCGGCGACGCCGAGGGAGACCAGGGTGTCCATGGTCGCCGCGCCGTGCCGCAGCCCGCGGAGCGCACGGGTGTGGAAGGTGGCGGCGCCCCAGACCGCGACGGGCGCGGCGAGCACGAAGCACAGCCACTGCCAGTTGCGGAACTGCCAGGCCGGCACCATCGACAGGACCAGGACGGGGAGCGAGAGCAGGGCGACCACCAGCAGCCGGTGCCACTCGGCGCGGGCACCGTCGTCCGCAGGGTCCTGGGGGCCTGCGGTTTCCGGTGCGTCGCTCGGGTCCTGGCCGTCCTGACGGCCGGTGGGCGGCTGCCCGTCCTCCGGGGCCGGCTCGGGGGCAGGTTCACGGAGCCGTGCGGTGAACCCGGCCGCCTCGACGGTGCTGATGAGGTCGGTGACGGAGACCGCCGCGGGGTGGCTGACCATGGCCCGGCCGGTGGCGAGATTCACCGAGGCGGCGACCCCGTCCAGACGCCCGAGTTTCTTCTCGACCCGGCCCACACAGGCGGCACAGGTCATCCCGCCGATGGTGAGGGTGGTGCTGTTGACCGGGGCGGGGGCGAGGTCCGGCGACGGGGTGACGGGCCGCGGATCCGGCGTCATCGCGGTGCTCCCACCGGCACCGGGCGGGGGGCCGGGGCACCCATGCCGTGCATCCCGCCCATGTCCCCGTGATCGGTGGGCGTGGACTCTCCCGTACGGGTGCCGCCGGCCGGGTGCAGCCCAGGGGCCACCGGCCCGACGGCGGTCCCGGCCGCGTACGACAGCATGCCGAGCACCACCAGCAGCGCGAGGAAACCGATGACCGACCGGGCGGGCAGCAGCCGTGTGACGGCCTGGCGAAGAGGGGGCCGACTGCGGTCGGCCGAAGAGCTGGACATCGCGTCATCGTGGCAGCTGACGGCGGCGTCCAGCGGCCGATCCGGGGGTTGTGCGCACGTGAGGTTTGTCCCGTTCCGCCGCCGGAACTCACCGGCCGCCGCGCCCGACTAACTGGGTTTGGACGGTGCCGCCGTGCCCCCCTTCTCCCGCCCCGGCCGAAATCACCTCCCCCGGCGGGAACTCGGCGCGCCCGTTGCCCGACCACTCCAACGCCGCGCCAACCGCGCGCCGGACCCCCACCGTTGAGGAGCCATCGTGTCCCCATCGTCCGAACCTGTCGAGCTGTACGGGCCGGAGTACAAACGCGACCCCTATCCCCTGTACGCGGAGCTGCGGGAGCGCGGCCCGGTCCACCGGGTGCGCTTCCCCAGCGGGGTGTGCGCCTGGCTCGTCACCGGCTACGAGGCCGCGCACCGGGCCCTCACCGACCCCCGGCTGGGCAAGCACCACTCGCGGGGCAACGCGGCCTGGCGGGCCCGCGCCTCGATCATGCCCGAGCCCCAGCACTCCCAGCTCCAGGTGCATCTGCTCCACCAGGATCCGCCGCGGCACACCGCGCTGCGCCGGCTGATCACCGATGCCTTCGCACCGCAGCGGGTCGAGGCGCTGCGTCCGCGCTTCCAGGCGATGGCCGATGCCCTGCTGGACGGGCTCCCGGACAGCGGCGGCAAAGCCGACCTGGTCGAGGTCTTCGCCGCCCGCTTCCCCTTCCAGGTGCTCGCCGAAGTCATCGGGTTGCCGCCGGAGTTCGCAGACCGCTTCGACCGGGACTGGGGCAAGGTCGTCCAGCCCGTGGGGCCCGAGGACCCGGGCCGGCCGGCGTACGAGGCGCGGCTGCGCGGGCTTCAGCAGTACATCGCCGATCTGGTCCGCCACAAGCGCGCCGAGCGCGGCGAGGACCTGCTCTCCCGGCTCGTGGCGGCCCGCGACGCGGACCGGATCGGCCAGGAAGAGCTCGATTCGATGGTCTTCCAACTACTGGTCGCGGGACAGGAACCGGTCACCCACCAGCTCACCACGGCGCTGGTCACCCTGCTGCGCCACCCCACGCAGCTCGCCACGCTGGCCGGCCGGCCCGAACTGCTGCCGCCCGCCGTCGAGGAACTCCTGCGCCATGACAGCGCCTTCGAGCTGACCACCTGGCGGTTCTTCGCCGAGGACACCGAGCTGTACGGCACCCGCATCCCGGCGGGCGACTCCGTCATCGTGTCGCTGAGTGCGGCCAACCGCGACGACCGGCAGTTCCCCGATGCGGACGCCCTGCACTTCGACCGCACCCCCAATCCGCATCTCGCCTTCGGCCACGGGATCCACTTCTGCCCCGGCGCGGCGCTCGCCCGTATCGAACTCCAGGTCGCCCTGGGCACCTTGCTGAGACGGCTGCCGGACCTGCGGCTCGCCGTCCCGGAGGACGAGCTCGAATGGACCCCGGCAGTACTGGCGCGCGGCGTCGGCCGACTGCCGGTGGCCTACGGCGGCTGCCCGTACGCGGGCTCCGGTGCGAACGGGCCCGATGCCGCGTGCTGACCAGACCGGCGCCTCCGCGTCCGGTGGCGCCCTCCGACATCCGGGAGCGCTGTGCCGAGGTGCTCGCCGCGCTCCTGCCCTACCGGCGCACGCTGGACACCGCCCACGGGGAGGTCCCCGACGCCTTCCCGGCCCACCTGCGGCGGCTCGCCGGCCCGGTGGCTGCGGGCGAGCCGATCATCTTCACCCTGCCGGGCTTCCCCTGCAAGTCCCCCAACCCGGCCAAGGTGTTAGGCCACCTCCCCGATGAGGGCGAACGGCTGGCCCTGCGCTTCCTGGACGCGCTCTGCGCCCGGATCGCGGCCCACCACCCGCCCGGGGCGCGGGTGGTCATCTGCTCGGACGGACATGTCTTCAGCGATCTCATCCAGGTGCCCGACCGCGACATCGACGCCTATGCCGACGCGCTGCGCACACTGATCCACGACGAGGGCCTGACCCGGCTCGATGTCTTCGATCTGCGGGATGTCTACGGTCAGCGGCTGTCCCACGACGCCAAACGGTCCCTGGTCCACCAGCGCTACGCCCCGGACCTGGAGACCCTGCGGTCCCTGACCCGTACCGACGAGCCGACCCGGCGGCTGTACCAGGGCATCACCCGGTTCCTCTTCGAGGACTCCGTCGCCTTCGCGGGCACCCGTTCGGCACTTCAGCGCAACTGCCGGCGGCGCGCGTACGGGGTGATGCAGCGCAGCCGCGCCTGGGGCGAGCTGATCGCCGCCCACCATCCGGAGGCGTTCCGGCTCTCCATCCATCCGCAGCCGCGGGACTCGGCCAAGTTCGGCATCCGGCTGCTCGAAGCGCCGGACGTGTGGCTGACGCCCTGGCACTCGTGTGTGCTGGAACATCCCGACGGGCGGCGGGAGTTGCTGCACCGGACGGAGGCCGAGCGGCTCGGACGGCTGGTGTATCGCGAGGGGCGGCCGAGCCACTTCATGGCCGGGTGAGGGGGCGGGGTGGGCGTCACCCGCCGTCGGCGGGCAGCGGCTCCCGGTGGTCGAAGGCGATCAGCGGGTCCCCGGTGAGCGGATGGCCGGTCACCGCGGCGCGCACCCCGAACACCTCGGCCGGCAGCTGCGGCGTCAGCACCTTCCGGGGCGTTCCGGACGCCACTACCCGTCCGGTGCCGAACCGGCCACCGGTCGGCCCGCCGCCCGTGTCCACCTGGATGCGGAGAACGCATGGCGGCTGTGTACCCGCGGGATCCCACCGGCCGCCGCCTTCGCCGGGGCCCGCGTCACCGGCGACCGCCAACTGGCCGAAGCCGCCTGCCGGATCGTCTCCATCGTCTACTGACACCGGCGCGCATCCGGTGGCGGCGTGACACCGTCGCCACCCCCGGCGTCCCTCACCGCGCCCATCGCGGCGTCCATGCCCCGTCCGCGCGGTCGGCCGGCCGTGTGGAGCCGAGGTAGGTGCGCAGGGTGGTGAGGGCGGGGTGGGGGTTGTCGGTGCGCCAGATCAGGGAGTGGGGGTAGACCGGTGTCGGGTCGTGTACGGGCACGCGTCGCAAGTCCTGGTCGGCGGGCCAGACGAGGCGGGTGTTCTCGCCGACGAAGGTGGCCAGTGCGGCGGAGTCGGCGATCGTGTCGAGGAGTGGTTCGGTGCCGAAGTCGGGGCCGGTCACCTCGATGGTGAGACCGAACTCGGTGGCGAGGTCCTCGTAGTAGGCAGCCCATTCCGTGCCGGTGACGATGCCGGGCATCCAGATCCGGTGTCCGGCGAGCTGCGCGGGGGTGACCGTACGGGCGGTGGCGAACGGATGGGCCGGGCCGGTGAGCAGTTGGATGGGCTCGTCGAAGACCCAGGCGGCCTCGACGCCGTCGGGGAGTCGGCGCGCGGGCAGGGTGACCGCGCGGAAGGACGCGTCGATCGTGCCCGAGCGGACCGCGGCGAAGGCCGCGTCGGCGTCGAAGAGTGTCACCACGTCGAGTTCGGTGTCGGGGTGCGCGCGGTGGAAGTCGCGCAGCAGACCCGCCGGGCAGAGCCGCCGGCCGATCACATCGATGCGCAGCGCGCGGCTGCCGGGCCGGACCGAAGCCGCTGCCCGCTCCGCGGCACGGAGCAGCTCGCGGGCGTGCGGCAGGAACGCCTGCCCGTCGATGGTGAGCCGGGCGCCGCGCGCGGTACGGGTGAACAGCCGCACACCGAGGTCCTTCTCCAGCGCGGCGATGCGCTTGGAGACGGCCTGCTGGGTGATCGAGAGGGTGGTGGCGGCGACCTGGAATTGTCCCGCGTCGGCGACGGCGACGACGGTGCGCACGGCGGTGAGATCCACGCCCGGCAGTGTATTCACACAACGTGTGGTTGTGGCCTGCCGGGTGGGTTGGTTGTTTGATCGGGTGGCTTGCTGCTGGCTTTGATGGATTCGGTCAACGTGGGGTTGTTCGGGCGGAGATCGAGGGAAGTGGTGGGCGTGGGGGGCAGACGGTCGCTGGGGCGGCAGTTCGGGTGGCTGTGGGCGGCGTACGGGGTCAGTACGTTCGGGACCCGGCTCGCGTTCGACGCGTTTCCGTTGCTCGCGGTTCTGGTGCTGCACACCGGGCCGGCGGCGGTGTCGCTGCTGGCCGCCGCGGGGCCGGCGGTGGGGGCGGTGGTGGCGGTGCCGCTCGGCCCGTGGGTGGAGTTCCGCCGCAAGCGGCCGGTGATGATCGCGATGGATCTGGCACGGTGCGCGGCGCTGCTGACCGTGCCCGTCGCGTTCGCCCTCGGTCTGCTCAGCTTCGTCCAGCTCCTGGTCGTGTCGGTCGTCGTCACGGCCGCGGACATCACCTTCAACGCGGCCGGCGGCGCCTGTCTGAAGGCGCTGGTGCGGCCGGCGGACCTGCTCGTCGCGAACTCCCGGTTCGAGTCCACGAACTGGACCGCCACCGTGCTCGGCCCCCCGCTCGGCGGGGCCGCGATCGGGCTGTTCGGTCCGGTGCTGACCGTGCTGGCCGATGCGGTCAGCTATCTGCTCTCGGCCGTGGGAATCCGTGCGATCGGCGGCAAGGAGCCCCGGCCCGTACGCACCGGTGCCCCACGGCTCCACGCCGGGGATCTGCTCGAAGGGTGGCGCTACCTCCTGGCCCACCCGGCGCTGCGCCCGCTGTTCTTCAACACGGTCCTGGTCAACGGCCTGATCATGGCCACGTCGCCGCTGCTGGCCGTCCTTCTGCTCGGCCGGCTCGGGTTCGCCCCCTGGCAGTACGGTCTCGCCTTCGCGGTGCCCTGTGTCGGCGGGCTGATCGGCGCACGGCTGGCCCGCCGGCTCGTC
This sequence comes from Streptomyces lydicamycinicus, assembly GCF_000829715.2. NCBI lineage: Bacteria > Bacillati > Actinomycetota > Actinomycetes > Kitasatosporales > Streptomycetaceae > Streptomyces > Streptomyces lydicamycinicus. Next base: position 320,850 of record NZ_BBNO01000003.1, on the reverse strand, counting down.
GCGCGGTTCGGACAGCACAAGGTCCTGTTCACGGCCGGGACGCTGCGGGCGTGCTGGTCGCTCGGGCTGATCTTCGTCCGCCCGGGCACCGCCGGGCTGGTGCTCGTCATGGTCGTCGAGCTGGGGTTGATCGCCTGCATGGGCGTGTTCAACCCGGTGTTCGCCACCTACCGGCTCGACCGGACGGAACCGGACCGGGTGACCCGCACCCTGTCCGCGTGGTCGGTCACCAGCAAGGCCACCACCGCGGCCCTGACCGGGATGTGGGGCCTGCTGGCCGCCCTCATCGGTCCCCGCAGCGCGATCGCGGTCGCCGGTCTCCTCATGCTGGTGACCCCGCTCCTGCTCCCCCGGCACGAGCACGCGCCGCAGCACGAACGGGAAGTGGCCGGGAGTCACCTCTGACCGGCCCGGTCGCCCTCCGGGGCGTCGGCTGCGGTCAACAGGCGGTGTGGTGCCGGGCTCTCCCCTGTGGAGCCCGGCACCACACGCCGGGAAGGGCGGCAGTTGCGAGGTGCGGGAAATGTGAGCGGCCCCCTGCGCAACGTGCCCGCCGGTCGTTCAGCGGCATCGCCTTGGTGAGGATCCTTCAACCAAACCCACGTTGTCAACAATCGTTTAACTCAAGAGCGCTGGTGACGACTTCACGGACCATCGAAAGATGCCCCTTGACACAATTGTTGTGCCGTCCATGGCGTACGGTGCTGGCTACCGCTAACCTCGGAGCGGCTGCGAGCGTGCCGCCGTCCCGTCTGTCCACCGACCAGGAGACCGCCCATCGCCATGGATGCCTCAGACATGCACCCGGCGGATGGTCTTCGAGCCGTCGTCGCAGCGATCGACGAGCTTCTCCGGGACTTGGACCTCGGGCGCGACGTCATCGACATCGACCACCTCTCGCACCGGACCGGCCTCCCGGTCCCCCGCGTGCAAGCGTTGCTCGATGACACCGGCGAGGAATCCGAGACGGTGCAGGACTCCTTCCAGGACCGCCTCGTCTTCCTGCGGGAGACCCGCCGCAAGCCCGACGGGAAGACGTACACCCTCGATGAGATCGGTGCGGGAGCCGGTATCTCCCACGGCCAGGTCGGCTACCTCCTGAACGGCAAGCGGAAGAGCCCCGGGCTGGATGTCACCCGGAAACTGGAGAAGTTCTTCGAGGTCGAGCCGGGCTTCTTCACCGCCACCGAGCGTCAGGCGCTGTACCGGGCACTCCAGTCGACGCATGAACAGCTGACCCATCTCGCGCTGCTCAGGGGCAAGGGCATCAACCGGCTGGCGATGCGCAGCGGCACCAGCGGCGACAGCAGGATCGACCGGGAACTCCGGGACGCACTGTCCGAGGTTCTGAGCCGGCCCGAGGGCGAGGATCCCGAGGTACGGGAGCTCACGGACCGTATGCGCTCGCTGCCCTCCAAGAGCAGAAGGCGGGTCTTTCCCCTGATCCAGGGGCTGTTGGGCCTGGCCCGGCCCGAGCACGAGGAGCGTCCGTCCCCGGGCCGGCACAACGGCTGAACGGAACCGGACGTCGCCGGTCCGCCCGGTCCGTCTCCGGGATCAGACCGCCTTGCCCGCCGTTGGCCCGCTCACGCTGGCGGCTGGCCTCGTGTCACGGCCACGACGCGCGGCCGCGTATTCCCGGGCGAGAACCCGCAGGGCCGCCGCCACCTGCGGCCGGGCGGACCCGTCGAGCAGCGTGGTCCCCTTCCGTGCCGCCGCGCGCAGCGTGAGGCCCTGGATGCTGACGAGGGCCCGGACGAACGGCCGGTTGCGGGCGGGTACCAGATCCACGAGCCCGTACGACGCCGACAGACCCGCGCGGATCTGCCGGACCTGGTCACCGAGCAGCGGGCGCAGCCCGTCAGCGGCGGCGCCGTCCTCGCCGGTCAGGCCGGTGCGGGTCAGGCCGTGGCGGGTGAGGAGCTCTTCGGGGATGCCGAGGCGTCCGCCGGCCAGGTCTTCGGCGAGGTCGTTCAGGAAGTCCAGCCGCTGGCTCGCCTCGATGAAGGTCCGGCACGCGGCGACGTACGGGGCCGTGGGCGCTCCGTCGCCCAGCAGGCAGGCGATGAGCAGGAAGGCGGGCAGCGAATAGCCGTCGATGTAGTGCTGGAGGTCGCGCTCCGTGGCGAATCCCGCCGTCTGCACCTCCAGCGGCGCCCCGGCGAGGAAGTCTTCGACGTACTGCCGGAGTTGAGGCTGCCTGGCGAGGGTGTCGAGGAGCGTCCGCAGCACGGGCTGGTCGGCTTCGCCGCTCTTGAGGGCGGCGTGCACCCGGCTCTCCCAGTCGGCGAGCGCCGCGATGCGCTCCTCGGCCGGTCCCTGGTCGATGAGGTTGTCGCTGTGGTGCATGAACGCGGTCGCGGCGATGACGTCGGGCACCAGCGGCGCGGGAAGCAGCAGCCGCACGGCCGTGTATTCCGCGCGGGCGTAGTGCGCCACCAGCTGACGCTGTTCGCTGTAGTCACGACGCAGTGCGGGATCGGTGATCCCTGCCTGGTCGAGCGTCTTCGGCCACGTGGCCATCGTCAGCGCCCCTTTCCTCGAGTGCGGTTTCACCTTAGGTGATCGCGGCCGAGGGGACCGATCCGTCCCGGCGCCGGCACCGCACACGGGGTGCACCGGGCCGTGGGCGCTCCCCCAAGTCGCCCGGCCGCGAGGTGAGTTGCCACTTCCGGGCCGGGGCGCCCTGGGCGGGAGGAATGGTCGGGACTGCCGGGCCGGCCGGGAGCGGGGCCACGTCGGCCGTGGCGGACTACTGCCCTTCGGGCACCTCGGCGGCGGACCGCTGTACGCGCACGACCTGGAGCGCCGTGGTGACCAGCGGGGCGGTGAGCGCCTGGGCGACGCGCAGCAGCCGTTGGCGTTCGTCGGAGGCCGGGGTGTCCTCGCCGGGCAGCGCCACCTGCGGTCCCTCAGGCGGCTGCGGATGGCCGGCATGCCCCTGTGCCGCCGCCTCCAGCCGGGCGGCCTGGAGGCGCTGCGCCGCGTCCCGCAGGGCAGCGGCGGTGGCCGCCGCCTGCAAGTCCTGCTCCGAGAGCGGCCGGCCGTCGGCGGTGCCCCGGGACGCCTCTTGTTCCTGCGCGGCGTAGACGGCGGCCGCGGGCAGGGGCGACACCCAGGGACGCAGCGCGCGCATCCCGTCGAGGATCTCGATCACCCGGCGGTGCAGGTTGAATCCCACGTTCCATGCCAGGCGATGACTCCGTGCGCTGTCCACGCTGAAGGCGAGGTCCTCGTCGACCCCTTCGACGACGAGGTCCCACAACGGCTGGAGGGCCTTGATGTCCCGGCGTTCGCGCAGCCATGCACCCACCGCGGCTCCGGAGAGGCCGTAGCTGGTGATCAGGGCGCCGATCGAGCCGAAGGTGGAGCCGAGCACCCCGACCGTGTCCAGGGCGTGGTTGCCGAGGGCGGCCAGCGTGATGGCCGGGACGGAGCAGACCACATAGCCGAAGACGAACAGCATGGCGGTGCCGAAGGAGCGCAGCGCGTGCCGGAACCGGGGGTCCGCCGGGTTCAGCTTGCGGCACCGCCGGTAGGTGTTCAGGGTTCCGCAGGCCAAGGTGGTGAGGAAGACCGCCAGGAATACCTGGATCAGCGGATCACCCGCGAAGTTGGTGTTGAACTTGAGAGGGTCCGTCGGCCCGGACAGATCGGCGGAGCAGAACGCGACGACCATGACGGCCGGTGCCGCGAGATACGCCGCGGACCACACCGTGACCCGGCGGCGCAGCACCGCCGGGCTCTGCCGCAGCCGGGGATCCCACAGCATCGTGAGCAGGTGGAGGAGGGAGAAGCAGGTCAGGATGCCGATGTAGACGGGGAGGGTGGCGAAGCTGGGGACGCCGGTGAGTTCCCCCAGCATCCGGTACCCCGCGGGTGCGGCCATCGCGAACACCAGGCCGGACGCCACGAAGTTCACCGTGATCAAGGACAGCGTCGGTGTGGGATCGCGCAGCAGTGCCAGGCACTTCCACCCGGCGATCACGAAGTCGATGACCGCGATGACCAGGTAGACGACGTTCGAGGCGCTCTCAGACACCGGACCTCCGGTGGGAGAGCGCCGAGGAGAGGAACCCGTTGGTGCGCTGATCGCGCCGCAGTTCCAGATGGCGCTGGAGCATCACGGTGGCGAAGGCCTCTGCCCGCCGCTCATGGGCGCTGTCGTAGTGCGAGCGGTTGAGGACCTTCAGCACCGGGCCCGTCTTGAGTCCGGGAAGGAGCTGCCGCACGGTCTCCTCGGTCATGAGCTGGCCGGCGGAGCCGTCCTCGGCCGGGTGCTCCTCCCACAGGTGGAACAGCTCGTGCAGGCTGACGTGCAGGCGGGTCAGCTCGTTCGCGGTGGAATCCACCACGATGAAGTCACGGTCGTTGCCCCGGGCGCAGAACCCGGACACCTGCTGCGGGAGCGGCACTTCCGTGATCGTGATCGGCTTGTTGCGTCGCACGGCCACCGCGTCGACCAGTCCCTGCATGTCCCGTACACCGGACAGCCCGAGGTCGCGATGGACGAGCCGGGTGACGGACCAGGTCGCGAAGAAGACCGCCAACTGCTCCCGGAGCGAGGTCCACGGGGAGCTGGGCGGCCGGTGGCGGGTGGGCTGCGGCGTTTTCGCCTGCCGCGCTGGACCATGACGACGGGGCCACCACATGAACGGATACTCCTACAGCTGTTGCTGCGCTCGGGGTGAGGAAGGAACGGTACGCGATCCGGGACGACTGCGAGCCCGGTGGGTCGGGGATTGTCGGTGCGCCAGGGCCGCACGGAACCCTCCTCCCGGGACGAGGGCGGCGGAAGCCCTGCGCAAGCCAAAAGTTACCCGGTGCTCCTGGGCGGCCTTGCGCGGAGGGGGCCGGGAGCGGCCCGCCCCGGTGCGGTGACCGCCACGGACACAGCGCTGAGCTCGGCGGCGACCCGGCCACCGTTCCCGAACAGGCGCGGGAGGCCGCGCAGGGCACGGACGTCCGGCTCGGCGGCGGGGCCACCACCATCCGGCAGCAGCCGTCGTCGTGCGCCCGCCAGGGAATGCGGGACAGCCCTCAGGGGTCGAGGCCGCTGCCCTGGGGCCCATACAGATCGAGCAGCCGGGTGCGGGTGCCGTGCAGCCGGTCGGCCACCGTCTTGGCCACATAGCGGTACATCGCCCGGCCGAGGACGGGGTCGGATTCGCACAGCTCACGGATCGCCCTGGCGTCGAACTCCACGGCCTCCACCGGGCCGACGGTCTCCGCTCCCAGGTGCCACAGGTAGGGCGGGAACAGCCAGGACCAGCCGAGGAGTTCGCCACGGCCGAGGGTTTCCACCACCGCCGCCCGGCGCCCGGGGACGCGCTGGTCGAGCACCACCTGTCCACTGCGGATGATCCAGAACCGGTCCGCCCGCCGGCCCTCCTCGAAGAGCCGGGTGGCGCGCGGCAGCGACACCTCGACGGCGATATCGGTCAGCTGTCGGCGCCGGTCGGGCGGCAACTCGTCGAGCATATTTTCGATCATGGTCATGCGTCCTCCGCTCGCTGCCTGCACGATATGCGGAGCTTTGCGGGGATCGGGGGAATGGCTCGGCCCGCCGGGCACCGGCGGGCCGCAGCCCGGTCCCTGTCAGGTCAGCTGACGCCGCACCAGATCGTGCAGCCGGCCACCGGTGTCGGCGAGCAGTTCGGCCGGGGGCCCCTGCTCAACGATCCGGCCCTCCGCCATCACGATCACACGGTCGGCGTCCATGACCGTGGACAGCCGGTGGGCGATCACCAGCCGGCTGGCGCTGAGCTTGCGGGTGCTGTCACTGACCACGCGCTGGGTCTCGTTGTCCAGGGCGCTGGTGGCCTCGTCGAAGAACAGGATCCGCGGGCGGCGGACCAGTGCCTGGGCGATCATCAGGCGCTGCCGCTGGCCGCCGGAGATCGCGCCACCGCCGGAGATCATGGTGTGCAGGCCCATCGGCATCCGCTTGATGTCCTCGGCCAGGCCCGCCATCTCGGCGGCCGCCCAGGCCTCTTCCTGGGTGAAGGCCTCGGCGCCGCATATGCAGTCCAGGATCGATCCGGTGAGCGGCTGGGCGTTCTGCAGCACCACCCCGCACTGCCGGCGCACCGCCGCCTGGTCCAGGGCGGCCAGGTCCTGGCCGTCGTAGAGCACACTGCCCGAGGACGGCTTGTCGAAGCCGATGAGGAGCCGCAGCAGGGTCGACTTGCCGCAGCCGCTCGGGCCGACGACGGCCACGAACTCACCCGGCTCGACCCGCAGCGAGACATCGTCGAGGACGAGCGGGCCGTCGTCGGTGTAGCGGAACGAGAGCTTCTTGGCCTCGATGCCGCCGGACAGGGTGCCGGGCTGGGCGCTGGCCCCGCGCACTTCCGGCTTCTCGTCCAGCACCGGCTTGATCTGCTCGAACATCGGCAGCGCGGCGGCGGCCGAGACGAACGCGCCGGTGATCTGGGTGACCGCGGTCAGCAGCATGGTCACCGAGGTGTTGAAGGTGAGGAAGGAGGCGGCCGACATGGTGCCGCGGGCCGGGCCGGCCAGCAGGATGAAGAGGGTGAGCGAGCAGACCGGCAGATAGACCGCGTTGAGGACGGTGGTCAGATTCTTGATCCGGCCGGCCTTCTGCTGGAGTTCCCGGGAGCGGGCGAACTCCCGGGCCCAGGCCGCGTACGCGAAGCTCTCGGCCGCGGCGACCCGCAGTTTGGGCAGCCCGCGCAGGGTCTGGAACGCCTGGTTGTTGAGCTTGTTGCCGAGCTTGACCAGCCGTCGCTGCCAGCGCAGCTCCCACAGGCCCATGGCGAGGAACACCGCACCGATGACGAGCAGCATGGCGATCGCCGCCAGCGCCAGCGGCACGCTGTAGACGAGCAGCAGCACCAGGTTCATCGCGCCGATCGTGCTGGACTGCACGGCCACCGGGCCGAGGCCGGACAGCACCCGGCGGATGGCGCTGATGCCCATCGCGGCGCTGGCCAGCTCGCCGGTGGAGCGTTCGGTGAAGAACTTCGTCGGCAGCCGCAGCAGCCGGTCCCACACGGCCGGCTGGAGGGTGCTCTCGATGCGGCCCTCCATCCGCAGGACGGTGAGGTTCTGAAGCAGCATGAAGGCGGCGGAGACCACGCTGGTGATCATGACGGCCAGGGAGACCTGCACGATCAGGCTCTTGTCGGCGCTCGGTACGTACTCCCCGAGCACCTTGCCGGTCGCGATGGGGACGAGGGCGCCGAGGCCGACGGTCACCAGTCCGCTGAGGGCCAGATTACGGACGTCCATCCGGGTCCCGCGCAGGCTGAAGAGCATCAGCCGCCACAGGCTCATGGGCCGCTCCGGCAGCGGGCGGTAGAACATGACGGCGCGCGGTTCGAGCTCGTCGGCGTTGTCCTTGCCGAGGCGCATCCGCAGCCCGGAGACCGGGTTGACCGCCTCGTACCGGCCGCGGCGCCACAGCAGCGCCACCGGCGCACCGGACTTGGCGCGATGGCCCACCAGGGGGCCGGTGTTGGTCCGCCACCAGCTTCCCTGGAGCCGGACCGCGCGGGTCCGGATCCGCGAGCTGACCGCGATCCGTTCGACCGGGGTGATCCGGTCGTTGACGGCGCCGCCCTTCGGTGGCTCGGTGAGCGTGATACCGGCCGCCTCCGCGACCGTGCGGCAGACCGCGAAGGTGGTGTCGTCGCTGGTCCGGTCCGTCGTCGTACCGCCCCGCCCGGCCCGGCCGATGGATGCCACCAGCGCCTGGTCGGCGCGCTCGCGAACGGTTTCACCCGCCTTGATTCCGGCCGCCGTACGGTCCTCGTGGGCGCGCTCCAGCTGCTCGATCCAGCGGTCGACGGCGGACAGCAGCCGGTACTGCTGATTGACCATCTGCTGCCACAGCTCGGGGTCCACCAGCAGATCGCCGGCCGCGTCCGCGCCGTAGGAGGCGCCGTACTGCACACTGCCGGGCGGGACCGGCATCCACAGGATGTCGTCGTCGGCCACCGCCTCGTCGCCGGGGCGGCCGTCGAGCGGTGCCTCGAACAGCACGCCCAGGCTGCGGGCGGTGCCCAGCGCGAAGGCGTGCTCCAGCGCGGAGGGCGCCTCGCCCTGGCCGCCGTACGCGGGGTCGTTGCCGTAGCCCTGCGCGCCGTATTGCGGAAACGCCCCGGTGTCGCCGTACTCCCCGTACTCGTAGCGGGGCAGCTCGCGCAGCGGGATACGGCGCAGCAGGCAGTCCTGGGAGGGCCGGCCGAGCAGGGTGTGCTGCGGGCCCGCGACCGGGCCGAGCAGCAGGGTGCCCGCTTCGAGGCGGCCGAGGAAGTGCCAGTGCCCCTCCTGGGCGGCGTCGACCGCGAAGAGATCCAGCGAGCCGCCCGTGACGAGCCACAGCACATGCGGGCCCTCCAGGGGAACGCTGCGCAGCCCGGTGCAGTCGACCGGTGTACCGAGGCCGCCCAGCGCATAGGTGACGGCATCGGTGTCGCCCGGTCCCACGACCGCGGACGGGGGTACGGACACGTCAGTGCTCCTTGACCAGCTCGGCGTACGGGCCCCCGGCGGCGACCAGGTCCTCGTGGCGGCCGCGTTCGACGACCACCCCGTGGTCGAGGACGACGATCTCGTCGCTGTCGCGGACCGTGCTCAGCCGGTGGGCGATGACGACGCAGGCGCAGCCGCGCCGCCGCAGGTTGTCCATGATGATCTGTTCGGTCCGGGCGTCCAGTGCGCTGGTGACCTCGTCGAGGACCAGGATGCTGGGGCGCCGGACCAGGGCGCGGGCGATCTCCAGCCGCTGCCGCTGCCCGCCGGAGAAGTTACGGCCGTCCTGCTCGACCCGGCTGTGGATGCCGTCGGGCCGGGGGGCGATCACCTCGTCGTAGAGCGCGGCGTCCTGGAGGGCGGTGATCACCGCGTCGTCCGGGATGGACGGGTCCCACAGCGCCACGTTGTCGCGGACCGTGCCCTCGAAAAGGAAGATGTCCTGGTCGACGAAGGAGACGGAGGCGGCCAGCGCACTGCGGGAGAGGTCCTCCAGCCGCTGTCCGTCGATGCGGATGGTGCCTTCCCAGGGGCTGTAGAGGCCGGAGATCAGCCGGGAGACGGTGGACTTGCCGCTGCCGGAGCCGCCGACGAGAGCGACCTGCCGGCCCGGGCCGACGGCCAGGGAGAAGCCGGTCAGCAGCGGTTTGTCCAGCGGGCTGTATCCGAAGGTGATGTCCTCCAGCGTCACATGGCCCTTGAGCCGGCGGGTGTCGGCCTCCGGCTCGGGGCGCGAGTAGAGGGTGTCGACGGGGAAGCTCTCGACGTCCTTGAGGCGGGCCACGTCGGCGGCGAAGTCCTGGATCCGGCCCGCCACTCCGTTGAGCCGGGTGATGGGCGCGGTGAATCGGGTGACCAGGGCCTGGAAGGCGACGAGCAGACCGATGGAGATATGGCCCTCGACCGCCCGCAGTCCGCCGATCCACAGGATCATCGCGCTGTTGAGCGTGGCGAGGGTGGGGGCGACCACGGCCAGCGCGGCGCTCGGCACGCCCAGCCGCTGCTGTTCCTCCAGGGTGGTGGCGTGCTGGCCGGCCCAGCGGCGGAAGTAGCCGTTCTCCCCGCCGGTGGCCTTCATCGTCTCGATGAGCTGGAGGCCGGTGTAGGAGGTGTTGGTCAGCCGCGCGGTATCGGCGCGCAGCTTCTGGGTGTGGGTGGCCCGCAGCCGGATCACGATCCGCATGGCGACGACATTGAGCAGCGCGATTCCCACGCCGATGACGGTCAGTTGGGGGTCGTAGGTCCACAGCAGGAAGGCGTAGAGGACGACGACGATGCCGTCCACGCCCGCGGCGGCGAGGTCACGGGCCAGCGTCTCGGCCACCGCGTCGTTGGACTGCAGCCGCTGGACCAGGTCGGCCGGGCTGCGCTGGGCGAAGAAGGTGACCGGGAGTCTGAGCAGATGGCGCAGGAAGCGGGCGCTGGTGAGGGTGGAGGAGATGATGCGGCCGCGCAGCAGGTTGGCCTGTTGCAGACCGGTCAGTACGGCGGTCAGCGCGACCATGGCGGCCATCGAAGCGAAGAGCGGCCCCAGCAGCGAGGTCTGGTTGCCGATCAGGAACATGTCGATATACGTCCGGCTGAGCGCGGGCACCGCCGCGCCGACCGCGACCAGCAGCAGGCTGGCGAGCAGCGCGGCCAGCAGGGTGCCGGTCGTGCCGCGCATCCGGGCGGGCACGGCGCCGAGGACGCCGGGCTTACGGCCGCCCTTGCGGAAGGATTCGCCGGGTTCGAGGACCAGGGCGACGCCGGTGAAGCTGGTGTCGAAGTCCTCCGTCGCCACGAAGCGCCGGCCCTTGTCAGGGTCATTGATGTGCACGCCGCGGCGGCCCATGCGACGGCCCGTACCGTCGTAGACGACGTAGTGGTTGAACTCCCAGAACAGGATGGCGGGCGCCTGCACCTCGGCGAGCGCGGCCGGTTCCATCTGCATGCCCTTGGCCTGGAGTCCGTAGCTGCGGGCGGCCTTGAGCAGATTGCTGGCGCGCGAGCCGTCGCGGGAGACACCGCAGGCGATCCGCAGCTCTTCGAGCGGCACATGCCGTCCGTAGTGGGCCAGCACCATGGCCAGCGAGGCGGCGCCGCACTCCACGGCCTCCATCTGGAGGACGGTGGGGGTGCGGACGGTCTTCGTCTTCTTGGGCTTCGGGGCGGGCGCGGCCCGGCGGGTGCGGCGGGCGCCGGGCGCGGGTTCCGAGCGGCGGCGGCCGCGGACCGGCGGTGGCAACTGCTGCTGCGGGGCGGCGGAGTCGTGTGGGGCGGTCACGGCAGCAGCCAATCGATCGGGTGCTGCGCGGCCAGGTGGACGGCGCCACTGGCCGGCGTCATGGAGTCGACGGCGTACGGCGGGCCGTCAGAGGTCGACCAGGCGTAGCCGGATTTGGTGTGCGGGGCGGCGTCGAGTTGTACCAGGACCGCGACGGGCTGGCCGTGCTGCGAGAACTCCTCGCCGAGCTGGCTGCTGCCCAGGAAAGTGCTGATCCGCTGGCGGGACTGCGCGGTCCTGCCGACCGCTTTGACCCGTCCGCGCAGGACGCCGTACTGCTGGGTCGGCACGGACTGGACGGTGAGGTCGACGGATGCGCCGACGGGCACCGTGGCGCCGCTCTCGGCCGGTACGTACAGCGTCGCCGTCAGGGGGTCGTCGGCCTGGGCGATGCGTTCCACGGAGGCCACATCCGCCCCGGTCGTGACGACGGAGCCGATGGTGGCGACCATCGTGGTCAGCCGGCCGGCGGCGAGCGTACGGACGACGGTGGTGCCCTGGGCGGTACGGACCCTCAGGACGGGCGTGTGGGCGGCCACTCGCTTGCCCTCTTCCTCGAGTACGGCGGTGACCTGGCCCGAGACGGGGCTCTGGAGGACGTAGCTGCCCTGGCCGTGGGTGAGGATGCCGGGTGCGTTCAGGGTGGACGACACGGTGCCGGTCACCGCCCATGCGGAGGCGGCGATCACGAAGAGGACCGTGACGGTCAGCACGAGCCAGCCCTGGGGGCGGGCGAACCGCACCGGAAGATCGATTTCCTCGGGCGATTGCAGTTTGGAAAGGGCCTGTTGGCGGAACTGCACGACACTCTTCCCTCAACTGCAACGTTCTGGTTCGGACGGGTGGTGGCCGGTGCCCCGGTGCCCGGATGGAGTCCGGGCGGACCGGGGCAGCCGGCCCGGCATATCGGCAAGGAGGGGGCGCCGACCTGCCGTTGTCACCGTTCAAAGCCGGCTGTGCCGCTCAGCGGCACAGAAGGGCTCAGAGACCGGCGACCAGGCCCGAGGCGGTGCCGACGACGCCCGCGGTGTCGGTGCCGGCGACACCGTCGACCAGGCCGGTGGCGGTGCCCACGGCGCCCGAGACCGGGGCGATGGAGTCAACGGTGCTGGTGGCGGTGCCGACCACGCCGCCGACGAGGCCACCGGACACGTTGTCCAGGTCGCTGTCGGAGATTTCCTGCGTCTGAACCTGGGGGGTGGAGTTCATGATGATTCCCTTCGGATGAATATCTCGAAAAACCCGCGCCCGAACCGTCCGGTGGGTCGGCCCGGTCGCGGCAGCGGCAGTCGGGTTCCCGAAATCGGGAACCGGGGGGTGACTCCCGCAGTGCGAAGGATCAAAGCATGCAGGCGCGTTGTGCTGCTAATCGGGTAGCCGCTGATCCGGGCGATATCGCCCCGTCGAAATACCTGACGTGCACGCCCGTCCATGACTTGGTGGCAGCTTCTTCACATCTCCTCCGGTTTCTTTTCCGAGACCTCGGCAAGCACCCGTTCGGCGAACTGGACATTCCGTCACCAAACCGCTGAGCCGCAGGTCAGCGTGGGAATACGGGGCGGCCGAGCGTGTGCCGACTGCACATTCGGTGTGCAGATTCTTTGAAGGCCGCCAATTTTTACGGCACCTCGGCGCGATACGGGCAGACGCCTCCGGCGCGCCCTTCCGACGCAGCCGCGCCGAATGTTGCAAGGGCATTAAGTGCGCCCGATTCGCCCGGAGTTCACAGTCCTTATCGGCGGTGCTGAACGTATGGAATGGACTTATCGGCGCTATCCATATGCCATTTCCACGGAAAGGATCAGGAACGGATCGAGTAACCGGACAACGGACATAACCGCATAACGGAGCGCCTTCGGACCCGTCGGTAATGGGCGATTGGCACCCCGCACCGGCAGCCCGGTGGCAGCCGCCCACCGGGTGGGGCACCGTGAGAAACGACGCTGCGGGGCCGCGCCCCGGGAAGGAGCCGTACGTGGAGCCCGTGGAGGCGCTGGAGCGGATCGCCTTTCTGCTGGAGCGGCAGGGGGCGGTGACCTACCGCGTCCAGGCGTTCCGTACGGCCGCGACGGTGATCGGTGCGCTGTCCGCCGACGAGCTGCGCACCCGTGCCCGGAGCGGCTCGCTGGCGCGGCTCAAAGGGCTGGGCCCCAAGACCACCCGGGTGATCGAGGAGGCGCTCGCGGGCGCGCGGCCGGAGTATCTGACGCACCTTGAGGAGGAGGCGGGCGGCCCGCTGGTCGAGGGGGCCCAGGGGCAGCGGCTCCGTCAGGCGCTGCGCGGCGACTGCCATCTGCACTCGGACTGGTCGGACGGCGGCAGCCCGGTCGAGACGATGGCGCGGGCCGCCCGCGACCTCGGCCACTCCTGGTGTGTGCTGACCGACCACTCCCCCAGGCTCACCGTCGCCCGCGGACTGACCGCCGAGCGGCTGCGGCAGCAGTTGTCGCTGGTGGCGGAGGTGAACGAGCGGCTGGCACCGTTCCGGCTGCTGACCGGGATCGAGTGCGACATCCTCGACGACGGCTCACTCGACCAGGAGCCGGAGCTGCTGGAGCAGCTCGATGTGGTGGTCGCCTCGGTGCACTCCAAACTGCGGATGGACAAGGGGCCGATGACCCGGCGGCTGCTGGCCGCGGTCCGCAATCCGCTGGTGGACGTGCTCGGTCACTGCACCGGGCGGCAGATCACCGGCAGACCGCGCCCGGAATCGCAGTTCGACGCCGAAGCGGTGTTCGCGGCCTGCGCCGAGCACCACACCGCGGTGGAGATCAACTGCCGTCCCGACCGCTTCGATCCCCCGCGCCGGCTGCTCCGCCTGGCGCTGGAGACCGGGACCCTGTTCTCCATCGACAGCGACGCCCACGCACCGGGCCAACTGGACTGGCAGATCTACGGCTGTGCCCGTGCCGAGGAGTGCGGCGTCCCGCCGGAGCGGGTCATCAACACCTGGACGGAGCGCCAGTTGGCCACCTGGACCCGGACGGGCCGGACCCCGCACCGCTGAACGCGCTCCCCGTCGCCGCGCGGGGCGGTACGCTCGCCTCCTCATGGACACGCGCACGGAGTACGAGATGGTCGCCGTCCCGCCGGGGCGGGTGACGCTGTCGGACCGGCGGACGCGGCGCAGTTGGCCGGTCGAGCTGGCGCCCTACCGGCTCGCGCCGTGCCCGGTCACTCAGGAACGGTATGCGCAGGTCACCGGCGAGCGCCCGAGCAGCGCGCAGGGCGACCGGCTCCCCGTCGAGGGCGTCTCGTGGTGGGACGCGGTCCGGTTCTGCAACGCCCTGTCCGCGCAGGAGGGGTTGGCACCCGCGTATCGCCTGGACCCCGACGCCGAGCGGATCGAATGGGACAGCTCCGCCGAGGGGTACCGGCTGCCGACCGAGGCCGAGTGGGAGCACGCCTGCCGGGCCGGCACGACGGCGGCACGGTACGGGCGGCTCGACGACATCGCCTGGCACCGCGGCAACTCGCACGAACGGATCCACGAGGTCGGCGGCCGGCAGCCCAACGCATGGGGCCTGTCCGACATGCTGGGCAATGTGTGGGAGTGGTGCTGGGACGTCTACGACGCCGAGGTCTACGGCAGCTACCGGGTGCTGCGCGGCGGCGGATGGTTCGACGAGCGCTGGAGCTGCCGGGCCTCGGTACGGCGCCGCAGCCACCCGACCTTCCGGATCGATGACGTGGGCTTCCGTATCGCGCGTTCCCTCTGACGGGCGGGGCTCCGGCCTCGCCGTCAGGCGGGGTGGGGTGCGGCGGACGGCAGGTCCGGCACGGTGGCCGGAGTGAGGCGCAGCGCCACCACGTACGCGACGACCACGGCGACGATCACCAGCGGCATCACCGTCAGACCGCTCTTGCCCAGCAGCAGCGTTGCCAGCAGCACCGAGGTCATCGGCAGCCGGAGCATGGCCACACACATCGCGCCCACCCCCATCGCGAAGGCCGCGGTGAGCGACAGTCCGGGCAGGTGGGACAGCACGACACCGCCCGCCGCACCGAGGAACAGCGCGGGGAAGATCGGGCCGCCCCGGAAGGCGCTGAGCGACGCGCAGTACGCCAGGCCCTTGCACAGGATGAGGAGCAGCAGCGCGCCCACCGTGTAGCCGGCGCTGTCCCGGAACAGCGACCCCAGCGCCGACTGGCCCGAATAGAGCATCTCGGAGGCGGGCTTGCCGGTGGCCGCGGCGAACGCCGTCGCCAGCGCGCCCACCACGAGGCCCATCACGATCGTGGCCGGTACCCGGTGCCGGACGACATGTCCCTTGAGGAACCGCGCCAAGCGCCGTACGCCGGTCGCGGCGAAGCCTGCAGCCAGCCCGATGACCAGGGCCCAGCCGAACTCCGGAATCGTCGGCCCGGCGGCCCTGGGGATGTCGTGCAGCGCGAGCGAGTAGGTGCCGAGCCCGGTCCAGTCCCCCAGCCCGGTGAAGATCAGTGCGCCCAGGCCGGACGCCAGCAGACCGGGCAGCAGCACGATCCCCAGCATCGGGCCGCCCAGCCCCGACACCTCCATCAGCAGGAACGCGCCCAGCAGCGGGGAACCGAGCAGGGCGCTGATCGCCGCGAAGCTGCCGGCCGCGCCCACCGCGGCGGCGGCCTGGGCCGGCATGTTCCGGTTCAGCAGCCGTACGGCGCCCGCGGCCAGACCGCCGCCGAGGGCGATGAGCGGTGCCTCGGGGCCGAGCACCACGCCGAAGCTGAGGGAGGCCAGGGCCGCCAGGAACACACCGGGGAGCGCGGAGAGCGGGGGCGCACCACTGAGCGCCAGCCCGTCAGCCGGCTCATGGCCCCCGCCGCCGGGGAGGTAACGGACGGTCAGCCCGACCAGGAGACCGGCGACCAGCAGCATCGGGACCGGCCACCAGAGGGGCGGGCCGGCGAAGCCGAGCGCCCGAGGCAGGTCCTGGTAGATCAGCGGTTCCAGCTCGTGGACCAGTGCGAGAAAGCCGAATGCGACGGCGCAGACCGGAACGCCGATCGCGCCCGCCACCAGCAGAAGCTTGAGATATCCGCGCGTGCGCACCAGGGCATAGGGGTCCTGCGGCGCGGTGGTCGGTGCTCCGCCCACCGGGCCGGCCGGGCCGACCGACATGCGCCTCGCCTCCTCGGAACCGGGGCTGCCCCGGCGCCCGCCCGGGCCGCCGCGGTGATGAGCCTGCCATGGCCGGTCCGGGCCGGCACCTCGGGCGCGGCCGGGCGGGGCACGGCGGATCCGGCCCTCCGTCGCGGCAGTTGCCTCACCCCTGCGAGGCCGCCGCCTCCCGGAGGGCGGCGAGCACCGGGCGGAACAGCGGGTGCTCCTCGGCTCCCCGGCGTACCGCGGCGAAGACCCGGCGGGTGGGGGCCACATCGTCGACGGGGCGGACCACCACCCCCGTGAGGTCCATGTCGCGCAGCGCCGAGCGGGGGACGAGGGCCACACCCGCCGCGGCCGAGGCAAGCGCGACGACGGCGCGGAAG
This sequence comes from Streptomyces lydicamycinicus, assembly GCF_000829715.2. Classification (NCBI taxonomy): domain Bacteria; kingdom Bacillati; phylum Actinomycetota; class Actinomycetes; order Kitasatosporales; family Streptomycetaceae; genus Streptomyces; species Streptomyces lydicamycinicus. The sequence goes on along the minus strand of NZ_BBNO01000003.1, from coordinate 304,616 downwards.
TCGTCGGAGGTGTGCTCCAGGCGCGGCTGGAAACCGGCGTATTCGCAGGCCAGGACCACCACGTCATGGCAGGGGTTGCCGGGGTAGGGGCCGATCCAGGGGTCGCCGGCGAGATCGGCCACCGCCAGCCGGTCCGTGTCGGCGAGGCGGTGGCCGGGCGGCAGGACCGCGTCGAACGGCTCGGCGTAGAGCGGGACCCGGGTCAGCCGTGGGTCGTCGGCGCCCGGTGCGCCCCGGTATTCGACGGCCACCGCCACATCGACCTGCCGGTCGAGGACCATCAGCAGGCTGGCGTCGCCCTCGGCGTCCTGGACATGGACCCGGATGCCGGGGGCGGTGCGGGCGAGTGCGGTGAGCGCGGGCGCGACGACCAGGCCGATGCCGGTGGCGAAGGCCGCGACGGTCACCGTGCCCGCCTCGCCCGAGCCGTAGGCGGCGAGCTCCGACTCGGCGCGCTCCAGCTGTGCCAGGACGGCGTTGGCGTGGGTGAGCAGGATGTCGCCCGCGGCGGTCAGCCGGACGCCGCGGGCGCTGCGCTCCACCAGACGGTGGCCGGTCTCCTGTTCCAGGGCGGCCAGCTGCTGGGAGACCGCCGAGGGCGTGAGATAGAGCGCGGCGGCCGCGGCGGTGACCGTGCGGTGGTCGGCCACCGCACGGAGGATGTGCAGCCGTCGTGCTTCGATCATGCTTCCAGTCTCGCAGGAGCGGCCCGCGGGCGGTGTCAGCCCCCGAGGGCGGCCCTCGCACCGATGAAGGCGTCGACCGCGCGGTTGACGTCCTCGGTGGAGTGGGCGGCGGAGAGCTGGACGCGGATCCGCGCCTGGCCCTGCGGGACCACGGGGTAGGAGAAGCCGATGACGTAGACGCCGCGCTCCAGGAGCAGCTCCGCCATCCGGGCCGCCTCGGCCGCGTCACCGATCATGACGGGGGCGATGGCGTGGTCGCCGGGGAGGATGTCAAAGCCCTCCTCGGTCATCCGCGAGCGGAACAGCGCGGTGTTGGCGTGCAGCCGCTCGCGCAGGTCACCGGCCGACTCCAGCAGGTCGAGCACCTTCAGCGAGGCGGCCGCGATCACCGGGGCGAGCGAGTTGGAGAAGAGGTACGGGCGCGAGCGCTGGCGCAGCAGGGCGACGATCTCGGCCCGGGCCGCGACATAGCCGCCGGAGGCGCCGCCGAGCGCCTTGCCGAGGGTGCCGGTGATGATGTCGACGCGGTCCATGACCCCGTGCAGCTCGGGGGTGCCGCGGCCGCCGGGGCCGACGAAGCCGACCGCGTGCGAGTCGTCGACCATCACCATGGCGCCGTAGCGGTCGGCCAGGTCGCAGATCTCACGCAGCGGCGCCACATAGCCGTCCATGGAGAAGACGCCGTCGGTGACGATCAGGGTGCGGCCGGTGCCGCCCGCGGTCGCCTCCTTCAACTGGCGTTCCAGATCGGCCAGGTCGCGGTTGGCGTAGCGGTAGCGGCGGGCCTTGCACAGGCGGATGCCGTCGATGATGGACGCGTGGTTGAGGGCGTCGGAGATCACCGCGTCGTCCGGCCCGAGCAGGGTCTCGAAGACTCCGCCGTTGGCGTCGAAGCACGAGGAGTAGAGGATGGTGTCCTCCTGGCCCAGGAAGCCGGAGATCCGCTGCTCCAGCTCCTTGTGGACCTCCTGGGTGCCGCAGATGAAGCGGACCGAGGCCAGGCCGTAGCCCCAGCGGTCGAGCGCTTCGTGGGCGGCCGCGACGACCTCGGGGTGGTCGGCGAGACCGAGGTAGTTGTTGGCGCAGAAGTTGAGGACCTCACCGGGGTTGCCGCCGGCGGTGACCGCGACCGTCGCGGACTGCGGGGTGCCGATGACGCGCTCGGGCTTGTGCAGACCGGCGGCGCGGATCTCGTCGAGGGTGCCGCGCAGTTCGTTGCGAACGGAATCGAGCATGGGGGCTCCTTGAGATGCGTGAGACGAGTGAGGCTGTCCTGCCCCGGGGGCGAACCGAGCCGAAAATTCAGGCAGTCCAGTCGAGGATGATCTTGCCGCTGCGGCCGCTGGCGGCGTCGTCGAAGGCGGCGTCGAAGTCCTGGTAGGAGTAGCGCCCGGTGATCACGGGGGAGAGGTCGAGGCCGCCTTCGAGCAGCACGGACATCGCGTACCAGGTCTCGAACATCTCCCGGCCGTAGATGCCCTTGATCGTGATCATGGAGGTGACGATCCGGGACCAGTCGACGGGGAACTGCTGGGACGGCAGACCGAGCACCGCGATCCGGCCACCGTGCGTCATGTTGGCGATCATGTCGCACATCGCCTCGGGCCGGCCGGACATCTCCAGTCCGATGTCGAAGCCCTCGCGCAGGCCCAGTTCGCGCTGACCGTCGGCGATCGTCGCCTCGGCGACATTGAGGGCGAGGCTGACGCCGACCTTGCGGGCCAGTGCGAGGCGGGCCTCGCTGACGTCCGTGATCATGACATTGCGGGCGCCGGCGTGCCGGGCGACGGCCGCGGCCATGATGCCGATCGGCCCCGCACCGGTGATCAGCACGTCCTCGCCGACCAGCGGGAACGACAGTGCGGTGTGCACGGCGTTGCCGAACGGGTCGAAGACCGCGGCGATATCGAGGTCCACGGGGACCCGGTGCACCCAGACGTTGGAGGCGGGCAGCGCCACGTACTCGGCGAAGGCACCGTCCCGGCCGACGCCGAGGCCGACCGTGGCGCGGCACAGGTGCCGGCGGCCGGCCAGACAGTTGCGGCACTTGCCGCAGACCAGGTGGCCCTCGCCGCTGACCAGGTCGCCGGCCTTGATGTCGGCCACGTCGCGACCGGTCTCCACGACCTCGCCGACGAATTCATGGCCGATGGTCAGCGGGGTGGTCAGGGTCTTCTGGGCCCAGCCGTCCCAGGCCCGGATGTGCAGATCCGTGCCGCAGATGCCGGTGCGCAGCACCTTGATCAGCACATCACCCGGGCCGATGGCCGGCTCCGGCACGTCCATGAGCCAGAGACCCGGCTCCGTCTTCTCCTTGACCAGTGCCTTCACCGCAGCGGCTCCCGTACGTACGTGACCTGCCGGGGGCCCGCCCCGGCCACCCGATCTTCGTCAAGGAAATCTTCCGTACCTCGGCCGCGCGGTCCATCGAGGTTTTCTTAAGCGCGGCCACAGCTGCCCTTTACGCCCCACCGGTACCGGGCTTCCGGCCCCTCTCCCCCGGGACGTGAGGCCGGTCATACCGCGCCGCACACCGCGCCCGGCCGAGCCACCGGACGCGCAGGCCGGGGCGGGTGCCGACGGGCTCCCGGGCCGTCCCGGGACTACCGGCGGGCCCGGGAGTGTAAACGTTCGCCACCGCAAGCGTCGGAATTCATCACAGCTTGAGTGGCCGTGAGACCGGGGTGCCCGGGGCTACGTAGGACTGGGTGAGCACCACACACGGGGTGCCGGCGCGACGCACCGCGGCCTCCCGTGTGCCCCGTTCCTGTGCGTCCCTGGAGGTCAGTGAATTGAGCCACCGACATGTGAACAAGCGCCTGCGGACCGGCGCCATCGCCACCGCTGGTGTGGCCGCCGTCGCGGCCGCAGCGATCCTGCTCCCCAACGCCAACGCGAGCACGGACCAGCCGGCGGCCCCCAAGACGCTCAGCGCCCACTCGGCCACGCAGCTGGCGACGTCCCTGAAGGCGGACCTCGGGGACCAGAGCGCGGGCTGGTACCTGGACAGCTCGAACGGCCACCTGGTCATGAACGTCCTGTCGGAGGACGACGCCGCGAGCGTCACGGCCAAGGGTGCCGTCGCCAAGGTCGTGCACAACAGCATGACCGCGCTGAAGTCCGGTGCGAAGACGCTGCGCGAGACCGCGGCGGTGCCCGGCACCGCCTGGGCGATCGACCCGAAGACCAACAAGATCGTGGTGACCGCCGACAGAACCGTCACCGGCGCAAAGATGGCCACCCTCAGCAAGGCCACGAAGGGCATGGGCGAGGGCATGGTGACCGTCAAGCGGTCGCAGGGTGAGTTCAAGCGGTACGACGGCGGGGACGCGGGAAGTGCGGCGGGCGGCGCGGCGGGCAGCGGCGCGGGTGGCGCCGGAGACGCCGCGGGTGGTGCCGGAGATGCCGCAGGTGGCGCGGGAGACGCCGCGGGTGGTGCCGGAGACGCGGCCGGTGGCGCGGGAGACGGCGGCGGCGGTGCCGGAGACGGTGGGCAGGCCGCGGGACCGATCGGCGGCAGTGCCATCTTCGGCGGCAACGCACGCTGCTCGCTGGGCTTCAACGTCACGGTCAAGGGCGCCCCGGCCTTCCTGACGGCCGGTCACTGCGGCAACGACTCCAAGACCTGGACGGCGGACCAGGGCGGCAGCCAGCCGCTGGGCACGGTGGCCGACTCCAAGTTCCCGAAGACCGACTTCGCGCTGGTCACCTACGACGACACCGCCGCGAAGCCGCAGAGCGCGGTCGACCTGGGCAACGGCAGCACTCAGGAGATCACCAAGGCCGCGGAGGCTGCCGTCGGCATGAAGGTGCAGCGCTCGGGCAGCACCACCGGGCTGCACGACGGCACCGTCACCGGCCTGGACGCGACGGTGAACTACGGCAACGGCGACATCGTCAACGGCCTCATACAGACGGACGTCTGCGCGGAGCCCGGTGACAGCGGCGGCGCGATGTTCTCCGACGACTCGGCGGTCGGGCTGACCTCCGGCGGCAGCGGCGACTGCACCGCGGGCGGTGAGACCTTCTTCCAGCCGGTCACCGACGCCCTCAAGGCCACGGGTGCGGAGATCGGCGCCGGGGGCGGTGACGCCGGTGCGGGCGGCGGCGACAACGGCGCGGCCGACGGCAACGGCGCGGGCGGTGGCAATGCCGCGGGTGGCGGCAACGCCGCGAGCGGCGGCGCGGGAAACGCCGGTGCCGGCAACGCGGGGGCCGGAAACGCCGGAGCCGGCAACGCCGGTGCGGGAGCGGGCGACCCGGGTGCGGGCGCCGAGGACCCCGGTACCGGCGCGCAGGACCCGGGAGCGGGTGCCCAGGACCCCGGCGCGGGTGCCCAGGACCCCGGCGCGGGCGGCGGTGACGTCCTGAACTGACGGACGGGAACCCACTACGCGACCGGCCCCGCCTCCTTCACGACGAAGGAGGCGGGGCCGGTGAGCGTTACGGGCCCTGAGTGTGGCGGAACCATAGCGACCGCCCGCGGAGCGGTGTCAGAATACCGGCCCTACTCCGACCCTTCCTCAGGGGCGTCATGGCGTCGAACGAACTCGATTCCAATATCCCCGTCTTCCGCGGAGCCGGGCATCTCCTGCGTCTGATAGCCGATCTGGTGCGCAGGCCACGGCGCCGGGAGTGTCCGGAGCCGGTGCGGCACCGCGGAGTGGCCCAGGGACGTGAAGGCCTGCCGGTGCTCTGTCTCGTGAGCGGGGCGGACCACACCCAACTCGCCAAGGGCATCAGCTACTTCCTCAGCCACGCCGACCCCCGGCGGGTACCGCACTGTCTGCACGACCTCCAGGACGGCGCACCGCCCCCGCCCCCGGAATCCGTCGAGGCGGTGCGCCGCACGCTGGAGCGGCTGGCGCAGGGCTTCGCCCGCAGCGTCCACGGCAGCGACGGACGAGTCCGCTTCCGCAGGTTCGGCCTGGTCAACTGGCTGACGCAGGCCGGGGCAACCGGCGCCGCGCCGTACTCGGGCGGTGTGGAGGGCAACGACCACACCCTGCTTCAGGGCCTGCGCGAGCGGGAGTTCCGGCGCCGCCGGCTCTTCGGGCTGCTGCGCTCCCCGGAGACCGAGCTCGCGGTCGACGGCACCGTGCCGTGGTGGGTATGGCTGTTCGCGGTCCATGTCTTCCCGCTCGCCTGGTTCCGGGTGCGCCGCGGGCTGGGCCGGGAGTACCGCTGGCTGCTCAATCAGCCCTATCTGGCACCGCGCGACCCGGGCACCTTCATCGGGTTCGCCGAGCGGCTGACCGCACCGCATCACCAGGTCGAAGACCCGGAACAATTACGCAAGTTGATGGTGAACGCCTTTCTGGAGGATCTGCGGGTCGCGTTCCGCCGCCGCATCTGGCGGCCCCGTACGGCCCGGCGCACCGCGTACTGTGTGGCGCTGCTCGACGGGGCGAACGCCGACAACTGCGGCTATCCGCTGTTGCAGACCATCATCGACGTACGCAACGAGACGGGCGCCTTCGATCCGCTGCTGGTCATCAGCTGCGGCGCCGAGCCGCCCGCCGAAGGCACCGGGATCCGTGCGGACTGGGGGCACAGCTCGCTGTGGGAGCTCGCCGACCGGCTCTACGGCGGCTGGCGGGACACCTTTCTGCACCAGGGCCGGGCCCGTAACCGCGCGCCCTGGTATCTGCCGGTCACCGTTCCGCGGCTGCTGCCGCCGTCCGACCAGGGATATGAGCTGACGCGGCGGCTGGAGGTCGCCCAGGACGCCCGGCTGCGGATTCCCGAACCGCCGCTGTGGGCCCGCCGGGTGGTGTCGGTGGTGGCGGCGTGCGGTGTCCTCGTCGCACTGCTGGGAGCGGGCGGGCTGGTGCTGAGCCGGGAGAGCAACTACCGGCGGGCACACTGCGGTCTGCACCGTTTCGAGGGCGACGCCGAGACCCTGCGCACCGCGGAGACCGGCGAGTGCATCGGGGTGGCACGGAACGGCTTCACCTTCCACTCCCCCGACCCGCTGCTCAACAAGACCCTCCGCACCATCCACACCCAGAACGCCCGTGCCGAGGAGGCGCATCGCGCGGCGCCGGAACGCCCGTTCGTCACCCTCGTCCATCTGTCGGCGCTGCTCAGCGTCTCGGGGAAGTCCACCGGACAGCTCGCCTACGGGCGCGAGGCGCTCCAGGGCGCGGCGAGCGCCCAGTCCCGGCAGCTGCGCAGCACCGGCGCAGCGGAGCCGATTCTGCGGATCTTCCCGGCCAACGCCGGATCGGGGATGCGCTTCGGCACACGGGTGGTGGAGATCCTGGAGGGGCTCCGGCAGCAGGATCCCTCGCTCGTCGGGGTCACCGGACTCGACCAGAGCCGGGAGGCCACCAACCGGACGATCCGGAAGCTGACCGCGGTGGGGCTGCCCATGGTGGCCACCACGCTGTCCGCGGACTCGCTCGTGCGGCAGTCGCCCATGTATTTCCAGGTGTCGCCGCAGAACACCAGGGAGGCGGATGTCGCCGCGGCCTACGCCGATCATGTCGTGGGCCACGACAGGAAGAAGCCGGCCCAGCAGGTGCGGATCATCAGCTCCGCCGATCCCAGCGACACCTACAGCAGGACCCTCAGCGACGATGTCGCCCAGCGCTTCCGGGCCCGCGGTTTCACGGTCGAGAAGACCTCCTTCACCCCGCCCCCGCCGCCGGGCGCTGACCCCTCGTCCGACGCCCCCGGCCCCGGGACGGTCGGCCAGCGGAGCTGCTCCTACCCGGGGGTGGTGTTCTTCGCGGGGCGCTCGGAGGACTTCGAGTCGCTGCTCGGCGGCATCAACGAGTCCTGCAACTCGGATCCGCCCACCCTCCTCGGTGGCGACGATGTGGCCCGGCTGGCCGCCGACGCGGACCGCCGGCAGCACTACCCCGGGATTCCGTACGACTTCCTGGACTTCACGCTGGGCTCGGCGCGCTGCGATGACACCAGCGAGCTGTACGCGGAGCTGAGCAGGCTGTTCCCCGAGGAGTGCGCCCAGGTCGCGAGCTCCTCGCTGGACGGCCATGCGGCGCTCGGTTTCGACGCCGTCAAGCTGTACATCAACGCGGTCAAGCAACTGCGCGAGGACGCCGCGCAGATGCCGTTGACACCGCCCGCCGTCTGGCATGCGATCAGCGGTGTCCACGGGGACGAGGCGCTCGACGGGGAGAGCGGCATCATCAGCTTCGGCGGCGATGTGGACCGCCAGGTCCCGTTGGACAAACTGCTGTCCGTGCAGCACATCGACGGTGCGGGCAAGCCCACCCAGGCGGGCTTCTGCGGCCGGGTCGGCGGGCAGAAACAGTCGTCGTGGTGTCCGCCGCTGGAGGCGGAGAAAGACCGCTGACGGGAGGCGACGCGGCGGCGGGGGCAGGACCGGTGACAGCCCGGAGTCCGGCCATCGGCGTCAGGTCGAGGTGACCGTGAACAGCCCGCCGTCGGGGTCGCGGATGACGGCCTGGCGGCCCTCGCCGTCCGCGGTCGGGGTGATGGGGGTGACGGTTCCGCCGGCGGCCACCGCGGTGGCCGTCACCTTCTCGATCTCGCGGACCGGGAAGTGGACGTGCCAGCGGGGGCGCACCCGCGGATCGGGGGCGGACTCGACGCCGCCGCCGCGCAGGCTGGCGACGGCATGCGTACCGTCGCTGACGATCACCTGGTCGTGTTCGTAGGTCACATCGCAGCCGCCCGGCTCCCCGGAGGCCCAGCCGAGGACCTCGGCGTAGAAGATGGCGGCCGCGAAGGCGTCACGGGTGCGCAGTTCGAGGCTGGCGGGAGCATTGCCCTGTCCGACCGACCAGGCCAGGGTCTGGCCCTCCCAGAAGCCGAAGGTGGCACCGTCGGGGTCGGCGGCGAGGGCGGCGCGTCCGGGGCCGAGCTTGAGCGGGCCGACGGCGACGGTCGCCCCGCGCTCGCGGATCCGGTCGGCGGTCTCGTCGGCGTTCTCCACCGCGAAATAAGAGGTCCAGGCCACCGCGACCTGGAAACTCTGGGCAAGGGCCCCGATGCTGGCGACCGGCTGGCCGCCGGCCAGCGCGATGCAGAACTCCTCACCGAGGCTGGCCGGGCGGAACCGCCATCCCAGGACCGCGGAGTAGAACTCCTGCGCGGCCTCCAGGTCGCGGGCCATCAGGCTGACCCAGCACGGAGCGCCGCGTACCGCGGGGACGGGGCCATGGGCCGACATGACATCTGCCTCCTGTTGCTCAGCGCCCCTTCCCACTCTGCCAGCGACGGAGCGGGGCCGCACCAAGGGCGCGTCCCCCTGCGGCAGCGCAGTTGTGCCGGTCTTGATCAGGCTCGATGCTGTAGATACCGAACCGGGCTGGGCTGATGCCATGAACGCATGGAACGCGGCGGAGAGCGCCGACTTCCGTGGTCCCCTCGACGTCGCCAGGGCGGCCACCGCGGTGCTGGACGCCCAGGACCTGATCATCGGCTGGAGCCCGGCGGCCCAGCGGCTCCTCGGCTATCTGCCGGAGGAGATCGTCGGGCAGCCCCTGGAGCGGCTGGTTCCGCCCGCTGTCAGGACCAAAGACGCACCGGACGACGCGCTGAGCGGCGGCCGGGAGCTCACCGTGCGGCACCGGAACGGCCGACTGGTGCGGATGGCGGCCGCCTTCTGCCCGCTCGCCAAGGTGTCCGCAGGCCCCGGCCCCCAGCCGGCCCGGGTCCTGGTGGCGGCCGAACTGGAGGCCCACCGGATGTGGGAGGCCCGCCAGGCGATGCTGCACGGGCTGGCCACCCGGTCCCCGGTGGGCCTGGGCATCTATGACACCGATCTCCGGCTGACCTGGGCGAACAGCGCCTATATCCGGGAGGTCGGGCTGCCGCTGCGGGAGTTCCTCGGTGCCCGCGCCGATGAGCTGTATCCGGACGGCACGTTCGTGACCGAGGGGTATCCGCGCACGCTCGACGCGGTGATGCACCATGTCATCGACACCGGCGAACCGATCCTCGATCTGCACTTCGTCGGCCAGCAGCCCTCCGACCCGGGGCCCGATCACGTCTGGTCCTGCTCCTACTACCGGCTCCAGGACACCCACGGGCAGGTGCTCGGGGTGTGCGAGGACGCCTTCGACATCACCGGCCGCTACCAGGCGCAGCGCCGGCTGAACCTGCTGGTGGAGGCCGGTGCCCGGATCGGCACCACCCTCGATATGACCGCCACCGCCCGGGAGATCAGCGAGGTGGCGGTGCCGGAGTTCGCGACCGCGGTCACCGTCGATCTGATGCAGTCCGTACTCAACGGCGACGAGCCCGACCCGGCCGGCGGTGCGCTGCCCACGCTGGTGCGGGTCGCCACCCGCTCCGCCGAGGAGGGGCCGGACGGCGCCCCGTACAGCCCACACCGCGTCGAGTACCCGCCCGGCTCGCTCCAGTACCGCAGCCTCTCCTCGGGCGGGATGGTGCGCGAGGAGAACACCATCGTCGTGCCACTGCGGGCCGGCGGCACCCCCATGGGGCTGGTCACCTTCCGCCGGAGTGCCCCGATGACGCCCTTCGACAGGGGGGAGATCGAACTCGCCGACGAGCTGGTCACCCGGACGGCGGTGTGCCTGGACAACGCCCGCCGCTTCACGCGGGAACACACCGCCGCGCTGACCCTCCAGCGCGATCTGCTGCCCCAGCATCTGGCGTCCCCGTCCGCGGTCGATCTGGCCTACCGCTATCTGCCCAGCGACGACCGGGCCGGGGTGGGCGGCGACTGGTTCGACGTCATCGGTCTGTCGGGTACCCGGGTGGGCCTGGTCGTCGGGGACGTGGTGGGCCACGGCCTCCAGGCCGCGGCGACCATGGGGCGGCTGCGGACGACCGTACGCGCGCTGGCCCGGCTGGACCTGGCTCCCGACGAGCTGCTGGGCCGGCTGGACGACCTGGTGGAACAGACCGCCGAGGAGCAGGCGGCGACGGTCGGCACGGATCTCGGCACGGACGATGTGGCGACCGGCGTGACCTGCCTCTACGCGGTCTACGACCCGGTGTCGCGGCGGTGCACCATGGCGCGGGCCGGGCATCTGCCGCCGGCCGTTGTCGACCCGGAGGGCGGTGTCTCCTTTCCGGATCTGCCGGCGGGCCCGCCCCTGGGCCTGGGGGGCCTGCCGTTCGAGTCCCTGGAGCTGGAACTGCCGGTCGGCAGTCTGCTGGCCCTGTTCACGAACGGGCTGGTCGAGGCCCGTAACCGGGATGTGGACGAGGGGCTGCGGATCCTCGGCGGGGTGCTGGGCGAGCACCGCCGTCCGCTGGACGACCTGTGTGACCACGCCCTGGCCGAGCTGCTGCCGGACGGTCCGGCCACCGATGACTCGGCGCTGCTGCTGGTGCGCACCCGCGAGCTGGATGCCCGGCAGGTGGCGGCCTGGGAGCTGCCCGCGGAGCCGGCCGCGGTGGGCAAGGCCCGTGAGCTGGCCACCGAGCAGCTGCGGGAGTGGGGCCTCGCGGAGCTGTCGTACGCGACCGAACTCGTGGTCAGCGAGCTGTTCACCAATGCCGTACGGCATGCCTCGGGGCCGCTGCATCTGCGGCTGCTGCGCGACCGGACCCTGCTGACCGAGGTGTCCGACACCGCCCATACCTCGCCCCACCTCCGGCACAGCGCCAGCGACGACGAGGGCGGGCGGGGGCTCTTCATCGTCGCTCAGCTGGTGCCGCGCTGGGGTACCCGTTACACGCCGTACGGCAAGACGATCTGGACGGAGCAGGCGTTTCCGCCGCGTTATTCCGGGGCTCCGCGGCCGGCCAGGTGACCGGCCGGGGGGCGCGGTGGCCGGGGCCGGCCCGGCGCACACCGTGCGGGTGTTCGGAGCGGGTCCCATGATGGAACCAAGCGAGGTCCCGGCGACCCGGCGGGCGCGGACAGAGGAGGACCCTGTGACGAGCAATGGCAGGGAGCAGGCGGCCGAGCGGCGGCCGACTCAGCTGTACACCGGTAGCGAGCGGCCCTATGACCCGGAGGACCTGGTGAAGGCGTCCGGGCGCGAACCCACCCCCGAGAGCCTGGAATGGGCCAGGCGTCTGATCGCTGAGGAGGGGCCCGGCGCCATCGAGCGCTACCTGCCCTGAGCACCACCGGCTGAGCGGCGGGCGGGGCGCACGGAGGACGGCCTGTTCCGCGCGTGGTGTGCCGGCGCGCGCCCGCCGCGGACCCGGCCGTCCGCGGCTGTACGGCTGTCGTCGTCCGCGCCGTAACAGGCCGCCCGGCGGGCCGAGTTGAAACACCGGTACCCGGTGCGGTCGTCCGCGTAGACCTGCTGTCAGGGGGCCGGCGGCCGCGATGCCGGGCGGGCCCCGCGGGCACCGCCGTCAGCCACCCGCGACCGCGGTGAAAACCCCTTGCGGCGGCCCGCTGCGCCCGGGAAGATCACCTCGATCGCCGCCTTCCCGGCACGCCCCGGAGAGCTCAGGGGGAGCTTCCCCGCCACGGGCCGCCGGCTCTCCACCGGCCCTTGTGCCCGAAGGCGGCTCCCTTGGCCATGACGCCGCTCAGCGCCTCGCCCCCACACCGGCCGAGCCCTGCCCGGGAGCTCGCCGCGGAAAGGAACCCTCCGTGACCACCGAACGCATCACCCCGCCCATGCGCGCCGGCGAGCGGGAGACTCTGCGCTCTTGTCTCGACTTCCACCGGGCCACGCTCGCCATGAAGACCGAGGGCCTGTCCGACGAGGACCTCAGGCGTCAGTCGAGCCCGCCCTCCACGCTCTCCCTGCTCGGGCTGGTGCGGCACATGGCCGAGGTGGAACGCACCTGGTTCCGCCGGGTGATCAACGGCGAGGACATCCCGCTCGTCTGGTCGGCCGAGGGCGACTTCCAGGCGGCGTACGACGCGAGCAAGGCCGATGGCGCGGAGGCGTTCGACGCCTGGCGGACGGAGGTGGCGCACGCCCGCCGCATCGAGCGGGAGGCCGCCTCGCTCGACGTGACGGGCTACCAGCCGCGCTGGGGCGAGCATGTCTCCCTGCGTCTGGTGATGCTGCACCTGATCCATGAGTACGCCCGCCACAACGGCCATGCGGACTTCCTCCGCGAGGCCATCGACGGCACGGTCGGCGCCTGAGCCGACCACACCGCTCCCGCCCGGTCCTTGCCGGGCGGGAGCCGGTGACGGCCGTCGCCGGGTTGGCCGGACGCCGTCCCTCAGCCGAGTTCGAGACTGGTGACGCCGAAGGTGCGTTCCTGCTCCGCCGGGGGCACCGGGCCGGTGTACATCCGCACGGTGTGCGACCGCGGGGTCAGCCCGCGGGAGGTGACCAGGGTGTGCGCGGCGTGCCGGGGGCCGGGGACGTCGACAGAGATCTCGTCGGCCGGGTCGACGGACGCCGCGAGGGCGTCGAAGAGCGCTTCGGCGGCCGCGGTGGTGTCGGCGAAGAGCGGGCCGATGCGGTGGCCCGTGTGGGCCGGGCGGAGCACGCCGTAGCCCGCGATCGCGCCGTCGCGCAGAAAGGCACGGGCGGTGTGGCCGGGGGCCGTCAGCCAGCGGGTGACGAAGGCACGGCGGTCGGCGGGGAAGCAGCGCCGGTCGTAGTCGGCGACGGCGTCGAGATGCGCCCGGGTGACGGGGACGACGTCCGGTGTGGGAGTGCCGGGGCCGAGGGGGCGTCCGGCGTAACGAATGGTCTCGTGGGCGGGGGCGAACCCGGCGCGGCGGTACGTGTCCTGCTGGGCGGGGACCGCGTCGAGACCCACGGTCCGGGCACCCGCGTGCGGGAAGGCGGCCCGCCAGGTGGCGAGGCCCAGGCCCTGTCCGCGGTGGTCGGGGTGGACGAGGTAGTAGCCCAGGAACGCGTAGGCGTCCGAGTAGTTGACGACGGAGACCGCGGCGACGGTCCGTCCGGCGCGGCGTCCGACGAAGAAGCCGTCGGGGTCGAGGGGGTGGAAGCAGGCGGTGTCGCCGCGTCCGGGGTTCCACTCTTCGTCGGCGGCCCATTGGGCCACCTCGTGCCAGTCGTCCAACGAGGCGGTGCTGACGGTGAATTCGCCGGTGACGGGCTGTGGATCCGGAGTGTTGCCGAGAGTGGGCATGCCGGGTGTTCGTCCCTTCTGGTGGGGTCAGGGGGCCGTGAACGGGAAGCGTGTGGTGCCAGTGCCGGGTGGTGGGCGGGGCGGGCCCGCCGGAGCAACTCCTCCGGCGGGCCCGGACCCGTGTGCCGCTGCGGCCGGCGTCAGATCAGGTCCATGGCGGCGACCTCGTCGGGGCGGCCGTAGCTGACCGGCCCCTGGAAGCGCTGCCGGGCGGTGGCGAACCACCACACGGTGGCGATGATCAGCACCACTGCCAGCGCGATCGGCGCATAGTTGAACGAGGCAGGGGTGATGGGGTACGCCTGCGGCAGCATGAACAGCACATTGCTGATCAGGATCCAGGTCACCGCGATCGCCGCGACGGGCTTACCGTAGCGCCCGAGGTTCCACGGCCCGGCCTGGAAGTCGTTGAGCCGCAGCCGCAGGAAGATGGGCACGGCATAGGCGAGGAACAGCCCGACGACATTGACGCTCACCACCGCGGTGAAGGCGGTGTGCGACCACCAGCCGGGCAGCACCAGCACCAGCGGGCAGGCCGCGGCGAGCCAGACGGCCTTGACGGGGGTACGGGTGCGCGCGGAGACCGAATGCCACCAACGGGAGCCGGGCATCGCGCCGTCCCGGGAGAAGGCGAAGATCTGCCGGGTATTGCTGGTCATGTTGGCGAGGCCGCAGAACAGCATGGCGCCGATAACGATCAACAGCAGGAACTTGGCGGTGCTTTGGCCGAGCGCGTCGATGAGAATCTGCACCGGCGGCGCCTCGGCACTCACCGCATGTCCGTAGTCACGGATCGCATACACCAGTGCGAGCATGAGGATCAGTCCGGTGATCGCGGAGTAGCTGATCGCCCGCATGATGCCCTTGGGCGCGTTGACCGTTGCCTTCACCGTTTCCTCGGACATGTGGAAACTGCCGTCGAATCCCGTGAAGGTCCAGCTGGTGACGAGCAGACCCAGCATTCCGCCGTAAATCGCTTGTGTGAAGCCGGTGTTGTTGACGAAGTGCAGCGCGAACGAGGGCGACTGGTGGTGGTCGGGAATCAGGGTCAGCGCACCGACGATCACCACCATGCCGATCAGCAGCCACCACACGGAAATCCGGTTCACCACCGCGACCAGGCGCACCGTATACGTGTTGGCCAGCGCCTGGAGGAGAAGGATGGCCGCGGTGATGCCGACCGTCTGCTGCGGTGTCGCCTCGTAGGACGGCCACTGCATGGTGATGAACGCCTGGATGAAGGTGGCGGCGGCGAAGTTGGTGGCGGCGGTGCCGCCGACCTGGCCGACGAAGTTCAGCCAGCCCGTGTACCAGGACCAGGCGCCCTGATGGCGCTTGGCCAGCTTGCCGGCCGAGAAGTAGAGCGCGCCGCTGGTCGGGTAGGCGGAGGCGATCTCGCCCATCGCGGCACCGACGAACAGCACCATGATCGATACGCCGATCCAGCCGAAGATCAGGATCCGCGGGCCGCCGGCGTTCATCCCGAACCCGAAGGAGGAGAAGATGCCGGAAATGATGTTGATGATGGTGAAGGAAATGGCGAAGTTGTCGAACGCGCGGAATCTGCGGGTGAGTTTCCGCGGATAGCCCATGGCGTGCAGCGTGGCATCGTCGTCAAGGGTGACGGGATCTGTCGTGTGGGGGTTTTGCGAGCGAGGTGGAGACGTACGCTCGGACACAACCGAAACCTTTCTGGGGGGAAGCGGGGAGGTGAATGGATCGGGCTGAATTGTTCGAACGGGTGGTGCAGAACGGAGCGCCTCTTGCGGCCAGAAATCCACGCCACACCATGCGCACCAGCGAATCAGCCGCCGTGCGGAACGGGGAGTCCGCACGAGCGCCTGGCTTTCGTCAATTGCTCCTCGGGGTCGCCGAATGCACTCCAGGGCATACGCGAGGCATAGGGCCCCATGGCGGTGAAGACTTCCCGCGCCTCGAATTCATGTTTCGCCATGAACAGCGCATGTGCCAGATACGCCAGATCCAGCACCGGGGTGAAGCGGTAACCCGCCACCCGCGGGAACCAGTGGTGGTAGATGCTCAACGCGGCGCTGATCCACTGGGGTTGCTCCCATGCATGGTCCGCGAGCAGCGCGGACGGGTTGTAGTCCTCGACCAGCGCCACCAGCGGCAGCAGCCGCAGCGGTGAGGTGGCCGGGGCCCGTTGGCTCAGGAACGCGGCCACGTCCCAGCTCGCGCTGGACGAACCGCCGTAGCGGGTGAAGAAGAACGACAGAAAGCGGTGGTGCGCCTCGCGGTGCCACGGGTCGAGCCGGAGGATGTGCGCGAGGAGGTACCACGGGCCGGCCGGCGCGGTCAGCAGCCCCTGCGGGGCCGGGTCCTGGGGGCGGTCGAGGCGCGTCAGTGCCAGCTGGGCCACCCACGGGGTGGGGTCCTCGGGGAGCAGCTTGGCGGCCCGCTCGCACGCCGACTGCGCTATCCGTGCCAGGGCGCCCTGCCGCCGGTCACCGGCGTCGGCCATGCGCAGGGCCCGGAGCATCGCCACCCGGGCCCAGAGCAGCGCCGCGTCCGGCCCCGGCTCTTCGGCCAGCCAGCGCTCGGCCAGGTCCGAATCGGCCGCCACGGACGCCAGCACCAGCGACCGGTGGGCCCGCACCTCGAAATCCTCCCGGGCTTCCCGGAGGACCTCGTGCGCGCTCAAGTACCGACCGGCCCGAACGTCCATACACGCGCGCGCCAGCGCCCGGTCATCGGCCGCTGGACTCCACACGTACTGCCCCTCGAATGAGCCGGCCGCCATGGTCCCCTCCCGGTCACGAAGGCGTCTTCCCCCACACGGCATTCCAGCTGCGCCGAATTCAGCTGGACCCCTGCCACCGGTCAAGTGACAGCGGCCACACCCTACTCACCCTCAACTCATTGCGAAAACAAGCCGTCTGGAATATCTGGTTCCGCACCTTTTAGTCTCGATGAGATTGAAAAAGAAACAACTTCTCGGCCGACCCTCGGAAGCCCTCCACTTTGCCGGCACGTTCACCACCGGCCATTTATTTGGCATATTCACAGGTTTACAGGTCCTCCACAAGTGCACATCGCTGTCGATTACCCCTCCGTATCCCCTGCTTCCATGGCCACGGCCTCGTGCGAGCCGAAGCGGGGAGCGGAGACCGCGAAGCACCGGAAGGCGAGCCCCCGGCCGGACCCGTCCGCACCCCCCGGGGACCGTGCACTTGTTGAACGGAAGAGCACCCCCGGCCCCAACCCGCGGGCCCGCCACCCGCGTTGGGGCCGCGCATCACAAATTCGGCTCAAGAGCAACCGAATTAGCGGATGCTACTTTCCGGAAGCGCGCGATCACATGTAGCGTTCGTCTGGACCGGAGGCCGTGACTTCACACCACGTCATGGCTGCGTACGGGCATGGGCGCGAGCGTTCTTGCGGCGCGAACGGAGCGATCGACCCCGCTGGGCGGACCTGCACCACAAGTGCCTGGGTCGCCACCCGCCGCACACCGGACCGCGCCGCGAGCACTGCGGCAGCGCCTCAGCGCCCGTGCACGTCGAGCACCGCCATGTCTGTCCGTACACGCCTGCTTTGCAAGAGGAATGGGCCCAGATCATGTTAATGAACTCCTCGACGACCCCGCTTGCGCTGCGACCGGACGCCGACTTCGGCCGGCCGCCCACAGCCGGGCCCGGCGAAGGGCCACCCCTGGCGGTCGACCGGCTCCCTGACGGCAAGTGGCAACTGACCCTGCACGACCTGGAACCCGTATCGGTGCACCGGCTGCCGTCGGACGAGGTCCACATCATCCTGGCGCCCCCGCGCGCGGAACCGGCCGATGAACCACCGGCCGGCCGGCCGCGTCCGGAGCCGGTCCGGATCGACACCGCGGCCCGGACCGTCTTCGTCAGGGGCCGCCAACTCGACCTGCCACGCCTGGAATTCGACCTGCTGGCCCATCTCGTGCTGCATCCCCGGCGCGCCTTCACCCGGGAGCAGCTGATGGCCGCCGTCTGGCCCAGCTGCCAGTCCAGCAACCGCACCGTCGATGTCCACATCGCCCGGCTGCGCCGGCGTCTGGGCCCCGGCCTGCGCGACTCCATCAGCACGGTCTTCGGGATCGGATACAAGTACCAGCCCGTCGCGTAGGCCGGTAACCGCGATCGACACTCACGCAGCGGGCCGGTGACCGGCATACGCCGATCGGTCACCGGCCCGCTGCCGTGCGTCCTCAGGTCCGCGCAGGTGCGGTGCCCAGGGGCTGTCCCGTCATCCCTGGCGGGCGCACGACGCCGGCTACGGCACTCAAGCCTTCAGGTGCGCGGGGGTCGCCGCCGCGGGTTCCTTGCGGACGAAGGCCCGGCGCAGGGCGTGGTACGGCTGGTCCGGGTCGAAGAAGATGCGGTGCATCTGCGCCAGTTCGAGCTCGCGATAGGCGGCGAGGGGCCGGTGGGCCTCGTCGCGTTCCCGGTCGGCCTTCTTCGCGGCGATACGGGCCTGCGTCGACGGCGCCGAGGCCAGCCGGGCGGCGAGCACCGCGGTCTGTGCGGCGAAGTCCTGCGCGGGGCAGTCGAGGATCCGGTCCACCAGGCCGAGCCGCGCCCCGGTGGCGGCGGTGATCGGCAGGGCGCGTGCGGTGAGCTGCCCGGCCACCTCGGAACCCGCCCGGCGGGGGAGGGTATAGGTCCAGTATTCGGAGCCGTAGAGCCCCATCAGCCGGTAGTGGGGGTTGAGTACCACGGCCGCGCGGCACCACACCTCGTCGGCGGCGAGGGCCAGCATCGCCCCGCCGGCCGCGGCATTGCCGCCGAGCGCGGCGACCACCAGCCGGTCGGTGGTGGTCAGGACGGCGTGCACCAGATCGTCCATGGCGTTGATATTGGCCCAGGACTCCTCGGCGGGGTCGACGGCGGCCTCGATGACGTGCAGATGGATGCCGTTGGAGAAGAAGTCCCGGCGGCCACCGAGGACCAGCACGGAGGTCGGCCGGGCGCAGGCGTGGCGGTAGGCGGCGAGCAGCCGCCGGCAGTGGTCGGTGCTCATCGCACCGCCGGGGAAGGAGAACTCCAGGAAGCCGGCCGGACCGTCCTCGCGGTAGCGGATGTCGCTCCAGATCCGGGGGCCGTCACCGGGGTCGAGCGGGGCGGGGACCTCGGGGAGCGGCGGGAGGCGGTCGCCCAGCGCCAGGGTGGCGGGCAGTTTGAGGGTGCCGGGCTCCCCCGGCGTGCGGGGCGGCCGCAGTTCCGGAATCCATACCGCGCCGTCGGCCGTCGCCCGGCAGATCGCGCCACCTCGGGTGGCGAGCAGCTCGCCCGGCGGGCCGGTCAGGGTGTGCTCCGGGTGGCCGCCGTGCAAATGCCAGATGTCGCCGAGCAGTTCGTCCCGTACGCCGGGCTGGGAGTCGGCGGCGCGCAGCTTGCGTACGACGGTGTCGGTGGAGTCGGAGCGCCAGTCGATCCGGCGCAGGTCCTGGCGGAACGGGGGCCGGGGACGGCCGTATTTCGCGGCGTCGGACAGCTCGGCCTGTGGTTGCGGGCGGTGGGTGCCGGACGCCACACGGGCGACGGCCGTCAGGACGGCCTCGACCGCGGCATCGGCGATCTCGTTGCGGTAGAGGTCGCTCTTGCCCACGTCGGGGACGGGGCAGTGCGCCGCGGCCCAGATGTCGCCGCCGTCCATCTCGTCGTTGGCCTGGAGCACCGTGACGCCCCACCGGTCCGCGCCCAGATGCACCGCCCAGTCCAGGGAGGAGGGGCCCCGGTCGCCTACCGGCCCGGGGTGCACGATCAGACAGGTATGGGCGGACCACACCTCCCGGGGGATGGCCGTCTTGAGCATCGGTGCCACGATCAGATCCGGCGCATGGCGCCGTACGACCTCGGGAAGCGGTGTGTCCCGTGTCACCAGCTCCACGCTCACCTGGTGTCCGTGGTCACCGAGTTCGGCGTACACGCGCTGCGTCAGACTGTTGAACGCGCCGGCGATGAGCAGAATGCGCACAGCAGACTCCCCTGGAGCTGGGACCGATGGGCGGATGGCTGGATCGTCCCGCACCGGTGGCCGCCGGGCTCCGGAGCCGCGCTACGGGTCACCCGATCGACGGCCGCCGTGCGGCGCAATGCGGCGCCCGAACCGCCGGGGCACCGGCACGGGGCCGCCGTCAACTGATGGAGCGTCAAGGAGCTCCGTTAGCGATCATCTCGTCAGGATCCCGCCAAAGTTGGCGCACCGGCCACACAACCGCACCCCAGAACATTGCCTTTAATTGACATCTGCTTGGTCATACTTTTACTTTCATTGCGCGGCATCAGCGCAGGTCAGCGCCGTGTGCCCCGTCCGTCTTCCGCACTCTCTCTCGGAGGTTCCCATGGAGCAGCTCATCAAGAAGATGGCTCAGGACAACGTCTGGCAGAACTGGCTCGCCGCCAACTCCGCACAGCAGGCGGCGAAGAACGGCTGCATCAGCGCCGCCCCGAAGGCGGGCTGCATCAGCGCCACGCCCAAGGCCGGCTGTATCTCCTGACCCTCGCGCCACCCAGAAGCCCGGGAGCGGGCCGGTGGCGGTGAGCATCCCTGCCGCCGCCCGCTCCCGGGCCTCGCGCCCTGAATTCCCCGTGTGGCACCGCTTCCCGAGCAACGACGAGGATTTCCATGGATGGTCAGCCGACCGCCGAGGTCATCGAGCAGATCCGCGACATACCGATCTACCGTGAGTCGCTGGCGAAGGGCTACTTCCCCATACTCGACAAGCCGGAGATCGCGCGCGGCTTTCCCGACAACTGGATGACGCCCCGGCTGGCCGCGGCGCTGGAGTCCGGCGAGGCGGAGTTCGTCCTCTCCACCGGCACCCACCACGCCCGGATGCAGATCATCCGGCCCCCGTATTTCCTGCTGCGCTCCTACTACCAGCTCTGGAGCGAACACCCCGACATCGCCGAGACCTGGGAAGCCGGCTGCCGACGGGTGTCCCTGACCACGGTGCTGGCGACGGAACATGTGGCCCGGGTCAATGCCGCCCGGCGCGGTACCACGCCGGAGCCGGTCCCCGCCCTCGATGACCGCCGGCTCGACGAGCGGACCTGCTACGTCAACCTGCGGCTGGACCCGGCCCTGTGGGAGCGGGACGAGGTGGTGCGGATGCTCGCGGAGATCCGGGCCGCCCGGCAGGCACACCCGCGCGGCTGGTACCACCTCGACTGCTCCGGCTATCACCTGGCGCATCTGGTGCGAAAGGTCGGAGAATGGGGGCTGTGGGACGATTTCCCGCCGCCCGCGAGCATCATCCACGCCTACGAATACACCCCGGAGAACGTCCGGCGCTTTCTGCACCAGCACTTCGACTGCCCCGTCATCGACCTCTTCGGCAGCACCGAGCTCGGATACCTCTACTACAGCGACCGCCGTGGCACCTACTGGCCACATCTCGACAAGATGAGTGTCGAGCTCCAGCCGGTCGCCGCCGGAAGCACCATCTACCAGCTCATCGTGTCGAGCGTGCGCAATCCCTATATGCCGCTGATCCGCTACCGCTCGGGCGACTGCGTACGAACCCTGGACGGTTCGCCCGATGCCGGAAAGATCGCCCAATTCTGCGGCCGGGAAAAGGAATTGCTCAGCACTCCGCACGGCCCGGTCGCCCAGGGCGACCTCGACCGGTGCATCGCGGAGACCTCCCCGGACATCTTCGGGTACCAGTTGCGGCTGACCGGCGATGCCGAGGCACAGCTGATGTACACGACATTCCACGGCGCGCCCGTCGAACTCCCACAGGCCTCGGCGCTGGAACAGGGCATCGGTGAACTGACCGGGCGGCGCTGCCGGCTCGCCCACCGTACGCACCTCCCCATCGGGAAGTCAGGGAAGTACGCCTGGCTCACGACCGGCAGCTGACCCACCGGACGTCCGCGTTCCCGGACGACCGCGCCACTCGGACAGGAGAAGCATGACCAGCCAGCCGCGGATATCCGCCGATGACCTGAAGGAACTGCTCGGTGCGGCGCTGCACGCCGAAGTGGTGACGTATTTCGACGAGAAGACCGCCGCGCCACGGGAGTTCGTGGAGCGCCAGGTCACCGAGTGTCTGCGCTACCTCTACCTCGTCTCCCGGCACCACGACCGGCTCGGCGGTCTCTTCCTGCCGGTCGAGCAGGACATCGACGAGATCTGGCACTACCTCATCCTTCAGACCCGCGAATACCGGGCGCTGTGTGAGGAACGACTGCCGGGGCAGTTCTTCATCGAGCACCGCAGCATCGCCTACGAGGACTACCAGCAGGAGCCGGGCCGCGAGCAGGCCCTCGAAGAGGCCCTGCGCTGGATTCCGCTGTACTGCCAGGAGTTCGGCCCGTTCGACGAGGGGGCACTGCCGCACTGGACGATCGTGCGCTTCCTCCACGAGCAGATGGGCCTGTCGCTCGCGGCCATCGCGGCGCTGGAACCCATGGCGGCGACCACCTGAGGGCGCTCCCGCACCCACGGGAACCGAAAGGAATCATGAGGGACCGGAACGACGTCACAGCCGGCCACGAGGTACCCGAACAGCGGCGGATTCTGTCCGTCCTGGTGTTCTCGCAGATCCTCAGCGGCGCGGGCCTCGCCGCCGGCATCACCGTCGGGGCGCTGCTCGCCGAGGAGATGCTCGGCTCGACCGGACTGGCCGGCGTGCCCAGTGCGCTGTTCACCGCCGGGGCGGCGCTGGGCGCCCTCGGCATCGGCCAGATCTGCCGGCGATACGGCCGCCGCCCCGGGCTGGCGCTCGGATACGCCGTCGGAGCGCTCGGCAGCCTCGGGGTCGTCGTGGCGGCCGCCCTCGGCAGTGCCCTGCTGCTGTTCGCGTCCCTGCTGGTCTATGGGGCGGGCACCGCAACGAATCTGATGGCACGTTACGCCGGGGCGGATCTGGCCTCGCCCGAGCGGCGAGGCCGGGCGGTGAGCACCGTGCTGTTCGCCACCACGCTCGGCGCGGTGGTCGGCCCCAACCTGGTGACCTGGACGGGAGAGGTGGCGCACTCCTGGGGCATCCCCCGTCTCGCCGGGCCGTTCCTGCTGGCCGTCGCCGCGTTCGGGTCGGCGGCGGTGGCCCTGGCCGCTCTGCTGCGCCCCGATCCGCTGCGTCTGGCCGAGAAGCTGGCGGCGACTCGGGCCACGGAGACCGGCGAGCGCACCGCCGAGGACACCGGCGACCAGCCCGACGCCCCTCCGCGACGGCGCGAGGTGGTCATCGGCACCACGGTCATGATCCTCACTCAGCTCGTGATGATCGCGGTCATGACGATGACACCGGTCCATATGCAGGCGCACGGCCATGACACCCAGGCGGCCGGGCTGGTCATCGCCCTGCACGTCGGGGCGATGTTCCTGCCGTCCCCGCTCACCGGGCTGCTGGTCGACCGCGTCGGCCGGCTGTGGATCGCCGGTGCCTCCGGTCTGACGCTGGCGGCCGCCGGGATCCTGGCCGCCGTGGCCCCGCCGCACTCCGTGCCCGCGCTCGCCACGGCACTCGTACTGCTCGGCCTCGGCTGGAACTTCGGGCTGGTCAGCGGCACCGCCATCGTCACCGACGCGCTGCCGCCCGCCCGGCGCGCATCGGCCCAGGGCCTGGTGGATGTCGGTATCGCTCTCGCGGGCGCGGCCGGGGGCATGTCCTCGGGGCTGGTCGTCGTCCTGGGCGGCTATCCGACGCTGGCTCTGGCGGGTGCGGTGCTCGCGCTGGCGGTCGTACCCATGGTCGCCTGGGCGGTCCGCCGGCCCTCGCACACCGAACCCGCTCCGGCAACTTCCCCCGCGGAGCCGGAACCTGAATGAACGCCCGTTCGTCACACAGATGTGCCCGAATCGAAATTGGGGACATCTTGAAACTTGGCGTCATTTCTCGTTATCACGCCGGAAACCTTGATGCTGCACTGTAGGGGCAGGGTGGACCGTGTGAACGAGCCACGGGGGGCAACGATGCGGAAGGACACCTGCATGCAGGGCACACCGGCGCTGCGTCGGTTCCGCACGCCGTTGCTCGCCGTCCTGGTGATCCTGACCTTCCTGCTGGGCAGCGCGGCGGATCCCGACATGGACCGGGCCACGTTCTCCGGCCCGCACGCCGAGAAGTCCGCGAGCGCCCTGCCGGCCGTCAAGCCGAGCTTCGACAGCACCGAGGAAAAGTCCAAGCGCGCGGCCGAGCGCGGCCAGCCCCGGCGCACCGTCCGGACCGCCGCCGGCGTCCCGCACCACACCGGCCGTCCGCTGCCACCGCTCAGCGGCATCGCGGCGCCGCACACCCTCCCGGCATCGGGCCACCCCAAGGCCGGCAGCACCACCAAGGCCGCATCCAGACCGGTCGAAATCCCGCTTCTCCACTGCGTCTTCCGCTGCTGAGGGCGCCGTGGTGGCCTGCCCCACCAGCCGCGCCTCGTACCTTCCCGCCACCACCCCCACAGTGGCACCACTCATCAGCAGGAGACCTCCTCGTGGAGACCTTCATCCAGCATGCCCGGGGCCTGATGGCCCGTATCGCCGAGGGCCGCGACGAACAAGAGACTTACGGCCGCCTCGCAGCCGGTCAGTCGCCCCTCGCCCTGTTCATCACCTGCTCCGACTCCCGGGTCGTACCGTCCCTGATCACCGGAGCACGGCCCGGTGAACTCTTCGAGCTCCGGACCGCCGGCAACGCCGTTCCCGTATACCAGGACGACATGGCGGCCTGCGCGGAGGCCGCGACCATCGAGTACGCGATGCGCGTGCTCCGCGTGGCCGACATCGTGGTCTGCGGCCACTCGCACTGCGGCGCGGTCGGTGCCAAGGCCCGCGGCGAGGACCTGACCGGCGCTCCGGCCGTACGGGACTGGCTGGCGCAGGCGCTGTCCGACGAACTGCCCAGCGACGAGGAACCGACAGTCGCCGCCGCGGTCCAGCAGCATGTACGCCAGCAGGTCAACCGGCTGCGCGACTACCCCTGTGTACAGGAGCGGCTGGCTGCCGGAGAGGTGAATCTGCACGGCTGGTTCTACGAAGTGCACACCGGCATGGTGGCGGCGCACCACCCGGCGTCCGACCTGTTCCTCCCCCTCTGATGGCGGGGCCGGATCTCATGAAGCGATTCACCTCCTTCCGGGCGGACTTCACCGCCTCCCTCGTCGTCTTTCTCGTGGCCGTCCCGCTGTGTGTCGGGGTGGCGGTCGCCTCCGGTGTCCCGGCCGAACTGGGCCTGGTCACCGGTGTCGTCGGCGGCCTGCTCACCGGTCTGCTGCCCGGCAGCAGCCTCCAGGTCAGCGGGCCCGCCGCCGGTCTGACGGTGCTGGTCTTCGAAGCCGTCAAGGAGTACGGCCTCGGCACGCTCGGTGCGCTGGTACTGGCCGCCGGTCTGCTTCAACTGGTCATGGGTGCACTGAAGTTGGGGCGCTGGTTCCGGGCGATCTCGGTCGCCGTGGTCCAGGGCATGCTGGCCGGTATCGGCCTGGTCCTGATCGCCGGGCAGCTCTACGCCCTCACGGACGCCAAGGCACCGGGCAGCGGGCTCGCCAACATCGGCGGGTTCCCCGGCCTGGTCACCTCCACCGCGGGGTCGCAGGACGCGCTGGCCGCGCTCGCCATCGGCGCCGGCACCATCGCCGTCCTGGTGCTGTGGCCGCGCTGGCGGCCGGCCGCACGGGTCCTCCCCGCGCCGCTGGCCGCGGTGGCGCTCGCCACCACCGCGGTGTGGGCGCTGGACATGCCCGTCGCCCGGGTCCAGGTCAGCGGGCTGCTGGACGCGATTCAGCCGCCCGGCCTCAACGACCTCGGCCGGCTCGGCAGCGTCGGTGTGCTGGGTACGGTCCTCGCCTTCGCGCTGATCGCGTCCGCCGAGTCCCTCTTCAGCGCCGCCGCGGTCGACCGGCTGCACGACGGGCCGAAGACCGACTACGACAAGGAGCTGATGGCCCAGGGTGCGGGCAACGCCGTCTGCGGTGTCCTGGGTGCCCTGCCGATGACCGCCGTCATCGTCCGTAGCGCCGCCAATGTGCAGGCGGGCGCGAAAACCAAGGCGTCACGGGTGCTGCACGGTGTCTGGCTGCTGGTGTTCGCCGCGGCGTTCCCGGCCGCGCTGGGTGTCGTTCCGGTGGCCGCGCTGGCGGGTGTCCTGGTGCACGCGGGCTGCAAGCTCATCCCGGTGCGTGCAATGGGGCCGCTGTGGCGCGAGCACCGCGGCGAGGCCGTGGTGCTCCTGGTCACCGCGATCGCGATCGTGACGGTCAATATGTTCGAGGGCGTGCTCATCGGTCTGCTGATGGCCGTCGCGAAGACGGCCTGGGAGACCTCCCATGTCCACCTGGAGATCGACGTGCCGGACGACACCGCGGAGCCGGTGCTGGTGCGGGCCGTCGGCAACGCCACCTTCCTGCGGCTGCCGAAGATCCTCGACCAGTTGGAGACGCTGCCCGCGGACCGGGACGTGGAGCTCGACCTGAGCGGGCTGCGCCATCTCGACCACGCCTGTGGCTCCGCGCTCACGAACTGGGCCGAGCAGCACCGTCGGAGCGCCCGTGAGGTGGAACTGGTGTCCTGACCACCGGTCTGCCCGTGCCGCCGGCTGGCGGGCGGGCAGCCCTGACCCCGTGCGCCGGCCACCGGTCCGGCTGTTCCCGTACCCGCCGATGAGGCGTCCCGGGGCAGCCGCCGGTGGCCGGCGCCGTGCCGCCACCGACGGCCGGGGCTCAGCCGCGTTCCGCGTCCACCGTCGTCAGCCGTGCGTATGTCCGCGGTGCGCGGTGGCGCAGGCGCAGTGCCACGGCGGCCCCGAGGGCGAAGGCGAGCGGCAGTGGCGCGAGCAGTGCGAGGTTGACACCCGTCGATGCCCCGGTCAGCAGGCCGAAGTTGCGGCAGACCAGCACGAGGAGGACGGCCAGACCGGCGCAGGCCGTCAGCGGTGCGGCCACCACCCGCCGGGCGGGCAGCCCCCGGCGGTCGCGCCGGAAGAAGCGGTGGACGGCGAGGGCGGCGAGCGCCTGGAGCAGCATGATGCCGACGATGCCGGTGCCGTTGCTCCACAGGAAGGTGACGGCGTACGGGTCCCGGCCGGAGATGCTCGTGGCGAGCACCACGGCGAGGGCGATGCCCGACTGGAGGGCGACGGCGGTGACCGGGGACCGGTGCCGGGCGGTGACGGTGCCGAGGCGGTGCGGCAGCAGGCGTTCCCGGCCGAGGGCGTAGAAGTAGCGGGTGGCGCCGTTGTGAAAGGCCAGGGTAGCGGCGAAGGCGCTGGTGATGATGAGGAGGTGCATGGCGTCGGCGGCCCAGGCCCCGGCGAACCGTGCGGTGGCGGCGAAGACCATTCCGTTGCCGGCGGGGCCCTGCGCGACCGTCTGCGCGCGGTCCGCCCCATAGGCGTTGAGCACCGTCCAGACCGTGAAGGTGTAGAAGAGCGCGAGAAAGCCGACGGCGATGTAGGTCGCGCGCGGCACCGAGCGCTCCGGCCGCCGCACCTCCTCCGCGTAGACCGCGGTGGCCTCGAAGCCGATGAACGCGCCGACCGAGAGCACGAACATACCGCCGGCGCCCGCGGTGCCGAGGTGCGCCGGGGAGAGCGCGCCGAACTGCGGGCCCTCCGGCCCGCCCCCGTGCGCGTACACCGCGGTCTCGAACACCAGCAGGATCAGCACTTCGAGGGCGAGCGCGAGGGCGAGCACCTTGGCGCTGAGGGCTACTTTGAGACACCCGAGGACACCGATCGCGACGATCCCGGCCGTCGCCCAGGCCCCCCAGGGCACATGAACACCGGTGAGGTTCCGGAAGCCGGACTCGGTGAACCAGCCGAAGACCGCCAGCAGCCCGACTTCGATGGCGTTGTACGAGAGCACGGCCACATACGCCGAGCCGGCCCCCGTCACCCGGCCGAGTCCGCGCCCGATGCAGGCGTAGAACGCACCGGCGTTGCGGACGTGACGGCTCATCGCGGTGAAGCCCGCGGCGAAGACGATCATCAGCAGCCCGGAGAGGAGATAGCCGAGCGGTGCCGCCTGGCCGGCCATCCCGATCGCCACCGGCGCCGCGCCGGCCGTCACGGTCAGCGGGGCAGCCGCGGCCACCACGAAGAACACCAGGTCACCGGCGCCGACGGCATTCCGTCCGAGGGTGTGTGCGGTGTCCGGCGCGGGGGTGTCGGCGGTGGCCGGCGGGGTGCTCATGCGCGAGAACGTAGGCGTGGCGCGGCTCATACGGTAGACCGCGCGGGAGGCACACCAGGGGCTCGCACGGACACGACGGTGGAGCCCGGAATATTGCACCCGCCCCGGTTGTTGAGGGATTGTCAGGGCCGTGCCGGGCGGCGCCGACGCCCCCCGGACACCGGCGATGTCACGTTGTCTACGGAGATGGGACGGACCGCATGCCTCTTCAGGGTGAGTACGAGCCGAGCCCGGCGCAGTGGGTACGCGATCAGGTCGAGCAGTACGAGACCTCCGGCGGTCGGGAAGGCACGACGATGCGCGGGATGCCGGTTGTCATCCTGACCACCCGGGGCGCCAAAAGCGGCAAGATCCGCAAGAGCCCGCTGATGCGGGTGGAGCATGACGGGGCGTATGCGGCGGTGGCCTCCATGGGCGGTGCGCCCCGGCCCCCCGTCTGGTACCACAACCTCGTGGCCGATCCGCGGGTGGAGCTCCAGGACGGCCCGGTGCGCCAGGACATGACGGCCCGTGAGGTCACCGGGGCGGAGAAGGCGCTGTGGTGGGGGCGGGCCGTCGAGGCCTTCCCCGATTACGACGACTACCAGAAGAAGACGGAGCGGCAGATCCCGGTCTTCGTGCTGGAACCGGCGGCTACGGCACACTGACCTGCCGCCTGCATGCTCAGAGGGTCACCAGGGAGACCTCGGTGGCCTTGACGCTGGCCCATACGGACACACCGTCGGCCAGGCCGAGTTCCAGTGCCGCCGAGGGGGTGATCTCGGCCACCAGGTCGGGCGCCTCGGTCGAGGTGATCAGGACCCGCAGCCGGCTGCCCGCTGAGGTGAGTTCGCGGACGGTGCCCGGCCAGACGTTGCGGGGGCTGCCCGTGGGCCGGTCGAGGTGTACGGACACGGCCTCGGGGGCGATGATCGCCAGCGCTCGGGCACCGTCGGGGAGCGGGTCGGCGATGACCAGCCGGCCGCCGTCGGTGAGGGCGAGGGCGTCGCCGGTGACGGTGCCCGGCCAGGCGTTACGGCCGAGCATCCGGGCGACCCAGGGCGAGCGCGGGTGCCGGGTGACCTCGGCGGGCGGGGCGTCCTGGAGGGCTCGCCCGCCGTCGAGGACGAGGACCCGGTCGGCGAGGGAGACCGCTTCGACCGGGTCATGGGTGACGATCAGACAGACTCCGCCGAACTCCGCGAGATGGCTGCGCAGGGTGTGCCGGACCCGGGCACGGGTGGTCTGGTCGAGCGCCGCGAGCGGCTCATCGAGCAGCAGCAGACGGGGTCGGGCGGCCAACGCCCGTGCCAGGGCGACGCGTTGGGCCTGACCTCCGGAGAGCTGAGCGGGCTTGCGGTGCGCGAGGTGGCCGACGCCGAGCCGGTCGAGCCACTGCTGTGCCGTGCGGCGGGCCTCACCGCGCGGGGTGCCGTGCGCGCGCAGCCCGTAAGCAGTGTTGTGCAGGGCGTTCAGATGCGGAAAGAGCGCACCGTCCTGGGGGACCCAGGCGACGCCGCGGCGGTGCGGGGGCAGCGCGGTGACGTCCGTGTCGCCGAGGCGGAGCGCGGCGCGGGCGCGCGGGGTGAGGCCGAGCAGGGCGCGCAGCAGAGTGGTCTTGCCGGCGCCGTTGGGGCCGACGACGGCGATGGTGGTCCCCGGGTCGGCGTCGAGGGTCAGCCGGTTGAAGCCGGTGACCTCGGCGTGCAGCGGCCAGCGCTCCCGGTGCGCCGCGGACGGTGGGCCGGGCTCCTCGGCGGCCGGGCGCGGGGGCGGGGCCCCGGTGTCGGCGGCGGGTACCCGGCGAGCCGCGCGGTCGGTGCCGGTGGCGCCGGTCCAGCGGCCGCGCAGACAGACCAGCACGGCCATGGCGATGACCAGCAGCAGCAACGAGACCGAGGTGGCGGCTTCCGGGGAGTCCTGGAGCAGCAGATAGACCTGGAGCGGCAGGGTCTGGGTGGTGCCGGGCAGATTCCCGGCGAAGGTGATCGTCGCGCCGAATTCGCCGAGCGCACGGGCCCAGGTCAGCGCGGCGCCGGCGACGAGGCCGGGGGCGACCATGGGGAGGGTGACGGTGCAGAAGACCCGTACGGGGGAGGCGCCCAGGGAGGCCGCGGTCTCCTCGTAACTCGGGCGGAGTCCGGCGAGCGTGCCCTCCAGGCTGATGACGAGGAACGGCATCGCGACGAAGGTGGCCGCGACCACCGCGCCGGAGGTGTGGAACGGCAGCACGATGCCGAAGGTGTCCTCCAGCCAGGGACCGAGCAGGCCACGGCGGCCGAAGCCGAGAAGCAGCGCGACACCGCCGACGGTCGGCGGCAGCACCATCGGCAGCAGCACCAGCGAGCGGACCAGCGCCTTGCCGCGGAAGCTGACCCGTGCCAGCAGCCAGGCCAGCGGAACGCCCAGCAGCAGCGCGAGCCCGAGCGCCCAGAAGGACACCAGCAGCGACAGCCGGAGCGCTTCGAGGACACCCGGACTGGTGAGGTGGGTGCCGAGGTCGCTCCAGTTGGTGCGGGCAAGGATGCCGAGGAGCGGCAGCAGCAGAAAGGCGACGGCGACCAGCGCGGGCACGGCCAGCACGACCGGGGTGCGGGCACCGGGCGCGCGAAACCTGCCTGCCGGAGGCGGGGTGAGGGTGCGTCTCATCGGGGTTCCTCGGCTCGGGGCGGGTGCGGTGGCGCGCGCCCGGGGCTGTCCGCTCCCCCGAGCTGGACAGTCCCGTGCGCGCCCGGCCGGATTACGGCTTCTGGAAACCCGCCCGCTGAAGGATCTGCTGCGCCTCGGGCGTGCTCAGCCACTTCACGAACGCGGCGGCGGCAGCGGCGTGCTGGGACGCCTTCAGGGTCGCGGCCGGGTAGGCGGCGACAGCGTTCTGCGCGTCGGGGATGCCGACGGCATCGACCTTCTTCGGTGCGGTGGCGGCGTCCGTCTTGTAGACGAGCCCGGCGTCGGCCTCACCGAGCTCGACCTTGCTGAGCACCGCCCGCACATTGGGCTCCTGGGAGACCGGCTTGATGTGCAGCTTCTGCGCGTCCAGGACCTGCTGGCTGTAGCGGCCGACCGGCACCTGGGAGGCGGCGAGTACGACCTTCAGCTTGCTGTTGGCGAGGTCCCTGAGGTTTCCGATCTTCTTGGGGTTGCCCTCACCGGTGACAATGACCAGGCGGTTCCTGGCGATGACGGTGGGCTTGCCGACGTCCACCTTGATCCCGTCCATGGTCTTGGTGTCGGCGGTGACCACGGCGTCGGCGGGGGCCCCCTCCCGGACCTGGGCGGCCAGCTCCTGGGACCCGGCGAACGAGAAGTTCACCTTGGTGCCGGCGTGTTCCTTCTCGTACACCGCACCGGCCTTCTTGAAGACATCGGTCAGCGAGGACGCGGCGAGCACGGTGAGCTCCGCCTTGGGGACGGCGCTGCCGGACTTCTCGGCGTCCTTGTCCTTCGTGCCGTCGTCGTGGCCACCGCAGGCGGTGAGGGGAAAGAGCAGGGCGGCGGTGACGAGCCCGGCGGTGGCGCGGCGCGCGGTGAAGAGCTGGGACATGAGGCGGGACTCCTTGGGACCCAGGACGACGGGGGTCGTCCTAGCGGATGGGAAAAGCCGCGCCGTGGACGGGCGACGCCGCTGAGATGAGGCAGCCGGCCGGTGGGGGACGGTGGTCGCGGATCGGCTGTGGTGCTACCGCGGTGTGTCAGGTGCGGTCGATGTGCACGCTGGTGGACTTCACGCGGGCGGTGGCCTGCATGCCGACCTCCAGGCCCAGTTCCTCCACCGCTTCCCGGGTCAGCAGGGAGACCAGCCGGTGCGGACCGGCCTGGATCTCGACCTGGGCGGCGACATCGCCGAGGGTGACGGCGGTGACGATGCCCGGGAAGGCATTGCGCGCGGAGGTGTACGAGGCGTCGTCCTCACCCGTGCCGTTCTGCGCCACCTCGATGGAGAAGGCGGCCAGATCACGGCCGTCGATGAGACGGCGGCCGCCGTCGTCGCGATGGGTCGCGACCTTGCCGGCGTCCGCCCAGCGGCGCGCGGTGTCGGGGCTGACGCCCAGCAGCCGCGCCGCCTGGCCGATCGTATAGGACTGCATGTGCGCCAAGGTAGGCAACATTGGCTCGCATCTGCAACCAATAGGGCGCAGCTCTGTAGCAAATACCAGTCACCTTAGAGGAAAGAACGAGGACCGGCAGCCGGGCCCGGCCCCCCGTTGGGGGCTCACTTGCTCCGTTCCGGCCGACGCCCACGGACACCCGTCCGGCGCCGCAAGGCATCCCGGCGGCCACGCGAACCGTGACTACAGTGCGGACCAGAGCGGGAGTTACGCCCGCGTCTCCCCCACTACGTTCACATTCCCACTCCCCGGTGAGGCATGGCCATGAGCCTGAGCATCCGTAACCAGATTCCCGGCACCGTCGCCTCCGTCACCCCCGGCGAGGTCATGGCGGCCGTCAGGGTCCGGCTGGCCGGCGGCCAGGAGATCACCGCCGCCATCACCCGGGAGGCGGTGCGGGAGCTGGGCATCGAGGCGGGTTCCGCGGTGCGCACGCTGATCAAGTCCACCGAGGTCGCGCTCGCCACCGGCGCGGTCGAGGGCCTCAGCATCCGCAACCAGATCCCCGGCACCGTCACCGAGGTGGCCACCGGCGGCGCGATGGCGGGCGTCAAGGTGGCCGTCGCGGGCGGCGAGCTGACCGCGGCCATCACCAGGGACGCGGCCGAGGACCTCGGCCTGGCCGCCGGCTCCGAGGTCATCGCACTGATCAAGTCGACCGAGATCGCACTCGCCGCCTCCTGAGCCCGGCACCTATGGACGCCCTGCGGTGACGGGGGATCAGGAGCTGTCCACCAGCTCACCGGAGGACAGCTCGGGCACCGGACAGCGGGAGCGGTCCTCGCGCCGCCGGGCGTCGAAGGCGGGGCCCGGCGCGGCCTGCCGGAAACACCTCGTCCCCCACCCCGGCTCCGGGTGGTCACCCAAGCAGGACTATGACCTTGATCGTCTGGCATTTACCATGTGGGAACTCGCTTTCCCCTGGTGAATGTGAGGTGCCGGGACCGCGCCCGGCAGCCGCCCAAGGAGCCCGCACATGCACGTCCACGACCTCCTCCAGCTCGACTCGTTCGGGGCGCTCGCCGCGGCACACCCGGCCGATGGCGCGGCGCTCGATGCCGCGCTGCGCGCCTGGAGGCTGCCCGTCTCCGGTCCGTACCGGGTCGTGGTGGCCACGACGGTCGACGAGGAGAGCGACCGGGCGGCGAATGCGCTGGCGGAGGCGCTACGGCACTCCCCCGGTGAGCCGGGTGCGACCGGGCGGCTCCCGAACGGTGAGGCAGTCGCCATCGTCCCGGCGGAGCCCGACACCGAGCCGCGGCTGTCGCTCGCCGAGCTGTGGCCGGCGCTGTATGCCCGCCGGCCGCAGATACCGCTGCACGCCGGGGTCAGCGGCCCGGTGCGCAGCCCGGAGCGCCTCAACTCCGCGTTGGGACAAGCACGTTACGCGCTGGCGGCGGCGCGCGCGCAGGCCCCGGAGAAGGCCCGGGTGACCGCTGTCGAGGAACTCAGCACCCTGGGTGCCCTGCTCGCCGGAGTTCCGGAGGAGGTCCGTACGGCCTTCAGGAGCCGGGTGCTGGGGCCGCTGGCGCGCGACGGCTCGCACCGGATGCTGCTGGAGACGCTGGAGGTCTTCCTCGCGCATCACGGGTCCTGGGCGCGGACGGCCGCGGCGCTCCAGCTGCATGTGAACTCGGTGCACTACCGCATCCAGCGCATCGAGGTGCTCACCGGCCGCGACCTGTCCCGGCTGGAGCACAAACTCGATCTACAAGCGGCGCTGCTCTGCCGCTGAGCGCCGCGCGGTGGGCCGGGCGCCCGTCGGCGCACGGATGGACGGCTCAGCGCCGGTTGTCCGTCAGGTCGATATGCACATGGGTGGACTTCACCCGGGCGGTGGCCGTCGCCCCGACCTCGATCCCCAGATCCTCGACCGCCTCCCGGCTGACCACGGACACCACCCGGTGCGGTCCGGACTGGATCTCGACCTGGGCGATCACATCGTCGAGGGTCACCCGGGTGACGATCCCCGCGAACGCGTTCCGCACGGAGGTCAGCACCTCGCCGGGCACCGCGTGCAGGCCCGCGGCTCGCTCCTTGGCGAACGCCGCCAGGCTCACCCCGTCGAGCACCCGGTTTCCGACACCGTCCCGTTCCATCCGCAGCTGACCGCCATCGGCCCAGCGCCGGACCGTCTCCGAACTCACACCCAGCAGCCCCGCTGCCTGACCAATGCTGTACGTGGGCACCCCCGCACTCTAGGGCAGCGGCCGGGACGACCCCTCAGTGCCCGCGCGACGGTTGACCGGACGCAGGGGCGTCCTTGTCGCGACATCCACCTGGCCGCTGGGGGCGGAGCGGCGGCGCCGGTAATAGTGCACCGTCAGGATGCCGAGCAGCGGGCCCCAGGCGGTGAGCGGCAAGTAGGCGATCCAGAAGGCGACGACCTGCCAGCCGTGGGCGGCCATCCCTTCGGGTTCGCCGGTGATCTTCAGGCCGAGGGCGGACATGACCATGGCGTAGGGGAAGACCAGCAACGCCACCGAGCCGAGGCCGGCGGGGAGGGCGGCTGCCAGGACCGGCACGGGGCGCCCGTGCAGGACGGGGACCCAGCGCGGCCACACCTCGCCCCACCGGGCGACCAGCCCGACCGCCAGGAACGCCAGTGCCTCGCTGAACACGCTGAGCCCGATGAGGTACCACCACTCGCCGTCGAACGGCTCCGGGCCGGCCGGGGCCGTCGCGTCGTGGTCCAGCAGCGGTGCGTTGAGGTTGATTGCCGCGATGCGCCAGACGCAGGAGGGCAGTGCGAGCAGGGTGATGGCGTAGGCGGTCCGCTCTGCCCAGCGGGGCACGCCCGGCACCGTCCGGCCGTGCAGCGTGGTGAGGATGGTGCGAGCGGGCATGGGGAATCTCCTCGTCCTCGCGCGGGTCGGCGCGGAGTGCGTGTGCTTGCTCCGATCCGGGAGCGGTCAGTGCCTGTGCTCTCCCACGGTCGCTGCCGCCCGTGGCCCGGGACATCCCTCGCAGGACGGGGCCGGGTCACCCGTGCGGAGGAAGGCGGCCTGCATCAGACGCAGGGGGGTGCGAGGGGGAGGCGGCCGCCGTCCGGCAGTCGGAGAGCGACGGGCCCGATTCCGTCGCCCGGGGGCCCGCCCCGGCGCCGCCCTCGGGGGGCCGTCCGTGTCGCGTGCGGACATCCGAACAGAGCAGTCCGATCCGCCATCAGCGGGTCTTCCTCACTCTTGGCGCAAGCGCGCCATACCCCCGGCTGCCGAGCCCGATGAGTCGCTATCTGCTGTGCGGATCAAGGGAGTTGGTGCGCGCGCGGCTCGCTGAACACCCATCACACCAACCCGAAAGATTACGATTTGCACCATTTCTCCCCTTGCGCCCGAATTATGTCGATGTGAATCTGGTATCCCATTCGTCGAAGGAGTTGATCGCATGGTTACGGATCGCACAGCGCCGGTCGAGACGGCCGCCCTGGCCGCCGAGGTCGAGGGACTGCTTGAACCCGCCGAGGCCGACGGTGTTTTCCGCGATACCCGCGAGTGTGGAGGTGCGCTGCTGCTGGCCGCGCTGCTCCTGATCTCGCCCCCCACCCCCCGGCCCAAGACTGACATTCGCTAAGGCTGAGGGGAAAGCGTTGGCTGAACAGACGCAGGGAGCAGTCCCGCTGAGCGCTGTGATTGCCGATGCCGCAACCGGGGTCGCCCTCGCCCTGCGGGGTGAGGGCGACCCTTATGCGTTGTCCGGCATTCTTCGGCAGAGCGATGCGCTGACTCCGGCCGCCATCCGGGTGCTCGGCGCCGACGCGCTCGCGCCGTACGCAATGGACCAGCTCGGCGCGCCCATCGGCGCGGACGACGAAGCGGTGGTCCGGCAGGCGCTGGCGGCCTATCCGCCGGGAGCGGATGCCTCGGAGGTCTCGGTGTGGAGCTACCGGGGCCTGGTCGAGGCCTCGCACGCGTTTCTCCCCGGAGGCGCACAGCACTGGCCGTCGCCGCCCGAGGCCGCCGCCGGCTGGGTCGACCACGATCCTTGGCCCAAGCTTTCGCACCGGGTGTCCCAAGTGGCCGCGCTCGCACTGCCCGGGCTGGCGCCCGGTCTCACCGAGCAGCTGGCCACCCGCACCGACGATCTGGCCCGCGGCTTCGTCCGGGCGGTCCGCCGCCGGGACTGGCTTCAGGCGGCCGGCCTGGGCCGCTGGCTGGCACGGCTGCCCGAGGCGCCACAGAGCCTGGGGCTCGACAGCGGGCTGGCGTTCGTCCGCCAGATGGGTGGCGGTGACCCCCGGGTGGCGCTGCATGTCGCGGCCGCCCAGCGTTTCTACGGACGGGGTTGGTGACCGGGGACCGGGGCGGCGACCCCGGGCTGTTGGACCGGATGGTCCGCGACAGCCTGGGGTGGCTGGACGAGGCACGCCCGTTCTTCCGCCTGCCCTCGAACGTGACCACGGACGCCGATCCCAATCTGACCCTCAAACCCCTGGGTGAGCTGGCCGAACTCACTCAGCTGATCGGAGTACTGCACCCGCGGGACGACATCCGGCAGACGGCCCGCGGTCTCTTCGCGTTCGCCTGGAACGAGACCCGCGACGGTGAGCTGTTCGCCGAGCTGATCCGCGGTGAGCCGTTCGCCACCTATCCGGTGGAGCTCTACGGCGTCTTCGCCCAGGCCGGGCTGCGCCATGCCGAGGCCGATGCGCTGACGCGGACCACGACGCGGCTGCGCGGCTGGCGGGTGGCCCGCGAGGACCACACCCGCACGCTCGGTGTGCTCAACGCGGAGCGGCGGATCGGGCTGCGCCAGCACGCCGACTTCGGCGCCGTGCTCGCCCTGACCGGCCTCGGCCGGCTCCCGGAGCCCTGGGCGCTGGACCGCAAGGCGGCGTACGGCATCACCCATGACGTCTTCCACCTCACCGACTGGGGGCGCAACCGGCAGCGGCTGGCCCCCGAACTCGCCGACTACCTGCGGCTGTGGGTCCCCTCCTGGATGGAGAACTGGCTGGAGGAGCAACTGTGGGACCTGGTCGGTGAGTTGCTGGCCGTGACGGCCTGTCTGCCCGCGGCTCCCTACGATGCGGAGGCCTGGCAGCGGCTGGCCGGCGCACAGGCGGCCGACGGCAGTGTGCCCGAGCTGGGTGCCGCACCGTCCACGGGCGACCGGGCCGAGGCGTTCACGGCCTGCTACCACTCCACCCTGGTGACCGCGTTCGCCGCCACCCTCGCGCGTATCGCCTCCGACGAGGCCGAGGCCGGTCCCCCGGCCGGGAACGCGGCGACGGCGGGCGGGCGGACCCCCTGCGAAAGCGAGACTGCCCCGTGACCGTGACGGCCGCATCCCCCGCCCTGCTGCACCGCGTCGGCGACCGGGCCCTGACCTGGCTCGACGACCACCGTGAGCACTTCCGGCTGACCCCTGAGGACTTCGCCAACAACGGTGCGGTCGTCGAGCGGCTCAAGCCCATCGGGGAGCTGGCACTCAATATGCACGTGCTGTTCCGCGAGGGCGTGGCCGGTTCACGGCAGAAGGAGCGGGCCGGGAAGCTGCTGGACTTCACCTGGCGGGAGCTGCTGGACGGCGGCAACGTACTGGCCCGGCTCCAGCACGACGAGCCGCTCTCCCCGGTGCCCCTGGAGGTCTACGCCACCTTCCACGAACTGGGCCACCGTCATCCGGGGCTGGAGTCCGCGCTGGAGGTGTGCCGGCGCACCAGCACCTGGACGGCGCTGGAGATGATGCCCAACCGGCGGCTCGGCGTGCTCAACGCGGAACGCAAGCTCGGCCTGCCGCCCAGCAGCGACTTCGACCAGGCGGTGGCGCGCACCTGGCTGGGACAGCTGCCGGAGCCGTGGACGGTGCAGCTGCACATCGCCTACGACCTCACCCACACCGTCTTCCACCTCACCAACTGGGGCGAGGCCCCCGAGCAGATCCCGCCGGCCATCGCCGACTATCTGATGCGGTATCTGCCCGCCTGGATGGAGGACTGGGCGGACCTCGAACACTGGGATCTGCTCGGCGAACTCCTGGTCGTCGACGCCTGTCTGCCGCGGCCGACCCTGGACGCGGAGCTGTGGGAGCGCTACGCCGCCGCGCAGTCCGCCACCGGCGCGATGCCCATCCAGCGCCGGATGCCGCAGGGCGACGCGGCGCGGGTCTTCGACCTGGTCCACCACCCCACCCTGGTCGCCGCGTTCGCCTCCGCGATGGCCACGTCCCGGGCCCTGTCCGCCGTCGGATGAGCCCCGAGCGCCCCGGAGCCGGGCTCGCCGACCGTCTCGCGGACGCGGTCTCCCTGATCGACGCCCCGGACATCGTGGTGGCCGTGACCCGGCGCGGCCGGCGGACCGTGATGACCGGCGGTTCGGCCATGGCACCGCCCACCCCCCGGCATGCCCTGCGCTACGAGCTGGGGTCGCTGTCCAAGACCTTCACCGTGCTGCTGCTGGCCGATCTGGCCCGGTCCGGTGTGCTGTCCCTGGACGATCCGCTCGCCGCGCATCTGCCGGAGCTGCCGCTGCCGCATCCGAACTCCCGCCGGATCACCCTGCGGCATCTGGCCACCCACACCTCGGGACTGCCCCGGATCCCCGCCGATCTGATCGCCGGGGCGCTGGTGCACCCGTACGCCAACGGCTATGCCCGCTACGACACGGAGCGGCTGCTGCGCACCTTCGCCCGGACCCGGCCGCGGCACCGGCCGGGCACCCGCTGGCGTTACTCCAACTTCGGGCTGGCACTGCTCGGCCCGGCCATGTCCCGTGCCGCGGGCGCCGGCTACGCCACCCTGCTCACCGACCGGGTGCTGAAACCGCTCGACCTCAAGGACACGGCCCTGGGCCCCGGCACCACCGGAACCGACGCCATCGGCCACCGGACGAACGGGGTGACGCCGGTGCGCAGCGCCGACATGGGGGCCTTCATCGCCGCCGGCTCGGTCCGTGCCACCCCCGGCGATCTGCTCAGCTACCTCGAAGCGCACCTCTCCCCCGAGGACACACCGCTGGCCGGGCCGCTGCGCGACGTGCAGGTGCCGCTGCTGCGCCGCGGCCTGCGCAAGCGCGACACCCATACCCTGACGTGGTACCAGCATCCGGCCGCCCGCGGCCCGCTGCTCTTCCATGTCGGGGCGACCTTCGGCCAGCAGGCGTTCCTCGGCTACCACCCGGCGACGCAGACCGGCCTGGTCGCGCTGGCCACCCGCCGCGGCCGCACCTGCCACATGATCAGCACCGCCTACGAGCTGCTGTACGCGCTGGCCGCCGACCCCGCGCCCTGAACGGGGAACGCCACCGGTCAGAGGTCGCCCGCCAGAATCCGGGCGAGCGAGGTCCCGGGGCGTTCCTCGCTGGCCCGGTGGAAGAGCTCCGCGTACGCCGCGTCGCCGATCGCCGCGCGGGCCCGCTGCTCGCACTCCTCGCGTACCGCGCGCAGTTCCGGGGTGCCGCGCTGCGGATGCCCGACGGTGCGCCAGATGGCCTGGCCGCTTCCGTAGACGCGGGCGGCCGCGGCACCGTCGCCCTGGGCGGCGACCGCGGCCGCGAGCAGATCCAGACCGAGCGCGATCCCGAATTTGTCACCGATGCCCTGCTTGGCCGAGAGCATCGCGCGGGCGTGCTCCGCCGATTCCTCGGGGCGGCCCTGGAGCAGCGAGATCAGCGAGAGCTGGTAGTCGGTGTAGGAGCGGGTCCAGTATTCGCCGCGCTCCACACAGCCGCGGCGCAGTGCGGTCGCCTCGGCACGGGCCCGGGACAGCTCACCCAGTCCGGTGAGCGCGAAGATCTGTACGAGCTGGCAGCGCAACCGCCCGGGAGAGTCGAACGGGTCGTAGGGCGGCGGGCCCAGCACCTGTTCCGCGACGGTGTGCGCGGACATCGGGCGGCCGGCGATCAGATGGGTGAGGCCGATGAGGTAGCCGGCCGCCAGTACCGCCTCCGCGTCGTCGAACGCCCGCGCCGCGCGGGCGCACTCCAGGCCCAGGGCGTCGGCCAGCGCCAGATCGCCCTGGAGCAGTACGGCGACGCCGAGCGCCCACAGCGCCCGGGTGCGGGCCGGGCTCGGCTCCGGCTGGGCGGCGAGGGACCGGGCCACGTATTCGCGGGCCTCGTGCAGATGGCCGCAGCAGCTCCAGAAGAGGCCGATCGAGGCGCTGAGCTGCTGGGCGCGTTCCGGGTCGGTGACCAGGAGGTGGTCCAGTGCGGTGCACAGGTCGACATGGGCGTCGGCGACCCGGCGGTACCAGCTGACCTGTTCGGGGCCCAGCCAGCCCAGTTCGGCGCGGCGGCCGAAGTCGGCGAAGTGCGCGGCGTGCCGGTCGGCGAGGGCGGTCACCTCGTCCAGTTCGGCCAGCCACATCCGGCCGTACTCGCGCAGGGTGTCGAGCATGCGGAAGCGGGTGCCCTCGCGGGTGAGCACCGACTTGGCGGCCAGGGCGGCCAGGGTGCTGCGTACTTCTGGTCCGGTGAGCGGTCCCCCGGCGCACACGGCGCTGGCGGACTCCTCGTCGAAGGTCCCGCGGAAGACGGACAGCCGGGCCCACAGCAGCCGTTCCAGCGGTGCGCACAGCTCATGGCTCCAGCCGATGGCGCAGCGCAGGGTCCGGTGCCGCGGCAGCCGTACCGGGCCGTCGGCGGGGTCGAGGGTGTCGAAGCGGGAGGTGAGCCGCTCGGCGATGCTCTCGACGGAGCTGTGCGCCAGCTGGGCACCGGCCAGCTCCAGGGCCAGCGGGATGCCTTCGAGGCGGCGGCAGATGACGGCGGCGGCCTGGGCATGCAGCGGGGTGGTGAGCCGCAGTCCGGGGGCCGCGGTGCCGGCCCGTTGGGTGAACAGGGCCAGCGCGTCGTTGTCGCCGGTGCACGGCAGCGGGCCGATCTCGGTGGTCCACTCGCCGACGATGTCCAGCGGCTGTCTGCTGGTGACCAGCACGGTCACGGCGGGGGCCGCGGTCAGCAGATCCCCGAGGAGGTCGCGGCAGGCGTCGACGAGGTGTTCGCAGGAGTCCAGCACCAGCAGCAGCCGCTTGTCGGCGAGCCATTCGCACAGCGCGGCCACCGGGGTCCGCGCCGTGTGGTCGGCCAGCCCGACGGCATCGCAGACGCTGGCCACCAGCAGCCCGTCCCCCTGCAAGGGCCACAGATCGGCCCAGCAGACGCCGTCGGGAAACCGGGCCGCCGCCGCACGGGCGGCCCGCATCGCGATCCGGGTCTTGCCCACACCACCGGCCCCGGTCAGCGTGATCAGCCGGTGCTCCGTCAACTCGTCATCGATCCGCCGCAGTTCGGCCTGCCGGCCGACGAAGCTGGTCGACTCCTCGGGAATGTTGCTCGCCACCGGCCCAGTTTGCCCCAGCCGCGGCGTCCTGCGGTCCGGTGGTGGCAGCGGGCCGGGGCGCGAGGTTGACGGCGGCCGGCCGGACGGCGGCTTCTCCGTCAGGGCGTGACGACGGGAAAGGTGGGATGCGGCGTGCTGAGCAGGCCCAGGAACTGGTGCAGTGCCCCCGTCTCACCGTTTTGCGCGGCCTCTCCCGGTCCCTTTCCGGTGAGCAGGCCGAGCAGCTGGGGTTTGGTGAGGGTGAGGGTGAGGTCCGGGGTGCGTTCCTCGGACGGGGTGGGGACACCGGGTGTACTGACGTAGGTGAGGGCCCCGTGGGAGAGCGTCAGCTGCCAGGTGCGGTCCTCGTCGGGGAGGTAGAGGTCGAGGGCGAGGGCGCTGGACCAGGCACGGGGGCCGTCGATACGGATGGCGAGCGAGTCGATGAGGTGGTCTACGGGCAGGGCCACCGCGAGGTCGGGGTGGACGGTGTCCGGTGCGGCCTCGGCGAGGCTGCCGCGCAGTTCCATGGCGCCGGTGAGGTAGAAGTTGCGCCAGGTGCCGTTCTCGCAGCCGTAGCCCAGCCGTTCGTAGACGAGGGCCAGTTCGCGGCGGGCGCGGAGGTTCTTCGGGGCGGCGAAGACGGCATGGTTGAGGAGGGTGGCGGCGAACCGCAGATCGCCGTCGGCGGCGTAGCGCTTGCCCGCGTCCACCGTCGCCTCGACGCCGCCCATGGTGTCCACGTAGCGCCGGGCCTGTTCGGCCGGCGGATGCTCCCACAGATGGGCGGGGTTGCCGTCGAACCAGCCCAGGTAACGCTGGTAGACCGCTTTGACGTTGTCGCTGAGCGAGCCGT
Organism: Streptomyces lydicamycinicus; assembly: GCF_000829715.2. Classification (NCBI taxonomy): domain Bacteria; kingdom Bacillati; phylum Actinomycetota; class Actinomycetes; order Kitasatosporales; family Streptomycetaceae; genus Streptomyces; species Streptomyces lydicamycinicus. The sequence continues at coordinate 262,612 of NZ_BBNO01000003.1, read as the reverse complement.
AGTAGCCGTGGTGGGCCCAGACCTGCTCCAGGCCCGGCGGCAGCCGCAGCTCCTCGGCGATCTCGGCGCCGGAGAGCCCCTCGTTGAGCAGCCGGACCGTCTGGTCGTGCAGATAGGCGTACAGATCACGCTGGTCGGCCAGCAGGGTCTTGACGCGGTCCTTGCCCCAGGTCGGCCAGTGGTGGGAGGCGAAGGCGACCTCGGTCTCGTCGCCGAAGAGGGCGAGCGCCTCGCCCAGGTGGTGGGACCAGGCCCGGGCGTCGCGGACGGCACCGCCGCGCAGGGTCAGGAGGCTGTGCATGGTGTGGGTGACGTTCTCGGCCAGGCAGAGGGCTTTGTGCACCGGGAAGCAGAAGTTCATCTCCGCGGGTGCCTCGGTGCCCGGGGTGAGCTGGAAGACGAGGCGGATGCCGTCGACGATCTCCTCCTGGCCGGTGCGGGTGATGTCGACGGTCGGCGGAATGAGGGTGGTGGTGCCGGTGGAGCGGGCGGCGCCCAGGCCGCAGCCGATCTGGCCGTCCGGCCCCTTGGGGAGCTCCGAGCCGTACATGTAGACGTCGCGCCGGGTCATCGCGGTGCGGGCGTAGACGCCCTCGCTGACCGCGTGCTCCAGGAAGCCGGCCGGTGCGAGCACCGGCACGGGGTGATGGCCGGGCGGCAGCACACCGCGGCCGCCGCCGAAGTGCGCGCGGTGCGAGTGGGTGTAGATCAGGCCGGTGACGGGCCGGTCGCCGCGGTATTTGCGGTAGAGCTCCAGGGCCGCGGCGGCGGTCTCGGTGGAGAGCAGCGGGTCGATGACGATGACGCCGTGGTCACCTTCGACCAGCGTCATATGGGAGAGGTCCAGACCACGCGCCTGGTAGATACCGTCGGTGACCTCGTACAGGCCCTGCCGGCTCACCAGCCGGCCCTGCCGCCACAGGCCCTCGTGCGCGGTGTCGGGGCAGTTTCCGGCCAGGAAGGCATAGGCCTCGGCGTCCCAGATCACCCGGCCGTCGTCCGCGGTGACCTGCGGCGGATCGAGCGCGGCGATGAAGCCACGGTCGGCGTCGGCGAAGTCTTCGTGGTCATCCACGGGTACAGCGGTCACGGGGCGCTACCTCTCCGGGGCGGCGGGCCACAGTCGGAAGACCCATGTCACTGATTTAACCCAATGTGCCGGGTTGTCGCATGCGTGCGGGCATCCGCCGGGACCGCCCCGCGGGTACCCCACTGACACCTCACAGCCGGCGCGGCCCCGACGGCACCGAAGCGGCCGGACTTCACACTCCGCCGCCCGTTCGTCCGCGGTCCGCGCGCCGTCACCGTCCGCTCCGCCCAACGGCGTTACGGGCAGGGCGCGAGAGGGCACAACAACGCAGGCGGCACTGCGCCGTTGACGCCTTGGTCAGACAGCCCTGACGTCGCGCGCTCACCGGAGCGATGCCCCTGCCCTTCGCCCTGCCTCCACGGCTCGGCCGTCCGTACGACCGGGAGAGGAGGGACGCCCCTGTCCCCGCATCACGACCGCGCCTTCGGCGAGCTCACCGAGCCGTTCCGGCACGGCGCCGCCCGCCGCCCCCGCCCGGCCTTACGCGGGCCGGCCCGACCCCGTCCGCACCACCGCTTCGCCTGGCTGGCGCCGGCCGCCGCGGCGGGCATACTGGCCGCCGGTGTCGTGCTGGCCCACGGCCTGCTCCTCGCCACCGGGCTGGTGCTGGCCGGGCTGCTGGGACAGCTCTCCGCGTACGGCCGCGACCGGCACCGCTAGGGGGCGCCGGACCGGCCACGCCGTATGCCGCGCCCCGATAAGTGAGCCGCCGGGCACTTGCCCCCATGTGAGGCAAGCGGCCGGCGGCTTTTTCACGCCCCCGTGGGGGCGCGGTCAGGTGGCGCGGCGGCTCTTCGACGCCGCGGCGACACACATGGCACCGAGCAGGAAGGTCAGGGCACCGATGACGATGTTGTTCCAGATCACGCCGGCGTCCGGGGAGCTGCCGACGATCCACGGCGAGATGATCATCCACACGCCGATCGCGCACATCGCGCCGCTGAGCCCGTACATCCGGTCAGGGGCCACGGTGAACCCGACCGCCATCAGGGCGATCGCGACACCGAGAATGAGGTTGTGCACCATCAGTGCCGACTGCGCGCCGGAGAAGTGGAGAATCCACGGCGAGACGGCGCAGTACAGGCCGACCAGGAGCACCGGGCCGTCGACGAGTACGACATCCCGCCCGCCGAGCACTCGCTCATACCGTGCCTGCATCTCAGAAGCGTCGGGGTGACCTGCGAGATCTCCCCTGTGGTGTGAGACGTCGGCCATGCGACTCGCCTCCTTCGTTCGCAAGCCTGGCCGTTCCACGTGGCATCGAACCACGCATCTTTATTCTGCGCTTATGTCGCCTTTATGTGTAGATGGCGGACCAGGTGAATTTTAAAGCTCTCCCGTCGTGGCGCCGTCACCTGCGGCCCAGCTCCCGCCCCAGCCCCAGATTCCAGCGCCCACCGCGACCACTCAGCTCGGTCACGGTCAGCGGCGGCACATCCAGCCGCCAGAACGCGTCCGGGGCGGCCCGCAGGGCGCACACCGCCGCGGCACGCACGACATCCGGCTCGACGACGGCCAGCACCCGGCCCGCGTCCAGGGCCATCCGCGCCAGCCAGCCCGCGATCCGGTCGCACAGCTGCCGCAGCGACTCCCCGCCGTGCCCGGTGAAGTCCGGGTCCGAGAGCCAGGCCGCCACCGCGACCGGCTCGGCGTCGGCCACCTCGGCCAGGGTCCGCCCACGCCAGCCGCCCATCCCGCAGCCCGCCAGCTCCCCCGAGGGCAGCACCGAAAGCCCGAGCTCCTCGGCCGTGCGGCGGCACCGGACGGAGGGTGAGGCAAAGGTCCGGTCGGCGGGCGGCAGTGCTCCGGCGGCGGCCCGGACACGGCGCAGCCCGGCCTCGCTCAGCGGGCCGTCGTCATCGAAACGCGCCTCGCGCTGCGCCTCGCCGGCGGCCGGTGAGACCAACATCACCCGAGTTGTCATGTCCTCTTCTCTCACTCCGCGCAGGGGCGGTAACCCCTCGCCCGCTCAAGGGAGTTGCCCGGACGGCGCGCCCCGTCCTGCGCCTCTCCGCCCCCTCCGTGGCCTTGGCCGGGGGGTCGGTTCGCGGTACCTTCCCGATGATATTGACGACGACATGACGGAAGCCGGTGGGATCCCGGCGCGGTCGCGCCACTGTATGTCCGGTTATTTACCAGCCCCCCAGGGCCGGGACCGGGCGAGCCAGACCCGGCATGTCGTTACGCACTCCAACGAACAGGGACGCGAGTTCCCCCGCACAGGAGGTCCTGGCCATGGCTCAGACCATCGCACCCCCGGCCACCGGCGCCGTCACCCCGGCTCCGATCCCCCTCAAGGCCATCGCTCCGTGGGCGCTGTTCTTCGGCGTCCTGATGCTGGTTCTGCTGTACTTCATCGGCGCCGAGCAGGGCGCCACTTCGCTGCTCTCGGGCACGGAGGTCCACGAGTGGGTCCACGACGGGCGCCACCTTCTCGGCTTCCCCTGCCACTGATCGGACCCCGCACCCATGAACTCCGTCACCATCAGAACCCTTCTGGTGCGCGGGATGCTCGCCGGTCTGGCCGCCGGTGTCCTGGCCCTCGTCGTCGCCTACCTGCTGGGCGAACCGAAGGTGGACGCCGCCATCGCGTTCGAGGATGCGCACAGCCACGAACACGGGATGGAGGTCGTCAGCCGCGGTGTGCAGTCCACGGCGGGGCTGGCGACCGGCGTACTGGTCTACGGGGTGGCACTCGGCGGGATCGCCGCACTGGTCTTCTGCTTCGCTCTGGGGCGGATCGGCCGGTTCGGTGCCCGCACCACGGCGGCGCTGCTCTCCGGCTCCGCGCTGGTGGCCGTGTACCTCGTACCGTTCCTGAAGTACCCGGCCAACCCGCCCGCCGTCGGTGACCCCGACACGATCGGCACCCGCACCGCCCTGTTCTTCCTGATGATGCTGCTCGGCATCCTGCTGGCCGTCGCCGCCACGCTCCTCGGCCGGCGGCTGGCTCCGAAGCTGGGCAACTGGAACGCCACGGTGGCGGCCGGCGCCGCGTTCGTGGTCGCCATCGGCCTCGCCTATGCGTTCCTGCCGGCCTACGACAATGTGCCCGAGGGCTTCCCCGGGACGCTGCTCTGGCAGTTCCGGCTGTCGGCGCTCGCCATCCAACTGGTGCTGTGGACCGCCTTCGGGCTGCTCTTCGGCCACCTCGCGGAGCGCGTCGTACCGGCCCGTCAGGAGGCCCCCGCGGCCGAGGCGGCAGCCGCCGTCTCCTGAGCCGGCCGGCCGCAACCACCGAGGGAGGGTCCGCGACTTCGCGTCGCGAGCCCTCCCTCGACGCGTAGTGGGCAGGGTGGGCGCCGTCCGGCCGCGCAGGCCTACAGACCGGGGACGCTGTCCAGATGCGGCAGATCGTGGTCGAGGCGCTCCCGTTTGGCGCGGAGGTAGCGGATGTTCTCCGCACGGGGCTGCATCAGCAGCGGGACCTGCTCGTCGACGGGGATACCGTGCCGCAGCAGGGCCTCGCGCTTGCGCGGATTGTTCGACAGCAGCCGCACGGACCGGACGCCGAGGTCCTGGAGAATCTCCGCCGCGGCGCCGTAGTCACGGGCATCGACCGGCAGCCCGAGCGCGATATTCGCCTCGACGGTGTCCAGCCCGCCCTCCTGGAGCTTCATCGCGCGGAGCTTTCCCAGCAGCCCGATACCGCGGCCCTCATGGCCCTGGAGATAGACCAGAATGCCGCGGCCTTCCGCCACGATCGCGCGCAGCGCCTCGGACAATTGGTCGCCGCATTCACAGTGGGTGGACGCGAAGGCATCACCGGTCAGGCATTCCGAATGCACCCGGGTCAGCACCGACTCCCCCACGACATCGCCGTGGACCAGGGCCACTTGCTCGATACCGCTCCGGCGGTCCAGATAGCCCACGGCGAGAAATTCACCGTAGGTCGTGGGCAGCCTGACCGTCACCACCTGTTCCACGCCCGGCCTTTGGCCGAAGGCATCATCGATTGCGACACGGAGGTCGGGGCCGGCGGAGTCCTCGGGGTCCATCATGGCGGCGATCGTACCCGCGCGGGTAAATGATCGGCAGAACTCACTCACCATGACAACAAGTATGCTGCGACGCCGTGACAAACGATGCCGGGACAACCACGACTCCGCGAGTCGGCGACGAAAGGCCGCAGCATCCCATGAGCGCTTCGGGACACCCGACTTCGGCTACCGGACCGCTGCCGGCGGACACCACGGAGGACGTACGGGCCCGGCGGCCGACGCTGGCCGTGCTGCCCATCGGCAGCTTCGAACAGCACGGCGCCTTCCTGCCGTTGACCACCGACACCGTCATCGCCTGCACCATCGCCCGGGAGGTGGCCGCCGGCCGGCCGGTCCAGGTGCTGCCGCCGCTGACGGTGTCCTGTTCGCACGAGCACGCCGACTGGCCGGGGACCGTGAGCATTTCCGCCCGCACCCTGCACGCGGTCGTCACGGACATCGCCGATTCGCTCCACCGGTCCGGTATCGGCACCCTGATTCTCATCAACGGGCACGGCGGAAATTACGTCCTGCGCAATGTCGTTCAGGAATCCGCCGGGCGCGGGGTGCGGATGGCACTGTTCCCCGGCTCGGCCGACTGGGACGCGGCGCGCACCCGGGCGGGGGTGGAGACACCGTCGCACACCGATATGCATGCGGGAGAGGTCGAGACGTCCATTCTGCTGCATGCCCATCCCGAATTGGTCAAGGAAGGCTATGAATCGGCGGATTGCGTCGCTGATGACCGGAAGCAGCTGCTGACGCTCGGCATGTCGGCCTATACCGAATCCGGTGTCATCGGGCGGCCGTCGCTGGCATCCGCCCGGAAGGGGCGGGAATTGCTGGCCGGGCTCACCGAGGCATTCGGTGAATATGTCGCGCTGTTCGCCGACCGGGCGGCAGCCGATGCCTGAGCTGCTCGACGCGTCGGCCGCCTGGGACCTGCTGCGGCGTATCCGCACGACGGACGAGGCGAGGGCCGCCGGGATGGTGCCGGACGGAGACGGCGGACTGCGCTGGGGAAGGCCCGCCACTCCCGAGGCGGCGGAGCTCGCCGGCCGCTATCTGCCGCTCTGCCTGGCCGGGCCAGAGGTCTCGTTCGCCCAGCTCGGGCAGAGCCTGGACGGCTTCATCGCGACCCGTACCGGCGATGCCGACTTCGTCACGGGCCCGGAGGACCGCTGCCATCTGCACCGGCTGCGCGCCCTGTCCGATGCGGTGCTCGTCGGGGCCGGCACCGCCGTGGCGGACGATCCGCGGCTGACCGTACGCGCCTGTGCGGGCGACAACCCGGTACGGGTGGTGCTCGATCCGCGGGGCCGGGTGCCGCGGAGCAGCGGGGTGTTCACGGACGGCGCCGCGCCGACGCTGTGGGTGGTGGGGCCGGATGCCGCCCCCGCGGACCCGGGCGCCGGAGTCGACGTCCTGGTGCTGCCGGATGCGGCCGCGTTCGCCCCGGAGCGGCTGCTCGCGGCGCTGGCGCGGCGCGGGCTGGGCCGGGTGCTGATCGAGGGCGGCGGGGTCACCGTGTCGCGGTTCCTGCACGAACGGGCGCTGCACCGGCTCTATGTCACCGTGGCCCCGGTCCTGCTCGGCGACGGTATCCCCGGCCTCCGTTTTCCCGGGACGCCGGTGATGCGGGAGGCGCTGCGCCCGCCGCTGCGGCGCGCGCTGCTCGGCGAGGACACGCTCTTCGAGTTCGCCCTGCGGTCGGCCGGTGAGCCTTCGGGCGGGCCGGTCGACTAGCGGTCAGGACGGACCGGCGGACCAGGGCGTCTCTCTCCGCTCGCCGTGCGTCCGCGCCTGGTACCGCGCTCCCCCGCCCACCGCCGACGGGACCTCCGCACCGCGCTGCCGGACCATCCCCGTACTCCCGGTACGGGGGTGCCCGTCCGCCGGGCGAGGCACGGTGGCGGACGCCGCAGGCTGCTCCGCGGGGAGCGGAGCGGCGCGGCGCAGGGCGGGTCCCAGCAGCACGGCGGCCCCGGGGAGGCTTGCGACGAAGGCGAGTACGCCGTAGATCACCGCGGTGGTGAGTCCCTGCGTCGCACCCAGTCCGGCGGCGCCGAAGGCCCAGGCGGCGACGCCTTCGCGGGGTCCCCAGCCGCCCACGTTCACCGGCAGCGCCATCGCGAGCAGCGCCAGCACCACCAGCGGCACCAGCTCGGCGGTCGGTGCGGTGACGCCCGCGACCCGGGCGGCCAGGACGAACATCCCGAGGTAGCCCGCCAGGACCGCCACGGACGAGAGCGCGACCCCGGGCCAGACGCCGCGGGCCAGCAGGCCCTGGCGGGCTTCGGCCACCACGGTGCGCAGGGCGCGTTCACCCCGGGAGGCGCCCCGGCGGCGGCGCAACCGGACGGCGACCGCCACCACCAGCAGGCCCACCACGGCGACGGCCAGCGCCACGGCGGGTGAGGCGAGGAAACGGGCGACCGGCGCCAGGACCGGCGACGGCCGGACGAGCAGTACCACCGCCCCGGTGACGAGCAGCACGACCTGGCCGGCGGTCCGTTCCAGGGCCACCGCGCGGACGCCCCGGCCGAGGTTGCCGGAGGTGCGGCCGTGGTCCACGGCGCGGTGCACATCGCCCAGCACGCCACCGGGCAGCGCCGCGTTGAGGAACAGCGCCCGGTAGTAGTCGGCGACGGCCCGGCCGAGCGGCAGCCGCAGGCCGAGGCCGCGGGCCACCAGACACCAGCGCCAGGCGCTGAACACCGTGGTCAGCACGCCGATGGCGAGCGCGGCCAGCAGGGTGGCGGCATCGATCCGGCGCAGCCCGTCCAGGAAGGCCTGCGAACCCAGATGCCACACCAGCGCCACCAGGATGCCCAGTCCCGCGAGCATCCTGAGCCATGCCACCCAGCGGGACCGCGTCATCCCACGCTCCCGGTCCGCTGCCGGGGCAGCGCCAGCAGATCGGTGTGGTACACCGCGACCGTCAGCTCCCCCGCCGCGCACTCCTCCAGCCGGCGGCGGAGGTAGGCGACGGCCTCGGGCGCCAGCTCCGGCCGCTGGGCGTGCGCGGCACCGACCCAGCCGCGCAGCCATTCGGCGGTCAGCGCGGATTCCGCACAGCCCAGCCGCCACGGGCTGGACTGCACCAGCACCGTCGCCCCGCGCCGTTCGAAGGCCGCGACCGCCGCCGCGATCGCGTCCGGACCGAGCAGTGCGCGGCCCTGGTCCGTGCGGCGCTGATGGTCGTTGAAGGCGTCGGCGATCTCGGCGTCGAACGGATCGGCCGGGGTCAGCTCGACCCGTCCGGCGACGGAGAGCGCCAGCAGCGCCGGGCTGCCCGCGCCCATACAGGCCTCGGCGAGGTCTTCCACCTCGTCGTGGGTGAGCAGATCCAGCAGTGCGGAGGCGGTGACCAGCGAGGTGCCGGCGAGGTCGTCGGCGGTGAGGGCGGCCAGATCACCGCGCGCGGTGGTGGCGGTAACGGGGGTGCCGTCGGCGGCCGTTACCGGCATCCGCGCCCCGGCGAGGGCGAGCAGCGCGGGGTCCAGGTCGTGCAGGACCCACTGCTGCGGTCCGGGCAGCCGGACGCCGAGCCAGCGCCCCATCGAGCCGATGCCACAGCCGAGATCACGGATCACCAGACCGCGGGGACCGCCGGGCGGGCCCTCGGGGGCGGGCTGTGCTTCGAGCCACGCCAGCAGCGGGCGCAGCAGCTCGGGGGCCCGGGCCGCGGCGTCGGCGCGCTCCCGCAACTCCAGCCACCGCGGGGCGAATCGGGGTCTCTCGGGCGCGCTCATCGCGTGCTCCGGGGCTTGTGCCGAACCCGTTCCAGCACTCCGGCCAGACTGTGCGACGTCATCTCCCACCTCTCCAGCATGGCACGCCGGGCGCGCGCCGAACTTCTGACCCCGTCACGCAGTTGTGGATCGCCGAGCCAGCCGCGCAGCGCGTCGGCGAGCGCCGCCGGCCGGCCGGGCGGTACGAGCACGCCGGGCACACTGCCGTCGGGGGCCTGCCCCACCGCTTCGGGTACGCCGTCCACCGCCGTCGCGAGCACCGGAATCCCGCGGGCCAGTGCCTCGGTGACGACCATGCCGTAGGTCTCCGCGTACGAGGTGAGCACCAGCAGGTCGGCGGCGGCATAGCTCGCCTCCAGGTCCGCGCCCATGCGGGGCCCGGTGAAGGTGATCCGGTCGTCGAGGCCGAACCCGGCCACCGCGCCGCGGAGTTGGGCGACATATCCGGGGTCGCGGCCGAGCCCGCCGACGCATGCGCAGCTCCACGGCAGGTCTTTGACCGTCGCCAGCGCGTCAATCAGGCGGTGCTGTCCCTTACGTGGGGTGACCGCGGCGACGCACAGCAGCCCGGTGACGCCGTCGGTGCCGGGTGCGAGGGGCGCCGGGTCGGCGCCGGGCCGGACCGCGTGGACCCGCTCGGGCGCCAGTCCGTGGTGGGTGACGAGCCGGTGGGCGGCCCAGTCGCTGGTGGCCACGACGGCCGCCACGGCGTGCAGGGTGCGGTGTTCGCGAGCGTCCAGCTCCGCGGCCAGAGCCGGGTCGAGGCCGGTCTCGTCGCCCAGCGGGAGATGCACCAGGACGACGAGGCGCAGCCGTTCCGCCTCGGGGGCGAGGATTTCGGGGACGCCGCAGGCGACCAGGCCGTCGAGGAGGACCACGGCGCCGTCCGGCAGTGCCGCCAGCCGCCGCGTCAGCTCCGCGCAGGCGGTGGCGTCCGGCCGCGGCCAGCTGCCGGGCAGCGCGTACGGGCGTACCTGCCAGCCCGCGGCCGGGAGATCGCGGCACACCCGGCGGTCGTAGGTGTTGCCGCCGCTGGGTGCTGCCGGGTCATCGATGTCACCGGGCAGGACGAAGTGCACCACCCGCTCCGCCGGGGTGGCGCCGGTGCGGGTCACAGAGTGCGCTCGTACGTCGCCCAGGCGATGTGTGACTCGTGCAAGGTGACCGATATCCCGGCCAGCTCGCGGGCGCCCTCGCCGAGGTTGCCCGCCTCGATGCGGTCGGCGAGCCGGTCGGCGATGACCTTGGCCAGGGCCTCCGTCGAGGTGTTGATACCGGCGAAGGCGGGCTCGTCGTCGAGGTTGCGGTAGTTCAGCTCCGCGACCACACCGCCGAGTTCCTGGGTGGCCAGGCCGATGTCGACGACGATGTTGTCGGCGTCGAGCTCCGCACGGCGGAAGGTCGCGTCCACGATGAAGGTCGCGCCGTGCAGACGCTGCGCGGGGCCGAAGACCGCGCCGCGGAAGCTGTGGGCGACCATCAGGTGATCGCGGACGGTGATGCTGAACAAGGCCGTTCCTCCGGTGTGATGTCGGTCTCAGTGGCGGGGTCGCCGGGGACGAATTCAGGGCGGTTTCGTGGGGCGGTCAGCCGTCCGCCGGCGGGTAGCGGATGCGGTGGCACAGCGCCGGCAGATCGCCGGAGACGAGCCGGGGCAGGACCTCCGGCAGCTCCTCGAAGGCGGACTCGCCGGTGATCAGCGCGTCGAAGGCGGGGTCGGCGAGCAGGTCCAGGGCGAGCGCGAGCCGGTCGGCGAAGGTACGCCGGGCGCGGCGGGCCGGGGAGACCGCGCCGACCTGACTGCTGCGGACGACCAGCCGGCGGGAGTGGAATGCCTCCCCCAGCGGCAGGCTGACCTGCCGGTCTCCGTACCAGCTCAGCTCGATGACGGTGCCTTCCGGGGCGAGCAGTTCGAGCGAGCGCGCCAGCCCCTCCTCGGTGGCGCTGGCGTGGACGACGAGGTCGCAGTCGCCCAGGGCGTCCTGCGGCAGGGCGAAGTCCACGCCCAGTGCCCTGGCGGTCGCCGCCCGCGCGGGATCGGCGTCCACCAGCTGCACCCGGACCGCGGGGTAGCGGGCGAGGACCGCGGCGACACCGCAGCCCACCATGCCCGCACCGATCACCGCGATCCGGTCGCCGACCAGCGGCGCGGCGTCCCACAGGGCGTTCACCGCGGTCTCCACGGTGCCCGCCAGTACGGCCCGTGGGGCGGGCACCGAGTCGGGTACCGGAGTGACCGCGCTCGCCGGGACCACATAGTGCGTCTGGTGCGGGTAGAGGCAGAAGACCGTGCGGCCCAGCAAGGCGGACGGCCCTTCCTCGACGACACCGACATTGAGGTAGCCGTATTTGAGGGGCGCGGGGAAATCGCCTTCCTGGAAGGGCGCCCGCATCACGGAATGCTGGCTCACGGGGACGCCGCCACGGAAGACCAGGGTCTCCGTTCCACGGCTCACTCCGGAGCAGAGCGTGCGCACCAGAACCTCGTCGGGATCAGGGTTCCGTAGGGGTACCTCCCGGATTTCACCCTGACCTGGAGCGGTTATCCAAAACGCACAAGCAACGCGCGGCATCGTGAATCCTCCTGGACGCTCCGGCGATGATTCGTCGATGCTGGGGATCATGAGAACGCCGTCACCATACGCGGCACCTCTCGACTCCGCCACACATCCGGGAGGCATGGTGGCCGTACAAGAGCGTTACGACACAAGGCCGTTCGGACCGGACATTACGGCGGGCACGGGAGTGCAGCTGCTCATGCTGGAAGCGCTCCGCCGGGTCGTCGGTCTGAGCACCGCGGGGTGGCTGACGGGCTGCGTGTTCGCCGTGGCCACCTGGGTGGTGCTCACCGTCGCGCTGCGCCGGTCGTGGACCCCGTCGTTCGGCATGGCCAACCGCGTCACCCTGGCCCGCACCATCCTGGTCGGCGGGGTGACGGCGCTGGTCGCGGACTCCTTCGAGCGGCGGACGCCGGTCGCGGTGCTGGTCGCGCTGGCCGCCGTGGCGCTGGTCCTGGACGCGGTGGACGGGCAGGTGGCCCGGCGCACCGGCACCGTGACGCCGCTGGGAGCGCGCTTCGACATGGAGGTCGACGCCTTCCTCATCCTGGTGCTCTGTGTGTATCTCGTGGAGCCTCTGGGCCCGTGGGTGCTGTGCATCGGCCTGATGCGGTACGTCTTCGTCGCGGCGTCCTGGGTCTGGCCGTGGCTGAGTGGCGCACTGCCGCACAGCATGGCCCGCAAGACCGTGGCGGCGCTTCAGGGCGTCGTGCTGGTCGTGGCCGGTGCCGGCGTGCTGCCGCACCCCGCGGCGGCCCTCGCGGTGAGCGCGGCGCTGGCCCTGCTCGTATGGTCCTTCGGGCGTGATGTCGGCTGGCTGTGGCGGGTCCGGGCGCTCGCGGGCGGCCCGGCTGCGGTAGCTGACCGGGACCGGGCCGAGGCGAGCCTGGCCGCTATGTCCCGGCGTGCCGGCCCAGATAGATGACGAGCGCCAGGAAGACCAGCAGCAGATGGCTGACGACGAAGTAGAGGAACACCCGTCGCCACAGGCTGCGCCGGGGAGCCCGGTGGGTGAACAGGACCGCGCCGGGCAGCCGCGCCAGCTGGGTCCCCGGGCGGATCGCGGTCGCCCGGGGCCGCCGGACGCCGCAGCGCGCCGAGGTGTGCGGGCGGGCCGCGCCCTCCGGGCAGACCCCGCCGTGTCCGCGTGCCGTACGGACCGCCCCGCGTCCGGGCGGGCGTCCCCGGCAGGGCCGTACGGTGCCCGGGCCGGAGAGTGTGGGTATGCAGGTGCGGGAGCGGACCGCCCGCCAGGGCGGCGGCCCCTTACGCCGTGGTGCGCCGGACATCCGCGATCACCCTGTTCCGGTGCTCATACGGACCGTGCCCGTCCGGCCGGCGTCCATGGAGCGCGGCGGGCGGATCACGAGACCGCCCCCACTGCGCCGGGCGTCGGCACCCCGGCGGCCGCCGGCCGGGCGCCGGGCTCGGCCTGCCGGAGTTCGGTGAGCAGGGCATGCTGCCCGGCGAGCACCTCGGTGAGGGCCCGGCGGGCGACTCCCAGCAGCTCGGTGACCTCGCCGCCGGCCAGCTCGTAGACGACGGTGGAACCGCTGCGGGTGGCCGTCACCATGCCCGAGCGGCGCAGCACCGCCAGCTGCTGGGAGAGCGCGGACGGCTCCACCCCGATCGCGGCGAGCAGACCGCTCACCGGCATCGGTCCGCTCTGGAGCAGTTCCAGCACCCGGATACGGACCGGATGGCCCAGCATCCGGAAGAAATCGGCCTTGGCCTGACAGACCGGAAGCCACGCACCGTTCATGTCCGCGCCCCGCTCCCGGGACCGGCCGCGGACCACGCCGCACACACCCGTTCCCCTGCCGATTCGGCGAAACCGCCCACGCATGTCCTCCGCGTTCAGGCCGCACGGCCATCGCGTCATCTGTTGAATTGCGGAATTCTGCAACTGTAGACGACGGGGGCGGGCGACTTGAATGGGTGTCGCGGACAAACCGGGGGCGGGCGCGGTACGGGGGCGGCCGGGAGTGCGCCCCCGTCCGCCCGCTCACCACCCGGCCCGCCGCTTTCCGCACGAACTCAACAGCGGCCACGCGCAGTTGCCGGGCCGGCCGGCCCGAGGTGCGTCGACGCCGGACCCGCACCTGCCGCGGGTGCCCGCGCGGCCGGTGCCCCGCCCACGGCCCTTCCGGTGGACAGCCCCACCGCCCAACCACATAGTGACGCCCATGACTTCACTGGTTCGCCATCTGACCATCGACTGCGCCGACGCCTATCGCCTGGCGCGCTTCTGGGCGGAGGTGCTGGACGGCTCGCTGGCCGAGGACGATCTGCCGGGTGATCCGGAGGCCACGGTCACGGCCGCGGGCAGTGCGCTGCTGTTCGTCACGGTGCCCGAGGCCAAGACCGGGAAGAACCGGGTGCACCTGGATCTCCAGCCGCAGGACCGGGGCCGGGACGAGGAGGTCGAGCGGCTGCTGGCGCTCGGCGCGACCCTGGTGGCCGACCACCGGCGCACGGACGGGACCGGGTGGGTGACGCTGGCCGATATCGAGGGCAATGAGTTCTGTGTGGAGCGCAGCGCGGCGGAGCGGTCGGGCTGAACCCGCCTCAGCCCTGCGGGGGCCGGGCGGCCGCGAGGCGCGCCCGGGCCTCGGCGAGGTCCTCCTCGGTCGGGGCGTCGTCCTGGGTGAGCGTACGGCGCCAGTAGCCGCTGAAGTCGATCCGGCCCTTGTCGATACGGCGCTCGTCGACCAGATGACGCCGGAGCGCACGGACCGCGCCCGCCTCCCCGGCCAGCCAGGCGAAGACCTGCCCGGGCGGGAAGGTGAGGGCACGTACGGCGGCCGGTAGGGCGTCGTGGCGGCCGTCCGTGTGCACCCACCGCACGGTGAGCTCCGCCCGGGTCGTGAAGTGCTGCTCGTCGGCCGGACCGGCCACCTCGACGCAGGCCAGCGCGCGGGTGCCGGCCGGCAGCGCCTCGACGAGGGAGCCGATGGCCGGCAGTGCGGTCGCATCGCCGGCCAGCAGCAGCCAGTCGGCCCGGTCGAGCGGCAGCGGCTTGGCGTACTCGGCGGCCGGGCCGTACCGGGCGAGGAGGTCGCCCACGGCGGCGGAGGCCGCCCACCGGGTCGCCGGGCCGGCCGTCGCCGGTGTGCCATGAAGCACGAAGTCCACGGTGATCCGGTGCCGGACAGGGTCGTAGGCGCGCACCGTATAACTGCGCATCCACGGCCGTTCGTCTTCGGGGAGGGCGAGGAACGCCTGGTACCAGCTCATCGCGTCGCCGTCCGCGGCGGCGTCGGGCAGCCGGGGCGCGCGCCGGCCCGGCTTGGGGAAGAGCAGCTTGAGCTGCTGGTCGGGCCAGGTCGGGAAGTCGTCGAGGCCATCACCGGCGAAGGTGACGCGGACCATGTGCGGGGTGATCCGCCGGACGTCGGTGACCTCTATGAGCGCGACGGGCACGGCCGTCATCGGGTCCTCCATGGGGCAGCAGGGGTGCGGGCGGTGGCTTATACGGTGTGCGTCGTGAGGTAGCTCCGCAGGTGGCGGGCCGTCAGCGAGTCGCCGGTGGCGACGAGATCGGCGGGGGTGCCGGTGAAGACCACCCGCCCGCCGTCCTGGCCGGCGCCGGGGCCGAGGTCGACGATCCAGTCCGCGTGCGCCATCACGGCTTGGTGGTGCTCGATGACGATGACGGTGTTGCCGTCGTCGACCAGCCGGTCCAGCAGGCCCAGCAGCTGGTCCACATCGGCGAGGTGGAGTCCGGTGGTCGGCTCGTCGAGGACATAGACGGCGCCCCGCTCCGCCATGTGGAGGGCGAGTTTGAGGCGCTGGCGTTCGCCGCCGGAGAGGGTGGTGAGCGGCTGGCCCAGGCCGAGATAGCCCAGCCCCACCTCGGCGAGGCGGTCGAGGACGGTGCGGGCCTGCCCGGTGGGGAAGAACTCCCGGGCCTCGGCCACCGACATGGCGAGGACCTCGCTGATGTTCTTGCCGCGCAGGGTGTAGGTGAGGACCTTCGGGGTGAAGCGCTTGCCCTCGCACTCCTCGCACACCGAGGCCACCCCCGCCATCATCGCGAGGTCGGTGTAGACCAGGCCGATGCCCTTGCAGGTGGGGCACGCCCCTTCGGAGTTCGCGCTGAACAGGGCGGCCTTGACGCCATTGGCCTTGGCGAACGCCGTACGGATCGGACCGAGCAGCCCCGTGTAGGTGGCCGGGTTGGACCGCCGGGAACCCCGGATCGGGGACTGGTCGGCGACGATCACGCCGTCCCGTCCGGGCAGTGACCCATGGATCAGGGAACTCTTGCCCGAGCCCGCGACGCCGGTGACGACGGTGAGCACCCCGAGCGGGATACCGACGCTGACGTCCTTGAGGTTGTGGGTGTTCGCGCCGCTGATGGACAGTTCCCCCACCGGCTGCCGGACCCGCTCGCGCAGCCTGGCGCGGTGGTCGAGGTGACGTCCGGTCAGGGTGCCGGATGCGCGGAGCGCGGCGACGTCGCCGGTGAAGCAGATCTCTCCCCCGGCGGATCCGGCTCCCGGGCCGAGGTCGACGACATGGTCGGCGATCGCGATCGTCTCGGGCTTGTGCTCGACGACCAGGACCGTGTTGCCCTTGTCGCGCAGCCTCAGCAGCAGGTCGTTCATCCGCTGGATGTCATGCGGGTGCAGGCCCACGGTCGGCTCGTCGAAGACATAGGTGACATCGGTCAGGCTGGAGCCGAGGTGCCGGACCATCTTCACCCGCTGGGCCTCACCGCCGGAGAGCGTGGCGGACTCCCGGTCCAGGCTCAGATAGCCCAGACCGATCTCGACGAGCGAGTCGAGGGTGTGGCAGAGGGTGGCGACCAGCGGGGCCACGGCGGGGTCGTCGATGCCCCGGACGAAGGTGACCAGGTCGCTGATCTGGAGGGCGGCGCATTCGGCGATATTGCGGCCGGCGATCCGGGAGCCGAGCGCGGCGGGGTTGAGGCGGGCTCCGCCGCAGGCACCGCAGGCGGTGAAGGTCACCGCCCGGTCGACGAAGGCCCGGATGTGCGGCTGCATGGCGGCGCGGTCCTTGGCGAGGTAGGTGCGCTGGAGCCGTACCAGCAGGCCTTCGTAGTTGATGGTGGAGGTGCCCACCTTGATCTTGGTCGGGGGCTTGTGCAGGAAGTCGTCCCACTGGGCGGGGGTGAAGTCCTTGAGCTTGACGTCCGGGTCGAGGAATCCGGAGTGGGCGAGGGTCTGCCAGTACCACGAGCCGACGGTGAAGCCGGGAGCGGTGATCGCCCCCTCGTTGAGGGAGAGTTCGGTGTCCAGCAGCTCGCCGGTGTCGATCGCCGAGACCTGGCCGAGCCCCTCACATTCCTGGCACATGCCCTCGGCGCTGTTGAAGCTGAAGGCGGTGGAGGTACCGGCGTGCGGGGTGCCGAGGCGGCTGAAGATGATCCGCAGCATGGTCTGTGCGTCGGTCGCGGTGCCGACCGTGGAGCGGGAGTTGGCGCCCATCCGTTCCTGGTCCACGACGATCGCCGCGCTCAGGTTGCGCAGCGCGTCGACATCGGGCCGGCCCTGGCTCGGCATGAAGGACTGGATGAAGGCCGTATAGGTCTCGTTGATGAGCCGCTGCGATTCGGCGGCGATGGTGCCGAAAACCAGGGAGGACTTCCCCGAGCCGGAAACACCGGTGAAGACGGTGAGCCGGCGCTTGGGAATGTCGAGCGAGATATCGGCGAGATTGTTCTCCCTGGCGCCGCGGACCTGGATCAGGTCGTGACTGTCCGCGGCGGATGTTTCCCCGTTGTCCGGCCCTCGGCGGGTCTGCCGGTCCCCCATGTGCGCTGCCACCCCTCTGCTATCTTTACGCCGTAAAGAGTTCGATCGGGACGTTACTTTATGCCGTAAGGAGTCGCAAGTGGTGGTTTTCGCGGGCCAGGGTGACGCCCGTCGTTCGATGGCGCTGCTGTGGCGTGCGGAAGGCACCGCCGGAGCGCGGACGAGGCGGTGGCCGGGGCCGAAACCGGCGCTGAGCGTGGCGGCGATCGTCGACGCCGGGGTGGCGGTCGCGGACGCCGACGGCATGGCGGCGCTGTCCATGCGCGCGGTCGGCGAGCGGCTGGGGCGTACCGCGATGGCGCTCTACACCTACGTCCCCGGCAAGAGCGAGCTGGTGGACCTGATGTACGACCAGGTGCTGGCCGAGCTGCCCACCGACTACGACCTCACGCCGGGCTGGCGCGCCGCGGTGACCTCCTGGGCCGAGGACACCTGGGAGTTCTACCTCCGCCACCCCTGGGTGCTCCAGGTCTCCCAGGCACGTCCGGTGCTCGGCCCCAACGAATACCGCGCCCTGGAGACGCTGCTCCGCCTGCTGTACGCGACCGAGCTGAGCTCGGCGGTGCTGCGGCGGGTGGTCGGGGCGCTGTTCCACTTCATCCGCGGCGCCGCGCAGACCGTGACCGAGTCGCGGCAGGCCGCGGCCTCGACGGGGGTGTCCGACGAGGAGTGGTGGCAGGCCCGTTCCGGCATGCTGACCGAGATGGTCCCCGATTTCGCGGAGCGCTTTCCGCTGCTGGTCCGGCTGGAGACCGAGGGCGCCGCCCCGGATCCGGGCGACTCGGTCCCCTATCTGGAACGCGAGGCGAGGAGCACCTTCGACATCGGACTCACCGTCATCCTGGACGGCATCGAGGCGGCCATCCATCAGGGCCGTTGAGGGGGGCGCCACCCTGGCGGCCCGCTTTCCCGCGGCCGTTGGGGTGATCAAGGGGGCTCGCTGCGCCCGGGCCGGTGTCGTCGGCCGGGCTTGGCGCGTTGGTCTTCCGTGACCGTTTTCCGCGCCCGTCCGTGGTTTCTGCCGACCAGCCTCGCGGCTTTCCTGACCGAGGCGTGGCCGGACGGGCCGGCTGATGCCCCGTCGGATGCCCGGCCCGACACCGGATCCGACGGACCGTCGGATACGCCGTCCGGCACCCCCTCCGATACCCGGTCAGCTGATTCCGGGCCGACCGATTGCTCCTCGCGCCCGGACACCGCCGGCTCCCCCGACAGGGACCCGGACAAGCCCGCTGACCGGCCCTGATGGCGGGCCCGGCGGCAGGCCGGGCAATGGAGCTGACGGCGTGTCGAAAGCTGGCGGCTGCACACACCGTGACGTTCGGCTCACCACGTGTGGCGAGCCGGAGTGATCACCCATAGCTTCGCCTCATGGTGCTACGACAGATGAAATACATGGGCTGCGTCGCCGCGATGATGATCGGCGGCATCGGTGCCGCGTCACCGTGCGACGCGTCGGGACGCCACGTCGTCCACGCAGGCGAATCGATCCAGCGCGCGGTGGACAAGGCGCGGCCGGGCGACACCATCGTCCTCCGGCCCGGCGTCTACCGGGAGAGCGTGCTGATCAACAAGTCACGGCTGCGCCTGGTGGGCGCGGGCCGCAAGACGGTGATCACTCCGTCGAACAGGCGGGCCGCGAACGCCTGCGGGAAGGACGGCAACGGCATCTGCGTCGTCGGAAAGGGCAGGACGCTGCGGGACGTCACGATCCGCTCGCTGACCGTCAGGGGCTTCAAGAAGAACGGGATCTTCGCCTCCGGGACCGACCGGCTCTCGGTGGTCCACGTGACCGTGCGGAAGAACGGTGTCTGGGGCATCGCGCAGGAGAAGTCCATCCGGGGTGTGTTCCGCGACAACTCCGCCATCGACAACGGTGACGCGGGCATCTTCCTCGCGAACAAGACCAGGGAAGAGGGCGGCGGCGCCGACACCCGGGGCGCCGTGATCAGCGACAACTACCTCGCGGGGAACCGGATCGGCGTCACGATCCGGCGGGTCAGGAACCTGACGGTCGGCTACAACACCATCACCAGGAACTGCGGTGGGGTGTTCGTCGTCGGTGACGAGTCCCGTCCCCAGGCCGGGGCGCTGACGGTACGGAACAACTCCATCTACAAGAACAACAAGTTCTGCCGCGGCAACAGCCGGCTGCCGGACATCCAGGGCTCCGGCGTCGTGCTCACCGGCGCCGAACACGTCCTGGTGCGGCGCAACGTGATCCGGGACCACCACGGCAAGTCCCCGCTCTCCGGTGGTGTCGTGCTCTTCCACAGCTTCGTGAAGGTGCTCAACCACCACAACGTCATCAGCCACAACATCGTGCTGCACAACAAGCCGGTGGACCTGGCCAACCGGGACCTCCCCGGCAAGGGGAACCGGTTCATCCGCAACGTCTGCCGGACCTCGGAGCCGGACGGGCTGTGCCGTCGGCTGCACCGGGACGGGCTGAACCCGTCGGCGACGACTGAATAGAGGCGCAATGACCACCGTAAGTCCCACTCCCCCACCCGCGATGCGGCTCCGGGAGCTGATCTTCGGAGCCGCTTGTGCGGCGGCTGTACGGGCCGCGGCGCGCCTCGGTGTCGCCGATGCCCTCGGCGACCGGCCCACCACGGCGGAGGAGCTGGCCGCCGCGGTGCAGACCGAGCCGCGGCCGCTGGACCGGCTGCTGCGCACGCTGGCCTGCTACGGGATCTTCGCCCAGACCGACGACGGGAAGTACGTCCACACGGAGATGTCCCGGCTGCTGCGGGAGGACACCCCGAACAGCCTGCGCTACATCTCCCTGTGGTGCACGGAGCCGTGGACCTGGGAGGCCTGGCCGCGGCTGGACGACGCGGTGCGCTCCGGCCGCAGCGTCTTCGACGACCTGTACGGCAAGGGGTTCTTCGACTACCTGCACGAGGACGCACGGGAGTCCGCCGAGGTCTTCAACCGGGCGATGACCACGTCCAGCAAGCAGTCGGCGCAGGACATCGCGGGGCTGCTCGATCTGACCGGGGCGTCCTCGGTGGCGGACATCGGCGGTGGCCAGGGCCATGTCCTGGCCAGCCTGCTGGAGAAGTACCCCACGCTCCAGGGCACTCTGCTCGATCTGCCCAAGGTCGTGGCGAACCCGGACCCGCGGCTGGGGGACGGCGGCGCGCTGGCCGCACGGGTACGGATCGTGCCCGGCGACTGCCGCGACGACATCCCGGTCCAGGCCGATGTCTACATCATCAAGAACATCCTGGAGTGGGACGACGAGAGCACCCGCAGAACACTGCGGAACGTCGTCAAGGCCGCCCGTCCCGGCGCCCGGGTCGTCATCATCGAGAATCTCGTCGATGACAGCCCCTCCATGAAGTTCACCACCGCCATGGATCTGCTGCTGCTGCTCAATGTCGGTGGCGCCAAGCACACCAAGGCGAGCCTGGTCAGCCGGATGGCCGAAGCCGGCCTGAAGGTCGGCGAGATCCTGGTCGTCAATCCGTATCTGCACGCCTTCGAGTGCACCGTCCCTGAATGAGCCGGTCCGGGCACGGCAGGTCGCCCGGTGAGGAGACCGCTCCTCGCCGGGCGACCTTGCCCCTGCCCGGGGATGCGCGAGAGCCGGGGGATCACCTCGGCTCCGCGTGCGCGTCAGCTGCTGCCGTCGCGCTGCCAGCTGTAGAACTGCTGGGCCATCGCGTCCTTGGGGCTCCGCCAGGTCTCCGGGTCATAAGCACTGACGAAGGCGGACAGCTTGTCGCTGACGGCGCGGAATTCGGGGTGTTCCGTCACCTTGGCGATCTCCGGGCCGGGCGGCCGGTCGGATTCGATGAGGTGCAGATACACCTCACCGAACTGGAAGAGGGTCCGCCGCGAGACGCCGACCAGGTGGGGCAGTTCCGTACGGTCGGAGGCCTTGAAGACCTCGGCGATGTCCGGAGCCGAACCCGGTTTCATGCGCGCGACGATCAGAGCGTGATGCATCAGGGGTCCCTTCGTTGCCGCCGGGAGGCGGTCCGAACGCGGCCTGGTGGGCCGTCAGCTGACGGTGGCGGAGCGGAGCTCGCGGTCCCGCTGCTCGATCCGGTCCCGGATGAGCTCCATCTGGATCCGGGAGTTGCGGTTGATCATCTCGGTCATGCCCTTGTCGTCGACCGGGGCGTCGGGCTTCATCGCGAAGTCCTGGGTCCAGTGCATCGAGGTGCCGCCCGGGATCTCGGCGTACTTCCAGTGGATGTCCATGTGCTCGAACGGACCGGTCTCGACGCGGCGGGCGCGGACCGAGCGGTTCTGGCGGTCGACGACCCGCTCGGAGACCCAGCTCCAGACCGTGCCGTTGTCGTCCGGGTGCATCGTCAGCCGGAAGGTGGTCTTGTCGCCTTCCCTGGACAGCACCTCGACCGAGGCGTACTCACTGAACAGCTGCGGCCAGTTCTCGATGTCGTTGGTGATGTCCCAGACGAGGTCGAGGGGCGCCGCGATGGTGATGTCGTTCTCGGTGTGGCCGGGCATGTCATGCTCCTGTCGTAGGTACGGTGTCATTGGCGGTGTTCACGAGGGCGAGGAAGTCGCGCGGCGTCTTGCAGCGCTCCGCGTCGGTCGGCATCGGCCGGCCCTGACGGTTCTCCAGCTCGCCCACGATGCCGAGGAGACCGAGCGAGTCGAGGCCGAAGTCCGCGAAGGTCGCGTCCTGCCGGTTCGCCAGCTCCTTGGGGTCGACGGTGAGGCCGGCCGCGGACTTCATCAGCGCGGCCAGCTCATTGAGCGTCAGTTGAGCGGTCATCTGAGGTTCTCCTTCTCATGAGGGGGACCCGGAGCCCTTCCGCAGCACCATCGCCGCGTTCGAGCCCATCAGTCCCCGGCTCAGCACCAGCGCCGTCCGCAACTCGGCCGGGCGGGCCCGGCCGGTCACCACGTCAAGGTCGTGGCAGACGTCGACGACGTTGGGGGTGGGCGGCACGACGCCGTACTCCATCGCGAGCACCGCGGCCGCGGTGTCCAGGACGGGGGCGCCGCAATACGCCCGGCCGGTGCCCGTCTTGGGAGCGGTCACCGGGACCTGCGAGGCGTGCCGGCCCAGGGCGTCCGCCAGCGCCAGCGCCTCGGCCCGGTCGGCCGCAGGAACGCCGAGCGCGTCCGCGAACACCACATCGACCTCCTCCGGGGCGCACCGCGCGTCCTCCAGCGCGCCGCGGATCGCATGGGCGAGCCCGGCCCGGGACTCCTCCCACAGGGAGGCCCCGGTGAAGGTCGCGGCATGCCCGGCCAGCACGGCCCGGACACTCGCCCCGCGGCTCTCGGCCGCCGCTTCCTCCTCGACGATCAGCATCGCGCCGCCCTCGGCGGGCACGAATCCGCACGCGCCGCTGGTGAACGGGCGGTAGGCGCGGGCCGGATCGTCGAGCTTGCTCAGATCGTCGTAGCCGAGCTGGCAGACGACCGAGTAGGGGGCCAGCGGCGCCTCGGCGGCGCCTACGACGACGGCGTCGGTGCCGCGCCGGATGGTGCGGGCGGCGTGCGCCAGGGCGTCCAGACCGCCCGCCTCGTCGCTGGCCACGACTCCGCACGGCCCCTTGAAGCCGCCGCGGATGGAGATCTGTCCGGTGCTCGCCGCGTAGAACCAGGCGATGGACTGGTACGGGCCGACATGGCGGGAGCCCTGGCCCCAGAGCCGTTGCAGCTCCCGCTGGCCGAACTCGCCACCGCCCGATCCGGCGGCCGTGACGACTCCCACCGCGAACGGTGAGTCGTTGTAGTCGGCACGGCCGAGCCGGGCGTCGTCCAGCGCGAGGTTGGCCGCCGCCATGGCGAAGTGGGTGAACCGGTCGGTCTGGACGAGGTAGCGCTCCTCGATCAGATCCGCCGGATCGAAGCCCCGGACCTCACCGGCGACCTTGAGGGGCAGATGCTCACACCCCTCACGGGTGACGCGGTCGAGGACGCTGATGCCCTCCACCGTCGCCTTCCAGAAGGTCTCGGTGCTCACCCCGTTGGGGGCGATGACACCGATGCCGGTGACGACGGAACGACGTTCTTCCGGGGAGCTCATGATGCCCTCCCACCCTGTCGGGTCAGTACCACCGCTGACTGGAATCCACCGAAGCCGCTGCCGACCGAGAGCACCGAACGCAGCGGCAGCTCCCGGGCCGTCTTGGGCACATAGTCGAGGTCACACTCCGGGTCCGGAGTCTCGTAATTGGCCGTCGGCGGCACCACCTGGTGGGTGAGTGCCAGCACACAGGCCACGATCTCGATGGCGCCGATCGCGCCGAGCGAGTGGCCCACCATGGATTTGATGGAACTCATCGGCACCTTGTGGGCGTGGGCGCCCAACGACCGCTTGACCGCGGCCGTCTCGTGCCGGTCGTTCTGCTGTGTGCCCGAGCCGTGCGCGTTGACGTAGTCCACCTGGGTGGCGTCAACCCTGGCGTGGCCGAGGGCGCGGTTGATCGCCTCGGCCATCTCCAGGCCCTCCTGGGTGAGGCCGGTCATGTGGTACGCGTTGCCGAAGGTGGCATAGCCACGTATCTCACAGTGGATGGTCGCTCCGCGGGCGCGGGCGTGTTCCAGCTCCTCCAGGACGAGCACGGCGCCGCCCTCACCCATCACGAATCCGTCGCGGTGGGCGTCGAACGGGCGGGAGGCGTGCGCGGGATCGTCGTTGTTCGCCGAGGTCGCCTTGATCGCGTCGAAGCAGGCCACGGTGATCGGGGAGATCGGCGAGTCCGAGGCACCGGCGACACACACATCGACCCGGCCCTCCTCGATGGACTGGAAGGCGTACCCGATGGCGTCGAGGCCGGAGGTGCAGCCCGTCGAGACGGTCTGCACCGGCCCGTGGGCGCCGATCCGTTCCGCCACCGCGGAGGCGAGCGAACTCGGGGAGAACGCCCGCTCCAGGTGGCGGCCGGCCGGCCGGTGGTCGACGTCCCAGCGGGCACCGTGACCGCTGACGGCGACATAGTCGTGCTCCAGCCGCGTGGTGCCGCCGACCGCGGTGCCCAGCGACACCCCGACCCGCCAGGGGTCCTCCGCCTCGGTGTCCAGGCCGGCGCTGCGCAGCGCCTCGTCCGCCGCGACCATGGCGAACTGGATGTACCGGTCCGAGCGGGCCACCTGCTCCTCGCTCAGCCCGTGCGCCGCGGGATCGAAGTCGCACTCGGCCGCGATACGTGAACGGAAACCCTCGGGGTTGAAGAGGGTGATGCCACGGGTCGCCGTACGACCGGAGGACAGCAGGTCCCAGAAGGCGGGCACACCCACGCCGCCCGGAGCGACGATGCCGACGCCGGTGACCGCCACGCGGCGGGTCATGACACCGGCTCCGTGCGTTCCGGTGGCGCGGCCGGTGTGCTCTCTTCCGTGCCCTCGGTGTCGACATGGCCGAGCTCGGGGCGCGGTGCCAGCGGGCCGAGGTGGAAGACCATCCGGGCCTCGTCCTTCCCGACATTGCGGAAGCGGTGCCGCATGTACGGGGGGATCAGCAGACCCTGGTCCGGGCGCAGCGGGTGCGGCTCCCCGTCGAGGTCGACTTCGAGCATGCCCTGCACGACGTACACGAACTCCTCGGAGTACGGGTGGTAGTGCTCGCCGATGCGCTCGCCGGGCTGCACGAGTGCCATGCCCATGAAGCCGCTCGTGGCGCCCACCGCGCTGGGTGTCAGCATGGCGCGCAGATCACCTCCGCGCCGGCGGTTGGGCTGGGTCTCGCTGAGGTCCACGATGCGTGGGCGGTGCGTGGTCATGGCTGTTCCTCCAGGGGCGTGGTGCCGGCGGTTGAATGGGGTGAGCGGCCTGCCTACGGCCGGGGGCGTCAGGCGCCCGGTGCCCGGCGGTCGGTGATGAGGGCCATGTCGGCGCGCTCCAGGAAGTGCGCGATCTCGCGGTCGTTCGACAGACCGCCGGCCACATCGGTGTCGATGAGGCGCCGCAGCACGGCCGTCTTGCGGGGGCCGCGCACGCCGAGCGACAGCATGGGGTCGCTGTCGACGGGGATACGGAGATCGACCATCCGGACCACGACGTCGTCGCGCTGGAAGATGGTGCTGCCGGCGACGGGACAGGACGGGTCGTCGGCGGCCAGTTCGTCCTGGCGGGCCAGCATCCGGGCCAGCGCCATGCCGCAGCCCTCTTTGGCGGGGTAGTACAGCGCATGCCGGCGGATGCCGTCGGGCTGCTGTCCGCCCGCCGCGACGTGGTGCACCGCGGGCAGGGCGGCACGGGTGAAGAACACCCGGGCGGAGTTCGGGTCGCTGAGGTCGCGGTCCTGCTCCAGATACGGGTTGATGGCTTCCTCGACGGCCCGGACCTCGGGCTGCTGGGAGATGTGCCGCAGCGCCGCGACGAGGTCGCCCTGCACCTCGACCGCGCGCACGACGCGGTTGCCGTGCATGAAGAGGGAGGTGCGGCGGAGCCTGGTGGTGTCGTCGACCCGGGCCTCCGGGGAGGTGTAGCCGGCGAGGATCTCCGCGACCATCGATTCGCTGCCCGGCTTCACGGTGAAGGTCAGCGCGTGCCGGACCACTCCGTCGCCGACGCGGGGGTTGGCCTGGAGCCGTCCCTTGGGGGGCTCGGGCGCGAGGCTGGCGATGTTCGAGGTCTCGCGCAGCACGCTGAAGCGCAGCGACCTGGTGTCACGGACACAGCCGTGCAGCGGCTGCACCATCTTGACGTGTTCCTCGCTGTTGACCCAGGCCAGGAACGGCGGCGCGCTCTCCCATTCGCTGGTGATGAGCCACTGTGAGGGGTTCTCGATGGACTGGCACAGCTGGTCGGTGATGTGCCCGGGGACGGACGCGACCTGGTTGCGCAGGTGCTCGTAGGCTTCCAGGAAGTCCTGCTGGGCCCCTTCGTGGAGATCCAGGAGCAGCACGACCCGAAGCCGTGAGCCGTCGAAGGCTGACTGGGATATTCGTTCCGACAGCGTTGTCATCGTCTACGCATCTCCTTCGGGGCCCGACGGCCCCAGTGGTGCGTCGTCAGTTCCGGTGCGATCCGGTGACTGAGCCGGATGGTGGGGGCGGCCCGCCCGGTGTCCGGGGGCGTCCCGGATTCGATCGTGGCCGGGACCCACGGGCGGCGCGAGATCTGTGAGCCATGCAGGTGAACCGTGATCGAACACGGCCTCAGCCGGGCATTCGTGCTCCATCTGCCGTACACGCCCCTGGAGCTGGAGCACGCAATGAATCCCACCGCCGAAGACCGGGTTCCGGTACTCATCGTGGGCGGGTCCCTGGTCGGCCTGTCCGCCTCGCTGTTCCTGGGACGTCTGGGTGTCCGACATCTGCTGGTCGAGAAGCACTCGGACACCTCCCGCCACCCGCGCGGGCGGGGGAACAACGTCCGCACCATGGAGCTGTACCGGGTGGCCGGTGCGGAGCAGCGGATCCGCGAGGCCGCGTCCACGCTCGCCGACAATCACGGCATTCTCCAGGCGCGTTCGCTCACCGGTGACGAACAGGAGTGGCTGTTCAAGGAGATCGACCCGGGCGGCGGGCTGGCCAAGTTCAGCCCGTCCGCCTGGTGCCTGTGCAGCCAGAACGACCTGGAGCCGGTGCTGGTGCGCTGCGCCCGTGAGCACGGTGGTGACCTGCGGTTCTCCACCGAGCTGAGCTCCTTCGAACAGGACGCGCAGGGCGTGACCGCGGTCCTGAGGAACCGGGAGACCGGTGAGCAGCGCACCGTCCGCGCGGACTACCTGATCGCGGCCGACGGCCCGCGCAGCCCGGTACGGGAGCGGCTGGGCATCGGCCAGACGGGGCCCGGCGACCTGTTCCACAACGTGAGCATCACCTTCCGCGCGCCGGCCCTCGCGGACGCCGTGGGCGACCGCCGCTTCATCGCCTGCTACTTGACCAACCCCGAGGCCGACGGCGCCCTGCTGCCGGTGGACAACCGGGCCGAGTGGGTCTTCCACGCCCCGTGGCACCCGGACCGGGGCGAGACCCTGGAGGACTTCACCGACGAGCGGTGCATCGACCACATCCGCCGGGCAACGGGCGTACCGGGCATGCCGGTTGAGATCACCGGCAAGGCGCCGTGGCACGCCGCGGAGCGGGTCGCCGAACGGTACGCGGCCGGCCGGGTCTTCCTCGCCGGCGACTCGGCCCACGAGATGTCCCCCACCGGGGCGTTCGGCTCCAACACCGGCATCCAGGACGCGCACAACCTCGCCTGGAAGCTGGCCGCCGTGCTGAACGGCTGGGCGAGCCCCGAGCTGCTGGCGTCGTACGAGGCGGAGCGGCAGCCGGTGGCGCGGGAGACCAGTGCGCGCGCCTCGGCCCGCTCCGCCGAGCACAGCCACCCGGGGTACGTCCCGGCGCCCGGTGCGGGCGGCGGCCGGCAGCGCGGGGTGCTCACCGTGGCCCTGGGGTACTGCTATCCGCACGGTGCGGTCGTCGGCGCCGATCCCGAGCTGCCGGTGGTGCCCGACCAGATGCGGCTGACCGGCGAACCGGGCACCCGCGCCCCGCACATGTGGCTGCACGCGGCCGGCGAGCGCCGCTCGACCCTCGATCTGTACGAGAAGTCCTTCGTCCTGCTGACCGGCACGGACGGGGAGATGTGGCGCACCGCGGCCAAGGGCGCCAACGAGGAGTTCGCCCTGGGGCTCAAGTGCTACATGATCGGCACCGGCCCGAACGATGACATGGCCCCCGAAGAGGGCGCCGACTGGGCCGAGAAGCACGGGACGACGCCGGAGGGCGCGGTGCTGGTGCGCCCCGACGGTTTCGTCGCATGGCGGGCCGAGGGCCGGGTGGCCGACCCCGAGGCGGCGCTCCGGGAGGTCCTCGCCTCGCTGCTGTGCCGGAGCTGACCGGACCGGCCCGCCCCCGCCCGGACCGACGGGCAGGGGCCGGCCCGCGAGGCACACGAGGCTGCTGAGGATGGAGGGGCCGGCGGGACATCCGCCGGCCCCTCCGTCGGTTGTCCGGCCGGTCCCGTCGGCGCGCGAACGTATCTTCTGCCCGTCACCACCGCAGGGGCATCTGAGGGCCCTCCCGGCCGCGTCCCGCAACTCGGGGAAGCGATTTCCGGTTGAGTCCGGGCATGGACGCCAAGAAGCCCGCCGCGCACCCCTTTCAGCGCATCGCGCTCCCCCGCCAGCCGCCGCCGCTGCCGCCGCCCGCTCCGCAGGCGCGCCGCCCGGCCGAGGAGGGCACGCCGATCTTCGACCAGCTGCTCAAGGAGTGGCGCTCGGGGGAGCTGCGGCCGGTGGTGTCCTGGCCGGTGGACGATCCGGGGAAGATCAGAGCGGGCTCCGCTGTTGGGACCGATGATGGCCGTCCCTATCCGCGGAACCGCGACGAGGAGCATGACCGTGAGTCTGTACGACATCCCCCTGCGCACCCTGACCGGTGAGCCCGCTTCACTCGCCGACTACCGGGGCAAGGCCCTGCTGGTGGTGAATGTGGCGTCCAAGTGCGGGCTGACCCCGCAGTATTCGGGCCTGGAGCGGCTCCAGCAGCGTTACGGGGACCGTGGCTTCAGTGTGCTGGGCTTCCCCAGCAACCAGTTCGCGGGCCAGGAACCGGGCACCGCCGAGGAAATCGCCACCTTCTGCTCCGCGACGTACGGCGTGAGCTTCCCGCTGTTCGAGAAGACGGAGGTCAACGGCGCGGACCGGCATCCGCTGTATGCGGAGCTGACGGGCACCGAGGACACCGAGGGGACGGCCGGCGACGTCCAGTGGAACTTCGAGAAGTTTCTGATCGATGCCGACGGCACGGTGGCGGGCCGCTTCCGGCCGCGGACCGAGCCGGAGGCCGAGGAGCTGGTCACCGCCATCGAGGCGGTCCTGCCGGGCTGATCCGATGACCGCGCCGCCGGTCCCGCGGGGGCGGGCGGCGGCGTACCGGAGGGCGCCGGTCAGGCAACGGCCGTACCGGCGCCGTCCGTGACCTCAGCCGATCCGGCGGTGCCGGCGGCCGGTTCCTCGGCGGCCTCCTCGTCGGACACGATCTCGAAGGTGCCGTTCAGCCCGGTCATACGCAACAGCCGCGCGACGCTTCCACCGTGGGTGACCCCGGTCAGCCGCAGCCGGCCGCCGCGCTGCCGGGTGCGGTAGCGGGCGCGGCTGAGCAGCGACAGACCGGCGCAGTCGATGAACGTCACCGCGCGCACATCGAGCAGGAGATCACTGCCCTGGACACCGGTGAGGTCGTCCAGCCGGTCGGACAGCACCGACACGGCGAGGATGTCCAGCTCACCGCGGAGTTCCAGGACGGTCGTGCCGCCCGCCGCGTGGCTGGGTCCCACAAGTCTCGGGTAGTACTGACCTTCATCCATCGGCCCGGCCCACTTTCGTGCCGAGGCGCGGGATATGGCCACGCGTCTGCGGCGGAGACGTTCGGTAGGTGTGGGGGGCGCCCGGCGCATTCCGGGCGGGTCGGCCCGTTTCCGGGTCGTAGGTGGTGTGGTGGTGTGTCGGCTGTGTTCCTGCGTTTCTGCTGCTGTCCGTAGTTGTCTACGGCTTACCCGCAGGCCGCGGCCTCCAAGTCCCAGCGACCGGGACATCTACAGGTTGTCTCAAAGTCGACCCTCGCGGGTGTGGCCGATATAAGTGCCCTCGGGCCTGGTCCCCGGGGCGGGGCAAGGCCGACCGCGGTTTCGCGCAGGTCGCCGGTCATTCGCCCGGGCGGCGCGCCACGTACACCCGCGAGGACCGCGGACACCGTGCGGCCGGAAATCGCGGCTACCGGCGCCGTCGGGGCCGCGCGCCGGCCCGGCGACCGAACGGCGGTCCGGTCCGGCCCGGCACCCCCGCGACCGGCCCCTGATCGCCGCCCGAGCACCCCGCCCGGGGCCTCGCCGGACGCCTCGCCCGGACCGCCCTAATGGCACGCTTTCGGGCGAATTAGACTGGGCGAATCGCCGGAAAGTGTGAGGTGTGCCCTGAAGCCGTCGGATCCCGCTGGAGATCTCCCCGAACGGACCGCGCAGCGCCTGCCCGCGCCGGCCGGGGGGCCGGTCTCCGGGCTTCCGCAGCTGGGGGAAGAGCGGAGCGCGGTCGGCTCCGACCATGATCTTCGGCGTGCGCTGGACCGTATCGCCGAGGCCGCCGTCTCCCTCACGGGTGCGCACCGTGCCGCGGTCGCCCTCCATGACGTGGACGGCGGCGGGACGGGTGAGCTGATCACCCACGGCGTCTCCCCCGGGGCCGGGTCGCCCGCCGGAGCCTCGCTGGAGGTGCCCATCCAGGTGGAGGGGGAGGTGTGCGGCACGCTGTATCTCGCGGGGAAGGGCGACGGCGAGGAGTTCGGCGACGGGGACCGGCATCTGGCGCGGGTGCTGGCCGCCGAGGCCGGGCTCGCCCTGAACAACGCCCGGATGCACGCGGCCGCCCGGCAGCGACGACGCTGGATCGAGGGCGCGGCTTCCGTAACCACGGCGCTGCTGGCCGAGCCCGGGACCCGCTCCTCGGCCACCCACGCCCTCACCGTCGTCGCGGAGCAGGGCCGGGAGCTGGCCGAGGCGGCGACCGGAGCGGTGCTGCTGCCGCACGCCGAGGGCGGTATGGAGGTGGTGGCGATCTCCACCGTGCTGTCGGAGGACGTACGGACCGAGGCATTTCGCGGCTGGATACCGCCCGCGAGCCCGGTGCTCCAGCAGCTGGACGCCGGGCTGGCGGTCTTCTCCGACGACTTCGCCGCCGACCCCCGCTCGGTCTCCCCGCTGTCGCGCCACTACGGCCCGACGATGCTGCTGCCGCTGCGCAGCAACGGCCGGGTGCTGGGCGCCCTGGCGCTGTGCCGGATGTCCGGCGACCGCCGCTTCAGCCATACCGAACGCACGCTGGGAACCCAGTTCGCCGCCCAGGCCGCGGTGGCGCTGATGCTCGTCGACCGGCACCGGGACCGCGAGCGGCTCGCCGTCTTCGAGGACCGCGACAGGATCGCCCGCGATCTGCACGATCTGGTCATCCAGCGGCTGTTCGCCACCGGAATGGTGCTGGAGACCGCCCGGCGCAAGGCGCTGTTGCCGGAGGTGCGGGAGGGGCTCGGCGAGGCGATCGATGAGCTGGACGCGACGATCCAGGAGATCAGGACGGCGATCATCGCGCTCCAGCAGGGGCCGTCGGAGGCGCCGCCCGGCCTCCGCACCCGGGTGCTGCGTGCGGCCGGCGCGGCGCTCGGCGGCCGCCCGTCGGTGCAGTTCGTCGGCCCGGTCGACGCGCGGGTCGACGAACGGACCGGCCGGGAGCTGCTGGCCGCGCTCGACCGGGCGCTGACGGCAGTGGGGGCGCCGTCGCTGCCGCCCCGGGTGTCGGTCGTCGTGGACACCACCGCCACCCTGCCCGACGGCCGTCCGGGCGTACGGCTGACGGTGCGGTCCCCGGACGGCTCGCACCCGCCCGTGACCTGGGAACATCCGCTCGGCGGCCACTCCGGCCCCGGCATCTGACGGGTGAGTACACCGGAATGGCTTGACCTCAAGATTGGTTGAGGTTCTAGGTTCCTTTATGTCGCCGGTCACTCACGGCGATCCCGTGACGCGACCCCGGCACCCTGGAGGCCACGATGGACATGGAAGTCACCGCCTGGCACGCCCTGCACAGTTCGATGACCGCGCAGCAAGGACGGCGCCGCTTCTCCCGCGGCACCCTGCGCCGCATCACGGCGTTCGCCCGCCCGCACCGCCGCCACCTGGTGTGGTTCCTCGTCCTGAGCACGGTGACCGCGATGCTCGCGGTGGCCACCCCGCTGCTCGCGGGCCGGGTGGTGGACGCCATCGTGGGCGGCGACGCACCGTCCCTCGTCCTCCGCCTGTCCGGGCTGATCGCCGTCATCGCGGTCGCCGAGGCGGGCCTGGGGCTGGTGACCCGCTGGCTGTCGGCGAGCATCGGCGAGGGGCTGATCCTGGATCTGCGCACCGCGGTGTACGACCACGTCCAGCGGATGCCGATCGCCTTCTTCACCCGCACCCGCACCGGAGCGCTGGTCAGCCGGCTCAACAACGATGTGATCGGCGCGCAGCGGGCGTTCAGCGACACCCTGTCCGGGGTCGTCAGCAATATCGTGACGCTGCTGCTCACCCTCGGGGTGATGATCGGCCTGTCCTGGCAGATCACCCTGATCGCGCTGGTGCTGCTGCCGGTGTTCGTGCTGCCCGCCCGCCGGGTCGGCCGGCGGCTGGCGGATCTGCGCCGGGAGGGCGCCGACCACAACGCGGCGATGGGCACCCAGATGACCGAGCGGTTCTCCGCGCCGGGTGCCACCCTCGTCAAACTGATGGGCCGTCCGGCCCGGGAGTCCGCCGAGTTCGCCACCCGTGCCCGCCGGGTGCGCGACATCGGGGTCCGTTCGGCCATGGTCCAGACGTACTTCGTCACCGCCCTCACCCTGGTCTCCGCCCTGGCGCTGGCCGTCGTCTATGGTCTGGGCGGCTTCCTCGCCCTGCGCGGACAGCTGGAGCCCGGCGCGATCGTCTCGCTCGCCCTGCTGCTCACCCGGCTCTACGCCCCGCTGACCGCGCTGTCCGGCGCCCATATCGAGGTGATGAGCGCGCTGGTCAGCTTCGAGCGGGTCTTCGAGGTGCTCGACCTCAAGCCGCTGATCACCGAGAAGCCGGACGCCCGGGCGGTCCCCGAGGGCCCGGTGTCCGTGGAGTTCGACTCCGTACGCTTCGGTTATCCGTCCGCCGACAAGGTCTCGCTGGCCTCCCTGGAGGAGGTCGCCACCCTCGACACCCGCGGCGGCGAAGAGGTCCTGCACGGCATCTCCTTCCGCGCCGAACCGGGCCAGATGGTCGCCCTGGTCGGCTCGTCGGGTGCCGGGAAGTCGACGGTGGCCCAGCTGCTGCCGCGGCTCTACGACACCGACACGGGGGCGATCCGGCTCTCCGGGGTGGACGTCCGCGATCTGACCGCGGCCTCGCTGCGCGACGTCCTCGGGATGGTCACCCAGGACGGGCATCTCTTCCATGACTCGATCCGCGAGAATCTGCTGCTGGCCAAGCCGGAGGCGACCGAGGCGGAGCTGTGGGACGCGCTGCGCCGGTCCCGTCTGGAGGAGCTGATCGCCGGACTTCCCGACGGGCTGGACACCGTCGTCGGCGAGCGCGGATACCGCCTGTCGGGCGGCGAGCGCCAGCGGCTGACGATCGCCCGGCTGCTGCTCGCCCACCCCCGGGTGGTGATCCTGGACGAGGCCACCGCCCACCTGGACAACACCTCCGAGGCGGCGGTGCAGGAGGCGCTCACCGAGGCGCTGGAGGGCCGTACCGCACTGGTCATCGCCCACCGGCTGTCGACCGTACGGGCCGCGGATCTGATCCTGGTGGTCGAGGGCGGGCGGATCGTCGAGCGCGGGACGCACGAGACGCTGCTGGCGGCCGACGGGCGCTACGCGGAGCTGTACCGGACCCAGTTCACCGACTCGGAGGACCGGCACACCGCCGCCGCG
Organism: Streptomyces lydicamycinicus; assembly: GCF_000829715.2. Classification (NCBI taxonomy): domain Bacteria; kingdom Bacillati; phylum Actinomycetota; class Actinomycetes; order Kitasatosporales; family Streptomycetaceae; genus Streptomyces; species Streptomyces lydicamycinicus. The sequence continues at coordinate 229,073 of NZ_BBNO01000003.1, read as the reverse complement.
GAAGCCGGGCGCGCGGACGCCGGCCCGGATCTGCTGCCGGAGTCGGCGCTGGTGAACTGACGCCGCGCCGGTGGACCCCCGCCTCTTGGCGGGGGCCGCGGTATGCCGAAAACTGAGGCGATGACGCAGCGCGCGGAACACTCCACGCTCATGGACCGCCTCGCCATCGACGATCTGATCACCGGGTACGCCATCGCCGTGGACGACGGCGACTGGCCCGGCTATCTGGCCCTGTTCACCCCGGACGGCCGGGCCGACTACCGCTCCGCGGGCGGCATCGAGGGCGGTGCCGAGGAGATGGCGGCCTGGCTCGCCGAGATGCTGCGGCACTTCGCGATACGGCAGCATCTGATCGTCAACCGCCGGGTCACCCTCGCCCGGCGGGACGGGGCCCCCGGCGACACGGCCACCGTCCAGGCCGACTACCTCAATCCGATGCGGCTCGCCGGCCCCGCTTCGGACGCCGGGGGCGGGCCGACCGCCCCCAACTACACCTGTGCCGGCCGCTATGAATTCGCCGCCCGCCGCACCACCGACGGCTGGCGGCTGACCGGGGTCGTCGTCCACGAGAAGTGGCGGCAGGTGCAGCCGGTGGCGGACTGAGGGCCGCACCGTCCGTCGCGATCCGGTATCGGCCGTTGCGGCGACAACCCCTTTCCTTGATCGGCACACCCGCGCACACTGGCCGTCCGACCGGCGAAACCGGCACCAGGGAGCCCGGCATGGACAGACCGCTCGGCGGGCAGCCGCGGTGGCTGGGCTCCCCCTGGTCACGGGGCGTCGCCGCCGCGCTCGCCGGAGCGGTACCGGCCCTGACCTTTCCCGTCCCGTCCTGGTGGTGGCTGGCGTATGCCGCCCTGGTGCCCTGGCTGCTGCTGGTGCGGACGGCCCCGACGTACGGGCGGGCGGCGCTGGACGGCTGGTTGGGCGGCACCGGCTTCATACTCGCCGTTCACCAGTGGCTGCTGCCGAGCCTGCATGTCTTCATCCTCGTGCTCGCCCTGCTGCTCGGTGCGCTCTGGGCGCCCTGGGGGCTGCTGGTGCGGGCGCTGCTGGGCGGTGCACCCGGCGCGGGCCGGTGCGCCGCCGCGCTGGTGCTGGTGCCCTCGGGCTGGCTGATGGTCGAACTGGTGCGGTCCTGGGAGTACTTGGGTGGCCCGTGGGGGCTGCTGGGCGCCAGCCAGTGGCAGGTGCCGCCCGCGCTGCGGCTGGCCTCGGTCGGCGGGGTGTGGCTGGTCAGCCTGCTGATCGTGGCGGTGAACACCGCACTGGCCGAGCTGATCGCCCGCCCGGCGGCCCGGCTGCCCGCCGTCGCCGGGCTGCTGGTGTGCGCGCTGGCGGTCACCGCGGCCTGGTTGTGGGCACCGCTCCCCCGCCCCGCCGGTACGGTACGGATCGCCGTCGTCCAGCCCAACCTGACCGGCACCCCGGCGGAACGGCTGGCCCGGAGCGAGGCACTCACCCGGTCGCTGGCGGGCCGCGGGGTGCGCCTGGTCGTCTGGGGCGAGAGCAGCCTCACCCAGGACCCGGCGGACCGCCCGGCGCTCGCCGAACGCCTCGCCGCCCTCTCCCGGCAGACCGGCGCCGAGCTGCTGATCAACGCCGACTCCGCGCACGCCGAGCGGCCGGGCATCTCCAAGAGCGCGGTCCTGATCGGGCCGGACGGACCGACCGGGGAGCGCTACGCCAAGATGCGGCTGGTGCCCTTCGGCGAGTACATCCCGTTCCGGTCCGTGCTCGGCTGGGCGACCCGGGTGGGCAAGGCCGCCCCGACCGACCGGCTGCGCGGCACCGCCACGGTGGTGATGCCGGTCGCCTCCGCGGGCGGACTGCGCGTGGGGCCGCTGGTGTGCTTCGAGAGCGCCTTCCCCGACATGAGCCGCCATCTGGTGCGCGACGGTGCGCAGGTGCTGATCGCCCAGTCCTCGACCTCGACCTTCCAGGAGAGCTGGGCGCCCGCGCAGCACGCCTCGCTGGCCGCGCTGCGCGCCGCGGAGAACGGGCGGCCGATGGTGCACGCCACCCTCACCGGCATCAGTGCCGTCTACGGCCCACGGGGCGAGCAGATCGGCGAGCGGCTCGGCACCGACCGCAGCGCGGCGGCCGTCTACGACCTGCCGCTGGCCGAGGGCACCACCCCGTACACCCGGTTCGGCGACTGGGCGGTGTACGGGGCGGTCGGCGCGCTGGTGCTCGCCGGCGGGTACGCGGGGCTGCGGGCGCTCAGCAGTCGGTCTGCGCGAGCGCCTCGGTGACGACCCGTTCGCACAGTTCGTGGGTGCGCAGCGCGTCCTGGGCGGACGGCTGCCGGCCGGCCCGTACCTCGTCCAGGAACGCCAGGACGATCTGCTCGATACCGCGCTGGCGGGCGACCGGCACCCAGTCGCCGCGGCGCCGGACGCTCGGCTGCCCCTTGTGGTCGATGACCTCGGCGAGATTGACGACCTGGCGCTTGGTGTCCTGCCCGGAGACGTCGAGGATCTCCTCCGTGGAGCCACTGAGGCGATTCATGGTGCCGATCGCGGTGAAGCCGTCGCCGGACAGCTGAAGCACGACATGCTGCATCAGCCCCTCGCGGATCCTGGCCCGCACATCGATGTGGTCGACCTCCCCGGGGACGAGGAACCGCAGGGTGTCGACGACATGGATGAAGTCGTCTAGCACCAGGGTGCGGGGGTCCTCGGGCAGGCCGATGCGGTTCTTCTGCATCAGGATCAGATCGCGGGCGTGCTCACGGCACTGGGCGTAGGCGGGCGCGAAGCGGCGGTTGAAGCCGACGGTGAGGCCCACCCCGCGCTCCTCGGCGAGCGAGACGATGCGCCGGGACTCGGCCAGCTCGTAGGCGATCGGCTTGTCGACATAGGTCGGTACGCCGGCCTCGATCAGCCGGGTCACGATCTCGGGGTGGGCGGAGGTGGCGGCGTGCACGAAGGCGGCGTCCAGGCCGGCGGCGAGCAGCGAGTCCAGGTCCGGGTGGAGCTGGGCCGCGGGCAGCCGGTGGGTGGCGCCGACGCGTTGCAGGGTGGCCGGGGTGCGGGTGTGCAGATGCAGTTCGAGCCCCGGTTGTGTGCCCAGGACGGGGAGGTACGCCTTCTGGGCGATGTCGCCGAGTCCGATGCAGCCGACCTTCACTCATGCTCCTTGGGTTGTGCCGCGTTGGGGGTGGCCTGCGTGCCGGAAGCATACGTGTCGGTCGGCGGCCGCCAGTCGGCGATCCCGTCCATGGTCCGCAGCGCCAGATCCGGTGCCAGGCGTGCGGGGACGGCCATCAGGGCGGCGCGCAGGGCGCAGGCCGGCCGGGAGCGCCAGGTGGTCAGCCGGCCGATCCGCTCGGCCCGGCGGACCACGTCCATGGTGCGCGGCAGCCGCTGGCGGGTGTACGCGGTGAGCGCGGCGGCGAGCCCGGCGTCCGGCGCGGCCAGGTGGGCCAGCACGACGGCGTCCTCGATGGCCTGGCAGCCGCCCTGGCCGAGGTTGGGGGTCATCGGATGGACGGCGTCGCCGAGCAGGGCGACCCGGCCCCGGTGGAAGGCGGGCGGTGCGGCGGCCGCGGTGTACACATCGTTGCGGAGCACCGCGGCGGGGTCGACGGCGGCCAGGAGGTCAGGGATGGGGTGGTGCCAGGAGCCGAAGCGGCGCAGCAGTTCGGCCCGTTCGCCGTCGGGGGCCCGGCCGCCGGGCGGCACGGCCGCGGTGGCGTAGGCGTAGACCCGTCCGTCGTGCAGCGGCTGGGTGCCCCATACGCCGCCGGGGCCCCAGGTCTCATGCGCGGCGAAGGGGCGGTCGGGCGCGGGGGCGATGAGGCGCCAGGCGGTGAAGCCGGCGTAGCGGGGTTCGGGGTGGCCCGGGAAGAGGGCGCGGCGGACGGCGGAGTGGATGCCGTCGGCGGCGACGACGAGGTCCGCGGTGAGCTCCTCGACACCTGCCGCCCCGTGGATCCGCACCCGCGCCGGACGGCCGTCCGGCCGGGCATCACCCGGGTCGGCCAGGGTGGCCGCGGCGGCATTGCGTACCGCGCCCTCGGGCAGCCGGCCGGCGAGCAGTGCGACCACTTCGGCGCGGTGGGCGACCACCACCGGGCCGCCGTAGCGTCGGACGGCCGCGGCCTGATCCATACGGGCCAGCCGGCGCCCCCCGGGCAGCCGGAGTTCCGCCGCGGTCTGCGCGGGGGCCAGGGCGCGGATGCCGTCGCCCGCGCCCAGGGTGTCCAGGGCGCGCTGGGCGTTGGGGGCGAGTCCGATGCCCGCACCTACGGGTTCCAGGGCGGCGGCGCGCTCCAGGACGGTGACCGACCAGCCGCGGCGGTCCAGTGCCAGCGCGGCGGTGAGTCCGCCGATTCCGCCGCCGATGACGAGCGCGGTGTGCTGCCGCATACGGCCTCCCGTGTCGCGGTTCAACTACATATGTAGTTGCCCTTGCCGGCGAGACTACACCTGTAGTCGGCGGCTAGGCTCCCGGTATGAACGCCCGCAGTGACCGCACCCCGGCACCCGCCGCCGTCCCCCGCCATGAGCTGATCGCCGACGCGGCGCTGACGCTGCTCGCCGAGCGCGGGATGCGCGGGCTGACCCACCGGGCCGTGGACGAGGAGGCCGGGCTGCCGCAGGGCTCCACCTCGAATGTCGCGCGCACCCGGGCGGCCCTGCTGGAGGCCGCGGTGCGGCGGCTGGCGGAGCGGGAGATGGCGGTGCTGACGGCGCGGGAGCGACCCGCGGCGGCGCGGGCCGAGGCGGGCTCCGGGGCCGAGGACACCGGGGCGGCGGTCGCCGAGGCGCTCTCGCTGGCGCTGCACCGCTACCTCTCCCGGCACCGTGAGCTGCTCCTCGCCCGGTACGAACTGGCCCTGGAGGCCACCCGCCGGCCCGAGCTGCGGGCGGTCTACGACCGGGCCGGCCGGGCCTTCCGGGAGCCGATGGCGGCGATGCTGGCGGCGGCGGGGTCCGCCGATCCCGAGCGGCATGCGATGAACATGGTGGCCTGGTGCGACGGGATCCTGTTCTCCTGCACCGCGGGGCAGTTCCACGCGGCCGTCCCCACCCGCGCCGCACTGCGCACCTCCTGCGCGGAGCTGCTCGACGGGATGCTGCGGGGGTGAGGTGCCTCCGCGGTGGCCGAGCCCCTCGGCGCCACGCCCTACGGCGTGTGCCCCGCCGCCCGGTCGATCCGCAGCTGGAGCCGTTCGATCGCGTCCCGGAGGCCCTGGCGGTATTCGCCGTCGGCGAGGGCGTTGACCGAGGCCCTCGCGCGCCGCAGCTGGGCACGGGCGTCGGCCGGCCGGTCGAGCGCGGCGTAATCGGCCGCGATATTGAGATGCAGGGAGGGGAAGAACGCGCGGAGCGCGACGAGGGGGTGGCGGGGGCCGGGGCCGTCGGCCACCCGGGACTCCCCCGGCGTGGCGGCGGAGCCCGCGGGCCGCTCGGTGACAAAGCCCTCGGCCGCCTCCAGGGCCCGGAGATCCCAGTCGAGTTCGTCCCGGGGGTCGTCCTGGGTGTCGGCCATGTAGTGGGCGAGGGTGCAGCGGTGGAAGGCGTCTCCGTGCGGCCCGATCTCGTGCCACAGCGCCGAGAGACGGTTGCGTGCCTCTTCCCGGTCGCCGCCGCGATGCAGCATGATCGCCTGGCCGATCCGGGTCAGCACCCCGTCCTCGGGCGTCGCCTCCCGCCGCGCTTCCACCACTGCACTCCCGTATCCGCTCACACCATCGGTGGCCCGTTCCCTCGACGCTAACCGCCGGACGGGAGCTGCGCGCGGTGTGTGCGACGCACCGGGTGGTCCGACCCGCCACCCGGGCCCGCCGACTCAGCCCAGGTCAGGGATGCGCCAGTCGATCGGGGCATGGCCCTGCGCGGCGACCGCCGCGTTGATCTGGGTGAAGGGGCGGGAGCCGAAGAACTTCTTCGCCGACAGCGGGGAGGGGTGTGCGCCCTGCACCACGGCGTGCCGCTCCTCGTCGATCAGCGGCAGCTTCTTCTTGGCGTAATTCCCCCACAGCACGAAGACCGCCGGGTCCGGCCGGGAGGCCACCGCACGGATCACCGCGTCGGTGACCTTCTCCCACCCCTTGCCCTTGTGGGAATTGGCCTCGGCCTCGCGGACCGTCAGGACGGCGTTCAGCAGCAGCACACCCTGCTGGGCCCACGGCATCAGATAGCCGTTGTCCGGGACCGGGTGGCCCAGCTCCTCCTTCATCTCCTTGTAGATGTTCCGCAGCGACGGCGGCGTCTTCACGCCGGGCTGCACGGAGAAGCACAGGCCATGGCCCTGCCCCGCACCGTGATACGGGTCCTGGCCCAGGATGAGCACCTTCACCTGGTCGTAAGGCGTCGCCTCCAGCGCCGCGAAGACCTGCTCGCGGGGCGGATAGACCGGGCCATTGGCCCGCTCCTGCTCGACGAAGTCGGTCAGCTCCTTGAAATAGGGCTTCTCCAACTCCTCGCCGAGGACCCCGCGCCAGGACTCGGGCAGCATGTCGGTCACCACGTCAACAACCTCCGGTGTGCGTTGCGTTCTCAGTCCCCGAACCTACCGGCGACCACTGACAACGCCGTCCGCGGGCCGGGCGGGACGGCCCGGAAGCCGCGGTCCACCCCCTCAGGCGGTGTCGAGACGGGCGCGCTGGACGGCGTCCAGCCGCAGATCGAGCGCCGCCAGACATTCGTCCAGCTGCGCCACAGAGCTCACGCCGACCACCGGCACCACGGGAACCGCGTCGCCCATCAGCCACGCCAGCACCACCTGGTTCACCGTGGCCCCGCACTCCGCGGCGACCTCCGCCAGCACCCGCAGCCGTGCCACCGAGCCGGGATGGTCGTAGCGCTCCGGCAGCGGTCTGTCCGTACGGGAGTAGGCACCCGCCATCAGCGTCCCATAGCCGGTCAGCGTCAGACCGGGGTGTGCCGCCGCGTAGTCGAGGAGCTCCTCGTCGGCCTCACCCTGCATGTCGGGCGGCAGGCCCCGGCGCGGCCGCAGATAGGTGTGCCGCTGCTGTACGGCGCGGAAGCCGGGCAGCCCGCGGCCGGCGGCGGTGTGCCGGGCCTCGGCGAGCCGCCAGGTCCGGTGACCGCCGGCCCCGAGGGCCCCCACGGTGCCGTCCTGGACGAGGCCGGCCAGCGCCTCGACGGTCTCGTCCAGGGGGACGTGGCGGTCCTCCGGGTGCGCGTAGTAGAGATCCACCCGGTCGGTGCCCAGACGGCGCAGACTGCCGTCGATCCCGGCACGGACGGCCGCCCGGCCCAGGCCCTCGGCATTGGCGGGCCATGCGCTGCCGCGGGCCGGGTCGGGCCGGGCGCCGACCTTGGTGGCCACGACCGTACGGCCGGCCGCGCCCCGGCTGCGCAGCCAGCGGCCGAGCAGCAGCTCGCTCTCGTCGCCGGTGGCGCCGGGGATCCAGCAGCCGTAGTGGTTCGCGGTGTCGACGAAGGTGCCGCCGGCCTCGGCGAAGCGGTCCAGGACGGCGAAAGCGGTCGGCTCGTCGACGGTGGTGCCGAACGGCAGCGTCCCGAGACACATCGCGCTGATGCGGGGGCCCTGGTCGCCGCCGAGCGTGCGGTAGTGCATGGCATGTCTCCCTGACAGGTCGGCTGACGCGCGTGGTGCCGGCCCTGATGAGGACCGGCACCACGGACTCTGCCTCTTGGAGCGCACACCAAGGCAAGCCGCGCGGGCCCGCCCGGTGCCGTCAGGCCCCGGCGTTGAGGAACAGACCGCCGTCGACGACCAGCGTCTGGCCGGTGATCCAGCCCGAGGCGTCGGACAGCAGGAAGGCCGCGGCCCCACCGATGTCCTCCGGGACGCCGAGCCGCGCCAAGGGGTAGCCGGCCGCCGCCTCCTCCTCGCGGTTCTCGTAGAGCGCCGCCGCGAACTTGGTCTTGACCACCGCGGGCGCGATGGAGTTGACCCGCACGCCCGGCGCGAACTCGTGGGCGAGTTGCATCGTCAGGTTCACCATCGCGGCCTTGCTGATCCCGTACGCGCCGATGAAGGGCGAGGGGGCGAGGCCGGCGATCGAGGCGATGTTGACGATCGCGCCGCCGTTGTCCTTCTGCCAGGCGTGCCAGGTGCGCTGCGCGAAGCCGAGCGCCGAGACGACGTTGGTCTCGAACACCTTGCGGGCGACGCCCAGGTCGAGGTCGGCGATGGGGCCGAACACCGGGTTCGTCCCGGCGTTGTTGACGAGGTAGTCCACGCGGCCGAAGGTCTCCATGGCGCGCTCGACGGCCACGGCCTGATGGGCCTCGTCGTGTGCCTTGCCGGCGACACCGAGCACCCGGTCGGCGCCCAGCTTCTCGGCAGCCTCCTTGAGGGCGTCCTCGTTGCGGCCGGTGATGACGACCCGGTCGCCGCGGGCCACCAGGGCCTCGGCGATGCCGTAGCCGATACCGCGGCTGGCGCCGGTGACCAGTGCCACCTTGCCGGTGGGCTCGGGGAGCCCGCTGTCCTGCTCGGTCATGTCCGAAACTCCTGAGGTCGGTGGGGCGGTCAGTTGAGCGGGCCGCCGGCGACGTACATGACCTGGCCGGAGACGAAGCCGGCCGCGTCGCCGGTGAAGAAGGCGATCGCGTTGGCGATGTCGTCCGGCCGGCCCACGCGCTGCACGGGGATCTGGGTGGCGGCCGCGGCCTGGAACTCCTCGAAGCCCATACCGACGCGCTCGGCGGTGGCGGCCGTCATGTCGGTGACGATGAAGCCGGGGGCGACGGCGTTGGCGGTGACGCCGAACTTGCCGAGTTCGAAGGCGAGGGTCTTGGTGAAGCCCTGGAGACCGGCCTTGGCCGCCGAGTAGTTGACCTGTCCGCGGTTGCCGAGCGCCGAACTGGAGGAGAGGTTGACGATCCGCCCGAACTTGGCGTCCACCATGTGCTTCTGGCAGGCGCGGGACATCAGGAACGCGCCGCGCAGATGCACGTTCATGACCGTGTCCCAGTCACTCTCGCTCATCTTGAACAGCAGGTTGTCGCGGAGCACACCGGCGTTGTTGACGAGGACGGTCGGCGCACCGAGCTCGGAGACGACCCGGGCGACCGCCGTCTCGACCTGCTCGGCGTCCGAGACGTCACAGCCGACCGCGATGGCCTTGCCACCGGCCGCGGTGATCTTCTCGACGGTGTCCTTGCAGGCCGCCTCGTCGAGGTCGAGTACGGCGACGGCACGGCCCTCGGCGGCCAGGCGTACGGCGGTGGCCGCGCCGATACCGCGGGCCGCGCCCGTGACGATGGCGACGCGCTGCTCGGTGGTGGACATGCGGGTTCTCCTCACCCTCGAAACCTCGACAAGCGGTCCGCCGCACCGATCCCGTGGGTGAGCAACCGCTTAGTAGCCTGAGCAGGGCTGACGCTAGAAGCCCGGCCACCCGCTGTCAACGCCCCACCACCGCGCCGTTGCCCACCCCACCTGTGAGACCGGGCCGGGCCCGGGCACTCCATGACGAAGCGCCCGGCCCGCCGGAAGGCGGTGCCGGGCGCCCGAACAGCGATCCGGTGCTCCTCAGCGCACCAGCAGCTCCACCAGCCGCTCGGCCTCGGCGGCGGGATCGGCGGTCAGACCGGTGTGCACCGGGCCCGGCTGCACGATGGTGCTGCGCGGGGCGATCAGCCAGCGGAAACGGCGTCCCGCGTCATCCCCCGCGGCCTGTCCGGCCCGCTCGCCCCCCTCACAGATCCCCTCGACGGCGCCGAGCGCGGCCCGTACACCGGCCACATCGACCGTGGGGTCAAGGGCCAGCAGCCGGGCCTCGTCCAGATAGGTCCTGGCCTCGACGAAGCGCCGGGCACTGCAGTACACGACCACCCCGGCATTGATCATCTCGCCGCGCTCCACCCGGGGTACGACCTTCAGCAGGGCGTACTCGAAGACGTCGCGGCCGTTGTGCAGTCCGGTCACTTCACTGCCCTCCGCGGCAGCTTCGCCGCCAGCCATTCCGGTGCTTGCGAGGGCTTGTCCCCGGAGGGCTCCCCGAGGGTGATGTGCTCACTGACCGTCCGGGCCCGGGCCAGCAGCGTGCGCACATACGCCTGGCGCAGCACGTCCGGGGAGTCAAAGCCCGGCTCGTCGGCCAGCCATTCGTCCGGGACATCCGCCGCGATCTCGGTCAGCAGCTCTTCGGTGATCTGTGGCGCGAACTCCTCGCCGGCCGCGGCGACGTCCGGCCCGAAGGTGGCGAGCACATGATCCGAGGCGTTGTACGGGCGCGCCGAAGCCTTCTCCGCGGTGGGCCAGTTGTGGTGCCAGATCATCGCCGCACCATGGTCGATCAGCCACAATTCGCCGTGCCACACCAGCAGGTTGGGGTTGCGCCAGGACCGGTCGACGTTGTTGATCAGCGCGTCGAACCACACCACACGCCCCGCCTCGCGGGCACTCACCTCGAAGGCCAGCGGGTCGAAACCCAGCGATCCGGGAAGGTAATCCATCCCCAGATTGAGCCCACCACTGCTCTTCAGCAGCTCCTGAACCTCCTGGTCGGGCTCGCTCAGCCCGATGACGGGGTCGAGCTGCATCTGCACCAGCTCCGGCACCCGCAGCCCGAGCCGGCGCCCCAGCTGCCCGCAAATGATCTCGGCCACGAGCGTCTTGCGCCCCTGCCCGGCACCGGTGAACTTCATGATGTAGGTGCCGAGATCGTCGCCCTCGACGATCCCCGGCAGCGACCCGCCCTCACGCAAGGGCGTGACATAACGAGTCGCGGTGACTTCTGGCAGCATATTCCCAGGCAATCCGAGTCGTGAACCTTGCAATCGATGACTAATGGCGGGCAAGCGCGAGGGAGAAAGTCGGCCTCGATCAGCCCTGGGGGAGGTTCTGGGGAGTTTCGACCGGCACGCTCGTCTCCCTGCCTCCCCAGCAGTCCGTCAATGACCGTGCGGCCCTTGCTTCCTGCCTCCGGGCCTGAAGTGAGCATAGTGACTAAGCGTGACAGTCGGCGAGAAGCGCCCGAGCCATCGCGCCGGCGTCACCACCGACTCCCCCGCCTCCAGCACGATCACCACGGAGGTGTGCCGCAGCACGTGAAAACCGTCCCCCGGAGCCGCCTCCCACTGCCAGGGTCTTGCCCCTTGGCGCGCGGCGGGATGATGCCGGCCCCGGCCAACGCCACGGTTTCCCAGTATGCGCATTCCGCGTGTGCGCGGCCACGGCATTATTGGAGCCGCTGCTCCCCGAGGCCGAGCGCCGGGCCCGGCATCCCGGACGCAAGCGGCATCCGGACCTGATGTTCCAGGGACCCTCGGCCCGGTGGTCGGCCTCAGGTGGGCTTGCGCCATACGGAGACGTGCTTCGCGGAGTCCTGGGTGAACGGCGCCCCGTCCCAGCCCGCGACGCGACGCTCCAGCTCGAGCCCGGCGATCCGGGCCATCAGGTCGAGCTCCGCCGGCCAGGCATACCGGTGCCGGGAGTTGCCGCGGCGGTAGTGGCCATCGTCGCCGTCGCGGGTGAAGTGGTGCGAGACGAGAATCTGCTCTACCAGGTCGAAGGTGTCAAAGCCGAGATGTTGCTCCGAGACGTCGAACGGCACCGCGACCTGGCCGGGCGGCAGCCACCGCAGCGGCGGCACGCCCAGCTCGATGACGAATCGGCCGCCGGGCCCCAGATGACGTGCCGCGTTGCGGAAGCACTCGACCTGCTCGTCCTGCGTGAGCAGGTTGGTGATGGTGTTGTAGACGAGATAGACCAGGGTGAACTCGCCGGGGACGACAGTGGTGGCCATGTCCCCGATGGCCACCGGGAGCGCGTCCTCGTCGATCTTGCGCCGCAGGACCGCTGCCATGTGCTCGGACAGCTCGATGCCCACCACCGGTACGCCGCGTTCCCGGAGCGGAACGCCCACTCGTCCGGTTCCGATGGCGAACTCCAGTGCCCGGCCCTCTCCGGCGAGCTCGGCGAGGAAGGTGAGGGTCGGTTCGAGAACGGCGGCCGAGGACATCTCGCTCTCCTCGGCGTCATAGCGGTCGGCGGTCGCACGGGTCCACAGCTCACTGCTCGTCACGGGCAGCCACTGTGCCGGGTCTTGAGGGCGCTGTCGACTGTCGCCGATGAGATCCCGCCCGAGTCGGTAGCGGTGAGCGACCGCACCCGCAGCAGCCCGGCGCACCCGGGCCGGGTTCAGCCTGTCGAGGTCCGACGCGCCGCCGTACCCCACGAGCAGCCGATGATTCAGGTCATCGCTACCCCCTGACCGGGTCGGCGCCCGGCCGCTTGACGATCCGATCGTCGACCGCGATCGCCTTCCAGAGCCGGCGGCTGATCCGGACCTTCACCGCTTCGCCGTCGGCAAGGCGGACCTCGACGAAGTGGTACATATTCGAGCCGTCGAGCATGCCCCGGGATCTCTTGATGACGATGCCTTCCCAGGAGTCATCTCGTCCAACTTTGCGAGATTTGAACATGATGCGAAGCCTACGAGGGGCGGCGGCCGCCCGGCAGGGCCATGAGTCGCCTCCTGGGGATGACATATGTCCTGCCAGGTGGTGGCCCCGTCGACGCCGTCCATGAACACAGCTCCGCCAAGTAGCGGCTCCACGGGAACCAGGGTCGGCCTTCCGTACTCACGCGACCCCAACCCCAGCAGCCTGGGGCTGCCGTCACCTCGGCGCTACGATGCCGGCCTGTTCGCCGGTGGGGGCGAGGGGTTTCCGGCCGCGAGCGTGCGGATAGGAGCGGCGCTGGAGATGTTCCACGGCGCCCCCGCCTGGCGGACCTACCGCCACCGCGTCCTGGAGCACTACGGGCCGCACATGCTGGTCCCGCTATTGGAGTGCACCTACCCGGTCACCGGCATCGGCCTGCCGGACGGCTGCCACACATCCACCAGCGCTGCATGAGCCACCTTGAGTCGAATTCGATGCGAAGGGTTGACCAGTTGATCCTGACATGTATTCTCTAATTGCGACACGGCATCACTTAAAAAGACCTCGGCAGCTTGGGGGATGCTTGTTAGACCGGTTCGGTTGGCAGCTGCAAGTTAGTAATCCAGTTACTGTTAGTGGATATCTCTATAACAAACGAGGCTTACCTTCACGGGGTACACGGTTTCATCAGCGGGCCTGCGCATCACCGCATAGCCGTTGAAGTGCTTACTCTTCCCTCGACGCACCGAAGAGGTGATCACGTAAAGATATCCCCAGGCAATCTGGGGTACGGCATTTCGGCATGACTTGTGATGCCGGCATGCGCGACAATATCCTTGAAAGTTTTGCTAAAAATTGCGTAGAGCCTGCCATTTATGCAGGGCTAGAAAAATTTTCACGCCCATTCCCGAGCAGCATAAATGGCTAATGAAGCGTGTCGCTGACCAGCTGAATTCCCGGCATGCGACTGAGCGAATCTCATCGTTCCCGACGAAAGAACATGACCGCCGCCCGAAGGGATGACGCGGGCGGTATCTGGGGCGGGCCCTGGCGCCGTGGGGCCAGGTGCTCGTGAGACCGCCCGCCGCAACCGCTACGTCAATGAGGGCATCGATGCCCTCGCCGCGCCGGCCCCCGTGCCTGGCCGACGCCCTCGCCGCCTCGGGGAAACGCGGCGCCTGCTGCTGGACGGCGCCGTGATGTCCGCCTGACGCTGCACCAGCCTGGCCACCGAGGCAGCCCCGCAACGGCTGGGAGAAGCCGGACAATACCGCCCTCGCACGCCTGCGAGTTCCCGCAAAAAAAAGCGGTCCTTCACCCAGCTCAAGAGCTGGCCGCGTGCTGCACAAAATCCGCATCAGTCCCGGACGGGTCACCGCCCTGCTGCATGCGCTCCTCGCCATCAACCCGCAACAGCAACAGCCCTCACTCGCAAGGACGTAGATGAGATCTGCTCACTGAGCCCTATGAGTCAGCGGCGACATCTCACTGAACGAAGGGGAAAGTCTTGACTGAAACGTTTTCCGGTCGGCATATCGAGATCGCCTGGCCCGACCTGGGTATCACCGTGACCGCGGAACTCGACGGTCGCAACACTGAACTCGCCGACGCACTGTGGGAGGCGTTGCCCTACCAGAGTCTCCAGGGTCACGCACTGGTGGCGGGACAGCATCTATATCACGCGGCGCCGATACCGTCGCTGCTGCATCTGTCCGCGTCTACGCGGATCGCAGATCGACGCGAGGCGCCCGACGGGACCGTATTCTGCTCCGCGCTACAGCATTTAGGCATCAAGTACGGCACGTTGACCGAACCGATGCCGGCGTCCCCGGTGGGCCGGATCCGGCAGGAGGATATGCCCGCACTGCTGGAGGCCGGGAAGGCGATCTGGGATTCGGTCTATTCGACGAAGAAGCCGATCCTGGCGGAGGTCCGCAAGGCGGGTACCGAAGGCGGCCACCGTATTCCGCAATTGACCGCCGCAGATCCCGACGCGAGCCGTCTCATCCACGACGTGTACACCGCGACCGAGCGGGCTTGGCTGTCGGCACCACAGGAGCTCGCTGATCTCCACGAGGGGGTGATCCCGTCCGGGGCAGGGAGTTTTGAGACGGTGTTACCCACTCTGTTGTTCGTCAACGGTGAGACCCGCCCGCTGGGGTATGCCACCTACGGTGGTCTGGTCCGGGCCGCGGTCCAGGGCATGCCGATGGATTCATTGCGTCACATGGCGCGCCTGCTGGTCGGCATTCCGGCCGAGTTTCTGGGTTACTGCGGCCTGGAACAGCTGTGGAGTTTCACCCAGCGCTTCCTGACCTGCCTCGACCAGCTCGATCGCGACGATTTCCTGAGTGTGGTGGGCCAACTGGCCCTCTACGTCAACTGTTTGGGCGGCTGGAATCTGCACCTGTACCCGTGGGACGCCGGAGATCACCTGCGCCAACTGCGCCCCAAGGAATCGGTCCAGTCATGAGCCAACTCCCCGAACGCACGGAGGCCGTCGTCATCGGCGGGGGCGTCATCGGCAACTCCATAGCGTGCCGGCTCGCCGAGGCAGGCATCGGTACCGTCCTGCTGGAGCGTGGCGCGCTCGGATCGGGATCGTCCGGGACCACTGCGGGCGTGGTGCGTACCTACTTTCCCGGCAACGCTCTCATCAGCAGTCTTGCCGTCCGGAGCCTGACGGCTTACCACGCCTTCACCGAACGGACCGGAATCGACCTCGGCTTGAAGCGCATCGGCTTACTCGTGCTGTTCACCGACGAACACCAGGTGCAGGACTTCCGGCACACCCAAGCTGCCCAGCAGGCAGCTGGCGTGGATGTCGCACTCGTGACCGCTGCTGAAGCAGCGCGGCTCAACCCGCTGGTCGACGAGCGGACCATCCTGGCGGCAGCCTGGTCGCCCGAGGCCTACGCCTGCGATCCCGCCGCGATCGTGCGCGGCTATGCCATAGCCGCCCAGCAGGCCGGCGCCCTCCTGCGCACGGAAACACCCGTCACCGGCATCGAGCCAGACGGGCGGGTCCACACGCCTGCGGGC
Organism: Streptomyces lydicamycinicus; assembly: GCF_000829715.2. Classification (NCBI taxonomy): domain Bacteria; kingdom Bacillati; phylum Actinomycetota; class Actinomycetes; order Kitasatosporales; family Streptomycetaceae; genus Streptomyces; species Streptomyces lydicamycinicus. The sequence goes on along the minus strand of NZ_BBNO01000003.1, from coordinate 213,690 downwards.
AGCATCCGCGCCGACACCATCGTCTGCGCGGCAGGCCCCTGGGCGGGAACGGTCGCCGCCATGGCCGGCGTGCGCCTTCCTGTGACCACATACCCCGTCGAAATGCTCCTGACCGACACCCCCGGTAGTGCCCCGCGCAACGCGCTGCCGATGACCATGCACCCCTCCAGCCTGCGCATTCGAAGCTGGGGAGACCGCATTCTCGTCGGGATGGGCCGCCCCGCTCCGAACGAAACCCGACAGGCCTGGCTTCAACGGGTGTCACACCACCTCGGCACGACCTTCCCGACCCTCGCCGACAGCGGCCTCGAGAACGGGTGGAGCGGAGACCTCGATGTCAGTCCGGACGGGATGGCTTTCATCGGCCGCGATGGCTCCCGCCCGTTCCTGTACGCGGCTGGATTCTCCGGTCAGGGACTGTGCCAAGCGCCTGCCGCCGGAGAGATCATCCGAGACCTCGTGCTCGACAAGAAATCCTGGATCGACACGGCAGGCCTCTCCACCGCTCGCTGCCTCAGTGGTTCGGCCGAGGCCGGGTAGGACGGTCCACCAGGCGGCGGACGAAGGCTGCATTTTCGTCATCGACGTAGCAGTTGCCAGGCATTTGTTCAATTCTTTCGGGAGGGAAATCCATGGTCGAGCACACTGGCGGAGAGTTCGTTCGGGAGATGATGCGGTGGCACTTCAGCCCGGAGACCGGGTCGTCGTTCTGGCTGAAACGGGCCGAGACCCTCGCCTTTGATCCGCTGACGGATGTGCGGGATTTTGACGATCTCGGATTGTTTCCCAATGTGGTGGACGAGCTGCGCGATGTCGGCGTCCGTGAGCTGATCCCCCGTGGCTACGGTGACGAGCACGGGGCGGCCGTCTACGAAAGCGGCGGTACCACAGGGCAGCCCAAGCGAGTGCCGTACGCCGCGGAGTGGCAGCGGCGCAACGTCGAATGGTTCAGTGAGCGACTGGATGCTCACGGCGTACCTCGAAATGTCGACTGGCTCAGTGCGGTTCCCACCGGGCCGCACAATGTCGGAGCAATGGCGGTCGACACCGCGATGTCTCGGGGTGGGCTGAACTTCAGCATCGATCTGGACCCGCGATGGGTGAAGAAGCTGCTCGCGCAGGGGCGGACGGACGTGGCCGACGCCTACACCGATCACCTCATCGAACAGGTCGGCTACATTCTGGCCGGCCAGGATGTGGGCGTCCTCTTCGCCACCCCGCCGATGCTGGAGCGCCTCGCGCAGCACGATGATCTGGTCGCGCTGGTGAACCGGAAGGTTCGCGCAATCATCTGGGGCGGTACACATCTGGACGCTGACACCCGAGATCTGCTGCGCGACGAGGTATTCGGAAGCGCCAAGTTCGTCGGCGGGTACGGCGGCACGATGATGCTGGGGACATCGGTGGAGCGGCCCGGCCTCGGTGACGACGAGCCGTGCGTGTTCGACTCCTTCGCTCCGTACACCACGTTCCGGGTGGTCGACGCCGACACCGGCCGGGTTGTTCCGTACGGCGAGCGCGGGCAGATAGTGGTGCATCACATGAGCCGAACTGCCTTGCTGGTCAACAATATCGAGCGGGACTACGCAACCCGGATCGCACCGGTGGACGGCGGCTTCGGCGATGCGGTCGCGGACGTCGCACCCGTGGCGTCCTTCGGCGATACGAAGGTGATCGAGGGCGTGTACTGATGTTGTCCCTGGACGTTCTCGGCCCCGGCGGCCCCTACCGGTCCCGGCGCCAGGAGACCATTCGCGATCTCGCCGGAAACCCGGTCGCGGCACTGAGTCTCGCACCCTCGCTCTACATCACCCGCGCGATAAAGGCCCTGCGCCGAGCGCCGGCGCTATCCGTCGACACACGGATCGCGGCGTTCGCACAGGCGGGCCGGGCATTCGCCACGCAATCGATCGCGGGACTGACGCCGGAGGAATACCAGCACACCGTCAGCGCGGTCACCGGGATACCGATCACGGTGGTGCGCAATGCCACCGACGATATCGCGCGGGCCACCGAGCGGATTCACCACAGCGTGGAGAACGCTCGGCCGGCCGCCGCGGTCGGCTCATGGCGCGATCCCCGGGCCCGGGGCGGTGCGGCGGTGTGGACCCGGCGCGGTGAGGTGTTCGCCGTCCATGCGGCGGGCAATCACCCCGCGGTGCACCAGGGTTGGTTCGATGCTCTCGCGCTCGGCTATCGCGTTGCCGTGCGTCCCTCCCGTCGTGAGCCGTTCACCCCGCATCGGCTCATCACTGCCCTGCGCGACGCCGGTTTCGGCGACGAGGGAATCGCGTTGCTGCCCACCGACCACCACGTGGCCGACGACATCCTCCGGTACGCCGACTTCGGAATGGTCTACGGCGGTGCGGATGTCGTGGGCAAATACGCGGGCGATGGACGCATTCTGCCGCAGGGTCCCGGGCGCTCCAAGATACTCATCACCGCTGAAACCGAGTGGGAGCCGATCGTCGACACCCTCGTGGAGTCGATCAGCAGTGGTGGGGGCGTCGGTTGCGTCAACGCCACCGGCGTACTGGTCGAGGGCGACCCCTCCCCCGTGGCCGCGGCGATCGCCGAACGCCTCGCCGCGCTGCCCAGCCTGCCCGCGACGGACGAACGCGCAGTCCTGCCCGTGATGCCCGTCGGTCCCGCCCGTCGGTGGGAGGAGTATCTGCGGCAGCGGGCAGCGGGCACCAAGGCGTGGCTCGGCGGTGACGGGATCGTCGACGATCTCGGCGATGGTTCAGCGGTGCTCCGGCCGGCGGTGCACCAGCTGGACAGCCCGTTCGCGGAACAGCTCGGGATGGAATTGGGCTTCCCCTGTGCGTGGGTTGCACCGTGGGACCGTGACGCCGGGATCCGGCCACTGCGCGACACCCTCGTCCTCACTGCCGTCACCACCGACGCGAGCCTGATCGACGCATTGGTGGCCGAGCCGACCATCGCCAACGTCTACGTCGGTGACCATCCGACGCCGTGGATGGAACACGGACTGCCGCACGACGGCTACCTCGCTGAATTCCTCATGCGCACCAAGACGATTCGATGCTGACCGACGAGGGTGCCGTACCGAGCACCGCCCCATTGGCCGCCGAGGTCAGTGGTGGTCCGCCAGGTGCGATGTGTCGTTCAGCAGTTGCACCGACGCATTCCCCTCCCCGTCATAGGCCACGGCCGACAGCGAGGCCGCCGACAGCTCCATCCGGAACAGCGACTCGGGCGGCGCGCCCAGCGCCAGCCGAACCAGCGTCCGCAACACCCCGACATGCGAAACGACCAACACCGTCTGCCCCTGGTACCGCGCCAGGAGCCGGTCCCGCGAGAGCGCGGCCCGGCGCGCCACCGCGGTGAATGTCTCCCCGGTTCCGCCCGGCACCGCCGCCGGGGAGGCGCGCCACGCTGCCAGCTCGTCCGGGTAGCGCTCGCGCACCTCGGCGAACGTAAGTCCCTCCCAGACACCAAAATCCGCCTCGGTGAGCCCTTCGTCGACTTGGACTTCCAGGCCCAGCAGTCGTGCCGCCGTCTCGGCCGTCTGGTGGGCCCGGCGCAGCGGTGAGGACACCACCGCCTGCACCGCGCCGCGTGCCACGAGCATCCTCGCGGCGGCTTCGGCCTGCCGTCGCCCGGTCTCCGACAACGCCGGATCGGAGCCGCCGCTGCCCGACAACCGCTTCTCCGGTGTCAATGCCGTCTCACCGTGGCGTAGCAGCACAAGGGTCGTGGGGCTTCCCTGGTCGGCGAGCGCGATATTCATGCCGGCCGTGCCACGACTGGTTCCGGCGCCGATGCTCATCGGGTCACCCCTTTCCATCACAGCCCCCGTCGTCGGCGGCATTGTGGCGAAGTGTCTAGTTCAGCGCAGCGCGTCGATGACCGGCGCGAAGTTCTCCATGTTGTATTCCATCACCGTGAAATAGGTGAAGCCGTAGCGTTCGCGGCGTTCCTTGAGTTGTTGCGCCATCTCCGCCGGGGTTCCGATCAATACACTGGGCAGTTCCTCGGGACTGTGCGCGGCATCGGGCGGCAGCGGCGCGAACCTGTCAGGTATCGCGCTGCGTTCGGCGGGCGGAATCACCTGCTGCACCAGGATATTGAGCTCCACAGCGTCGGCGCGGTCACCGAGCAGGCCGCGCACGTAGGCGACCCGTTCTTCCATCTGCGCGACTCCGGCCAGATGGAGTTCATCACCGGTGGTGCTGGCCCAGCCTCCGGGGAAGGCGATGATGTCGGCGTGCGTGGCGGCCAGCCGCAGCAGCCGGTCGCCCCAGCCCGCAATCAGCAGTGGTGGCCCGGATGGTTGGGCTGGACGCGGCCGATATTCGGTGTCCGCAAACAGACGGCGCAACGTGGTGACAGTCCGTTCCAGCTGTTCGACCCGCTTTCCGCCGCTGGGGAACGGTATCTCCGCGGTGTCGAACTCGGCCTTCACATAGCCTGCGCCGAGCCCGAGTTCCATACGCCCGTCAACGAATTGGTCGGTGCTCGCCACGTCACGCGCGAGAAGGGCGGGGTTGTAGAAAGGCGTGTTCAACACGAATGTGGTCAGCCGTACCCGTTCGGTCGCTTCGGCTGCGAGCACCATTGCGGGAAACGGTGCGGGGAATCCCAAGTGGTCGGCCACTCCGACTACATCAAACCCGAGTTCCTCGGCTCTGCGGCACTTCGCGCTCCACTCGCGTCGCGAACCGGGAACGAACATGTTGACACCGAAGCGGAACGGGCGCTGTAAAGGCATTACGCCTGTATATCATGCGATGAATCCCCCGTCATTCCACTTGGATGGGACGACATCATCTCCATCAGCTGCGCGACCACCGCAGGCGGCTCGGCCCCCGCAAGGGCACCCGTGCCCTGCAAGACAGAGCGGCACTCGCGCACGCCACCAGAGGTGTTACTCCTCGGTGAGCAGGCCGGCGCGTAGTTGGGTCAGGGCGCGGGTCAGGAGGCGGGAGATGTGCATCTGTGAGACGCCCAGTTCCTTGCCGATCTGCGCCTGGGTCATCTCCTGGCCGAAGCGCATTTCGAGGATGTGCCGGTCACGCTCTTCGAGCTGGTCCAGGAGGGGCGCGAGAGCGTGCAGATCCTCGATGAGGTCCATCTCCGCGTCGCGTTCGCCGATCAGGTCGGCGAGCGGTGTGTCGTTGCCGTCGTCGTTGAAGGTGGCGTCGATGGAGGAGGCGTTGTAGCCGTTGGCGGCCACCTGCCCTTCGACGACCTCGTCCTCGCTGATGCCCAATTCGGCCGCGAGTTCACTGACCTTCGGGTCCCGGCCGAGCCGGCCGGAGAGCTTCTCGTTGGCCCGGGCGAGGTCGACGCGTAGTTCCTGGAGACGGCGCGGCACCCGTACGTCCCAGGTGGTGTCGCGGAAGAAGCGCCTCATCTCCCCGGTGATGTAGGGGATGGCGAGGGTGGTGAACTCGACGTCACGGGAGACGTCGTAGCGGTCGATGGCCTTGATCAGGCCGATCGTGCCGACCTGGAGGATGTCGTCCATGTCGTCGCCGCGATTGCGGAAGCGCCGGGCCGCGTAGCGGACCAGGGAGAGGTTCATCTCGATGAGGGTGTTGCGCGCGTACTGGTACGCGTGGGTGCCCTCTTCGAGCGTCTCCAGCCGCTGGAAGAACACCTGTGTCAGCTCCCGGGCGTCCCGGGGCGCGATGTCCTGCGGGTCTTCGATGTGCGGCAGGTCTTCCGGCGACGAAGCCGGAGCCGTGCGAACGTCAGCAGCGGAATCCTGGGCGTGGACTGCGGATGTCGCAAGGCCGGCACGCATAGTGGTGCTCCCTCCTGTGTCTTCCCCGGTCGCGAGGTCCGGTACCCGCACCCGAGAGAGGTATGCACGCCGTTTGACGCCCGCCCCCGCACCGTCAGGGGTCGACATGGCGGCGGAGTACGTCGCAGGTGTGCTGGAACTCCTGCGTCAGGCGGGTGGGCGGCACTGCCCGCGCCCCCTTCACGAGCGGTCCCGCCCGCCAAGAGGCCCAGTGCGGCGGTGAATTCGACGCGGGAGAAGCCGTTACGGATGCCCCGCCCGCCGTGGAAGAAACACATGAATGCATGGTGTGGCGGAAGGGCGTGAGGGCACACGGTGGTCGGAGGTTGATAACTATGGTTCCCCTGCTTCTCGTTCTTCTTCTCGCCCTGATCCTTTTCGGTGCCGGATTCGCGCTCAAGGCGCTCTGGGTCGTAGCGGTGATCGTGCTTGCCGCATGGCTGCTGGGCTTTGTGCTGCGTTCGGTGGGCCCCAGCGGCAAGCGAGGCCGCTGGTACCGCTGGTGACCGTAGAAATCACCGGGCATGAAAGGGTGGATGAGACGTGGTGTTGAATCAATTATCGGCGATAAGCGGCACATCGGTGTCGAGTTCCCCGAGAGAGGACGTACCGTGCTGAAGCCCCATCCGGTGATACTGCGGGACCTTGTGAAGCAGTACGAGGAATTCCGCGCCCGGGAGTCGGAGCGGAGTTCCTACGAGACCCGGCGGCAATTGGCGGACCTCTCCTACACGCTCTGCGTCTCCACCGGCACTCGGACCGTCGAAGCGGCCCTGGCCTTCGCGGCTCGGCAGCTCGACGCGGATCTGGCAGAAGCGGCCCACGGACGCCCCCTCCCGGCGTCCCTCCAGCTCGCGAGCTGACCCATACGACTGGTTTCCGTCCCCCACCCCCTTCATGAATCGACCCTTCATGAATCGACGAAAGGATTTCACCGTGAGCGGCAACGAAAAGGCAAAGGCCAAGACCGAGCAGATCACCGGTAAGGCGGAGAAGTCGGTGGGACGCGCCGTGGGCAACGAACGGATGGCGGCTGAAGGGTCTTCCAAGGAGGCCAAGGGCGATCTGCGCGAGGCCAAGGAAAAGGCCAAGGACGCGGTCAAGGAGTGACCACATGGCGTTAGGTACGGGCGGCGGAGCCAGGAATGTGGGTTCCGCTCAGCCCAAGGGCGCGAGTGTCACCGAGGTGAGTGCGCCGACCACCGGCACGTCGGCCCCGATGCGGGAATTATCGGGGCCGGCGTGCTTTCGCTGTCTGCGGGTTCGTGACTTCCCGCCGGGCAGCTGTTCTGCGGATTCTGAAGGAAATAAGCACCAGTTGGGCAATAGCGGCGGAGGCAACGATGGCGACCCCCGGGGGCGAGGCCCGCGACGGCGCGGTGGCATCACGCAGCATCCAGTTACCGGGGATCGTGTTGGGGGTGGGGCTCGGCGGCTTCGTCGACGGCATCCTGCTGCACCAGCTCCTCCAGTGGCACCACATGCTCACCAGCACCCACCGCGACCGCATCGGGGTGAAGTACTACAACCCCCGGACCGTGTCCGGTCTGGAGATGAACACCGTGTGGGACGGCGTCTTCCACACCGTGTGCTGGATCTCCGTACTGCTGGGCCTGGCCCTCCTCTATTCACGGGTCACCCACCACCGGCGCCGCGTGTGGGCCTCCCGGGTGCTGTGGGGCTGGGCCCTGGCCGGCTGGGGCCTGTTCAACCTCGTCGAGGGCCTGCTGGACCACCAGCTCCTGGGCATCCACCACGTCCACGGCGGCCCCTACCAAGCGTGGTGGGACACCGGATTCCTCGTCCTGGGCGGCTTGTTGCTCGTCGGCGGCTACCTGCTTCAGCGCAGCGGCCGGCCCTTCGATCCCGACGCCCCCGTCACCGGCCGTGAATCCCGGAGCGCCTGATGGGCCACGCCATGCCCCCGCACGACGCCCACGCCTCCCCCAGCGGCTGGCCTGAAACGGTGGCCCCCGCACTCGGGCTGCTGCTCACCGCCGGCGCCTACCTGCTGCTCGTCCGCCGAGCCGGCCGTCGCAACCCCGCCCGGCGGTGGCGGCGGTGGCGGACGGCGAGCTTCCTGTCCGGGTGCTTTCTGCTCGCCCTCGCACTGCTGCCTCCGCTCGCGCCCCAGGCGCACACCGACTTCCGCGCCCACATGGCCCAGCACCTGCTGATCGGCATGTACGCGCCCCTCGCCCTGGTCCTCGGCGCCCCGGCCACCCTGCTGCTGCGCACGCTGCCGACCGCCCGAGGCCGACAGCTGACCACCGTGCTGAACAGCCGGCGCGCACAGGTGTTGGCCCACCCGGCCCTCGCACTGCTGCTGTCGACCGGAAGCCTGGCGCCGCTGTACTTCACCCCCCTGTACCACGCGACCGCGGGAAGCCCGGTGGGCCACTGGCTGCTGCACGCCCACTTCCTGCTGTCCGGGTACCTGTTCGCGTACGTCATCGCCGGCCCCGACCCCACGCCGTCACGGCCGGGAGTACGGTCCCGGCTGGTCTACCTCGGTGTCGCGATCGCGGCGCACGCGGTGCTCTCTCAGCTCATGTACGGCGGCTTCTGGGTCGAGATCGACGCCCCCATCGACCAGGTCCAGGGCGCAGCGGAGATCATGTACTACGGCGGCGATATCGCCGAACTCCTGCTGGCCGCCGCCCTGGTCGCCACCTGGCGCCCTGCCCACCGGACCGCCGGGGCCCGGCTGAAGCTGCCCTGGGCACGCGGCGAGCGCCGGTGTCGCGCCAAGGCCGGTTCCCGGTAGCCGGGGACACTCATGCCCGCCCCTCGCCCTTACGCCGGACACGCCCCGGGGCTCATCGAACGGCTCCCGTCCCCTGCGCGCCGACCCGGTCACTCCTTCGCCGGGTGCCCGAAGCGTCCTCCCGGGCCGGAAAAACCACCAGGACTGGCGGTGCGGCAGCACGTCAGGGGGGCCGGCACCGCCCCTCACCCTCTCCCCCGGGATCCGGGGCATCAGCTGGGACATCAGCTCATGGTCGGTGCCGGCCGACGCGCGTTACAGAGCGTTACCGTCAATGGATCATGCTCGGCCGGGTCGCCCAGGCCCTGCTGGTCACCGACTGATCCGCGGTCCATGATCACCACGAACCGCCGGGGGCCGCCCCATCAGGCACGGCGCTTGTCGTGGCTCGCCTGCCGTAGCTGGGCCGTGTGCCGGCTGATGGTGTTGATGCGGGTGGCGAGGTCGGGATGGCCTTCCTGTAGGTGCGGCTGAGTGGCGATGAGGGGCTCTATCAGGGTGGCGGGGTCGTTGCCGGCGAGCGCGTCGTTGAGGTGGCCGAGGGGGGTACGGGCCGCGGCGGGCAGGTTGGGCAGGGCGAGGATCTGGCCGGCCAGCCCGCGGAGTTCGGCGGTGTGGTGGCGGGCCCATGTGGTGACGGTGCGGTCGGCGGCTCGATCGTTACGGGTGGCCTGGACGCGTTGTTCCCCGGTGGTGCCGGCCGCGCCGGGGCGCTGGCGGAGATAGCGGCGTTCGGCTGCCTGGCGGCTGGCGACACCGAGGGGGGCGGCGAGATCGGCCCAGCTGGCGCCGGCCCGGCGGGCGGCTTCGACCAGGCCCGTCTCCCATGTCGCGAGCTCCTCGCGGACCTCGCGCAGCAGCAGGAGGGAGGCCAGGGCCTGCTCGGGCTCCGTCTCGGAGCGCAGGGGATCGGCTGTTTGCTGTGTGTGGGCGCCGCGCATGGCCTGGTCGATCGCCCTGAGGGCCGCGGCGGCGGCAAGAAAGGAGGCGGGGCCGGTGGGTGCGAGGGGCGGTTGCTCTGGGGGCATCGCACGCTCCGTTCTGTCGTCACCTAGACGACATCGAGGTTGTCATCGTTTGGATGACATGCTACAACGGTGTCAGGTGAAGCGCATTGGCAGTTTCTGCCCAATCCCCTTGGAGGTGTTTCGCAATGTTGATGCGCACTGACCCGTTCCGCGAGCTGGACCGGCTCACCCAGCAGTTGATGGGGACCTCCGGTACCTGGTCGAGGCCGTCCCCGATGCCGATGGACGCCTATCGCGAGGGTGAGGAGTATGTGATCGCCCTCGATCTGCCCGGCGTCTCCACGGACGCGATCGATATCGATGTCGAGCGGAACATGCTGACCGTCAAGGCCGAGCGTCGGCCGATCGCCAAGGCGGACACCGCCCAGATGGAGCTCTCCGAGCGCCCCCTGGGCGCGTTCTCCCGCCAGCTCATGCTGGCCGACACCCTCGACACCGAGCACATCAGGGCCGACTACGACGCAGGCGTGCTGACCCTTCGCATCCCGATCGCCGAACGCGCCAAGCCACGCAAGATCGCTATCGGCGGGGACGCGTCGCACAAGCAGATCGCGGGTTGAGCGAGACCGCCCCATGACGGAGGGCGGGCCCTGACACCTGCGCCCGCCCTCCGAGCTCCCCGGTGCTCCGGCGCCCACCGGTGACGTACTCCGCTTCGGCCCTCCACCACTGAATCGACCCTCGGGAGACCGGGACCCTGACGCCGCGGTCCCGGGCTCTCCCATGAACCGAGAAAGGCAACTCCTCCCGTGTTCACCCAGCCTGAACCGACTCGGCCGGCACCAGAGATGACGTTCAAGCAGATGCTGGAGCGCGTGCGTTATGAAGGCGCGTACCCCACCCGCGAACGCGCCGAAGAAGTCGTACGCGCCGTTCTGGCGGACCTGGGCCGGCAGCTCACCGGCGAGGAACGCGTCGACCTCGCCGCCCGCCTGCCCGTGGAGGCCGCTCTGGTCTTCACCGCTCAGATCCCCGCCACGGAACAGCTCACCGGCTGGGGCTTCGTGAAGAACCTCGCCGCGCGCACCGGCGGCTCCCCCGCCACCGCACGGTGGGACACCGGCGCGGTCCTCGCCACGGTCGCCCAGCTCGCCGGCGAAGAACTCCTCACCCGCATCCTCACGCAGCTCCCACCGGGCTACGCGCTCCTGTTCGGCCGCGCCGAACTGATCCAGGCAGCCTGAGCACCCGGGGCCAAGCGCCGGCTGCCGGCCGCAGCACAGTGCCTGCCACCGTCGGGCCCGGCCCCCGGGATCCTGTGCTCTGTCCTGCGTAGCTTCGGACTCCCCGCCGCGTCGAGCGCCGGCCGGCCGGCGGGCCAGTGATTCATTGGGCGGCGACAGGGCACCCGATGCCCGCCGAGCAGATGCGCACAGGAGGTCTCCATGGCAGCGAACCACGGCCCGCAGGACCCGGTGACCAAGCACCCGCAGCCGGAATTCCCGCAGCAGGACCAGCCGCACCCGGGGTGGACCGGGCCGATGGACCCGCCGCCCGACCACGGCGAGGAGAGCTACCGCGGCCGCGGTCTGCTGACCGACCGCAAGGCGCTGCTGACCGGCGGCGATTCCGGGATCGGACGGGCGGTGGCGCTGGCGTACGCGCGGGAGGGGGCCGATGTGGTCTTCACCCATCTGGAGTCGGAGGAGAACGAGGCGCGGGAGACGGTGCGGCTGGTCGAGGAGGCGGGGCGGAAGGCCGTCGCGGTCTCCTGCGACATCCGTGAAGAGGAGCAGTGCCGTGCGCTGGTGGAGCGCGCGGTCGACGAACTCGGGCGGATCGACATCCTCGTCAACAACGCCGCCTACCAGATGTCCCAGCCGGACGGCATCGGCGCCATCACGACCGAGCAGTTCGACCGAGTGGTGCGGACGAACCTGTACGGCATGTTCTGGCTGTCGAAGATGGCACTGCCCCACATGCCCAAGGGCGGCTGCATCATCAACTCCGCCTCCGTCCAGGCCTACAAGCCGAGCCCGCACCTGCTCGACTACGCCATGACGAAGGGCGCCATCGTCACCTTCACCCAGGGCCTCGCGCAGATGCTCGCCTCGGACGGCATCCGCGTCAACGCGGTCGCGCCCGGCCCGGTCTGGACGCCCCTCATCCCGGCGACGCTGCCCGACACCGTCGAGTTCGGCAAACAAGCACCGCTGGGCCGCCCGGCACAGCCCGCGGAAATGGCCCCGGCGTATGTCTTCCTCGCCTCTCCGCAGGCGAGCTACATCACGGCGGAGATCGTGAACGCGACGGGCGGCACCCCGCTGCCGTAGCGGCCGAGGCCGGCGCACGGTATCCGGAAACGGCCAGGCTTCGGCACCCCTACGGTGGGGCCCTCCGGCGTCGTGTGGCGAGTGCGGGTGCAGGTGCGGGAGCCGGTGTACGGAGGCAGTCTGGAGCCATGCGGAACCATGGTCCTGGCAGAGCGGCGACCGGACGTGGGGACCAGCCGGCACGGCGACGGTCCGGGGCCCGATGCGTGATGCGGAGCTGATCACCTTCGGTCACAGCACCGCGGAGCAACAGCAGGTGATCGAGCTGCTGCGCGGAGCGGGCGTGCAGTCGATCGTCGACGTACGGATCGGGCCCGGCAGCCGTCGCAACCCCCACCTGTTCCGCAGCAGCCTCGCCCACTGGATGCCACAGGCCGGCATCAGCTACCGCTGGGAGCCGGACCTGGGTGGCTTCCGCAAAACACCGGCCGACTCCCCGGACGTCATCTGGCGCAATGCCTCGTTCAGGGGCTATGCCGCCTATATGCGTGAGCCTGCGTTCGTGGCAGCGATGGACCGACTGCTCGACGAAGCCGCTCATTCCCGCACGACGGTGATGTGCAGTGAGGCGGTCTGGTGGCGCTGTCACCGACGCCTGATCGCCGACTTCGCCACCGTGTCCAGACACGTCACCGTCCACCACCTGATGCACGACAACCGGCTCATGCCCCACCCACCGACGCCGGGGCTGCGGCTACGCCCCGACGGCCTGCTCGTCTACGACGACACCGCGGCCGCTGCTGTCGGTCGGCCCCGCCAACGCCGGCTCGGAAGGGACGAGGGCGCTTGACTCGGGCTAGGTGAGTTGGGGAGCTGCTGTTCGGGGCGTTCCGGCCGAACTGAAGGGCAGCGCTGGACGACTCGCCCCGCGGGGGGGGCTGGACGCCGTCACCACGGAAGTCGAGAGCCTGCGGAACGAAGCCCGCGAGACCCGCGACCAGGCCGCCGCGTCCCCCCTTGCGGCCCTCCCACCCACGTGACCTGGATCATTTCGCCGGAAATGTCTTGGGCCTAGGCTCCCCCGAAGGCCTATTCGCACCTCCACACCTTTACGGGCCGTTTCCCGCTGCGCCAGAGAAAGGACACGACACCGTGCCGATGTCCGCCGATCTCTCCCCCGTCATCGCCTCCACCGCACAGTGGCTGCTGCGCGCCTACCCCGCCACAGGCGGCGCCCTGGACACAGCTCTGGCCCAGGCCCAGGCTCAGCAGGCGGCAACGGTCGCCGCGTGGCTGCGGTATCCGACGGCTGCGGATGCCGCTCTGCTCGCCCTTGTCGGCCCGGGTGGCTCGGAGCGGCTGGACTGGCTCACCGGTGCCGAGGCGGTGGACGCCACCGAGCCCGAGGAGGCGTGGCGGAGCTGGGTCGATGAGGTCGTGGCGAGCTGGGCCGCCTGCCTGCTCACCGTGCCGGTCCTCGCCGACACTGCGGTGGCGGCCCTCACGAAGACTGAGCACCTGGCCGACTTGCCCCTCGACTTCCGCCGGCTGACCAGTCCCGACGCTCGCGACCGCCGGGCGGCGACACTGCTGCGCCACCCGGACCTCCCCGCCCCCATAGCCGACCTGCACCGGGCCTCGCTCCTGCACCATCTACAGGACGACGATCTCAACGCGGCTTGCGCCTAGGCGGTGTCTGCGCCGTCCTGTCGGCTGGGCCGGCCCGGCATCCGCTGGTTCGCGGTCCACGAGCCGGCTTCGGGGAGAAGTTCGACCACGGCGTGGCCGAGTCGGGGCCGTACCCACTCGCCGTCGCGGTCGATGCCGAGCACGCCGCCGAGGAATGCCATCTCGGAGGTTCCGCCGAGGGTCTCCCAGCGGAACGGGACACGGGAAACGTGGGAGGGGAAGTCCTCCTCGGCGAGGGTGCCCGGGCCGAAGGACTTCTTGGGAAGCGGGCCGTCGTCGGTGTACCGGTGGGCGAAGAAGGCGGTGATCCACCCCGTGACGCGGTCACCGCCGGAGGCCGATTCCCATTTGTAGAGCGAACGCCAGAAGGCGTGGTCGACACCCCACCCCGAAGCGGTCGCGTTGATCTTTTCCAGCACCGGGTGCAGGGCGGCAAACCACGGCCGCAGCCCGTCGAACCACTCCGCCAGCTCCCGCACCCGGGCCGTCAGCAGGCGCCAGTCCCGGTCCGTGCCCTCGAGCCGGATCCGGGGAATGCCGCAGAGCGTCTGCCACCGGAAGCGGTAGTACGGGCTGACCACGTCCATCAGCGCCACCAGCGTGGCCGTGGCGTCGGTGGGGGTGGTGGTGGAGAAGGCCGGCTGGAACAGGTCGGCCACCTCGTCGCCGATCCGGGCGCGCAGGGGCTGCTGGACCAGATTGATCGAGTGTTCCCAGTCGCACGGGGCCAGGTCGTCGCGTACGGCGATGGTCTGCCGGTGCCCGGCTGTCTCGGTGAAGAGTCCCTCGTACGTGGCGGAGTTGAGCCGGACGTGCACGGCCACCTCGTGCACGACGGCGTACCACAGCACATCGGGCGAGAGGCTCAAGGGCAGATGAGCCGTGAAGCACAGGTGGAGGGCGCGCAGCAGCAGGCTGGATGTGGGCTCGGCGGTCCCGGGCGCGTCGGTGGTCCAGCCGAGGAGGCGGTCGGTGCTGCGGTGGTGGATACGCGTCTGGTCGCAGAGTACCGCCCGCAGGAAGCGCTCGTTGCCGAGTTCTGCGAGGTCAGCGGCGAGCCGGGCCGCGTCGGCGTCTTCGCCGAGCGGCAAGTCCATCTCGAAAGCCATGCGCGTCCCCCAGGAAGTGCCTTCGGCGTGATCCTAGAACGCCTGGTGGGCCCAACTGTCGGGCTGGGAGCCGTCGATGTCGGTGAAGCCGTATGCGCGGGCGAGTTCGGCGGAGGTCAGTGAGTGCTGGTTCCAGCGGGCCCGGGCGGGGTCCGTGGCCAGTGCTGCGATGGCGCGGCCGATGTATCGGGGTGACTCGGAGTGCGCGAATCCGGCGGGGGCGGCAGGGTATCCCTCCACGGTGCCGTGCAGGGCGTCCCGCCAATTGGCCTCGGTCACCCCGAAATTGTCGAGCATCATTTCCGAGCGCAGCCATCCTGGGGTCAGGGCCACCGCGGTCGCGCCGTGGGGTTCGAGTTCGTGGCCCTGGGAGTACGCCAGGCGGTTCACGGCGACCTTCGCCAAGTCGTAGTACACCGAGATCCGGTAGTGCTCCGCGTTGAAGGCCGTGGTGCCGTCGGTGACCTCGACGAGCAGGCCGCCGGGTCGGTTGATCACCAGGGGCAGAAGGTGGTGCGAGGTGACCAGGTGGGTCTCGACCGCCAGTCGCAGGATGCGCAGGCCCTTGTCCAGGTCGTGTTCCCAGACGGGGGTGTTCCACTCCGGTGGCGGCCCCTTGAGGATCTCGCCGCCCCAGATGTCGTTCACCAGCACATCGAGGTGACCGTGTTCGTCGCGCACGCGCTCCGCCAGGCGTGTGACCTGCGCGGAATCCAGGTGATCCACCTGGACCGCGATCCCCACCCCGCCCAGGCCGTTCACCAGCCCGGCCGTCTGCTCGATGGTTTCGGTGCGGGCGTAATCCGACTGGATTGCGGCGGTGCCGGTGCTACTGCTGCGCCCCGTACAGATCACGGTGGCACCGGCTTCCCCCAGTGCGGCAGCGATTCCGCGGCCGGCTCCCCGCGTCGCTCCGGCCACCAGAGCGACACGGCCACGCAGGGCGTCGCGGTGGTGGGACCACCTCACCATCACCAGCCACCTCCTCGGACACGGCCACGGCAGGGCAAGGGCAAGGGGAAGAGCACGGCTGGGCCCAGGGCACCGCCAGGGGCCACAGCCACGTCCAGGCCACAGTCACCGTACGTCAGCCCCGCTCGCGTGACATCGAACGTGCCGGCATCGGTCTCGCGAGTCGCCCTCGCGGGTGCCTGGAAGCCACCGCGCGAGGCGGAATCCCGCCGCGTGCACCATCATGACCGCCTGGGCTCCTACCGACTGGCCGCCGATATCTCGCCCGGTGCCCTGCCCGGTGCGGGGCGGGCCCGCTGCACGCCCGCTTGCAGGGGCTGACGGCCCATGCCGGTCCCGACCCTCACACAACGCACCGGTCGTCGTTCCCCGTATCCGGCCGAGGAACTGACTATGCGTCAGGCGCCCTGCGGCTCCGGGGCCGTCGGATCATTCGGAAACCCAGCGCTTCGTGTCCCATCGGTAGGAATAGTGCTTGCGGCCCTCGATCGCGCTCGTGCGGAACGGCCTTCCTCCGTCGTCCACGCGGATCGTCCCGCGCCGGCCGCCACTGCTCCAGCCGACCTCCAGGTACCAGCTGACGTCATGCCCCTCGGTGTGCAGGTCGAGATTCAGGACCTGCGGGTCCTGGGTGGAGACCTTGAAGGGGAAGTTCTTCGCGGGCACCACGATGTCGCCGTCCTGCCCGGCCATGGGCTTCGCCAGCGGCTGGGCATCGTCCAGGTCGATGTCGAAGGTCTGCGGGGTGACACCGCCGCCACAGCCGTTGCCCATCCCATAGGCGGTCCACGGCAGCGCGGTATGTCTGCCCACCACCCGTACATGCAGGGAGGTCAGCACGACCGCGTCATCCGTACGGCCCGTCGCGGTGAGCTGGAGCCGCAGATGGCCGCCGTCGATGCCCCCCTCGGCACGTGCCCAGCCACGGGAGTCCTGGGGTGGGGGCGGTGGCGGCACATGGTCCGGGGTCTTCTGGAACAGATAGTTGACGCCACAGGGCTGATCCCAGTTGTACGAGCTGACGCCCACGCGCGGAGCCGTTCCTCCCCGTTCGTCTTCCGGGGCCGCGCTCGCGCCGGAGCCCTCGGACCGTTCCGGGCCCGGTGTGGCGTCGTGCCGCGCTTTTCCACTTGACGTGGGCTTTCGGTCCGCTGTGCTGCGGCCCGGTGCAGGGCTCTTCGGCGGCCGCGCGGGAGCGCCGCCGGCATCCGGTCGCGGGTCGGCGCTGCGCGCGCTCCGCCGCTCGGCATCGCCCGCCTCGGGTGCGTCCACGGCTATGGCCGCCGGTATGGCGAGGCCGGCCGCGACGGCGACCGCGAGGGCGATACGGAGATAGGTGAGGCGCCGGGAGGGGGCACGCTCGGGCGCCGGCGGGTCCGGGGTGGCTGGTGCGTCCGAGGCGCGCGGTGAGTCCGGCTTTTCCGCGGTGGTGTGGGGGTGCGAGGCGGCGGGTGGCGCAGGGGCGGAGGCCGCGGCTGTCCCCGCGGCCGTATTGGCGGACGTGTCTGCCTGCTCGGCCGACGTGGGGGCCGGCTGATCGGTCGAGGAGGCGGCCGGGGCGGACGCGGTGGCCGCCGCGGAACCTGCGCGGCTCCGCCTGCGGGCCTCGTCGGCGAGGATCCAGCGCCGGTGCAGCTCCACCAGTTCGTCCGGTGTCGCCCCGCACCGCCTGGCGAGACGGTCGGCGGGTGCGAAGTCCATCGGCACGGCATCGCCGTTGCAGTACCGGTGCAGCGTGGACACGCTCATGTGCAGCTGCCCGGCGAGTACGCCATAACTGCGTCCGGAGCGCTCCTTCAGCCGGCGTAACTGCCGTGCGAACTCGTCTGTTTCCGTCCCCACCCTGATCCTCTGCTCGTTCCGGCATTCCGGAACGGCCTCGCAGGGGGCATCGTTTCCCCAGGTCAGCACCTGTTTCAGAGTTCCGGATCTCTCTCATTGTCCCGGATCGCCCAGCACACGAGCGCACGCCACGCACATGTGAGCAGCACCACTGAGCCGGGAGCTACCAGGCCAACCCCTCGCCGTGGCAACGATGTTGGCGTTCGTACCGGAAGCGTCGGGTCGTCCGGCACCGTCTCCCAGTGCCCGTAGGGCGGCTCGACGCGGCCGGCCCGGGGCCGCAAACCCCCCAACCCCGGAGCCCCCTGCATTCGCGCCGAGTTCCGGCCGTGCGGGGGCTCATGGTTTCGATCGAGCGAGAGGAGGATCTGCGGCGAAGGGCGGCCGACATCGCGGAATATCCGGTTCCGCGGCGAGCCGTACAGGGACGGGAAGACGATCGGCGCCGTTGAATCCTGCACCTCTGTACAGGTGTTGTCTCGTTCCTTGCCTCACTCACCGGGACAACTTGATGATCCGTTCGTCCCTGCCAGCATGTGGCGGCGCGGACCGACCGTCGGTCCGCCGGCTCGAAGAACCTCCCCTGCGGGCCTGACCCGGAGGAGGAGCCGAGACGAACAGAGGAGTGGAACATGTCGCGTCCCACCCGACGCCAGGTGCTGTACGGCAGCGCCGCGGCCGTGACCGGTGCGGTGCTCGCCGCACCGGCCGCCTTCGCCGAAACCGCCACTGCCCGCCCCGCCGCAGGCCGCGGAGACTCAGCCGGTCACGGGCACTCAGCCGGGCATGGGCCGTCCGGCGGGCACCAGATGGCGGAGCCGTTCGACGAGGTGTACCAGGGCCGCCATATCGAGGGCTGGCCCGCCGATGACGGAGGCCACGGGGGTCACCACGCCGGCCGGGCCGCCGGCCCCCACGAAGGGATGGACTTCGTCGTCCGCATCGACAACGACGACCTCCATGTGATGCGGAATGCCGACGGCACCTGGATAAGCCTGGTGAACCACTACGAGACCTTCACCACGCCACGTGCCTTGGCGCGCGCCGCCGTCCGCGAACTCCAGGGCGCCGACCTGGTCCCCGTCGTCACCGGCTGAGACCCGACCCTGCCCGTCCCCCCACCGAGGAGTCCTCGACATGGCAGTCCGGAAGAACCAGGCGGACCTCACCGCCACCGAGAAGCGGAACTTCGTCGATGCGGTGCTGGAGCTCAAGCGCAGCGGCCGCTACGACGAGTTCATCAGCACCCACAACGCCTTCATCATCGGTGACACCGACGACGGAGAGCGGACCGGCCACCGGTCACCGTCGTTCCTGCCCTGGCACCGCAGGTTCCTGCTCCAGTTCGAACAAGCCCTCCAGAGCATCACGCCGTCGGTCATGCTCCCCTACTGGGACTGGACCGTCGATCGCACACCCCGCAGCTCCCTGTGGGCCGACGACTTCCTCGGCGGTGACGGGCGGAGCGGCGACGGCCGGGTGACCTCGGGGCCGTTCGCCTTCACCAGCGGCAAGTGGCCGATGAACATCCGGGTGGACGGCCGGACGTTCCTGCGCCGCTCGCTCGGCGCCGGGGTCCGCGAACTGCCGACCAGGGCCGAGGTGGACCGGGTACTCGCCCTGACGGTCTACGACGCCGCCCCCTGGAACAGCTCGTCCGACAGCTTCCGCAACAACGTCGAGGGCTGGCGCGGCCCGAATCTGCACAATCGGGTGCACGTCTGGGTCGGCGGACAGATGACCACCGGCGCCTCGCCCAACGACCCGGTCTTCTGGCTGCACCACTGCTTCATCGACAAGCTCTGGGCCGACTGGCAGCGGATGCACCCCAAGTCGGGGTATCTGCCGACCGGCAGCACACCCAACGTCGTCGGCCTCCACGACACCATGAAGCCGTGGAACGACGTCACTCCGGCGGACCTGCTGGATCACACCAAGTTCTACACTTATGGATGACAGGTACCTGACATCCAGCGTTTTCTGAGGGCGGCGCCGGCCAGGGGCTGGTAGCGAGCACCTGCTGATCGCTGCGGCCCCCGCGCGGTCCTGCGGCAGGCAGTGCCGCAGGACCGCAGTAAGTCAGCCGATGCGCACGCCCCGACAACGGGAGCGTGCGCATCGGCGCGCTACGCGATGGTCACGAACAGACGGTGCCGTCCGCCGGGACCTTGCCGTCCAGCAGATGTCCGTTCACGGCCTTGGTGGCGCACGGGTTGACGCCGTAGGTGCCATGGCCCTCGCCCTTGACGGTGAGCAGCACCCCCACGCCCTTCCCGAGCTTCTCCGCCATCTTCCGGGCGCCCGCGACGGGAGTCGCCGGGTCGCCCGCGTTGCCTATGACGACGATGGGGGCGGCGCCGGGCGCCGAGACCTCCGGGGTGTCGCTGGTGCCGGTGACCGGCCAGCCGTGGCAGCCCAGCAGGCCCGTCGCGGTCAGCTCACCGAAGACGGGGGACGCCTTGCGGAACTCCGGCAGTCTGGCCTGCACCTCCTTGGGGGTGCGGCGCTGCTTGGTGTCGGCGCAGTTCACCGCGGTGTTGGCGGACTGCATGGTGTTGTAGTGCCCCTTGTCGTCCCGGCCTATGTAGCCGTCGGCCAGCATCATGAGGTTGTCGCCGCTCCCCTGCTCCGCTTGGGCGAGCGAGACCGACAGGGCCGGCCAGGCCTCCTTGGAGTAGAGCGTCGCGACGATGCCTATGATCGCCTGCTCCTTGGTGAGCTTGCGCCCGCTCTTCGTCGGCAGCGGCTGCTTTGCGGTCTTCGCCAGGAGGCCGGCGATCCGCCGGCGCCCGTCCTCGGGGCTCCGGTACGGGCAGGTGCCGGGCGTTTTGACGCAGTGCGCGAGGTAGTTGTCCAGCGCCAGCTGGAAGCCCTTCGCCTGGCCCAGGGACTCCTGCACGGCGTTCTGGGTCGGGTCGACCACGGCGTCCAGGACGGTGCGGCCGACGTGCTTCGGGAACAGGTGGGCGTAGACGCCGCCCAGTTCGGTCCCGTAGGACATGCCGAAGTAGTTGAGCTTGGCATCGCCCAGTACCTGGCGCATCAGATCCATGTCGCGGGCGGCGCTCTCGGTACCGACGTGTGGCAGCACCTTCCCGGAGTGCTTCGCGCAGGCCGCCGCGGTCCGCTTGTTCTGCTCGGCCGTCCCCGCCAGATCGTGGTCCTCGGCGCGCTGCGCGTCGATCTCCTTGTCGCTCAGGCACCGCATGCCCGCGCTGTTGCCGACGCCGCGCGGGTCGAAGCTGACCAGGTCGTAGTGCGAGCGCAGGGTACGGGCCGGGGCGAAGCCCGGCAGGGTGGCCACGCCTGAGGCGCCCGGCCCGCCGAAGTTGAAGACCAGCGAGCCGGTCCGCTTGCCGCCGCCCTCGGCCCTGGCGCGGATCAACGCGAGATCGATGGTGTCGCCGGCGGGCTTGGCGTAGTCCAGGGGCGCCTTCATGGTCGCGCATTCCCACGCCGTGCCGTCCGGCAGCTTGCCGGGCGCGGCGCCACCGCCCTGAGCGGTGGACGGCGCCGTACAGGGCTGCCAGTTGAGCTTCTGGGAGGCGAGGGACGCGGGGAGGGCGGCGGCCCCCGCGGGCGAGGAGTTCAGACGGCCGGTGGCGTCCTTGTCCGGGCCGCAGGCGGTGGCGCCGAGGGTGAGCAGGAGGGAGGCGCAGAGCAGCGAGGTGGTGCGGAGCGTCGGAAATCTGGACATGGCTGTCTTTCTGTTGCTGAGTGGAAGAGGAGGATGTGCTGGGCACCCAGAGTGATGTGCTGGGCGCCCAGGGCGAGTTGGGTGCTTGGATTGTCCAGGGGCAACCCGGGCCGGGGCAGTTGCTTGCGTCGGGCCGGGGCCCTTGGCGCGGGCGTGCCGCCACGGCCTCGTCGGGAGATGTGCGTGCAGCGACTGGAGCTACGCCGACCGGGCCTCGACTTCACTGAGGCGGTGACTTGCGGGGGTGGAGCGGTGCCAGGGCAGCCGCTCGTGAGGGACTCGTTCCGCGGGGCCGGGGAGGCTTGCTCAGGTGCCCAGGCCGGCGTCTCGTGCCAGGAGTGCGGCCTGTACCCGGTTTTCGCAGCCCAGCTTGGCGAGGATGCGGCTCACATACGTCTTGACCGTGGCCTCGCTCATATGGATCCGCTGGCCGGCGTCCGCATTGGACAAGCCCTCGCCCAGCAGCGCCAGGACTTCCAGCTCGCGGTCCGACAAGGTCTCCAGCCGACGGCGGGCCTGCTCGGCGCGGCGCACGCTCTGGCCGGACGCCAGCGAGTCCACGACATGGCGGGTGGCCCCCGGGGACAGATACGCGTCCCCGGCCGCGGCGGCCCGTACCGCGCGCATCAGCTCCGCCGGCGCCGAGTCCTTGAGCAGAAAGCCCGCACTGCCGTCCGCCAGGGCGCGCAACACGTTCTGCTGCTCCCCGAAGGTGGTGAGGATCAGCACCCGCGCATCGGGGGCGACCCGGCGGAGTTCGGCGAGGGCCGTCAGCCCGTCCATGACCGGCATCTGGATGTCGAGCAGCACGACGTCCACCCGCTGGGCGCGGGCCAGTTCGATCGCCTCGCGACCGTTCGCCGCCTCCGCGACGACGTCGATGTCGTCGGCCGAGGTGAGAATCATCCTGATACCCGCCCGAATGAGCGGCTCGTCATCCGTGACGAGAACCTTGATCACGAGTCTCCTGCGCCCTCTTGAACGGTCATAGCTGCGGCCGCTCACCATCATCCCCGAACACGCCGCCCGCCCGGACCTCACAACGAGCGTTCCGCCCTTACGTCTTGACCTCGAAGGACTTCTTCTCGATCAACTTGCCGCCCTTGAAGCAGAACCGGAAGACCGGATCCTTCTCCCAGCTGCTGCCGAACTCCGAGGAATTCAGGCTGAGGCACTTCGCGCCCTTGGGCACCGGCGGCGCGCCCTTGTCCAGGCCGTTGGACAGGAAGGAGGAGCCGTCGGGCAACCGCTTGCGCACCGCGGTCTCGGACTGGCCCACCTTCACCGCTGCGTACTCCTTCGGCTCGATCATGCCCTTGTTCGCCTCGGTCATGAGGAAGGCCCCACCGACGACGACGCCGGCCACCAGCAGCAGGGCGAGCAGTGCCGCCACCCCGCAACCGATGGCTATACCGCTGCTTCTCTTCTGCGTACTCATGGCCTTGGCCAGCTCCTTCGGCGATCCGTTCCAGTCGATGACCGGATCTTCGCCGAGCGAACCCGCCGCGATCTGCTGTCGAAAGTCGCCTGTGAGGTCAACGAACGTCGCCGTCTCGTCGCCGGGCGAGGAGCTGGTGGCACCGCGTTCCGGCGTGGTGTACGGCAGCACACCCGCCAGCCGGAAGCCGCCGTCCGCCGTGGAGCCCACATGCACCATGCCGCCGACGAGCCGGGCCCGCTCCTGGAGCCCGGTCAGCCCCTGGCCGCCGCTCACCACACTCCGGCCGTCGTCCGCGGTCTCGGGTACGGGGCCGTTCGCGACCTCCACGACCAACGAGTCCGGCTCATAGCGCAGTTCAATGGTGATCGAGGCGCCCGGGGCGTGCTTATGGGCGTTGGTCAGGCCCTCCTGAGCTATCCGGTACGCGGCGTGGTCGGCGGTCGGGGCGAGCGGACGCATCTCGCCCGAGCGCCGCAGCTCCACTGCCGTACCCGCGCTCCGGGACACCTCCACCAAGCGCTCTATGCCTGCCACTCCGCGCGACGGCGCCTTGGCGTCCTCCTCTCCCATCGCCTCCAGAGCGGGGGTGGGCGTGCCGCCCGCGACAGCCGAGGGAGTGGTCCCGTCACCAGGGGCGTGGGTGCCGTCCCGCAGCAGCCCCACCACCTCGCGCAGCTCGCGCATCGCGCCGACCGAGGCCTCCCGCAGCACCCCCACGGCTTCCCGCTGTCGTCCGGTCAGCTCGCGGTCCACCTCCAGCGCGCCGGTGTGCACCGAGATGAGAGCGAGCTGATGGCCGAGGCTGTCGTGCATGTCCTGCGCGATGCGCTGGCGTTCGCGCATCCGGGCCTGTCCGGCGATCATCGCGCGCTCGCGCAGCAGTTGGGCGTTGTACTCGCGCAGGGTGTCCAGCAGCGTGCGGCGCTGCGACCAGTAGCGGCCGGCGAGGCCGGGAACGACGGTCGCGACCAGCGTCACCAGGGCGCCTACGACCAGGAGCGCCGGCGAGACGCGGGGCAACTCCCGCGAGAGATCCAGGCAGAAGCTGAGGACGTAGGCGAAGGCGAAGGTGCCGGTCGCCCTGCCCGCCCCGTCGATCCGGCGCCCGGCGGACCAGCTGGCGACGGGGACCAGCAGCGCGAAACCGCCGAACGGGAACGACGCCGCGATGGCCACCAGCAGGACGGTCCCGGGCAGCACCCGGCGCAGCGGCACCAGCAGTCCGGCAGCCAGCGCGACGGCGACGATCTGTACCGCGCCCCCGTCGCGCAGGGCCTCGGTTCCCGCCACCAGCGTCGCCAGCACCACGCTGAGCAGCGATTCCAGCACCATGCGCCTGGGCGGCCACATCCCGGGACCGAAGAGAGCCCTGCCCGGCTCGGCCAGCCGCCGCAGCCCCGCACGCACCCTTACCGCGGGCGTCGGCCGAGCGCGCTGTGCACGCTCCATACCTTCCACACCTGTCACGCAGCCACGTTAAGCAGCCCCACGCGTCGACGACACCACCTTTCGTCGCGACGTGCAGCAACGAAAGTCCCACGACGGTGGTGGCGAGGCCGACGGCTCGCTCCGTCAGTCGGGCGGGACGGGTGTGGTAAGGGCGGCCTGGACGAGCTGATCCGCGTAGGAAGCCGTGAGCCGGCCCGGCTGGAACAGGATGCGGTACATCATCGGCGCCACGACATGGTCCATGACCGCTTCGACGTCGGGAGCGGCTTCGCCGCGTCCCGTCGCGCGACCGAGGATGACCTCGATCTGGTCGGCGGCGTAGGCCGAGCACTGGCCGGCATTGCTGCCGTCGGGGTCGCCGAGGAGCGCGTCGCGTATATAGGCGCGGCCCGACGGAGAGGCCATCTCGTCGAGGAACTGCCTGGCCCAGGCCTCCAGATCGGTGTGGAGGCTCCCGTGGTCGGCGGGCGGCTCCTCGGGACGCAGCCGTTCGACCGCCACGTCGGAGAGCAGCTCATGGAGGTCGCCCCAGCGGCGGTAGATCGTCGACGGGGTGACACCCGCGCGGGCCGCGACCGCCGGCACGGTCAGCGCGGCCCGGCCGGCTTCGGCTTCGAGTTCCCGCACCGCGGCGTGCACTGCCTCCTGGACGCGCGCGCTGCGCCCCCCGGGGCGAGCCATGGCCTTGGGACTCATGCCACCACCTTAAAGCAAAATCGTTGCATCTGGAGTGGGTCCTTCCTCTCTGACGTCCGTCGCTCAGCAGCAGCCCTCACCCGCGAGGAGCCCGGCCGGCCTCCGGCGAGGCGCACCGGCATCCACGGCTGAACCGGCTGTCGCGCACCTGCCTGTCCCGCGTTCTCAGGCCGTCCCCGGGGCCAGTTCACCGTGCCCGTCCTGGACGGATTCGTAGGCATGACCGGCACGCAGCACGAGGGCCTCCCCCTTGGGCGGCCCCATCAGCTGCATTCCGATGGGCAGGCCCGCGTGATCGCGGCCGACCGGCAGTGTCAGTGCCGGGATCCCGGTGATGTTCGCGGGGGCGGACAGGCGGACATAGGCGTCGGAGACACTCTCCGTCGTACCGTCCGGCCATTCCACGGTGTCCTGGCCCACCTCGGCGGCCGTCATCGGCACCGCGGGCGCAGCGATCACATCGACCTGTTCGAGCACGCGCCCCCACGCCTGGCGCATGAGCGTGCGGGCCCGCTGGGCCCGCAGGTAGTCACCGGCCGAAAGGAGTTCGCCGGCCTCCAGCAGCACCCGGACGTCCGGGGCGTACAGCTCGGGGACCGACCGCAGGGCACGTTCGTGGTAGGCGGTGGCCTCCGGGACCATCAGACCCCATTGGGTCGCCTGGACGTAGCGGGCCAGCGGAATCTCGACCTCGACGAGCTCGGCCCCGAGGTCCGACATCTGGGCGAGGGCGCCCCGTACAGCGGTCTCGACGGCGGGGCTGACCCGCTCGAAGTAGTAGTTGACCGGCACTCCGATCCGCAGGCCCGTCAAGTCCCCTTCCCCAGGGAGCGGGTAGCCGGGCCGCGCCACACCGGAGTCGGCCGGGCCCTCGGAGTCGTTGCCCGTCAGCGCGGAGAGCACGAGCGCCGCGTCCCGCACCGTACGGGTGAGGGGGCCGACATGGTCCAGGGACCAGGACAGCGAGGTCACACCGTGCCGGGAGAGGAGGTCGTAGGTCGGCTTCAGCCCAACGACTCCGTTCAGCGCCGCGGGTACGCGGATGGAACCTCCGGTGTCGGTCCCCAGGGCGAAGGTGGCCGCTCCGGCGGCCACCGCGACCGCGGAACCACCGCTCGATCCGCCCGCGATGCGGCCCTGGTCCCAGGCATTGCGCGTCTGCGGCGTCGTCAGCCCGTAAGCGAATTCATGTGTGTGCGTCTTCCCCAGGAGGACCGCGCCGGCGTCGAACAGGCGCCGGGCCACCGCGCTGTCGGCCTGCGCGACATGCCCCGCGCGCACCCGGGAACTGGCGGTGGTCGGCAGACCGGCGACATCGATGAGGTCCTTCAGCCCGAACGGGATGCCGTGCAGCGGGCCCCGATACCGGCCGGCCGTGATCTCGCGCTCCGCCAATACGGCCGACTCTCGCGCCGCTTCACTCGCCACGGCGACGTACGCCCCGAGCCGCTCTTCGACGGCGTCGAGTCGTTCGAGCACGGAATGGGTCAGCTCCACCGGGGACAGCTCCCCCTGCGCCACGGCGTCGGCCGCCTCGGCGAGGGTCAGTTCAAAGAGAGCCATCGGTGGCCGCCCCTTCGATGGTGTGGGTGGCGGGCGGTGTCTCCCCGAAGTCCAGTTCGCGCAAGGTGCGCACCACGGAGTGGATGTGGTTCGCGGTGGCGGCCACCTCGGCGTGGCGCTCGCTCTCCAGCGGGAGCCCGGCACGGAGCGCCCATCGGGCGGCCTCCGTAGCGGTGAGTTCAACGTCGCTCATGGATCCCCTTTCTCTGCATACAGGGCGCGTTGTGGAGCGGCCACCCAGCGACCATCGCCGGCCGTCTCCAGCAAAAGCAAAAGATTTGCCTTAGTCGACGGTAGGGGCTAGCGTCATCTAAAGCAAATAAATAGCGTTTGTGGCTGAGGGTCCGTCACGAGCGGCGTCAGCTCCCGCATCTCCCGACAGCAGGAGCCCACCGCCCGCCCTGGCCCCCTCCGCCGCTTGCACCGACCGGGCGTCGCCGGGCCGCACCGCCTCGCCCCGCCCCTCTCCGAAGCGCGAGCGAAGGAACGGAAAAGAACGCCGATGCACCACCACTCGACACCCTCCGCCGGCAGCACGCCCGCGACCTGGGACCTGGGCGACCTCACCATCCACCGCATCGACGAGGTCGCCCTGCCCCCGCAGACCGGCCCCTGGCTGCTCCCGGCGGCCACCCCTGACGTGGTGGCCCAAGCACCCTGGCTACGGCCCGACTTCGCCGATGAGGCCGGCGTCCTGCGGCTGAGCAGCCACAGCTTCGCGTTCTCCGTGGACGGCCTGCGCGTCCTCGTCGATACCGGTATCGGCAACGGCAAGCCGCGCGCCAACCCCGCCTGGAACAACCTCGACACCGACTACCTCGCACGCCTCGACGCCGCCGGCTTCCCGCCCCAGAGCATCGACCTCGTGATCCTCACCCACCTCCACACCGACCACGTCGGGTGGAACACATACGCCGAGGGCGCCACTTGGAAGCCCACCTTCCGCAACGCCCGCTATCTGACATCCCGCACGGAGTGGAACCACTGGGCGGCGGTGGACATGGACGAAGCCCGGCAGCAGATGTTCCGGGACTCCGTCCACCCCATCAAGGACGCCGGCCTTCTCGACCTCATCGACATCCCGGCGGACGGCACCGACATCGCGCCGAGCATCCGTCTGATCCCCACCCCCGGCCACACCCCCGGCCACCTCGCCGTCGAGCTCCGCGGCCGCACCTCCACCGCTCTGATCACCGGCGACTGCATCCACCACCCCGTCCAACTGCTCGACCCCACCATGGGAAGCTGCGTGGACACCGACCCCGACCAGGCCACCGCCACCCGCCGCCATCTGCTCGCCTCCCTCGCGGACACCGACACCCTGCTGCTCGGCACCCACTTCCCCGCCCCCACCGGCGGCCTGGTGCACGCACACGGCGACTCCTACCGGCTCACCCCGTTGACCAGGGAGTGAAGGGAGTGAGCGGGGGCCCGGGGCACCGCACACTCCGCGGTGGGCAGCATGTTTCAGGCATGACGATGACTGGTCTCCGGGCATTCCCTTCCCCGCAGCCGAGTCCATCCGGGATCATGAAGCATGCGCCCGGATGACTGGCACCTCACCGAAGACGTCGACGACTTCCTCGCCCGAGCCGGCGAATTCCTGCGCTCGCGCCCCGCCCTGCACACCACACCGCTGACAACGATCGAGAGACTGCGCACACGCGGAACGGACGCATTCGGCACCCCAGCCCCCGTCTTAGGCCGACTGGAGCGAGCGGGCAAGGTCCACGCCACCTTCTGCCTCATCCGCGGCCTGAGCCTCACCCACCTCGCCCCCGAGCACGCCGACACCCTCGCCGCCCACCTGGCCACCCTCGGGCACTCCCTTCCCTTCGTCAGCGCGGACCACGGCACCGCCACTGCTTTCGCCGAGGCGTGGCAGCGGCGCACCGGCGCAACACCCACACTGCGCGACCGGATCCGCCTGTACCGCCTCGGCGCCCTCGCCCCACCAACGCCGGTCCCAGAGGGCCGGGCCCGACTCGTAGGCGAGCGGGACCGTGAGCAACTCATGCTCTTCCTGCGCGAGTTCACCACGGACGTCAGGGAGGCCGTCACCATAGACGCGGCCTCCTGGGCCGGCACACGCTTCGCCGACAAACACTTCACCTTCTGGGAGACCCCGGACGGCACTCCGGTCTCCGTGGCAGGCGCGACGTCGATGGTCGGCGGCATGGTCCGGGTGGATCCCGTCTACACCCCGGCTCACCTCCGGGGTCGCGGCTACGCGGGCGCCGTGACGGCCGCGGTGAGCCAGGCCGCGCTGACCGCAGGCGCCACGGACGTCGTGCTGTACGCCGACCCGGCCAACCCCACCAGCAACGCCCTCTACCAGCGCCTCGGATACCTCCCGATCGCGGAGTGGGCCGTGTACGACTTCGCTTCGACCGAACCAGAAGCCGGCTAGGGTCCCGGGGCCGGCCAGCCGGCGCCGGTCCGGGAAGCTGCGGAAATCGGTGTGTTCGCCCTAAGGGCCGCCCCATAAATGATCTCCAGGCGGGATGGGGGACGCGACAGCCCGTCCGGGCTGTGCGGTCTCCGGCGGGAGTTCGCTTGACCCCGGTCGCACGAGCGCGCTTCCGGGGTCGTCGCGTCCGGCTCCTCCGTGAGTGACGGTGCGGCCGGCACCGATCATCCACACGGCAGGAGTTCGACCGGACTGTCTGGAACGGGGCGCGGGTGCTTCACCCGATCAACTGGTCCACGTCTCCTTCCTATCGCGTGCCTGTCTCCTTGACTTGGTACAGCTCGGGTACGGAGACCTTGATCGGCTCTTGCGTGGTCCGTGCGATCACGACGACCACGGGCTCGTTCGGGTCGGGATTCTCTTCGCGATGCGGGACGAACGGGGGGACAAGCAGGAAGTCGCCAGGATCGGCGGAGATCCGTACCTCCTGTATGCCGTCGTGGAAGACGAACACGGGGTGACCGCTGACCACGTAGATCCCCGCCTCGGACTCGCCGTGATGGTGGTTGTCCGTTGCGCTCAACGGCGCATTCTCCACCAGGCCCATCCAGAGCCTCTTCGAGCCGACCGTGCCGCCGCTGATGGCGGCATGGCCCTCCAGCTCACCAGCCCGAACATGGTGGACGCGGTTGCCCAGCGGCCCGTTGCCGTCCGCGCTCAGTGCGGATCCAACGCCTTCGCGGGTGGTCATGGTGTGGCCTCCTGATTGTTGTCGACGGCCTTTGGTCGAGCGTCAGGCTGCGACCACCACGCCCGGACGGCAACTATTGTTGCCGTAATGGCAACGCGCGCGCCTCTGGAACGACCGCTACTCCACCAACCACCAGGTCGCCATCGACGCCGACACCAGTCCGGCCATGGTCGTCGTCGCCCCCTGCCGGGCAGCCGCAACGACTGCAAGACGTGGGAGGAATCCGGGGCGAAGGCGGGCCGTCGGAAACACCATGACGATCGCCGACGGCGGCTACCCGGGCGGCCCCTGACCAGGCCTCTCGCCGCAACCCTTAGAGCACTGACGGGCATCCATTACGGGGCAGCCCCGGCGAGCCCCTGACAGCGGCGGGAGCGCGCTTCGTCCGGGTGGACGAGGAACTGGCGGCGGGTGGGCCGGATCCTGGAGACGACCGCCTGGAGGGCGGTGCACGAAAACGGAAGGGACATGATGAACACCCGCAGGTCGCGCCCCGCCGGGGTTTCCGAGGACAGGCTGAGCCGGCCACGCGTACAGCAGGCGTTCCGCAGCGCCAAGTTGCTCGTCGGCTGCTATGCCGGCTTCAGTGCGCTGACGCTCCTCGCCATCATCCTGCTGCGCAACCACCCTGACCTCGTGACCGATGCCGTCTGGGTCCGCGCGAGCATCGTCGTAGCCACTTCCCTGCTCATGGCATCTTTCGCCGCTCGGGCGGCCCGAGGCCACCGTCGCTCCTACCTCCGGCTGCGATGGGCCTCCGGCATCATGCTCGTGGCCATTGCGGTCATCATCGTGGTACCCGGAGCTTTTCCGCTGTGGCTGAAGATGCAGCAGGGCGTGTGCGGTCTACTGCTGGCCGGGGTGGTCGTGAGCGTCAATGGCAAGGAGTTGCGTGCCGCGTTCGCCGATGGGTAGGGCTGGTTCGGGTGCAAGGGCATGTGGCTGCGGGCGTGGCCTCGTCTCGTCCCGGCCGGTTTGCGGGACTGCGCTTGTTGCTTCCGCGGGCTCCGCAGTCTCGGCGCTTGCTCCTTCCGGGGCTCCCGCGGTCTCCGCGCTTGTTCCTTCCGGGGCTCCGCGGTCCCGCCGGTCGCAGGCGGCGCGGCACGTACGTGGCCGGGGGAAGCCCGGATCTGCGCGGACGAGGCCGACTCGGGACACCGCGCAGATCCGTCAGCGAAGGTCAGTCGAGGTCGTCCGAGTAGTCGGTGGTGAAGCAGCCGTCGATCTCGCCGTCGTCCGTCGAATTGCCGGAAGGGGCCTTGAAGTCCGGGGTGCAGTTGAGGAACAGCAGTCCGGCCTTGAGGAGTTGGCGCCGCTGGTCGTCGCTGCTCGGGTCGACGGCGAAGTCGTCGCCGATCATGAGGTCGTCCTGTTCGTCCTCGTCTCCCTTGACGGCGGTCTGGAACGCCTCCATGTCCTCGACGGTGAGGAAGTCGACGTCACCGCCGCCGCCCGCCGGGTCCTCGCACTCGCCGCCGCCGTTGATGCCCGTCATCCCCATGGCTTCCACCCGCTGCACCTCGGGAGGCGAGGCGATGTCGACGCTCTCGCAGTGGAGCGTCGACCGGAGGAAGTCCCCGGCGTCCTGGGGCGAACCCACGGAGGGCAGGCCGCAAGCGGAGACCGACGCCAAGGCGCAGACGGTTCCGGCAGTGGCAAGTATTCGGTGGAAACGCATGACGTCCCTTTGCAGTTGTGGCTTTGGGCCGAGCGCGCGCTCACCGGTTACGGCGGGCGGTGCCTCGGCTGCGAGGGTGAAGAAAGCCCTCGGCTCTCTCCCCCGCTCCCCCGCCGTGATCAGTTGACCGGGACATGGTAAGCGGAAGGCCAGGTCAAGGACGCACCGTCACTTGACCCGTCGGCTGCTGAGGGCGGGCCGTCGGCCGTAACCGTCAAGCGGCGCCGCGGATCCGACCGGCCGAGCCGACCCAAGTCGCGTCGAGCCGAGCCAAGTCGAGTCGAGTCGAGCCAACGGACGAGGCCTCGATGGCCGTTTTTCTGCGAAATCGAGGCTTCGATAGACATTCTCCTTCAGCTTTCCTGAGTCTTGCACCGCCCACCCGATAGTGGCGCGCACGCACACCGTCGACACGCTCCGGGACGAGAGGCAGGCAGCAATGAAGGCACTGGATCGGAACGCGCCTCCGCTGGACGGATTGCTGGGACGAGTGGAGCGATCGGTCAACCGGCTACCCAATCCGTTTGTGCTCTTCGCCGGCATTTTCGGGCTGGTCGCTGTGGTGTCGACGGTGATCGCCGCCTTCGATGTGACAGTTCAGGTGCCGGGGGAGAAAAGCCCGACTCCCGTGCTCGGCGCGCTGACGCCGGAGGGCCTCAGTCATCTTCTCGCCACGGCCATCGACTCCTTCATGGCCTTCCCCGCGCTCGGGCCGGTGCTGGTCATCGCGATGGGTATAGGGGTCGCGCAGGGTACCGGCGCCTTGGAATGTCTGATGCGGATCGCGTTCCTGCGGGTGTCGCGGCGCTGGGTTCCGTACCTTGTCGCCTTCGTCGCGTGTCAAGGGCACGTACTGGCCGATTCCGCCTACATCCTGCTGCCGTCGCTGGCCGCGATCGTCTTCAAGGCGGTAGGACGGAACCCGGTGGCGGGCCTGCTCGGTGCCTTTGTGTGCGTGGGGAGCGGCTATGACGGCGGGATTCTGCTCGGCACTCTCGATGTGACCACGACCGGGATCACGAAGAGCGCGGCGGATCTGCTGCCGGGCATCGACGGCTATCACGTTCATATCGCCATGAACTGGTTCTTCACCGCGACGGCCGGACTCCTGCTGCCCCTGGTCGGCGGTTTCCTCATCGACCGGGTGCTCGAACCCCGGCTGGCGCCCTGGAACCCCGAGTACGACCCGGCGCATTCCGGAGCCGAGGACGGTGCGGCCACGGAGGCCCTGGCGACCCCGGCGCAGCGCCGGGCGCTGCTGATCAGCGGTGGGGTGACGCTGGCTGTCGCCGCGGCGATGGTCACCGCGTGGCTGCTGCCGGGCAGTCCGCTGCGCGGGGCGGACGGGGTGCTGGCGCCCTCCCCCTTCGTCGACAGCCTCGCCCTCGTGTTGTCCGGGCTGTTCTTCGTCTTCGGTGTCGTCTACGCCCGCTGCGGCGGGGTCGGCAAGGAGGCGCGTGCCGTCTATCCGCACCTCATCGGCGCGGTGCGGGACATGTCCGGGTTCGTGGTGCTCGTCTTCGCGATCGCGCAGACCATCAATCTGCTGACGTGGAGCAACTTGGGCAAGCTGTTCGCCATCGGACTCGCGGACGGTGCGAAGTCCGTCGGGCTCGGCGGATTCGGGATTCTGCTCGCCGTTGTCCTGGTGACCTCGCTGCTGAATCTGTTGATCACCTCGGGCTCCGCCCTGTGGTCGATCCTGGGCACCGTCATGGTGCCGGCCGGGATGCTGCTGGGCCTGTCGCCCGCCGCCATGCACGCGGCCTTCCGGATCGGCGACTCCGTGACCGGGGCGATCACACCGATGCAGGTCTTCCTGTACTTCGCGCTGGTCTCGGCACAGAAGTACCAGCCCGAGCTGAGACTCGGCACGGTCATCTCCCGGCTGGTGCCGTTCGCGCTGTCCTTCGCGACGGTCTGGACCGTGATCCTCACCGGCTTCTACTTCCTCGATCTGCCGCTGGGCCCCGGCGCCCCCATCCATCTGCCGTAAGCACATCCCCCCTCGACCAAGGCAAGGACTGCTGATCTTTGTGACCGAGAATGACCTCCTGTGGCTGCCGGCCCGGGAACTGGTGGAGCTCCAGCGGCGCCGTGAGGTGTCGGCGCGCGAGATCCTTGATGCGCACCTCGCCCAGATCGACGCGGTGAACCCGAAGGTCAACGCGATCATCACGCTCGCCGAGGACCGCGCCCATGAGCTCGCCGCCCGCGCCGATGCCGCCGTCGCACGGGGCGAGCTGCTGGGCCCGCTGCACGGCCTCCCGGTCGCGCACAAGGACCTCGCCCCGACCAAAGGCATCCGGACGACGTACGGTTCTCCGCTCTACGCCGGCCATGTGCCGGACCATGACGCGTTGGTCGTGGAGCAGTTGGTGCACGCGGGGGCCGTCACGGTGGGCAAGACCAATGTGCCCGAGTTCGGTGCGGGCATCCAGAGCACCAACGAGCTGTTCGGCCCCACCCGCAACCCGTACGACCTGAGCCTGACGGCCGGTGGCAGCAGCGGGGGTGCGGCGGCCGCCGTCGCGACGGGCATGGTGGCCCTCGCCGACGGCGGTGACACCGGCGGCTCGCTGCGCAACCCGGCGGCCTTCTGCAATGTGGTGGGGCTGCGGCCCTCGGTGGGCACGGTTCCGATGTGGCCGGCCACCGATCCGTTCGCGCCGCTGAGCATCCAGGGCCCGATCGGCCGCACCGTCGACGATGTCGCGCTCCAGATGGCGGTGCTGACCCGGGCCGATCCGAGGTCCCCCTGGGGCCTGGGCGATCCGTCCCGGTTCCATGCCGGTCTGGAGGACGACTTCTCGGACGTACCGGTGGCGTGGAGTCCGGACCTCGGCGGCCAACTGGCGGTGGACGACGCCGTACGCACCGCGATGGAGCCGGTGCCCGGGGCCCTGGCCGGGATCTCCCGCAAGGTCGGCGTCGCGGCCCCGGACATGACCGGCGCCGACGAGGCGTTTCGCACACTGCGCGGCTGGTACCGGGCGCTCAACTACGGTGACCGGTACGCCGCGAACCCGGAGGCCTTCGGCATCAGGGTGCGCCAGGACATCGAGAGCGGGCTGGCGACGACCTCGGCCGGTCTGATGCGCGCACACAAGCTGCGCGGGCTGCTCTTCCAGCGGTTCGTGGAATTCACCCGCGAGTACCGCTATCTGGTGACGGTCACGACCCAGGTGCTGCCGTGGAGCGCGGATCAGCTGTGGCCGGAGCGCATCGGGCACACCAGGAGCGAGAACTATCTCGACTGCATGCGCTCCATGTACTGGTTCACGGTGCTCGGTGTGCCCGCCCTGTCGGTGCCGGCCGGCTTCACGGCGGACGGGCTGCCGGTCGGGGTGCAGATCGTCGGGCGCAGCGGCGACGACCTCGGCGTGCTGCGGCTGGCCCGGCAGATCGAGCGGACGCTCGGTGCGGGGCTGCGGCGGCCGGCCGTCGCGCTCCCGGTCACCGGCGGCGGTACGGACGGCGTACGCGTCACCGGCGGCGGTACGGGCAGCGCCCGCGTCACCGGCTGAGGCCGCTCGGCCGCCAGATGTCGAGGGGGACGACGCCACGGCTTCGTCCCCACACATCCAGCAGATGACCGCACAGCTTGTCCTGGCGCAGCACCACGGAACGGTCCGCGATCTGCGCGTACGGCAGCGCCTGGCGCAGCTGCACCGCCCAGTCGTGGAGCGCGTCCACCGAGTGCAGGGTGACGGTGACCAGCAGGTTGTTCGCGCCGGACAGCGCCGCGCAGCTGCGGGTCTCCGGGAAGGCACCGAGCGTACGGCCGGCCTCCTCCAGCCGCTCGTCCGGGACGTTGAGCCACAGCAGGGCGCCGGTCGGCCAGCCCGCGAGGGGGCGGGCGACATCGCAGCGCAGGAGCAGGTCGCGGTTGCCCAGCAGCCGGTTCAGCCGGCGCTGCACGGTCCGGGGTGTGACGCCCAGCTCGGTGGCGATATCGGAGTAGCGGAGCCGGCCGTCTTTGCTCAGCGCGACGATCAGTTCGCGCTCCCAGGTGCTGTACGCGGTGGCCTCGGCGCCCTGCGGTTCCGGCCCGGTGCGGAGCAGGGTCCGCTCCTGGCGCTGGTTCAGCACGCCCAGGCGCCATTGCGATCCCGTGCGGAAGTTGCGGGTCACCAGATGGGAACGGACCCGGACGACGCCCTCCTGCCGGGGCAGGCTCGTGAGGAGGTAGTCGGACATCGAGGCGAAGTCCGGGGTGAAGGCGATCGCGAACAGGTCATAGGTGCCGGCGACATGCTGGAGGGTGAGCACGTGGGGCTGGTGGGACAGCTCGGCCGATACCTGAGCGGCGCTGCCCGGCTCGCAGTGGATTTCGACGAAGGCCCGGCACGTCCGGTAGAGGAGACCGGGGCCCAGCGCGGGGGTGACCCAGGCCAGGCCCTTGCTGCTGAGGCGCTCCCATCGGCGGGCCAGTGTCACCGCGTCCTGGCCGAGCACCTTTCCCAGCTCGCTCCATGTCGCGCGGGGCGCGGTCTGGAGGGCGTTGGCCAGCAGCAGATCGTCCTCGTCCAGCTGCTCCGGACGCGGCACCTCGGTTTCGCTGCTCACCTGACGAGTCTATAGAGGGGGCACTTCCCTCTCCAGGATGCCGCCCCATATGGCGCCGGACCGTAATCCCGGGGCCTGGAAGCCGGCCCCGCCCGCAGCGAAACAGCGCGGCCGGTGGCACGGAATTCCGGTATGTGGAGTTCTTGGCCGGCGGTCCGAAGAGGCGGGCAAAATACGCTCCGGACGCGGTGGGCAGATACCCCTGAATCGCCTTCAGGGGGTGCGCACGGGTCTGCGGGTCCGGCTTTGCGAAGCCGGGGTCGGTAGGGGTTGCCGCGCGTTATGCGCAGAAATTAGGTTCCCACCGGGGAATACCGGTGGCCCACGGGGAACTTCGTACGGCGCGTGCCGGCACTCCGCTCTGCGGGAACGCCGACCCGAGTGGTATCGGGATCCGCTCCGACCGCGACCGATCGAGAGGTTGCCTCATGACCTTGGCCAGTTCGGAACGAGTGACCATGTTCGTGCCGGATTTCCCTTTCGCCTATGACGACTGGCTGCGACATCCGGCCGGGCTCGGCGCCGTACCCCGGCATCGGCACGGCACTCCGGTGGCGGTGATCGGCGGCGGGATGTCCGGGATGACCGCGGCCTATGAGCTGATGCGGCTCGGGCTGCGGCCGGTGGTGTACGAAGCCGAGCAGCTCGGCGGGCGGATGCGTTCGGTGCCGTTCCCGGAATATCCCGCGTTACGGGCCGAGATGGGCGCGATGCGCTTTCCGCTGTCGGCGACCACGCTGTTCCATTACATCGACGCGCTCGGGCTGCGTACCTCGCCGTTCCCCAATCCCCTGGCGGCCTGCACTCCCGCCACTCTGGTGAATCTGGAGGGACGCACACACCGGGCGCGGTCGGCGGCCGATCTGCCCTCGGAGTTCCAGGAAGTCGCGGATGCCTGGGCCAAGGCGTTGCAGGACCGCGCCGAACTCTCCAGCTTGCAGGACGCGATCCGCCGCCGCGATATACCCGTACTGAAGGCGATATGGAATCAGCTGGTCAAGGAGTACGACGACCAGTCCTTCTACGGTTTCCTCGCCACCAGTCCGGCCTTCGCGTCCTTCCGGCACCGGGAGATCTTCGGCCAGGTCGGTTTCGGCACCGGCGGCTGGGACACGGACTTCCCGAATTCCATTATCGAGATCCTCCGTGTCGTCTGCACCGCGGCGGACGACGACCAGATGACGATCGAGGGCGGCGCCCAGCAAGTGCCCCGTGGGCTGTGGACGCTTCGGCCCGACCGGCTCGCGCACTGGCCGGCCGGCACCTCGCTGGCCGGTCTGCACGGGGGCGCTCCCCGGACCGCGGCCGTGGGCATCCGGCGCGATGCCGAGGGCTATACGGTGACGGACGCCGACGGACGCCGGGACCGGTATCCGGCCGTGGTGTTCAGCCCGCACGTCTGGGCCCTGCTCAATCATGTGGACAGCGATCCGGAGCTACTCCCGGCCGACCTGTGGAGCGCCGTCGAACGCACCCATTACATGGGTTCCTCCAAGGTGTTCGTGCTGACGGACCGGCCGTTCTGGCTGGACACCGATCCGGACACCGGCCGGATGGCGATAGGTATGACCCTCACGGACCGGATGCCGCGCAGTGTCTACCTCTTCGACTCGGGCCCGGACCGGCCGGGTGTGATGTGCCTGTCCTACACCTGGAACGACGACTCCCTGAAGTTCGCCACCTTGTCGGCGGAGCAGCGGCTGGAGCTGCTGCTGACCAAACTGGGCGAGATCTATCCCGGGGTGGACATCCGCTCGCACCTCATCAGCGCACCGCTGACGATCACCTGGGAGACCGAGCCGCGGTTCATGGGGGCCTTCAAGGCCAACCTGCCCGGTCACTACCGTTACCAGCGCCGCCTGTTCAGCCACTTCATGCAGCATGAGCTCGATCCGCGGCATCGCGGCTTCTTCCTGTGCGGCGACGACATCTCCTGGACCGGCGGATTCGCCGAGGGCGCCGTGACCACGGCGCTGAACGCGGTCTGGGGCGTGGTCAATCACCTCGGCGGCAGCACGGCCCCGGAGAATCCCGGTCCCGGCGATGTCTTCCACGAGATCGCGCCGGTCCGGCTGCCGGAGTGAGCCTGCGGGGTCTTCGGGCCGCGTGCGGAGGGCCTGCACCGGGCGGTGCAGGCCCTCGTCATCTCTCCGCGGTCAGACGGTTCCGGAAGTCGCCGACACCGCTTGGGAGATGGCGGCGATGATGCGGGGCGCTTGGGCGTTCAGGTAGAAGTGCCCGCCGGGGTAGGTCTGCAACTCGAAGCGGCCCATGGTGTGGTCGACCCAGGAACGGGCCTCGTCGATGCTCACCTTCGGGTCGCTTTCCCCGATCATGGCGTAGACGGGGCAGTTGAGCGGCGGCCCCGGCTGATAGCGGTAGGTCTCCGCGGCCCGGTAGTCGCTGCGGAGCGCGGGCAGCACCGCGCGGAGCATCTCCTCGTCGTCCAGTGTCTGGGACTCGGTGCCGTTGAGCGCCTTGATCTCGCGGACCAGGGCGGCGTCGTCGTACAGGTGCGCCGTCTCCTCGCGGTGCCGGGACGGTGCCCGGCGGCCGGAGGCGAACAGGGCCTGGAGGGTGATCTCGCGCTGTTCGAGACGGAGCGCCACCTCGAAGGCGAGGGTGGCGCCCATGCTGTGTCCGAAGATCGCCAGCGGCCGGTCGGTCCAGGGCAGCAGCCGCTCGGTCACCTCGTCGGCGAGGTCCGCGATGTCGTCCAGGCAGGGCTCGGTCCGGCGGTCCTGACGGCCGGGGTACTGCACCGCCAGCACATCGATCGCCGGGGCGAGCGCCCTGGACACCGGGAAATAGAAACTGGCCGAGCCGCCGGCGTGGGGCAGGCAGACCAGCCTGGTCGCCGCCTCCGGCGCGGGATGGAACCGTCGGATCCACAGATCCTCATCGGCGTGCGCGTTCACGTGTGCGTCCCCTCAGATTTCCGTACGGGTGAATCCCCTCGCACGACAGTGCTTGCCGGCCGTGCCGTCGGCAACCCCTAACCCTCCGCGGACGCCCCTACGGTAAGGGCGCAGAAACCACGATTTCCGATCCGCAACAACGGACCGGAAATCGTGGCGGTGTCATACCCCTGGCAGCGACGTTCGCGAACCGCCACCGACACGGGGGAGGGGCATTCACCGGGGGTCGCCTCGCCCACCGTCTTGCATGGGCTCGGCGTCGCTATTCTCCGCGGCTTTTTGCGGTCTCCGTATCCACCGGGCCGCTCTCCTCGGATTCCTCCTGCTGCTTGGGATCCTTGTAATTCGGGTCGTGCAGTTTACGCCGCCCGTCCACCTTACGGACCGCCCAAATACTGGTCATGACGGCGAAGAAGGTCAGCGGCCAGCCCATGACGAGCCGCGCGATGCCGAGCCAGGTGGTCTCGTCCATGTTGTAGAGCCACCGCTCCACCGCGAACCGGGAGAAGCTCAGGAACGACCAGAGCAGCGTCGCCACGTCGTAGTAGAAGAGCGACTTGCGGTCCTTGCGCCAGAACGTGCCCTGGAGGTTGGCCGCCGACCAGACCTGACCGATCAGGGGCCGGCGCACCAGGACGGACAGCAGCAGAATGCTCCCGATACCGACGGTGATCCAGTTGCCCAGCAGGTAGTAGCCCTTGGCCTCACCGACGAACACGGCGACGCCGGAGGTGATGAGGACGGTGCCGAGCCCGACGAACGCGGCGGCCAGCTTCTCCTTGCGCAGCAGCTGGAAGATTCCCACCAGGACCGCGGTGCCGATGGAGGCCCAGATCGCCGGCCACATGCTGGTCAGCGCGTTGACCACGATGTAGGTGATGACCGGCAGGATGGTCAGGATCGTGCCGTAGACCCCGCCGATGTACTCCCAGGCGTAGGCCAGCTGGTCCTGGAAATTCTCCGGGACCTTCTTCGGCTCGTCCTTGGCAGCCTTTTCCGGTGCGTCGGTCACGGACGAGGAATGCGACTCGGCCGAGTGGTTCACGTCTCCCCCAGTTGAGAGTCGAAGGGCTGTGCGGGACCCGGGCCCCGCAGGAAGAGCAGTGGAGGAGTCACCATCAGGCATCACCGGTCCGAAGCTGCCGGCTGCCCTGTCGGGGGTGGTCGGCACAGGGGTGCGGCAGGTGGCCGGTGGACTTTCCGGCCTCGGCTCGGTGGCGCGTACGCGGCCTGGTCAGATCGGTGTCGTGCACGGTTCG
Organism: Streptomyces lydicamycinicus; assembly: GCF_000829715.2. NCBI lineage: Bacteria > Bacillati > Actinomycetota > Actinomycetes > Kitasatosporales > Streptomycetaceae > Streptomyces > Streptomyces lydicamycinicus. The sequence goes on along the minus strand of NZ_BBNO01000003.1, from coordinate 173,866 downwards.
TTCTCCCCACGAGGCTCTTCAACATGCTCCATGGTGGCCGGAGACGGTCCCTCGGACATCCCAGCTAGGTCCCAAGAAAGGGTGGAGGTAGCTCTACCCCCCGGCCGCCTGACGGGTCGCCGCTGGTGCCCGTGGCGGTCGCTTCGCCCACCGCCGGGGCGCGGTCGCATACGCACGGACGATTCACCGCATAGCGCCGCCCTATTCCACCCGGGTCCGGTGAGTTGAGCAGGGGTTTCACCCTGCATGGCGGACGTTTTTCGGATTATTCATCCGCCGCCGAACCGGCGCCCGAAATGGGTAATGCGAGGGCATTTCTTCGCCCGCCGCTCGCCGCTCCTCGGGACGTCTGGCGCGCAATAGCGAACGCCTCCATAAATGCCCGGCAAAAACTTTTGGATCTTGACGCCGCTACCTCTCGCTAATAAGTTCCTGGCCTGTCGCCTGGTAATTACCTTGAGGGGAGCATTCCATGACGGAGATTGACAGCAACGGGTCGGTGCGGGAATTGAACTTCCCCATGTCCCGGCGCTGCCCCTTCGCCCCGCCACCGGAGTACGAAAGGCTGCGAGCGGACTCCCCGCTGGTGCGGGTGCAGCTGCCGCACGGCGGTACCGCGTGGGTGGTGACCCGGCACGCGGAGGCCCAGCAGCTGCTGACCGACCCACGGGTCAGCTCGGATGCGAGCCGGCCGGGCTTCCCCAGCGTCCGGCCGCCCCAGGAGCCGCCGGCCGACGAGGGCACGGACGGGGCGGAACCGCTCACCGCCGAGCAGCTCACCGAGCTGGCGGAGATCGCCCAGTTCCACGAGGGCCAGTTCATCAACCTGGATCCGCCCCGGCACGGTCACTACCGGCGCATGCTCATCTCCGAGTTCGGTGCGCGGCGGATGAACGAGCTGCGGCCGGAGGTCCAGCGCATCACCGACCGGCTGGTCGACGACATGCTGGCGAAGGGCTCCCCGGCGGACCTCGTGGAGGATCTGGGGCTGCCGCTCTCCTCGCTGGTCATCTGCCGGTTACTCGGCGTCCCGTACGAGGATCACGAGTACTTCCAGTCCGCGACCAGGACACTGGTCCAGCTGGACGCCGAGCCCGAGCAGGTCAAGGCGGCGATGGAGGGGCTCATCGACTTCCTCGACGAGCTGGTCAAGGCGGCCGTGCGGGCACCCGGCGACAACCTCATCGGCCGGCTGATCAACGAACAGGTCGGCAGCGGTGAGCTGACCCGTGCGGCGCTGGTGGGCATGGCCTTCCTGCTGCTGACCGCCGGACACGAGGCGACCGCGAACATGCTTCCGCTGGGCATGCTGACCCTGCTGGAGCATCCGCAGCAGCTGGCCGAACTCCGCGAGAACCCCGCGCTGCTGCCCGGCGCCGTCGATGAGCTGCTGCGGTTTCACTCCGTGTCGGACTGGGCGGCCTTTGACCGGGTCGCCGTTGAGGACATCGAGATCGACGGCCGGAAAATCATGGCCGGTGAGGGCATTTTCGTGCTGAGCGCGTCGGCCAACCGGGACGAGCGGGTCTTCGAGCGCCCCGATACGTTCGACATCCACCGCAAGGCCCGGCACCACATCGCGTTCGGGTACGGGGTGCACCAGTGCATCGGGCAGAATCTGGCCCGCGCCGAGTTGGAGATCGGTCTGGGCACGCTGCTGCGGCGGATTCCCGCTCTGCGGCTCGACAAGCCGATGGATGAACTTCCGTTCAAATACCAGAACTTCGTGTTCGGACTGCACGCGATGCCGGTCCGCTGGTAGCCGTTCCCCCGGCGTCACCGGCCCCCTGAGGGCCGGGGCCGGTGACCGTGGGGGGACTGGTCGTTATCTGCCGGCCTCCAGTTCGCTGTCGAGGATGTCGAAGAGTTCCTCGGCGGTGGCGGCCCCCAGGGCGGAGTCCTCCGGCCGCTCTTCGGGGCGATGCGTTTCGGTCCATGTGGTGAGCAGTCCGCGCAGCCGGGCCGCGACACCGGCGTACTCCTCGTCGTCCGGCGCCACGGCCGCCAGCTCCGCTTCCAGCCGGCGGATTCCGGCGAACACCGAGGCGGTCCGGTCCGCTTCGCTCTCGATGAGGCGGCCGGCCAAGTGCTCCGCGACCGCCTCGGGCGTGGGGTGGTCGAAGACCAGCGTGGAGGACAGGGTCACCCCGGTGGCGGCGGTCAGCCGGTTGCGCAGTTCGACCGCGGCGAGCGAATCCAGGCCGAGTTCGAGGAAGCCCCGGCCGCTGACCACCGCGTCCGGGCGGTCGTAGCCGAGGACCTCGGCGACCTGCCCGCGGACGAGGCCCAGCAGGGTGCGCCGCTGCTCCTCGGCGGAGAGCGCCGCCAGCCGGGTGGCCAGGGATTCCGCGGCCGGAGCCGGTGCCTGGGCGTCGGCGGCAGGCCGGGACGGTGCCCGGACCACCCCGGCCAGCAGCGCGGGGACGCCGCCGGGACGGGCCCGCAGCACGGCCTGGTCGATGCGCAGCGGGACCAGGGTGGTCTCCGCGGTGGCGAGCGCGGCGTCGAACAGTGCCAGGCCTTCGGCCGGGGCGAGCGGCGGGAAACCGGACCGGGCGGCTCGGCGCAGACCGGCCTCGCCGAGCCGGCCGGCCATCCCGTCGGCCTCGTCCCACAGCGTCCAGGCCAGCGCGGTCGCCGGGCGGCCGGTGGCTCGGCGGTGCCGGGCGAGCGCTTCGAGGAACAGGTTGGCGGCCGCGTAGTTCGCCTGGCCGGCCCCGTCGAGCAAGGTGGCGGTGGAGGAGAACAGGACGAACCCGGTGAGTTCCCGATCCGCGGTCAGTTCGTGCAGCAGCCAGGCCGCCTCCGCCTTGGGCCGGAAGACGTCGTCGAAGCGTTGCGGGGTCAGCGAGGTGAGGACTCCGTCGTCGAGCACCCCGGCGGCGTGCACCACGGCGCGCAGCGGATGCGCGGCGGGGATCCCGGCGAGCAGCCCGGCCAGGGCCGCACGGTCGGAGACATCGCAGGCGGCCACGGTCACGGTGGCGCCGAGCGCGGTCAGCTCGGTGCGCAGGTCCGCCGCGCCCGGTGCGTCCGGTCCCCGGCGGCTGACCAACAGCAGGTGCCGCACCCCGTGCGCGCTGACGAGGTGCCGGGCGACGAGAGCGCCGAGCCCGCCGGTGCCGCCGGTGATCAGCACGGTGCCTTCCGGGTCCCAGTCCGCACCGGTGTCCGGCGGGGTGACCCGCGCCAGCCGCGGCAAGCGCAACTGGCCGTCCTTCAGCATCAGTTGGGGCTCCATGGTGGCCAGTGCACCGGCCACGGCCGGGCCGGAGGCCGGCCAGGAATCCACGTCGAGCACGGTGATCCGGTCCGGGTGTTCGGCCTGCGCCGAGCGCACCAGGCCCCAGACCACCGAGGCCGCGAAGTCGTCGCCCTCGGTCACCAGGGCGAGCCGGGAGCCGGAGAACCGGTCGTCGGCGAGCCAGGACCGCAGCAGCGTGAGGACGCGGTGCGCGGTGTGGCGGGCGGCCTCGGGCGGCGCGCCCTCGGCGGGGGCGCAGGGCACCACCAGGAGGTCCGGTACGTCCATGGCGGACAGCTCGGTGTGACACCGCATCCGGACCCCGGCGGACCGTAGCGCGCGGCCGAGGGGGCCGTCGCCGTCGCCCAGCAGCGCCCAGTCGCCGGCCGGTGTGCCCGGGGTGGCCACGGTGCTCCATTCCGGCCGGAACAGTGACTGGGCCACCACGCCCTTCCGGGCCGCCGCGGTCTGTTCGGCGGCCACCGGCCGGGAGACCAGGGAGCGCACCGAGGCGACCGGGGCGCCCGTGGAGTCGGCGAGGTCCAGGGCGACCGCATGGTCCCCCGCTGCGGACAGCCGCACCCGCAGCGCCTTCGCGCCGACGGCCCGCAGGGTCACCCCGGCCCAGGCGAACGGCACCCAGGGCCGTCCGTCCCGTGGGACGAACTCCCCCAGGTCCAGGGCGTGCAGGGCCGCGTCGAGGAGCGCCGGGGACAGCGCGAAGTCCGTGCCGGCGGCCCCCTCGGGCAGTGCGGCCTCGGCGAACACCTCCGCGCCACGGCGCCAGGCGGCGCGCAGGCCCTGGAACTCCGGCCCGTAGTCGTAACCGCGCTGCGCCATACCGTCGTAGAGCCCGCCGAGATCGACCGGTTCCGCCTCGGCCGGCGGCCAGACGCGCAGGTCGGGGCCGTCGTGGTCCGGGGCGGTGGCGGTGAGCCGGCCGGTGGCGTGCCGGGTCCAGGGCACCTCGTCCGGATCGTCCTCGGCACGGGAGGACACCAGGACCCCGCGGTCGCCCTGTTCGTCCGGTGCGGCCACCTCGACCTGGAGCCGTATCGCACCGGATTCCGGCAGCACCAGCGGGCTTTCCAGGGTCAGTTCGGCCAGGACGGGGCAGCCCGTGTGGTCACCGGCGTGCAGTGCGAGGTCGACGAAGGCGGTGCCCGGCAGGAGGACGGCGCCGTTGATGGCGTGGTCGGCCAGCCAGGGGTGGGAGCGCAGCGAGAGGCGGCCGGTGTACGAGCGGGTGTCCGCCTGCGCGGACTCGATCACCGCGCCGAGCAGCGGATGCCCGGCGTCGGCCTGGCCGAGCGCGGCCGCGTCCGGCTCCTGGTCCCCCGCGTCCAGCCAGAACCGCCGCCGCTGGAAGGCATAGGTGGGCAGGTCCACCGGGTGGCCGGAACCGCCGTGGAACGCGGCCCAGTCCACCTCCGCGCCGTGCGCCCAGGCAGCGGCCAGGGCACCGGTGGCCTCTCGGGTCTCCGCGCGGTCGCGGCGGAGGGTGGGCAGGAACACGGGCCGGTCCTCGCCCGGCACACAGTCCGGTGCCATCGCGGACAGCACCGCGTCCGGCCCCACTTCCAGGAAGGTGCGCACCCCGTGGTCCGCCAGCGCGCGGATACCGTCGGCGAACCGGACGGCGCCGCGGACATGGTCCACCCAGTAGTCCGGTGCGCACAGTTCCTCGCCGGTGGCGATCCGGCCGGTGAGGTTGGAGACCACCGGAATCTTCGGCGGCTTGTAGGACATCACCCGGGTCACCCAGCGGAAGCTGTCCAGCATCGGCTGCATCCGCGGGGAGTGGAAGGCATGGCTCACCCGCAGCCGCTGGGTCTTGTGGCCGCGCGCGGCAAGGGTGGCGGCGATCTCGGTGACGGCGTCCTCGTCCCCGGAGAGCACCACCGAGGCCGGCCCGTTGACCGCGGCGAGGCCCACCCGCCCCTCGAATCGGCCGAGTTCGGCGGTGACCTCCTCCTCGGTGGCCCGTACGGACACCATCGCGCCACCGGCCGGGAGTTCCTGCATCAGCCGGCCACGGGCGGCGACCAGGGCGGCCGCGTCGGGCAGCGACCAGACCCCCGCCACATACGCGGCGGTGACCTCGCCGAGGGAGTGGCCCAGCAGGAAGTCCGGCCGCAGCCCCCAGGACTCCAGCAGCCGGAACAGTGCGGTCTCCAGGGCGAACAGCGCCGACTGGGCGTACACCGTCTCGTCCAGCAGGGCGGCCTCGGGACTCCCCGGTTCCGCCCACACCACGGCGCGCAGCGGGCCGGGCAGATGGACGTCCAGCTCGGCGCAGATCTCGTCCCAGGCGCGGGCGAACACCGGGTGGGCGGCGTACAGTTCGCGGCCCATCCCGAGCCGCTGGGCGCCCTGGCCGGTGAACAGCACGGCGACCGCGCCGGACCCTGCCTGTCCTTGGCGGACGCCCGGCCCCGGCGCACCCGCGGCCAGGGCGTCGAGGTCGCGGGTGAGCTCCTCCCGGTCGGCGGCGACCAGTACCGCGCGGTGTTCCAGCTGTGCCCGGGTGGTGCCCAGTGCGCGGCCGACATCGGTGAGGGCCGGCCCGGGGTGCTCGTCGAGGAAGGACTTCAGCCGGGCGGCCTGCGCCCGCAGGGCGTCGGGAGTGCGCGCGGAGACCGGCAGCGCGAGGACCGGGGGGTGTGCGGTGGCGGGCGGCGGCGCGGGGGCGGGCGGGGCCTGTTCCAGGATGATGTGCGCGTTGGTGCCGCTGAAGCCGAACGAGGAGATACCGGCCCGGCGCGGACGGTCGGTGCGCGGCCAGGGGCGTGCCTCGGTGAGCAGTGCGGCCTTGCCCTGCGCCCAGTCGACATGCGGGGTGGGCTCGGTGACATGCAGGGTGCGGGGCAGCAGTTCCTGCCGCATCGCCATGATCATTTTGATGATTCCGGCGGCACCGGCGGCGGCCTGGGTGTGGCCCAGGTTGGATTTGACCGAGCCCAGCCACAGCGGTTCGGTTCGTCCGGTGCCATAGGCCGCGATCAGGGACTGCGCCTCGATCGGGTCGCCGAGCTTGGTGCCGGTGCCGTGCGCCTCCACCGCGTCGACCTGGTGCGGGTCCAGTCCGGCGGCGTCCAGGGCCTGGCGGATCACCCGCTGCTGGGAGGGGCCGTTGGGTGCCGTGAGCCCGTTGGAGGCGCCGTCGGAGTTGACCGCCGAGCCACGGACCAGGGCGAGTACGGGATGCCCGGCGCGGCGGGCGTCGGAGAGGCGCTCCACGACCAGGACGCCGACGCCCTCGGACCAGCCGGTGCCGTCCGCGTCGGCCGAGAATGCCTTGCACCGGCCGTCCGGGGCGAGGCCGCGCTGCCGGGAGAAGGACAGGAAGGTGCCGGGCGCGGCCATGACGGCCACCCCGCCGGCCAGGGCCACCGAGCACTCCCCCTGCCGCAGTGCCTGGCAGGCCAGATGCAGCGCGACCAGGGAACCCGAACAGGCGGTGTCCACCGTCATCGTGGGGCCTTCCAGGCCCAGGGCGTAGGCGACCCGGCCGGCGATGACGCTGGTGGTGTTGCCGGTGGAGAGATAGCCCTCCAGCCCGCCGGCCCGGGTCAGCCGGGGCCCGTACTCCTGTGGCTCGGCGCCGAGGAACACCCCGGCGCGGCTGCCGCGCAGCGCGGTCGGGTCGATACCGGCCCGCTCCAGCGCCTCCCACGAGGTTTCCAGTACGAGCCGCTGCTGCGGGTCCATCGCCTGCGCCTCACGCGGGCCGATCCCGAAGAACTCCGCGTCGAAGTCAGCCGCGTCGTGGAGGAATCCGCCGCGGCGGACGTACGTCTTGCCCGGGGCGTCCGGGTCCGGGTCGTACAGGGTCTCCGGATCCCAGCCGCGGTCCTCGGGCAGTCCGGTGATGACCTCGCCGCCCTCGGCGACCAGCCGCCACAGCTGTTCCGGGCTACCGATCCCGCCGGGGTAGCGGCAGCCGATCCCGACGATGGCGATCGGGTCCGCGTCGTCGGCCGCAGCCGCCTGCCGCGGGGGCTCGGAGGTGGTCTCCGTGCCGTCCCCGCCGTCCGCACCGAGCAGTCCGGCGCGCAGTTGCCGGGCCAGTCGTACCGGGGTCGGATGGTCGAAGGCCACGGTGACCGGAAGCGGCAGTCCGGTGGCCGCCACCAGCCGGACATGCAGATCGGCCGCGGTGAGCGAGTCGAATCCGAGGTCGGTGAAGGGGCGGTCCGGGGCCAGGGTCCGCGGTGCGTCGTCCGGCCGGACGCGGCGCAGCGCGCCGAGGGCGTGGTGGCACACCAGATCCAGCAGCGCCCGGTCCTGCTCGGGCCGGGACAGCCCGTGCAACTTCTGGATCAGTGAGGGGTTTTCGTCGAGGGCATTCATACGCGGACTCCGACCGAGGGCCTGTGGATCAGGTGAGCGTGTGGTACTCCGCGCAGTCCTGGAGGACGGCGACCGGGGGGTGGAAGGTGTTCATCGGCTTCTTCCGGTCGAACGTGCCGGAGTGCGCGTACGCCACCAGGACGCCGTCCCGCTGCCGGACCAACAGATCGGGGTTGCCGTCCAGGTCGATATCGGTCACCGCGAGCGCGTCCTCCAGCGGGTTCCAGTCCGCGCCGAGGTTGCCGACGGTGTACCAGGTGCCCTGACCGGCTCCGTCGCCGAGGAAGCCGTCCGGTCCGGGCGGGAACTCGTAGACGCACAGATCGCCGTTGTCGCGCAGGATCAGCAGATCGAGCCGGCCGGTGCCGGTCACATCGGCCATCCCGAAGGGGAAGTCGGTGGGCTCGGTGACGGTCAGCCGCTGCGGCGTCTTGTCGAAGGTGTCGTTCTCCACCACGTTGCCGGTGTTGCGGAACCAGTCCACATGACCGAGTTCGCTCTCCCGGCCGAAGGTGTCGTCCTTGCCGTCCCCGCTGACGTCGGCGACGCCGATGCTCTCCCAGATCCGGCCGTCGTCGCGGCGGCCGGACATCCGGATCGGCTCGCTCAGGGTGTTCAGGCCGTTGAGCCCGCCCTTGTTCTCGTAGAGGTAGACCCCGTGCGGATGCTCGGTGTTGACCGATTCCTCGCTGCCGGCGAGCACACTGGCCAGTCCGTTGCCGCGGATGTCGATGGTCCGGATGATGAGGTGCTTCTCCCAGTGGAAGTCCTCACCGATCTTGACCGGGTCGAGAAAGGTGCGGGTGCCGTCGAACTTTCCGCTGTGCGGGAAGACCAGCAGTTCACCACTGGTGTCGTGGCGAACCAGCAGATCCCGCTTTCCGTCGCCGTTGAAGGATTTGCAATGGCCGTTCATGATCATCGCCGGCATGTCTCAACTCTCCTCGTCAGCCGATCTTGTGCCTGGTGGCGCGGGTACCTGGGGATCAGTCGGTACCGGGATCCACCCCGCGGGACCGCAGGAACGCGGCGAGCCCCAGGGGGGTGGGCAGTGCGAAGAACTCGGCGAGTCGGATCTCCGCTCCGAAGGACTCCTGGATCCGCTGCACCAGCAGCGCGGCGAGCAGTGAATGCCCGCCCAGGACGAAGAAGTTCGCATCGGCGGTGACGTCCTCCCGGCCGAGCAGCTCGCGGAACAGCGAGAGCAGCGCGTCGACCAGGGCGTCCTCGTGGTGTTCCGCCGCCGCACCGTGGCCGGCCGCGGCGCGGCGGGCGGTGGCCAGCCGGGTGAGGTGAGGGTAGTCCACCTTCTCGTTGGCGTTGGTGGGGAGTTCATCGGTGAGTACGAAGTCGTGCGGCACCGCGGACGAGGGCAGCTTCGCCCTGGCGTGTTCCCACAGCCGCTCGGCGAGGCCCTCGGTGGGGTGGGCCACCACGAAGGCCACCAGCACGGCGTCCGCACTGAGATCGCCGACGGTGACCACGGCGGCGTCGGTCACCTCGGGGTGCTCCCGCAACACCGCCTCGATCTCGGCGAGTTCCAGGCGGTTGCCACGGAGTTTGATCTGTCGGTCCACCCGGCCGAGCACCTCCAGTGTTCCGTTGTCCCGCCAGCGGGCCAGGTCTCCGGTGCGGTAGAAGCGCCCGTACTCGGGGTGCTCGCCGAACCGTTCGGCGGTGAGTTCCGGGCGGTTGTGGTAGCCGATCGCGACTCCGGCGCCCGCGAGGCACAGTTCGCCGTGCACACCGAGCGGGAGTTCCCGGCCGGCCGGATCCCGTACGAAGGCGGTGGTGTTCCGCAGCGGGGTGCCGGCGTGCACCGCCCCGTCACCGGCGTCGAGCCGGCCCGCGGTGGACCAGATGGTGGTCTCGGTGGGGCCGTAGACATTGCGGACCTCACCGGCGGTCTCCAGCAGTCGCGCTGCCAGGTCGGCGGGGAGCGCCTCGCCGCCGCACAGCACCCGCCGGCCGGCCAGGTGGTCGCCCACCTGATCGAGCACGGTCCGCCAGGTGGTGGGGGTGGCCTGCACGATGCCCACGTCGTGCCGGACCAGCAGGTCCCTCAGCACGCTGCCGTTCACCCGGGCCTCGTCGGGGGCGACGGCCAGCCGTCCGCCGGAGGTCAGCGGGAGGAACAGCTCCAGCGCGGAGATGTCGAAGGCGAAGGTGGTCATCCAGAGCGTGGTATCGCCGGGGCCGGGCGCGAGCTCGTCGAGGAAGTGCCGGACGAGGTTGGCCAGGTTGCCGTGCGAGACCTTGGTGCCCTTGGGGCGGCCGGTGGAACCGGAGGTGTAGATGAGATACGCGCAGGAGGCGGGGTCCGGGGCCGCCGGGAGGCCGGTGGTCCCGCCCTCCGCGGTGCGGAGACCGGCCATGTCCAGGCGGGGGGTGCCGTCGGGCAGGGTGACCGTGTCGCCGGCCAGTACGGCACGGGCGCCGGAATCCGAGAGCTGGTAGGCGATCCGGTCCGCGGGGTGGTCGGGGTCGACCGGGAGGTAGGCGCCGCCGGCCAGCCAGACGCCCAGGGCCGCGGCGGCGAGTTCGGGTCCGCGGCGGGCGGCCACGGCGACCACATCGCCCTCGCTCACCCCGGAGGCGGTCAGCAGCGCCCGGGTGTCCGTGGCCGCCTGCCACAGCTCGGCGTAGGTCACGTTCCGGTCGCCGTGCACGACGGCGACCGCGTCCGGGGCGGCGGCCGCCCGTTCGGCGACGGTGCGCAGCACGGAGGGGGTCGGCGCGTCGGTGGCGGTGCGGTTGGCCGCGGCGATGACCGTACGGTCCTGCTCCGACCACGAGGACAGTTCGCCGACCGGCCGGTCCGGTTCGGCGCCGGCCGCGACCAGCAGTGCGTCATAGCGCTGGAGAAGGAGTGCGACATCGGCGCGGCGGTGGGACTCCACCCCGTACAGCGCCTCGACGGTGATGCGGTCCGGCTCCGAGAGGATGTCGAATTCGAGGTTCATCCGGCTGTAGCCGTTGCGGACCATCAGGGCCCGCGCCGGGAGGCCGCCGATGGTCGTCTCCGCGGACAGCCCGCCCGGCAGGTAGTTGAACATATGCCGGAACAGCGTGGTGCTCCATGCGGAGTTGACCCGCGGGATCTCCGGCAGCAGCAGGTCCACATGCACATCGACATGGGAGACCGCCTCCAGGAACACGTCCCGGGCCTGTCGCACCAGCGCGCGGAAGCTCTGTGCCGGGTCGGTCCGGACGCGCAGCGCCAGGATGTTCACGTAGTAGCCGATGGCACCGGCGGCCTGCTGCCCGCGGATGTCGGCGGGCGAGCCGATCACGATGTCCGGCCCGGCGCCGTGCTGGGCGAGCAGCAGATAGTAGGCGGCGAGCAGGATGACGGGTTCGGAGGCCCGCAGTTCCCTGCGCAGCCGGCGGACGACGTCCCGGGCCTCGTCGGAGAGGTCGTGCGCGACGGTGGCCCCCTTCAGGGTGGTCTCCGCACTCCCCTGCCGGTCCATCCACAGATCCAGCGCGCCGGCGTCGAAGCCGCTCAGATGGTCGCGCCAGAACTGGAAGCTCTCCGGCCGGGGTTCGTCGGCGGCGACCGCCGCGACCGGCACGATCGCCTCGCCGGAGAGGTCCTCCCCGGCGAGGACCGCGTCGTAGAGCCGGGTGAGCTCACCCATCACGATCTGCGCGGACGCCACATCGAACACCAGGTGGTGGGCCACGACGCAGAGCACATCGCCCTCGGGCGCCTCGACCTGGCAGATCCGCAGCATGGGCCGGCCGTTGAACTTGAACGGGCGGGCGGCGAGCGCGGTGAGATCGTCCGCCAGCCCGTCCGCCGTCGACCGGCTCACCTCGATGTCGATCGGGGCGTCCTGCGGGGCCAGGATCGCCTTGCGCAGCCCGGCGCCCTCGTCATGGAAGACGGTGCGCAGCACCTCGTGCTTGCGCAGGAGCCGGGCGGCGGCCTCGCGCAGTGCCGTGGTCCGCAGCCGGCCCGCCACCTGGATGGCGGCCGGGATGTTGTTCACCCCGCTGTCCGGGACCAGCTTGTCGAGCAGCCACAACGCCTCCTCTTTCTGACTGGCCCGGGAGAGGGGCGTACTCATGGGCTGCATGCGCGAGTTCCTTTCGACGTGCTGGGGTGAGGGCCGTCAGCTCAGCAGGCCGGTGACCGTGGTGGCGACGTCGGGCGTGCGCAGCAGATCGGCGTGCTCGACGGGGAAGCGGATCTCCTTGGCCACCCGGTCGGCCCGGTCGGCTTCGGACAGCGGGTTGAGGCCACTGGTGGGGGTCGCGGAGGTCATCGCGGTCAGCGACTTCCAGCCGGCCGTCGGGTCGAGGTCACTGCCCCGTACGAAGAAGTGCAGGAACAGGCCGAAGGTGGCGACGAATTCCTCGCTGCGCTTGGCGTCCAGGCCGACCCGTGCGAAGGCCGCGCCGCCGACCTCCCGGAAGATCTCCAGCAGCCGCTCACCGAACTTCTTGATGTCGCCCTCGTCGGTCAGCGCCTGCCCCGCGGCCTGCTGGGCGTGCGCGATCTCCGCCGGCGTGAGCAGCCCCGACATCCCCTCCATGGTGGTCAGGAAGTGGTGACAGACCACATCACGCCGGGGCAGCTCGGGGTCGAAGCCGATGAGTGCGGGCGTCTCGCCCTGGCTGCGCCCGATGCGCTCGGCGAGCGCCGCCGCGTACACCGCTCCGACGCAGTAGCCCATGACGGCCCGGACCGGGCGGCCCTCCCGGAGCACGTCCGCCGCCCAGCGTTCGACGTAGTCGGCGCCGGTCATTCCGGCGTCCTCCTCCGGGGCGGGCGGCAGTGTCTCCCAGAGCGAGAATTGCGGATGGGCGAGCGCGACGAATTCCGGAAAGCCTGCCTGCGGCCTTCCGGTCACCGCGAAATCGACCGCGAGTACCAGATCCTTTCCGTCCGAAGTCAACGATTTCCACGAGCCGGGAACTGCCATGTGGATTCACTCTCCGAGCTGAGCGTGTCGGTGCACGCAGCGTATGGGCCGTCCCATCAACCGGAACACCCCTAAGGAACCCCTTAGTACCCCGAACCGGCCCAGGGGGAAGGCCGGTTCGCCGGACGGGACGGGCCCGTCCGGCGAGGACCTGAACAACACCCGGGCGGTGTCAGGCGAGTTCGGATTCCAGGAACTCGACGACCGCGTTGGGGGTCGGATAATCGTAGACAAGCGCAGCGGGCAGCGACAGTCCGGTGATGCGGTTCAGTGCATTACGGAATTCGACCGCGGACAGCGAATTGAAGCCGGCATCGAGGAAATCGAGGTCCGGTTCGACCGCCGCGGCGCTTTCATGTCCCAGTGCCCGGGCCGCCACGCCGCGGGCGATTTCCAGCAGGGTCTCCTGCCGGCCCGCCGCGTCCAGCTCCTTCAGATAGGCCCGCAGTGCCTCCGGGTCCACCTCGTCGCCGGTCTCCGCCGCGGGCTCCTGGGCGGGCCGTCGCACCTCGGGCAGAGCACGCAGCAGCGAACCGGTCCGGGTGACGGCGAGTTCCGCCCAGTCCGCCTCGGCGACGGTGACGGACTGCTCGCCGCACTCGACCGCCCGGACGAACACGCTCTCCGGGGAGAGCGCACCGTCCCAGCAGAGCACGGTTCCGCTGAGCCCCTCGGCCCGGCGCCGGCGCACCAGCTCCTCGCGGTACGCGCCCGCCGCGGTGACCGCGGCCCGCGACGGATCGCCCCAGGTGCTCGCCGCCGGGGCGAGCAGCACGAACGCGGCGGCGTCGCGGGCGAGTTCGTGCAGCATCTCGGACTCGTGCACGGCCCGCTCCAGCACCTGGCCGAACTGCGCGACGGTGGCGGAGCCGACCGGCTGGTCCTCGGCGCTGCCGATGCCGTGCACGACGGTGCTCAGCGGATGCTCCGCGGGGACGCGGCCCAGCAGCCGGGCCACCGCCTCGCGGTCCGTCAGTGCCTCGTCGATGACGGTCACCGGGACGCCGAGGGACTCCCCGGCGAGCGCCGGCGGCACCAGCAGATGCGCGGCGCCGTTGCGGGCCAGCCAACGGGCGACCGGCGCCCCGGCGGCGCCCAGTTCACCGGCGAGCAACGCGGTGCCCGTGGGACGCCAGGGCCGGTGGGCGGCGCCGCGGCCCGCGTGGCCGAGCCGGCGGGCGAACACCCCGGAGGGGCGCAGGGCGAGCTCGTCCTCGCCGTCGGCATCGGCCAGCAGCTGGGCCAGCCAGGCTCCTTGGCGGGCGTCCAAGGTCTCCGGGAGATCGATCAGGCCGCCCCGGTGTCCGGGCCGGGCCGCGGCGACCGCCCGGCCGAGACCCCACACCAGCGCCGCTGCCGTCCCGGCCGTACGGCCCGTACGGGTCAGCGAGACCGCGCCCCGGGTCAGGGACCACAGCGGTGCTCCCGGCGCCGCCTCGTCGAGCGCCTGGCTCAGTGCCATGGTTCCGGCCACGCCGGACGGTACCGAGGGGTGCTCCGGATGCGGCTGCTCGTCCAGCGCCCACAGGGAGACCACCCCGGCGATGCCCGCCGGGAGTCCGGCGAGCAGCCCGGTCAGCCGTTCCCGGCCGGCGTCCGCACCGGTCACGGTGAGCTGTCGCACCTCGGCGCCGTGCGCCCGCAGCGCCTCGGCGACCGACCGTGCGCAGTCGCCCTCCAGGTGCTGCTCCGGGACGAGCAGCGCCCAGGTGCCGGACAGTTCGGCGGTGGGCAGTTCGCTCACCGCGTGCCAGTCGGCCCGGTAGCGCGTGCCGTCCACCGCGGACTCGCCGCGGCGGAGGGCGGACAGGGCCGGCAGCAGCGCGCCGATCGGCTGGTTCTCGTCGAGGTCCAGGGTGCGCAGCAGTGCGCCGAGGTCCTCCCGTTCCACCAGCTCCCAGAAGCGGGACTCGACCGGGTCCGATGCGTCCGGCCGGCCTTCACCGGACGGGCCGTCGGCCTCGGGCCAGTACCGCTGCCGCTGGAAGGCGTAGGTGGGGAGGGCGACCCGGCGGCCACCGCCGCACAGCGGGAGCCAGTCCACCGTGGCGCCGCGGACATAGGCACCGGCCAGGGCCTGGAGCAGCGCTTCGTCCTCCGCCCGGTCCTTGCGCAGCGCGGGCAGGAACTCCCCGCCGGGCAGGCTCTCCTGGCCCATGGCGCTGAGTACGCCGCCGGGGCCGAGTTCGAGGAAAGTGTCCAGCCCCTCGGTGTGCAGCGCCTGCATGCCGTCGTGGAAGCGCACGGCTTCCCGGACGTGCCGGACCCAGTAACCGGGGTCGCGCAACTGGTCCGGCTCGGCGAGCCGGCCGGTCAGGTTGGAGACCACGGGGATGCCCGGTTCGGCGTAGGTCAGGCTTTCGGCGACGGTGCGGAACTCGTCCAGCACGGGGCCCATCAGCGGCGAGTGGAACGCATGGCTGACCCGGAGCTGTTTGGTGCGGTACCCCTTGTCCGCCAGGGTCGCGGCGAGTTCGGTCACCGCGGCCTCGGCGCCGGAGAGCACCACGGCCTCCGGCCCGTTCACCGCGGCGATGCTCACCTGGCCGGAGAGCAGCGGAAGGACCACGTCCTCAGGGGCCCGTACGGCGATCATCACGCCGCCGGCGGGCAGGCTCTGCATGAGTCTGCCGCGGGCAGCGACCAGCTTCGCCGCGTCCGCCAGCGACCAGACACCCGCGAGATGGGCCGCGGTGACCTCACCGATGGAGTGTCCCAGCAGGGCGTCCGGGACCACGCCGAGGGATTCCACCAGCCGGAACAGTGCGACCTCGACGGCGAACAGCGCGGCCTGGGCGTACTGCGTCTGGTCCAGCAGGGCCGCCTCGGGGGTACCCGGTCCGGCCCACACCACCTCGCGCAACGGCCGGGGCAGCAGTGCGTCGAATGCCGCGCACACCTCGTCCCAGGCCCGGGCGAACACCGGGTGGGCCGCGTGGAGTTCCCGGCCCATCCCGAGCCGCTGGGCACCCTGACCGGTGAAGAGCATCCCGATCCGGCCCTCCCCGGCGACCCCGGAGACCGCACCCGCCGGGTGCGTCCCCGCGGCCAGCGCCCGGGCGCCGGTGAGCAGTGCCGCGCGGTCCCCGACCAGCACGGCGCGGTGCCGTAGCGCGGACCGGGTCGACACCAGGGAGAAGCCCACGTCCACCGGGTCCGGGTCGCCCTCGGCGAGGGCGGCCAGCCGTCCGGCCTGGGCCCGCAGGGCCTGGGCCGAGTGCGCGGAGAGCACCCACGGCAGCACCGCGGGAGCCGGCCCGGTGCCGGCGGCGGCCGGGGTACGGGCCGCCGAGGGCTGTTCCAGGATCAGATGCGCGTTGGTGCCGCTGATCCCGAACGAGGAGACCGCGGCCCGCCTGGGCTGCCCGGTCTCCGGCCACTCGCGGGCCTCGGTGAGCAGCTCCACCGCGCCGGACTCCCAGTCCACGTGGGTGGAGGGCCGGTCCACATGCAGCGTCCGGGGCAGTACGCCGTGCTGCATGGCGAGGACCATCTTCATCACCCCGGCCACACCGGCCGCGGCCTGGGTGTGCCCGATGTTGGACTTGATCGAGCCGAGCCACATCGGGTGGTCCTCGGGCCGGTCCTGTCCGTACGTCGCCAGCAGGGCCTGTGCCTCGATGGGGTCACCGAGGGTGGTGCCCGTGCCGTGTGCCTCCACCGCGTCGATCTGGTCGGCGTTCAGCCGGGCGTTGGCCAGGGCCTGGCGGATCAGCCGCTGCTGGGACGGGCCGTTCGGCGCGGTCATCCCGTTGGAGGCGCCGTCCTGGTTGACCGCCGACCCCCGCACCACGGCGAGGACCGGGTGCCCGTTGCGCACCGCGTCGGACAGCCGCTCGACGAGCAGGACGCCCGCGCCCTCGGCCCAGCCGGCGCCGTCGGCCGCGTCCGCGAAGGACTTGCACCGGCCGTCCGGGGCGAGCCCGCGCTGCCGGGAGAAGTCGATGAAGGTGCCCGGAGTCGCCATCACCGACACCCCGCCGGCCAGGGCGAGGGAGCACTCCCCCTGCCGCAGGGCCTGTACCGCGAGATGCAGGGCGACCAGCGAGGACGAACAGGCCGTGTCCACGGTGACCGCGGGGCCCTCCAGGCCGAAGGTGTAGGAGATCCGGCCGGAGACGGCGCCACCCGCGACGCCGACGCCCACATAGCCGTCGAGCTGTTCGGACGCGGCGGTCAGCATGCCGTAGTCGTTGTACATCACCCCGGCGAACACCCCGGTGCCACTGCCCTTCAGCGTCGCCGGGTCGATCCCGGCGCGTTCGAAGGTCTCCCAGGAGGTCTCCAGCAGCAGCCGCTGCTGCGGGTCCATCGCCAGGGCCTCCTTCGGGCTGATCCCGAAGAAGCCGGCGTCGAACCGCGCCGCGTCGTAGAGGAATCCTCCCTCGGTGCAGTAACTGGTGCCCGGGTGGTCCGGGTCCGGGTCGAAGAGGCGCTCCATGTCCCAGCCCCGGTCCGCGGGGAAGGCGGACACCGCGTCCGTGCCGCTGGTCAGCAGCTGCCACAGCTTCTCCGGTGAATCGACGCCACCGGGGTAGCGACAGCTCATCCCGATGATCGCGATCGGCTCATCGGCGCGGACGGCGGCCGGTGCACCGGTCGCGGTGCCGGCGGCCGCGCCCAGCAGTTCGTCCCGGACGAACCCGGCGAGCTCCAGCGGGGTCGGATAGTCGAACACCAGGGTCGCGGGCAGCCGGAGGCCGACCGCCGCGCCGAGCCGGTTGCGGAGCTCGACCGCGGTCAGCGAGTCAAAGCCGATCTCCTTGAACGGCCGGGTGGATTCCACGGCTTGGGGACCGGCGTAGCCGAGCACGGCCGCGACCTGGGCGCGGACCAGATCGAGCAGGGTGCGGTCCCGTTCCGCCGCGGACATCCCGGTCAGACGCTCGCGCAGTTCGGAGGTGGCGGCGGCGCCGCCGTCCACCTGCCGTCGGCCGGGCGTCCGGACCAGGCCGCGCAGCAGCTCGGGCACCATCCCGGAACCGGCCTGCTGCCGCAGTGCGGCCAGGTCGAGCCGCGCGGGGACCAGCAGCGCGTCCCCCGCGGCGCGCGCCGCGTCGAACAGCGCGACGCCCTGCTCCGTGGACAGTCCGGTCATGCCGGAGCGGGACATCCGGGCGAGCGCGGCCTCGTCCAGTGCCTCGGTCAGTCCGCTCGTCTCCGTCCAGCGGCCCCAGGCCAGGGAGAGCGCGGGAAGCCCGGCGGCCCGCCGGTGTGCGGCGAGGGCGTCGACGAAGGCGTTGGCGGCGGCGTAGTTCGCCTGCCCGGAGCCGCCGAGGACACCGGCGGCGGAGGAGAACACCACGAAGGCCGCCAGGTCGAGGTCCCGGGTCAGCTCGTGCAGATGCCAGGCGGCGTCCACCTTGGGCCGCATCACGGCGTCCAGGCGCTCCTGGTTCAGCGACTCCAGCACCCCGTCGTCCAGGGTGCCGGCGGCGCTGATCACGCCGGTCAGCGGGCGGTCGGCGGGGATGGCGGCGAGCAGTTCGCGCAGCGCCGTACGGTCGGCCGCGTCACAGGCGGCGATCTCCACCTCGGCGCCGAGTTCCCGCAGTTCGGCCGTCAGCGCGGCCGCACCCTTGGCGGTGTGGCCACTGCGGCTGGTCAGCAGGAGGTGCCGGACGCCGTGCTCGGTCACCAGATGACGGGCGAACAGCGCGCCCAGGGTTCCGGTGCCGCCGGTGATCAGGACGGTGCCGCCGGGGGTGAACTCGGGTGCGGGGGCGGCGGATACGGCCATCCTTGCCAGTCGCGGCAGCCGGATCTCACCGGATCGCAGGGCGAGCTGGTCCGCGCCGAGGGCCAGTGCGGCGGGCAGGACGCGGGCAGAGGTCTCCAGCCCGTCGGTGTCCAGGAGGACGAACCGGCCTGGGTGTTCGGACTGGGCGGTGCGCAGCAGGCCCCAGACCGGGGCGTGCACCAGATCCGTCAGGTCCGCCCCGGGCTCGGTCGCCACCGCGCCCTGGGTGGCGATCACCAGCCGGGTGTCGGCGAACCGCTCCTCGGCCAGCCAGTCCTGGGCGAGTTGGAGCAGACGGCCGGTCGCCTCCCTGACCGCCGCGGTGACCTCGGGCGCCTCCGGCGGAACGCAGGAGACGAGCACGGCGTCGGGCACCGGCGCACCGGCGTCCATGGCACGGAGCAGCGCGGCCAGTTCCGGGTACTCGTCGACCCGGGAGCCGGCCGCTTCGAGTGCCGCGCGGTGGTCCGGCCCGGCCGCGCCGAGCAGGGCGACCGTGCCGGCGGGGACCTCCGCCGGGACCGGCGCCGGGGTCCAGTCGACCCGGAAGAGCGCGTCGTGGAAGGTGGGGCCGGTTCCGTCGAGAGTCTCGGAGGTCAGCTGACGCAGCATCAGGGAGGCCACCGAGGCGACCGGGGCTCCGGTGGCGTCCGCGACGGTCACCGAGAGCGCGTTCGGGCCCGTCGGGGACAGCCGCACCCGCACGGTGCCGGCGCCCGCGGCGTGCAGGCGCACCCCGGACCAGGCGAACGGCAGCCACGGCCGGTCCCCGCTCCCGTCCTCGACGAACCCGCCGAGGGCGAGCGGGTGCAGGGCCGCGTCCAGCAGCGCGGGATGCAGTCCGAACGCGGCGCCCTCGTCCTCGGCCGCCTCGGGCAGCGCGACCTCGGCGAACAGTTCGCCGCCGCGCCGCCACACCGCGCGCAGGCCCTGGAACACCGGGCCGTAGGACAGTCCGGTGCCCTCGAACCGTTCGTAGAGGCCGTCGCACTCGACGGGTTCGGCCCCCTCGGGCGGCCAGGACTCCGCGCGCGGGCCGACGGCGCCCGCACCGGTGGCGAGGGTGCCGGTGGCGTGGGTGGTCCAGGGCTCCTCGTCGGGTGCGTCCTCCGGCCGGGAGCGCACACTCAGCTCACGGCGGCCGGCGGCGTCGGGCCCGCCGACGGCGAGCTGGAGCCGGATGCCGCCCCGGTCGGGCAGTACCAGCGGGGCCGCGAGGGTGAGTTCCTCCAGGACCTCGCAGCCGACCTCGTCTCCGGCGCGTACGGCCAGTTCCACGAACGCGGTGCCGGGCAGGACCGGCCGCCCGGCGACCACATGGTCGGCCAGCCAGGCGTGGGTGGACAGCGACAGCCGCCCGGTGAACAGCACACCTTCGTCATCGGCCAGGGTCACCACGGCGCCGAGCAGCGGGTGGCGGGCGGCGCTCAGCCCGAAGCCGGCGGCGTCACCGGCCGCGGTCAGCGTGCCCTTCGGCCAGTACCGCTGCCGCTCGAAGGCGTACGTCGGCAAGGCGACCGTCCCGTGCGCGGCCCCGGCGAACACGGCGGCCCAGTCCGGGCTCTGCCCGTGGGCATGCACCTGGCCGAGCGAGGTGAGGAACCGGGCCACGCCACCCTCGTCGCGCCGCAGCGAACCGGTGACCAGCGCGGATCCGCCGGCCGCCTCGATGGTGTCCTGCACGCCGAGCGCGAGCACGGGGTGTGCGCTGACCTCGATCAGGGTGCCGTAGCCGGCGTCGAGCAGACCGCGGACGGCAGGCTCGAACAGCACGGTCTGCCGCAGACTGCGGTACCAGTAGTCCGCGTCCATGGTCGTGGTGTCCAGCCAGTCCCCGGTGAGCGTGGAGTACACCGGGATGTCGGCGGCCCGCGGGCGGACCGGTGCGAGCACCTCCAGCAGCCGTTCCCGGATCTGCTCCACCTGGGCCGAGTGCGAGGCGTAGTCCACCTCGATCCGGCGGGCGCGCACCCCGTCGGCCTCGCAGCCGTCCAACAGCTCCTGCAGGGCCTGCGGTTCACCGGAGACGACCACCGAGGCCGGCCCGTTGACCGCGGCGACGGACAGCCGCTCGCCCCAGGCCCGCAGCCGCTCCTCGACCTGGTCCAGCGGCAGCGGAACGGACACCATGCCGCCGTGGCCGGCCAGTTCGATCAGGGTCTTGCTGCGCAGGGCGACCACCCGGGCCGCGTCCTCCAGGGACAGCGCCCCGGCCACACAGGCGGCGGCGATCTCGCCCTGGCTGTGCCCGACCACGGCGGAGGGGGTGACACCGCAGGACTGCCACAGCGCGGCCAGTGAGACCATCACCGCCCACAGCGCGGGCTGCACCACATCCACCCGGTCGAAGCCCGGTGCGCCCTTGGCGCCCCGCAGTACGTCGGTCAGCGACCAGTCGGTGAACGCCGACAGCGCGGTCTCGCACTCCCGTATCCGGGCGGCGAACACCGGGGCGGTGTCGAGCAGTTCCACGGCCATGCCGGCCCACTGCGATCCCTGGCCGGGGAAGAGGAAGGCGACCTTGCCCCGGCTGCCGGCGATACCTTCCACCAGGTTCCCGGCGGGTTCACCGTGTTCCAGGGCGGTCAGCCCGCCGAGCAGCTCCGTGTGGTCCGCGCCGACCACGACCGCCCGGTGTTCCAGAGCGGCCCGGGTGGTGGCCAGGGAGTATCCGACGGTGGCCGGGTCCAGCTCCGGCCGGTCCGCCACGAAGGCCCGGAGCCGGGCAGCCTGTGCCCGCAGCGCCCCGGCGGTCGCACCGGACAGGATCCAGGGCACGGTGCCGGTCGCGGCCAGGCCCGGGGTCCGGGCCGGGGCCTCCTCGGCGGCCGGGGGGACGGCCTCGGCGGCGGGGGCTTCCTCCAGGATGAGGTGCACATTGGTGCCGCTGATGCCGAACGAGGACACCCCGGCGCGCCGCGGATGGTCGGCGCTCTCCCACGGCTTGGCCTCGGTGAGCAGTTCCACCGCGCCGGACTCCCAGTCCACATGCGGGGTGGGCGCGTCCACGTGCAGGGTCTTCGGCAGCACCCGGTGGCGCAGCGCCATGACCATCTTGATCACACCGGCGATACCGGCGGCCTGCTGGGCGTGCCCGATGTTGGACTTGACCGAGCCGAGCCACAGCGGCCGTTCCCCGGTCCGTGCCTTGCCGTACGTGGCGAGCAGCGCCTGCGCCTCGATGGGGTCACCGAGGGTGGTGCCGGTGCCGTGCGCCTCGACCGCGTCGACCTGGGCCGCGGTGATGCCCGCGTTCTCCAGGGCCCGGCGGATGACCCGTATCTGGGACGGCCCGTTGGGCGCGGTCAGGCCGTTCGAGGCGCCGTCCTGGTTCACCGCGGAACCGCGCAGCACCGCGAGCACCGGATGCCCGTTGCGGAGCGCGTCGGAGAGCCGCTCGACGAGCACCACCCCGACGCCCTCCGCCCAGCCGGTGCCGTCGGCGCCGGCCGCGAAGGCCTTGCAGCGGCCGTCCGGGGACAGTCCGCGCTGCCGGGAGAAGCTGGTGAACACCCCGGGGGTGCCCATCACCGTGACCCCGCCGGCCAGCGCCAGGGAGCACTCCCCCTGCCGTAGTGCCTGGGCCGCCATGTGCAGGGCGACCAGCGAGGACGAACAGGCGGTGTCCACGGTCACCGCGGGGCCCTCGAAGCCGAAGGAGTACGAGACCCGGCCGGACAGCACGCTGCTGGCCACGCCGGTCATCGTGTAGCCCTCGGACGCGTCCGGGAGCTGCTGGATCACCGGGACGTACTCGGCGCCGCTGGCACCGAAGAAGACCCCGGTATCGCTGCCCCGCACACTGGACGGGTCGATCCGCGCGTCTTCGAAGGCCGCCCAGGCGGCTTCCAGGACCACCCGCTGCTGGGGGTCCATGGCGAGCGCCTCGCGCGGGCTGATGCCGAAGAACGCGGCGTCGAAGTCGATCGCGTCGTAGACGAAGCCGCCTTGTTTCACATAGCTCTTGCCGGATTTCTCCGGGTCGGCGTCGTACAGCTCGTCGGTGTCCCAGCCGCGGTCGGCGGGGAAGTCGGAGATCGGGTCCCCACCGGCGGCGACCAGATCCCAGAGCTGCTCCGGGTTGGCCGCCCCCGGGTAGCGGCAGTTCATGCCGATGATCGCGAGCGGCTGCCGGCCCTTCTCCTCGGCCTCGCGCAGGCGCTGCCGGGTGTCGTGCAGATCAGCCGCGACCCGCTTGAGATAGTCGACCAGCTTCTCTTCATCCGCCATCAGGCGCGCCTTCCTTGTCGGTCTCCGGCTTGTGCATCAGGAGAGTCCGAGTTCGTCGTTGATGAACGCGAAGACCTCGTCGGTGCTCGCCGCTTGGAGCCTGTCCTTGACATCGGTCGGGCCGGCCGTGGACCGCCGGTCCTCCCAGGCTTTGGTGAGGGCCTGCAACCGGCTGGTGATGGAGGCTCCGGCGCCCTCGTCCGGGGAGAGCGCGGCGAGGGCGCTCTCCAGCCGTTCGAGTTCGCCGAGCACCACGGCGGCCGGATCGGCGGCCTCGGGGGCCAGCGTCTCCTTGAGATGCGCCGCCAGCACCTCCGCGTTGGGGTAGTCGAACACCAGCGTGGCGGGCAGCCGGAGCCCGGCGGCCCCGTTCAGCCGGTTGCGGAACTCGACCGCGGTCAGCGAGTCGAAGCCCATCTCGTTGAACGCCCGGCCCGGTTCCACCGCGGCCGGCGAGCCGTGGCCGAGGACGGCCGCGGCCTGTTCCCGGACGAAGTCCAGCAGGACGCCGTCGATCTCCTCGGCGGTCAGGCCGGTCAGCCGCTGGGCGAAGTCGTCCGCCGAGCGGGTGGCCGCCGCCACCGTCCGCCGGGCGGGCGTCCGCACCAGCCCGCGCAGCAGTGGGGGTACGGCCTCGGCGGGGGCGCCGCGGAACACCGAGACGTCCAGCCGGGCCGGCAGCATCGCCGGTTCGTCGGCCCGCAGTGCCGCGTCGAAGAGCGTCATGCCCTCTTCCGTGGACAGCGGGGGCATTCCGGCCCGGCTCATCCGCCGGACATCGGCCTCACCGAGGTGCCGGGTGATGCCGCTGGTCTCCGTCCACAGGCCCCAGGCCAGCGCGGTGGCGGGCAGGCCGTTGGCGCGCCGGTAGGCGGCCAGCGCGTCCAGGAACACATTCGCCGCCGCGTAGTTGCCCTGCCCGGCGCCGCCGAAGGTGCCGGCGGCGGCGGAGTACAGGACGAAGGCGGCGAGGTCCTGGCCGGCGGTGAGCTCGTGCAGATTCACCGCGGCGTCCACCTTGGGCCGCAGCACCGTGTCGAGCCGTTCCGGGGTCAGCGAGCCGATCACACCGTCGTCCAGGACTCCGGCGGTGTGCACCACCGCGGTCAGCGGACGGTCGGCGGGGATGCCGGCGAGCAGTTCGCGCAGCGCCGTACGGTCGGCCGCGTCGCAGGCCGCGATCTCCACCTCGGCGCCGAGTGCGCGCAGTTCGCTCTCCAGCTCCGGTGCGCCGTCCGCCGACCGGCCGGTGCGGCTGGTCAACAGGAGGTGCCGGACGCCGTGTTCGCGCACCAGGCGCCGGGCGGCCAGTCCGCCGAGGGTGCCGGTGCCGCCGGTGACGAGGACCGTGCCCCCTTCGTCGAGGGTCTCCGGCATGGTCAGCACGATCTTGCCGGTGTGCCGGGCCTTGGCGAGGTACCGGAAGGCGTCCGGAGCCCGTCGCACATCCCAGGTGGTGACCGGGATCGGCCGCAGCGCACCGGTGTCGAGCAGGCGCACCACCTCCCGCAGGACCTCGCCGACCCGCTGCGGACCGGCGCCCATCATCAGGTCGAAGGCCTGGTACTCCACACCGGGGTAGGCGGCCGCGACCTCCTCGGGGGTGCGCACATCGGTCTTGCCCATTTCCAGGAACCGGCCGCCGCGGGGCAGCAGCCGCAGCGAGGCGTCCACGAACTCGCGGGCCAGCGCGTCCAGGACGACATCCATTCCGCGGCCGCCGGTGGTGCGGCGGAACTTCTCCTCGAAGTCGAGGTCACGGGAGGAGGCGATGTGCTCCTCGTCGAGACCGCTCGCGCGCAGGGTGTCCCACTTTCCGGTGCTGGCCGTGCCGAAGACCTCCGCGCCGAGGTGCTGTGCCAGCTGTACGGCGGCCATGCCGACACCGCCGGCCGCGTTGTGCACCAGCACCGACTCCCCGGCCTGGAGTCCGCCGAGTTCCACCAGGCCGTAGTAGGCGGTGGAGAAGACGATGGGCACCGAGGCGGCCCGGACGTAGGACCAGTCGTCGGGGATCCGCGCCAGCATCCGGCTGTCGGTGATGGCCACCGGGCCGAACGCGCCGGCGAACATGCCGATCACGCGGTCACCGGGGGCGAAGGCGGTGACCTCGGGGCCGACTTCGAGGACGACGCCGGCCGCCTCGATGCCCATGGCCGCCTTCTCCGGGTACATCCCGAGGGCGATCATGACGTCGCGGAAGTTCAGCCCGGCCGCGCGCACCCCGATCCGGACCTCGCCGGGGACCAGGGCACGGTCCGCGTCCGAGGGCACCAGCGCGAGGTTGTCGAACGTACCGGAGCTGGTGACATCCAGCTTCCAGGCCGGGCCCCGGGCCGGTGGCACCAGCGTGCCGCCGGAGGCCAGCGACGCCAGTCGCGGTGTCCGCAACTCGCCAGCACGCACGGCCAGTTGGGGTTCTCCGGAGCCGAGCGCCGCGGCGAGCGCGTCCGGGCCGCCCGAACCGTCCGAGTCGAGCAGGACGATCCGCTCCGGGTTCTCCGACTGCGCGGACCGGAGCAGGCCCCAGACCGGGGCGGCGGCGAGATCCGCGATGCCCTCGTCGGCGTGCACCGCGACCGCGCCGCGGGTGACCACGGCCAGTGTCGTGTTCTCCAGGCGGTCGTCGGCCAGCCACTCCCGGGCCAGCTTCAGCATTTGGCCGCTCAACTCCCGTACCGCATCGGAGAGTTCGTCGACACCGGTGTCGCCGACGCAGGGGACGAGTACCACCTCAGGCGCCGGGGTGCCACTGTCGAGCGCGGCGGTCAGCGCGGCCAGGTCGGCGTACCGAACGGCCTTCTCCGGTGCCTCGTCGAGCGTTCCGAGGGTCGCCCAGGTCGTGGTGCCGGCGGGCTCGGCGGCGACCGTCGGCCAGTCGATCCGGTACAGCGAGTCGGGCAGGGACGGCGCCGCGACCGTGGCGGCCGGGTCCTGCCTGCGCAGGACCAGGGACTCCACGGTGGCGACCGGCGCGTTCGTCTCGTCCGCTGCGGCCACCGAGACGGCGTCCGTACCGGCCGGTGCGATCCGCACCCGCAAGGTGGCGGCGCCGGCCGCGTGCAGCGTCAGACCGCTCCAGGCGAACGGGAGCCGGGCGCCCCCTTCGTCGGTGAAGAAGGAGCCCAGCCCGGCCGCGTGCAGCGCGGCGTCCAGCAGGGCGGGATGCAGCCCGAAGGAACCGGCGTCCTCGGCCGCCGCCTCGGGCAGTGCGACCTCGGCGAAGACCTCCTGGCCACGCCGCCAGGCCGCCCGCAGGCCCTGGAAGACCGGGCCGTAGTTCATGCCGGCCTCGGCCAGCCGCGGGTAGTAGTCCGCGGTGTCGACGGGCTCGGCGCCGGCCGGGGGCCAGGCCGTTTCGGCGAACGCGCCGGTGGCGCCGGCGAGAGCCAGGACACCGGTGGCGTGCTGGGTCCAGTCCTCCTGCCCGGCGGCGTCCGACTCCGGCTGGGAGTGCACGCTCAGCGCGCGCCGGCCGTCCTCGTCCGCGGCACCGACCACGACCTGGAGCCGGACCGCGCCCCGTGCGGGCAGCGCCAGGGGCGCCGCCAGCGTCAGTTCCTCCAGCAGACCGCAGCCGACCTCGTCACCGGCGCGGATCGCCATCTCGACGAACGCGGTGCCGGGCAGCAGGACCAGGTCGCCGATGGCGTGGTCGGCGAGCCAGGGGTGGCTGTGGGTGCCGATCCGCCCGGTGAACAGGACCTCGTCGGATCCGGCCACCGCGACGGCGGCGCCGAGCAGCGGATGGCCGGCGGCGCCCAGTCCGGCGGCGGTGACATCACCGGCCGTGCCGGACGGCCGCGGCCAGTACCGCTCGCCCTGGAAGGCGTAGGTGGGCAGGTCCACCCGCCGCGCACCGCGTCCGGAAAAGAAGGCCGTCCAGTCGACCGGGACGCCCCGCAGCCGCAGCCGGGCCAGCGCGGTCACCGCGGCCCCGTCCTCGGCGCGGTCCCGGCGCAGTGTCGGCACCAGCACGGTGTCCTCGCCGGTCACACACTCCTGGCCCATGCCGGACAGCACGCCGTCCGGGCCGACTTCGAGGAAGGTCCGCACCCCGGCGGCCTCCAGGGCGCGCACCCCGTCGCAGAACCGCACCGCACCGCGGACATGGCCGACCCAGTAGTCCGGCGAGCAGGCCTCCTCCGCGGTGAGCGGCCGGCCGGTCACGTTGGACACGATCTCCATCCGCGGTGCCCGGAAGGTCAGCCCGGCCACGGTCTCCCGGAAGGCGTCCAGCATCGGTTCCATCAGCGGGGAGTGGAAGGCATGGCTGACGGCCAGGCGCTTGGTGGTGACCCCCGCGGCGGCGAGGGTTGCCGCGACCTCCAGTACGGCCTTCTCCGCTCCCGAGATGACCACGGAGGCGGGGCCGTTCACGGCCGCGATACCGACCTCGTGCTCGCGCCCGGCGAGCAGTGCGGTGACCTCGTCCTCGGTGGTGCGGACCGACACCATGGCACCCTCGGCGGGCAGTTCCTGCATCAGCCGGCCGCGCGCGGCGACCAGGGCACAGGCGTCCGGCAGCGACCACACCCCGGCCACATGGGCCGCGACCACTTCACCGATGGAGTGGCCGACCAGCCGGTCGGGGCGGACGCCCCAGGACTCCAGCAGCCGGTACAGGGCGACCTCGACCGCGAACAGGGCGGCCTGGGTGTACTGAGTGTGGTCCAGTAACGCGGCGTCCGGGGAGCCGGGTTCGGCCCAGACGATCTCCCGGAGCGGGCGGGGCAGCCACCGGTCCAGTTCGGCGGCGGCCTCGTCGAAGGCCTGCGCGAAGACCGGGTAACGGCGGTGGAGTCCGGCGCCCATGCCGACCCGCTGAGCGCCCTGGCCGGTGAACATCACCGCGAGCGCACCGGTGGTGGCCGTGCCGGTCACCACCTCGGCCCCGGCGGCACCGGAGGCGAGCGACGCCAGTCCGCGCCGGAGGTCGTCGAGGTCCGTGCCGATCACCGCGGCCCGGTGCTCGAAAGCCGACCGGGAGGTGAGCAGCGACCAGGCGAGGTCGCCGGGCGCGGGGTCCGGGACGGTCGTGAGGTGCTCCGCGAGCCGTGCGGCCTGGGCGGCCAGCGCCTGCGGGGTCTTGCCGGAGAGCACCCACGGCAACGGGCCGTCCGCCACCGCGTCGTCCACGGGAGGCGCCGGAAGGTCCGGTGCCTGCTCCAGGATCAGATGGGCGTTGGTGCCGCTGAAGCCGAAGGAGGACACCCCGGCCCGCCGGGGCCGGTCCAGTTCGGGCCAGGCCCGGGGCGCGGTGACCAGTTCCACCGCGCCGCTGGACCAGTCCACATGGGTCGAGGGCGCGTCCACGTGCAGGGTCTGCGGCAGCAGCCCGTGCCGCATGGCGAGCACCATCTTGATCACGCCGGCGACCCCGGCGGCGGCCTGGGTGTGCCCGATGTTCGACTTCACCGAACCGAGCCACAGCGGCCGGTCGACGTCACGCTCCGCCCCGTACGTGCTGAGCAGGGCCTGAGCCTCGATGGGGTCGCCGAGGCGGGTGCCGGTGCCGTGCGCCTCCACCGCGTCCACCTCGGACGCCTGGAGACCGGCGGCGGTGAGGGCCTGCCGGATCACCCGGGCCTGGGAGGGCCCGTTGGGCGCGGTCAGGCCGTTCGAGGCACCGTCCTGGTTGATCGCGGAGCCCCGGACCACGGCGAGCACCGGATGGCCGTTGCGCACCGCGTCGGAGAGCCGCTCGACGAGCAGGACACCGACGCCCTCACCCCAGTTGGTGCCGTCGGCACCCTCGGCGAAGGCCTTGCACCGGCCATCGGGGGCGAGTCCGCGCAGCCGGCTGAACTCGATGAAGGACCCGGGGGTGGTCATCAGCGTCACCCCGCCGGCCAAGGCCAGCGAGCACTCCCCCGACCGCAGGGCGGCGGCCGCGAGATGCAGCGCCACCAGCGAGGAGGAGCAGGCGCTGTCGATGGTCATCGTGGGGCCTTCGAGACCGAGGGCGTAGGCGACCCGGCCGGACATCACGCTGTAGCTGGTGCCGGTGCCCAGGAACCCGTCGGGCCCCTGTCCGGCGCCGGCCAGGACGCTCATGTAGTCGTTGCCGTTGGCGCCGACGAACACGCCGGTGTCGGTGCCGTGCACGGTCGCCGGGTCGATCCCGGCGGCCTCGATGGCCTCCCAGGCCACTTCGAGCAGCAGCCGCTGCTGCGGGTCCATCGAGATCGCCTCACGCGGGCTGATCTCGAAGAAGTCGGCGTCGAATTCGGCCAGGCCGTCGATGAACCCGCCGTGCCGCACATAGCTGGCGCCGGCCTGGTCGGGGTCGCTGTCGTACATCCCCTCGGTGTCCCAGCCCCGGTCGGCGGGGAACGGGGTGATCCCGTCCCGCCCCTCGGCCAGGAGCTGCCACAGCTGCTCCGGGGTGCGTACCCCGCCGGGCAGCCGGCAGCCCATGCCGACGATGGCGATGGGCTCGTCGGACGCCGCGACGGTGGCCGGGGTGACCGACGGGGTGCCGGCGGAGTCCGTGATCTCGTCCCGCAGATGGCGGACGAGGACCGCCGGGGTCGGATAGTCGAAGATCATCGTGGCCGGCAGGGTCAGCCCCGACGCCGTGGTGAGCCGGTTGCGGAACTCCACCGCGCTCAGCGAGTCGAAGCCCAGATCCTTGAACGCCCGTGCCGGATCGACGAGTTCGGGGCTGTCGTAGCCGAGGACGTCCGCTATCTGGGTGCGGACGAAGTCCAGCAGTGCCTTGTCCCGGTCGGCGTCGGTCAGCCCGGCGAGCTCCCGGCGCAGCGCCGAATCGGCGACCGCCGGGCCGTCACCCCCGCTCAGCAGGCCGCGTGCCTCGGGCACCCCGGCGAACAGCGGGCTCGGCCGGGCGAAGGTGAAGCCGGGGATGAACCGGTCCCAGTCGACATCGGCGACGGTCAGACAGGTCTCGTCCTGGCCGAGCGCCGCGGCCAGCGCGCTGATGGCCAGTTCCGGCGCCATCGCGGGCAGTCCGCGCTGACGGAGCTGGTCCTGTACGGCGGCGTCCTCCGCGAGGCCTCCCCCTCCCCAGGGGGCCCAGGCCACCGAGGTGGCGGTGAGTCCGCGGGCCCGGCGCTGTTCGGCGAGGGCGTCGAGGTAGGCGTTGGCCGCGCCGTAACCGGCCTGGCCGCCGCTGCCCCAGATCCCGGCGACGGAGGAGAACAGCACAAAGGCGTCCAGCTGCCGGTCCCCGAGGAGGGCGTCCAGATGGGCCGCACCGGCGACCTTGGAGGCGAGGACCCCGTCGAGGTCCGCTGCGCCGAGCTCGGTGACCGGCACGACCGGACCGCCGGTGCCGGCGATGTGCAGCACCGCCGAGGGGGGTTCGGGCAGGCCGTCGAGCAGCCGGGCGAGGCTTTCCCGGTCGGCCACGTCGCAGGCGGCGAGGGTGACCCGGGCACCCAACTCGGTGAGTTCCGCGGCGAGTTCGGTGCTGCCGGGGGCGTCCGGGCCGCGGCGGCTGGTGAGCACCAGGTGCTCGGCCCCGTTGGCGGCGAGCCAGCGGGCGGACGCGGCGCCCAGCGCGCCGGTACCGCCGGTGATCAGCACGGTGCCGCGGGGCTTCCAGGGTGCGGCGTCCCGGTCGAGGCGGGCGCGGACCAGCCGGCGGGCGAACACCCCGGCCGGCCTGATCGCGAGCTGGTCCTCGTCTCCGGCGCCGCCGAGGACGGCGCAGAGCCGGGCCGCGGCGGTCCGGTCCAGTTCGGCGGGCAGGTCGATGAGTCCGCCCCAGCGGTCGGACTGTTCCAGGGCGACGGTCCGGCCGAGCCCCCATACCTGGGCGAGGTCCGGCTCCCGCAGCGGGTCCGCCGCGCCGGTCGACACCGCCCCGCTGGTGACACACCACAGGGGCGCGCCGATACCCGCGTCGCCCAGTGCCTGTACCAGGGCCAGGGCGTCGGTGACCGTGGGCCGGGCCAGTACTCCGGCGATCTCGCCGTCGAGTGCCGCCAGGGCGGTGGCGAGTTCCTCGCGGCCGCCGCCGAGGGCAAGACGTAC
The DNA here is from genome assembly GCF_000829715.2 of Streptomyces lydicamycinicus. NCBI lineage: Bacteria > Bacillati > Actinomycetota > Actinomycetes > Kitasatosporales > Streptomycetaceae > Streptomyces > Streptomyces lydicamycinicus. The sequence continues at coordinate 143,367 of NZ_BBNO01000003.1, read as the reverse complement.
CACGTGGGCGCCGTGCGCGGTGAGTGCCTCCGCGACGGGGTCGTCCTCGTCCGGTCCGGCGAGGAGCCAGGTGCCGTGGAGCGCGGCGGCCCCGGTCGGCACCGGCTTCCAGGAGATCCGGTAGGCCCACTTGTCCACCGTGGACTCGTGCTCCTGACGCCGGCGCCAGGCGGACAGCGCCGGCAGGATCGCGCCGAGCGGCTGGTCCTCGTCCAGCTCCAGGGTGTGCAGCAGTTCGGGGAGGTCCTCGCGGGCGACCAGGTCCCAGAACCGGGCGTCGTCCGCGGCGGCCGGACGGTCCGGCTCGCCCATGACCTCCGCTTCGTCCAGCCAGTACCGCCGCCGCTGGAAGGGATAGGTGGGCAGATCGACCCGCCGGGCTCCGGTGAGCAGCGGGTTCCAGTCCACGGTGGCGCCACGGGCATACGCCCCGCCCACCGCCTCCAGCAGTGCCACCGGCTCGGTGCGGTTCTCGCGCAGGGCGGGCAGGAACCGGACGGTGTCGTGACCGGGCAGGCAGTCCTGGCCCATGGCGGAGAGCACCCCGCCGGGCCCGAGTTCGAGGAAGGTGGTCACACCGTCGGCGTGCCCGGCGAGCAGGCCGTCGTGGAAGCGCACCGCCTCGCGGACGTGCCGCACCCAGTACTCGGGGTCGCACAGTTCCCGGGCGGTGGCGAGCCGTCCGGTCACGTTGGACACCACGGGCATCCGGGGCTCGGCGTAGGTGATGCCCTTCGCGACCGCGCGGAAGGCGTCGAGCATGGGTTCCATCAGCGGTGAGTGGAAGGCATGGCTGACCCGCAGCCGCTTCACCTTGCGGCCGCGCGACGACAGTTCCGCGGCGATCCGGCCGACCGCGTCCTCGGCGCCGGACAGCACCACGGACTCGGGCCCGTTGACGGCCGCGAGACCGACCTGGTCCTCGCCCGCCAGCAGGGGGCGGACCTCGTCCTCGGTGGCTCGTACCGACACCATGGCGCCGCCGGAGGAGAGTTCCTGCATCAGCCGGCCACGGGCCGCCACCAGGGTGGCGGCGTCCGGCAGTGACCACACTCCGGCCACATGGGCGGCGGTGACCTCACCGATGGAGTGGCCCATCAGGAGGTCCGGTGCCAGACCCCAGGATTCGGTGAGCCGGTAGAGCGCGACTTCAAGGGCGAACAGGGCGGCCTGGGTGTACTGCGTCTGGTCGAGGAGTTCGCTCGCGCCGTGCACGACCTCGCGCAGCGGCTTCGGCAGCCGGCCGTCGAACGCGGCACAGACCTCGTCGAAGGCGCGGGCGAACACCGGGTACGTCGCATACAGTTCCCGGCCCATCCCGGGCCGCTGGGAGCCCTGCCCGGTGAACAGCACACCGAGCTTGCCGTCGGCGACGACATCGGCGACCACTCCGGCCGGGCGCCGTCCGGCGGCCAGCCCGCGGGCGGCGGACAGCAGTCCGTCCCGGTCGGCGCCGAGGACCACCGCGCGGTGTTCCAGCGCGGAGCGGGTGTTGACCAGCGACCAGCCGATGTCCGCCGGCGTGGTCTCCGGCCGGCCCTCGGCGAACGACGCGATCCGGCCGGCCTGCGCGGCGAGCGCCTCTTCGGAACGGGCGGACAGCACCCAGGGCACCGGCCCGGCGGTCGGCAACGGCTCCGCGGCGGACTCCGCCCCGGCCGCGGCGTCGGTCCCGACGGCTGCCACCGCTTCGGCCTGCTCCAGCACCACATGCGCATTGGTGCCGCTGAACCCGAAGGAGGACACCGCGGCCCGCCGGGGCTGCCCGGTCCGCGGCCACTCCCGGGCGTCGGTGAGCAGCTCCACCGCACCGGCGGTCCAGTCCACATGGGTGGAGGGCCGGTCCACATGCAGCGTCTTGGGCAGCACGCCGTGCCGCATGGCCAGCACCATCTTCATGATGCCGGCGACCCCGGCGGCGGCCTGGGTGTGCCCGATGTTCGACTTGACCGAGCCGAGCCACAGCGGCCGCTCCCGGTCCTGCCCGTACGACGCCAGCAGCGCCTGCGCCTCGATGGGGTCACCGAGGGTGGTACCGGTGCCATGCGCCTCGACCGCGTCGATCTGGCCGGGAGCCAGTCCCGCGTTGACCAGGGCCTGTTCGATGACCCGTTGCTGGGCGGGGCCGTTCGGGGCGCTCAGCCCGTTCGAGGCACCGTCGGAGTTCACCGCGGTACCGCGCACCACGGCCAGGACCGGGTGTCCGTTCCGCCGGGCGTCGGAGAGCTTCTCCACCAGCAGCACACCGGCACCCTCGGCCCAGCCGGTGCCGTCGGCCGCGTCCGCGAAGGACTTGCACCGGCCGTCCGCGGCCAGCCCGCGCTGCCGGGAGAACTCGATGAAGGTCCACGGGGTGGCCATCACGGTCACTCCGCCGACCAGGGCCAGCGAGCAGTCGCCCTTACGGAGGGCGTGTCCGGCCAGATGCAGCGCCACCAGCGACGACGAGCACGCGGTGTCCACGGTGATCGCGGGGCCCTCGAAACCGAAGTTGTAGGCGACCCGGCCGGAGAGCGCGGAACCGGAACTCGTGCTGCCGAAGTAGTCGTGGTACATGAGCCCGGCGAACACCCCGGTCCGGCTGCCACGGAGGCTCGCCGGATCGATCCCGGCCCGTTCCAGGGCCTCCCAGGAGGTCTCCAGGAGCAGCCGCTGCTGCGGGTCCACCGCGGCCGCGTCCTTGGGACTGATCCCGAAGAAGGCGGGGTCAAAGTCGGCCGCCTCGTGCAGGAAGCCGCCTTCCTTCGCGTACGACGTGCCCTCGGCCCGGCCCGTCGGGTCGTACAGACCCTCCGTGTCCCAGCCCCGGTCGACGGGGAATCCGGTGATTCCCTCGCCACCGGCGTCGAGCAGCCGCCACAGGTCCTCGGGCGAGGCCACCCCGCCCGGGAACCGGCAGCTCATGCCCACGATGGCGAGCGGTTCATGGCTCTTCTCCTGGGCGTCCTGAAGGCGTTGACGCGTCTCGTAGAGATCGGCCGTCATCCGCTTGAGGTACTCGCGGAGCTTCTCCTCATTCGCCATCTGCTGCGGCCCTCCAGGTGACGCCCGCGACGTGTGCACGTGCCATATCAGGAACTCCCGAACTCTCGCTCAATGAAGTCGAAGACCTCGTCGTCGCTCGCCGCGTCCAGCGTCGCGGCGACCGTCCCCGCCCCGTCGTCCTCCTGCGCCCCGCCCAGCCCCGACAGCAGGCTCTGGAGCCGGACGGCGAGCCGGTCCCGGGCGACCTCGTCCGTGGCGATCTCGGGCAGCGAGAGTTCCAGCCGGTCGAGCCCGGCGAAGACGGAGAGGAGGCCGGACTGTTCGTCCCGTTCGCCGAGCAGATCCGCGCGGAGCTTCTCGGCGAGGACTTCCGAGGTCGGATAGTCGAAGACCAGGGTGGCCGGCAGCCGCAGTCCGGTGACCGCGGTCAGGGTGTTGCGCAGCTCCACAGCGGTCAGTGAGTCAAACCCGAGCTCGCTGAACGGCCGCCCGCCGGGGACCTCTTCCGGCCCGGAGTAGCCCAGCACCGCGGCCACCTGCGTACGCACCACGGTGAGCAGCAGTTGCTGCCGCTCGGGGTCGCTGAGTCCGGCGAGGCGCCGGCTCAGGTCCTCGGCCATGGCCTTCCCGCCGGCGGCGGAGCGGCGCACGCGCGTCCGGACCAGGTCCCGCATGACCGGTGGCAGCATCCCTCCGGCCGCACGGGCGTGCAGCGCGGCGGTGTTCAGCCGTACCGGAATCAGCAGGCTCTCCGCCGAGACGGTCCCGGCGTCGAACAGGGCGAGCCCCTCCGCGGAGGTCAGCGCGTCGATGCCGCCACTGCTCATCCGCCGCAGGTCGGCCTGGTCGAGCCCACCGGTCATCTCACTGGTGTCGGCCCAGCGTCCCCATGCGAGGGAGACCGCCGGGAGGTCCAGCGAACGGCGATAGCCGGCCAGGGCGTCCAGGAAGCTGTTGGCCGCCGCATAGTTCGCCTGCCCCGGGGCGCCGAGCACCCCGGCCGCGGAGGAGAACAGCACGAACGCGGAGAGCTCGCGGCCCTTGGTGAGTTCATGCAGGTTCACCGCGGCGTCCACCTTCGGCGACAGCACCGCGTCGAGACGCTCCGGGGTGAGCGAACCGAACACCCCGTCGTCCAGGACACCTGCCGTGTGCACCACTCCGGTGAGCGGCGCTTCGGCGGGCAGGTCGGCGAGGACCCGGGCCAGGGCGTCCCGGTCGGCCGCGTCGCAGGCAACGATCTCCGCGCTCGCACCGAGCCCGGCGAGTTCCGCCCGAAGCTCCCCGGCGCCCTCGGCAGCCGGGCCCTGACGGCTGATCAACAGCAGCTTGCGCACCCCGTGTTCGGCGGCCAGATGCCGCGCCACCAAGGCACCGAGGGCTCCGGTTCCCCCCGTGATCAGCACGGTGCCCTCGGCATTCCACCTCGGCGCACCCACCTGTCCGGGCGCGGCGAACCGGGCCAGCCTGGGCACGAGAACACTCCCGCCGCGCAGGGCCAGCTGCGGTTCACCGGACGCCACGGCGGCGCGCAGGGCATGTCCGGCGCCCTCGTTACCAAGGGCGTCGGCATCGGCGTCGATCAGCACGATTCGGTCCGGGTGCTCCGACTGCGCGGACCGGACGAGCCCCCAGACCGCCGCTGCCGCCGGGGAGACCGTGTCGCCGTCCAGCAGGACCGCACCACGGGTCAGGATCACCAACCGCGCATCCTGATACCGCTCCTCGGCGAGCCAGCTCTGGAGCCGCTCCAGCACCAGGCGCGCGAGGGCATGTGCACCCTCGGCCAGGCCCTTCCCCGCGATGTCCGGCACGGACCACAGCGCCACGTCCGGCACCTCGTCCTGCTCGGCGAGCGCGGACCAGTCGAACGCGGGCGCGTCGAGGACGGCCTTCAGACCGATCCCGTTCTCGTCCAGCACGGCCCAGTTCTCGGCCGACACCGTTGCGGTGCCCGGTAGGGGCAGCGAAGTCCAGCGCAGCTGGAGCATCGACTCCCCGCGGCCACCGGCCAGTTGCTCGGTACGCACCGGCCGGACGGTCAGCCCGTCGATGGTGGCCACGAGCGCACCGGTCTCGTCGCAGACCTTCACCCGCACCCCGTCGCCGTCCCGGGTCAGCGTGGTACGCAGCGCGCCGGCGCCCACCGCGTGCAGCCGGATCCCGCGCCAGGCGAACGGCAGTCCCGCTGCGGCGTCGTCGAGCAGGCCGACGGTCTGGAGCGCGGCATCGAGCAGGGCCGGATGCAGTGCGAACTTCGCCGCCTCGGCAGCGGCGTCCTCGGGCAGCGTGACCTCGGCATGGACCTCGTCCCCGTGCCGCCAGGCGGCCTGGACCCCCTGGAACATGGGGCCGTAGCCGAAGCCGGCGGCGGCCAGTTCGTCGTAGAAGCCGTCCACGGAGACGGACTCGGCCCCGGCCGGCGGCCAGACCTCCGCGCCCTCGCCGGCCGGCACGGCGCTCCCGGCGGCCAGCACACCGACGGCGTGCCGGGTCCAGTCCTCCTCCGCGTCCCCCTCCGGGCGGGAGTACACGGTCAGTGGCCGGCGGCCGTCCTCCTCGGGCTCCGCGACGACCACGCGCAGCTGCACGCCACCCCGCTCCGGCAGAACCAGCGGCTCCTGAAGGGTCAGTTCCTCGATGAGGTCACAACCGAGCCGGTCGCCGGCCTGGAGGGCCAGTTCGACCAGGGCGGTTCCCGGCAGCAGCACGGTGTCCATGACGGCGTGGTCGGCCAGCCACGGATGGGTGGCCAGGGACAGCCGCCCGCTCAGGACGACGGCGTCCGGCAGCGTCACGGTGGCACCGAGCAGCGGGTGCTCGGCATTCCCCAGCCCTGCGGCCGTCATATCGCCGGCTCCAGCGGTCCCCTCCAACCAGTAGCGCCGACGCTGGAACGCGTAGGTCGGCAGCTCCACGGCGCGGGCGCCCGGGAACAGCGGCGTCCAGTCCACCGGGACGCCCCGGGCGTAGGCAACGCCGAGAGCATGCAGCAGGGCGACGGGTTCGGGGCGGTCCTTGCGCAGGGTCGGCTGGAGGGTGACGGGGGCGGTAGTAGTGGCGGTCTGCGGTAGGCAGTCCTGGCCCATGGCGGACAAGACGCCGTCCGGACCGAGTTCGAGGAAGGTGGTGACACCCTCGGCGTGGGCGGCCTGGATGCCGTCGTGGAAGCGGACGGCTTCCCGGACGTGCCGCACCCAGTACTCCGGGTCACGAAGCTCGGCGGGGTCGGCGAGACGGCCGGTCACGTTCGAAATCAGCGCCAACTCGGCTTCGTTGTAGGTGAGTTGTTCCAGAACCGTGCGGAAGTCGGCCAGCATCGGGTCCATCAGCGGCGAGTGGAAGGCATGGCTCACCCGCAGCCGCTTGACCTTGCGGCCCTCGGCCTCCAGGGCGGCGGCGATCTGCTCCACCTCGGCCTCGGCGCCGGAGATCACGAGGGACTCTGGGCCGTTGACGGCAGCGATGCCGACCTGCTCGCGGCCCTCCAGCAGCGGCGTGACCTCGTCCTCCGAGGCCCGCACCGACGCCATGACGCCGCCGGCGGGCAGGGCCTGCATCAGGCGCCCACGTGCCGCGACCAGCTTCGCCGCGTCCGCCAGCGACCACACACCGGCAAGGTAGGCAGCCGTGACCTCACCGATGGAGTGCCCCAGCAGCACATCCGGCGTCACACCGTGGGATTCGACGAGGCGGTAGAGGGCGACTTCGAGGGCGAACAGCGCCGCCTGGGCGTACTGCGTCTGATCGAGCAGGTCATCCTCGCCCCAGACCGCCTCACGCAAGGGCCGCGGCAGCAGACCGTCCAGCTCCGCACACACCTCATCCCAGGCCCGCGCAAACACCGGGTAGGCGTCGTACAGCTCACGGCCCATGCCGAGTCGCTGCGCGCCCTGACCGGTGAACAGCACACCGAGTCGTGGGTCGCCGATGACGTCCGCGTCCGGGGTGACGTTCCGGAGGGCGGCGAGGAGTTCCGTACGGTCGGTGCCCAGGACCACCGCGCGGTGGTCCAGCGGGGTACGGGTGGTGACCAGCGAGAAACCGATGTCGGTCGGGCTCAGGTCCGGTTGCGCTGCCACGAAGGACGCCAGCCGTCCGGCCTGTGCGGCGAGGGACTCCCCAGAGCGGGCCGAGAGCACCCAGGGCACGACCCCGGCGCCGGCGCCGGTGTCCGAGTCGGCACCGGTCGCTGTGGGCTCCTCGGCCACCGGTCCTGGCGCCTCTTCCAGCACGACGTGCGCGTTGGTGCCGCTGATCCCGAAGGAGGACACGCCCGCCCGGCGCGGCCGCCCGGTGGTCGGCCAGTCGCGCGCCTCGGTGAGCAGTTCGACCGCACCGGCCGACCAGTCGACGTGCGAGGAGGGTTCATCGACATGCAGGGTCCGCGGAAGTACGCCGCGCCGCATGGCAAGGACCATCTTCATCACGCCGGCGACGCCGGCCGCGGCCTGGGTGTGCCCGATGTTCGACTTGACCGTGCCCAGCCACAACGGCTCTTCCCGGTCCTGCCCGTAGGTCGCCAGCAGCGCCTGGGCCTCGATCGGGTCGCCGAGCGTCGTACCGGTGCCGTGCGCCTCCACCGCGTCCACCTCGGACGCTTCGAGTCCGGCGTTGGCGAGCGCCTGACGTATCACCCGCTGCTGCGAGGGGCCGTTCGGCGCGGTCAGACCGTTGGACGCACCGTCCTGATTCACCGCCGAACCCCGCACCACCGCAAGCACCGGATGGCCGTTACGCCGGGCATCCGACAGCCGCTCCACCAGGAGCATTCCGGCGCCCTCGGCGAGGGTGGTGCCGTCCGCGCCCGAGGCGAAGGCCTTGACCCGGCCGTCGCTCGCCAGGTTCCGCTGCCGCGAGAAGTCGACGAAGGTGCCCGGGGTCGCCATCACCGAGGCGCCGCCCGCCAGCGCGAGTTCACACTCCCCCGCCCGCAGCGCCTGCATCGCCTGATGCAGCGCCACCAGCGAAGAGGAGCAGGCCGTGTCCACAGTGACCGCGGCCCCTTCAAAGCCGAAGGTGTATGCCACCCGGCCGGAGGCGACACTGCCGGAGGTCCCCGTACCGAGGTGGCCTTCGACCTCCTCCGGTATGGAGTCGGTCTGCAAGCCGTAGTCGTGGTACATGATGCCGGCGAAGACACCGGTCCTGCTGCCGTGCAGGGAGGCCGGGGCGATCCCGGCCCGTTCGACGGCCTCCCAGGACATCTCCAACAGGAGCCGCTGCTGCGGGTCCATGGCCAGTGCCTCGCGCGGGGAGATGCCGAAGAATGCCGGGTCGAACTCGCCCGCGTCGTAAAGGAATCCGCCCTCACGGGTGTAGGTCTTGCCGGGCAGACCGGGTTCGGGGTCATAGAGCCGGTCGAGGTCCCAGCCACGGTCGGCGGGGAACTCTCCGATGGCGTCGGTCCCGGCCGCCAGCAGCTGCCAGAGCTCCTCGGGCGAGGTGACACCACCGGGGTACCGGCAGGCCATACCGACGATCGCGATGGCCTCTTCGTCCGTGCCGGCGGCCCGCGTGGTGGGTACGACCGCCGTCTCCTCCTCCAGCAGTTCGCGACGCAGACAGTCGGTGAGCGCGAGGGGTGTCGGATAGTCGAACACCAAGGTGGCGGGCAGCCGCAGCCCAGTGGCCCCGGTCAGTCGGTTGCGCAGCTCCACGGCGGTCAGCGAATCAAACCCGAGATCCTTGAACACCTGGTCCGTACGGACCGCGCCGGAGTCCTCGTAGCCCAGTACGGCCGCGACCTGAGTGGTCACCAGGTCGAGCAGCAGCTCCGCACGGTCCTCGGCCGGCAGTCCGGCCAGCCGCTCCCGCAGGGACGCGGCCTCACCGGCCGCTGCGGTGGCGCGCCGCACCGGCACCCGTACGACGTTCCGCAGCACCGCCGGCACCGCGCCGGAAGCGGCCAGACCACGCAGATCGAGCCGGATCGGCACGAGCAGGCCGGAGCCGGGCGCGGCACAGGCGAGGTCGAACAGGGCCACACCCTCGGCCTGGTCGAGCGCAAGCGCACCACCGCGGGCCATCCGCCGGACATCGGCGGAGCCGACCTCCCGGGTCATCGCACTGCGCTCCGCCCAGAATCCCCAGGCCAGGGAGGTACCCGGCAGTCCACTGAGGCGACGGTGCTGTGCAAGGGCGTCGAGGAACGTATTCGCCGCCGCGTAGTTGCCCTGCCCGGCGCTGCCGAGCACACCGGCAGCCGAGGAGAACAGCACGAATGCCGACAGGTCCAGGCCCTGGGTCAACTCATGGAGGTTCCAGGCCGCGTCCACCTTCGGCCGAAGCACAGTGTCCAGGCGTTCCGGGGTCAGCGAGCCGATGATGCCGTCGTCCAGAACACCGGCCGTGTGCACCACACCCGTCAGCGGGACGTCGGCAGGAATGCTTGCCAGCACGGCGGCCAGCGCGTCACGGTCAGCCGCGTCACATGCCACGACCTCGACCTGAGCGCCCAGCTCCGTCAGCTCGGACTGCAACTCCTCAGCCCCGTCGGCCTCCAAACCACGGCGACTGGTCAACACCAGGCTGCGGACACCATGTTCAGACACCAGATGCCGGGCGAAGAGTGCACCCAACGTGCCCGTGCCACCCGTGATCAGCACCGTGCCCTCGGGGTCCCATACCGGCGCACTATCCGCATCCGACGGTACGGACCTCGCCAAACGCGGGACGGATACCACCCCGTCGCGAACCGCCAACTGCGGCTCACCCGAAGCAGCCGCCGCAGCGATGGCCTCCACCGACGACTCACACTCGTCAAGGTCGATGAGCACGAACTGATCCGGGTTCTCGGTCTGCGCCGAACGCAGCAGGCCCCACACCGCGCCGCCCACGGCATCCAGCGGTTCTCCCGCCACCGACACGGCGCCGCGGGTCGCGATCACCAGCTTCGAACGCGTGCAACGCTCATCAGCCAGCCACGACTGCACGCTCTCCAGCACCCGGCCCAGCGTGGCCCGAACCGCCGCCGGCACCTCCAACGCACCATCCGAACGAGGCACCGCCAGCACCACACACTCCGGCACGTCCACCAGCTCACTCAGCACGTCCGCACCCGACGCACCCAACGCCGCAGCCAGCCCCACATCGTCACCAAGGACGGCCCACGAACCCGCCACCGGCTCAGACCGAAGCGGCAACTCCGACCACTCCACGGTGAACAGGGCATCCGTGCCCGGGCCTTCGTTGAGCTGGCCGACGGTCACCGGCCTGGTCACCAGGGAGTCGACGGAGGCGACCACGGTTCCCGTGCCATCGGCGACCAGGACCGAGAAACCGCCGCCGGCCGGGCTCAGCTTCACCCGTAGTGCGGCCGCTCCCACGGCGTGCAGACGGACCGTGTTCCAGGCGAAAGGCAGCTGGGCTTGTCCCCCGGCCTCGTTGACCGGGTGGAGACCGATCGCATGCAGCGCGGAGTCGAGCAGGGCCGGATGCAGCCCGAACTTCGCCGCGTCGGCAGCCATGTCCTCGGGCAGAGCGACCTCGGCGAAGATCTCCTCACCACGCCGCCAGGCTGCGCCCAGGCCCTGGAACACCGGGCCGTAAGTCATACCCACCGCGGCGAACTCGTCGTACACGCCGGTCACAGAGACCGGCTCAGCGCCGCGGGGAGGCCAGCTCTCCTCACCGAAGTCCACCGGACCGGCACCCAGCGCGAGCGTGCCGGTGGCGTGCCGGGTCCACTGCTGGTCTGCCGGAGCCTCCTCGGCACGGGAGTACACGGCGAGTTCACGGCGACCGTCCGCATCGGACTCACCGACGGTGACACGGAGTTGCCGACCTCCGGTCGCCGGGATGATCAGCGGGGCCTCAAGGGTGAGCTCCTCCAGCAGATCGCAACCGACCTGGTCACCAGCCCGGATGGCCAGCTCCACCAGTCCGGTCCCGGGGAGCAGCACGGTGTCCAGTACGGAGTGATCGGCCAGCCAGGGGTGCGTGGCGAGCGACAGCCGGCCACTGAAGAGGAAGCCGTCGGAGTCCGGCAGCGCCATCGCGGCGCCGAGCAGCGGATGATCGGCCGCATCGAGTCCGAGCCCCGAGGCGTCCCCGCCGAAGAACACACCGGAGGGCCAGTAGCGCTTGTGCTGGAAGGCATAAGTGGGCAGGTCGACCCGCCGACCGGCCGGAACCAGGGTGCTCCAGTCCACCGGGACGCCGTGCGCCCAGAGCTGGCCCAGCGATTGCGCGAACCGGGACCAACCGCCTTCGTCGCGGCGCAGGGTGCCCGTCACCACGACGGGGCTGCCTGCTTCCTGTGCCGTGTCCTCGATGCCAGGCGTCAGGACGGGGTGCGCGCTGCATTCGACGAAGACGCCATGGCCGTCGGACAGCAGCGCCTGGACGGCTTCCTCGAACCGCACCGGATTGCGCAGGTTCTCGAACCAGTACCCGGCATCAAGCTCCTCGCCCGATATGAGCGAAGCGTTCACCGCCGAGTAGAACGGGATCCGGCCTTCCGCAGGCGCCACCTCAGCCAGAACCGTCGCGAGCTCCTCGCGCAGCTCCTCAACCTGGGGGCCATGGGAGGCGTAGTCCACCGGGATCGGCCGGGCCCGTACGTCCTGCTCAGCGCACTCCGCCAGCAACTCCTGCAACGCTTCGGGTTCACCGGAAACCACGGTCGACGCCGGGCCGTTGATGGCGGCTACGGACACCCGCTCGCCCCACCTGGCAATGCGCTCCTGGACTGCCTCGCGGGAGCCGGCAACCGACACCATGCCGCCGCGACCAGCCAGCACCCGACCGATGGCCTGACTGCGCAACGCCACCACCCGGGCACCATCACGCAACGACAAAATCCCGGCCACGCAGGCCGCGGCGATCTCGCCCTGGGAGTGCCCCACCACGGCCGACGGCACCACGCCGCAGTCCTCCCAGACCGCAGCCAACGACACCATCACCGCCCACAGCACCGGCTGCACCACATCAACCCGCGCCAACGCGTCCTCATCCGACAGCACCGCCATCAGATCCCAGGACACAAACTCCGACAGCGCCGCACCACACTCAGCCATCCGCCCCGCGAACACCGGCGAATTGGCCAGCAGTTGGTCCGCCATACCCAGCCACTGCGAGCCCTGACCAGGGAACACCAGCGCCACACGGGTACCGGCTCCCGTACCGGTCGAACCCCGCACCACACCCGCAGGGTCCATCCCCGCAGCCAGCCCACGAAGGCCCTCAAGAAGGTCCGCACCGTCAGCACCGAGCACCACCGCCCGGTACTCCAACCCCGCCCGGGTACTCAGGAGCGAGAACCCCACATCAGCAGGATCCAGCTCCGGACGGTCCGCCACGAAGGACGCCAACCGGCCCGCCTGGGCAACCAGCGCCTGCTCCGAGCGCGCCGACAGCACCCACGGCACCACCCCGGCAGGCGCAGCCTCAGCCGGTTCCACGGCCTCCGGCTCAGAGGCGGGAGGTGCCTGCTCCAGCACCACATGCGCGTTCGTCCCGCTGATACCGAAGGACGACACACCCGCCCGACGCAGCTGACCGCTCTCGGGCCACTCCCTGGCCTCCGTCAGCAGCTCCACCGCACCCGCGGACCAGTCGACATGCGACGACGGCTCGTCCACATGCAGCGTCTTGGGCAGCACACCGTGCCGCAGCGCCATGACCATTTTGATGACGCCGGCCGCGCCGGCCGCCGACTGGGTGTGCCCGATGTTGGACTTGATCGAGCCCAGCCACAGGGGCCGGTCCTCGGGGCGGTCCTGGCCGTATGTGGCCAGCAGCGCCTGGGCCTCGATCGGGTCGCCGAGCGTCGTTCCCGTGCCGTGTGCCTCCACCGCGTCCACATCCGACGCTTCGAGTCCGGCGTTGGCGAGCGCCTGGCGGATCACCCGCTGCTGCGAGGGACCGTTCGGCGCCGTCAGACCGTTGGACGCACCGTCCTGGTTCACCGCCGAACCCCGCACCACCGCAAGCACCGGGTGACCGTTGCGCCGGGCATCCGACAGCCGCTCGACGAGCAGCATGCCGGCGCCTTCGCCCCATCCCGTGCCGTCCGCCGCGTCCGCGAAGGGCTTGCAGCGGCCGTCCGCGGCGAGGCCGCGCTGGCGGGAGAACTCGATGAACACGTCCGGGGTGGCCAGCACCGTGACCCCGCCGGCCAGTGCCAGTGAGCACTCGCCGGAGCGCAGCGCCTGGATGGCCAGATGCAGGGCCACCAGGGAGGACGAGCAGGCCGTGTCCACGGTCAGTGCCGGGCCTTCGAGACCGAAGGAGTACGAGATGCGGCCGGAGACGACGCTGCCCGCGGTGCCGGTGCTGGCGTACCCCTCGGTCTGGTCGAACACCGGGGCCAGTTGGGTCGCGTAGTCATCCGAGGTCGCGCCGGCGAACACACCGGTCTTGGTGCCGCGGACCGACTGGGGGTCGATTCCGGCGCTCTCGAAGGCCTCCCAGGAGGTCTCCAGCAGCAGTCGCTGCTGGGGGTCCATGGCCAGGGCCTCGCGCGGCGAGATCCCGAAGAAGGCGGGGTCGAAGCCGGTGGCGTCGGCGAGGAAGCCGCCCGCGCGCGCATAGGAGGTGCCGCGGTGGTCGGGGTCCGGGTGGTACAGCTCGTCGAGGTTCCAGCCCCGGTCCGCGGGGAAGCCGGACAGCGCATCGGTGCCGTCGGCGAGCAGTCGCCAGAGGTCCTCGGGCGACTCCACTCCGCCGGGGTACCGGCAGGCCATGCCGACGATGGCGATCGGCTCGTCGTCGGCGGCAGCGGAGGACTGTACGGGCGCCGGGGTGTCGGTCTGCCGGCCGAGCAGTTCGCCGCGCAGGTGGTTCACCAGGGCGAGCGAGTTCGGGTAGTCGAAGACGAGGGTCGCGGGCAGCCGCAGTGCGGTGCCGCTGTTGATCCGGTTGCGGAGTTCCACCGCGGTCAGCGAGTCGAAGCCGAGCTCGGAGAAGGCGCGCTCGGCCTCCACCGCCTCGGGACCCGGATAGCCGAGCACCGCGGCCACCTGCGTACGTACCAGGTCGAGCAGGGTCCGGTCCTGGTCGGCGGTGGAGAGTGCGGCGAGCCGCTGGACGAGGGTGTTGCCGGCGTCCGGTGCGGTGAGCGCGGCAGCGGCGCGCCGGGACGGGGTGCGTACCAGGCCGCTGAGCACGGGCGGCAGTTCCGCCGCGGTGACACCCTTCAGTTCCAGCTTGGCGGGCGTGACCACCGCCCGGACGACGGTGGCGGCCGCGTCGTACAGCGCGACGCCCTCTTCCGAGGTCATCGGCAGGACGCCACCGGAGGCGGCGCGCCGCACATCGTGCTCGGCCAGCTTCCCGGTCATGGCGCTGGCCTCGGCCCACAGTCCCCACGGCAGGGAGAGCGCGGGCAGGCCGAGCGCGCGGCGGTGTGCGGCCAGGGCGTCCAGGAAGGTGTTCGCGGCGGCGTAGTTGCCCTGCCCCGGACCGCCGAACATCCCGGACACCGAGGAGAACAGGACGAAGGCGGAGAGGTCGAGGTCCTTGGTGAGTTCGTGGAGGTGCCAGGCGCCGTCCACCTTCGGCCGCAGGACATGGTCGAGCCGCTCGGGGGTGAGCGAGTCGATCACTCCGTCGGAGAGCACCCCGGCGGTGTGCACGACACCGGTCAGCGGGGTCTCCGTGGGGACAGCGGCGAGCAGCGCGGCCACCGCGGCCCGGTCGGCGATGTCGCAGGAGGCCAGGGTGACCTCGGCGCCGAGTGCGGTGAGTTCGGCACGCAGGTCGGTCGCGCCGGGCGCGTCGGCGCCGCGCCGGCTGACCAGCAGGAGGTGGCGCACCCGGTGCTCGGCCACCAGGTGCCGGGCGATGACGGCGGCGAGGGTGCCGCTGGCCCCGGTGATCAGTACCGTGCCGTCCGGGTGCGGCGCCGGCGGGATGGTGAGTACGACCTTGCCGACCTGGCGGGCCTGGCTGATGTACCGGAAGGCGTCCGGGGCGCGGCGCACATCCCAGGTGGTGAGCGGCAGCGGGCGCAGCACGCCGCGGTCGAACAGGGCGAGCAGGTCGGTGAACATCTCGCGGGTGCGTTCCGGCCCGGCCTCGGGGAGGTCGAAGGCGCGGTAGCGGACGCCGGGGTAGGCGGTGGCGATCTCGTCCGCGTCGCGGACATCGGCCTTGCCCATCTCGATGAACCGGCCGCCCGAGGGCAGCAGCCGCAGGGAGGCGTCCACGAACTCGCCGGCCAGGGAGTCGAGTACGACGTCCATGCCCCGGCCCCCGGTGGCGGCCAGGAACTGGTTCTCGAAGTCCAGGGTCCGGGAGGAGGCGATGTGGTCGTCGTCCAGGCCGAGGTCCCGCAGGGCGTCCCACTTCGCGGGACTGGCGGTGCCGTAGACCTCGGCGCCGAGGTGGGTGGCCAGCTGGACCGCGGCCATGCCCACGCCGCCGGCGGCGGAGTTCACCAGCACGGTGTCGCCCGGCTGCACTCCGGCCAGATCGACCAGGGCGTAGTAGGCGGTGAGGAAGACGATCGGGGTGGCCGCTGCCTCGGCGAAGGACCAGCCCTCGGGGATGCGGACGATGGCCCGGTGGTCGGCGACGGCGAGGGGGCCGAAGGCTTCGGTGAAGGTACCCATCACCCGGTCGCCGGGGGCGAGGCCGGTCACGCCGGAGCCGACCTCGACGATGACGCCTGCGCCTTCCAGGCCCATCGCTCCGGCGTCACCGGGGTACATGTCCAGGGCACTGAGGACGTCCCGGAAGTTGAGGCCGGCGGCGCGTACCTCGATCCGGACGTGGTGCCCGGCCAGTGCTCCGCAGGCCCGATCGCTGTCCACCAGCGAGAGGGCGTCCAGGTTGCCCTTGGCGGTGCTGGTGAGCTGCCAGGCCCGGCCGTCCGGCGGGGTCAGCGGGGCGGCGGAGGCGGCCTTCATCAGACGGGTGGCGTGCAGGGTGCCGCCGCGCAGCGCGAGCTGCGGTTCCCCGGAGGCGAGGGCGGCGGGCAGCGCGCGGCAGGAGGCTTCCTGGTCGTCGAGGTCGATGAGCAGGAAGCGGTCCGGGTTCTCGGTCTGCGCGGACCGGACCAGTCCCCATACCGGGGCGGGGGCGAGGTCCGGGCTGCGCTCGTCGGTGACGGAGACCGCGCCCCGGGTGAGGATGACCAGCCGGGACGTGGCGAACCGCTCCTCGGCCAGCCAGCCGCGCAGGGCGGCCAGCGTCCGGGTGGTGGTCTCCCGTACCCGGTCCGGCAGTTCGCCGGGCGCGGCCTCCGGCAGGGCCCAGAGCACGGCGTCCGGCACGGTGTCCCGCGCGGCGAGGGCCGCGAAGTCCTCGGCCGTCACCACCTCGGTGCCGGCGGCGCGCAGCGTTCCGGCCACGGTGTCGGTGCCGCTGCCGACGGCCGCCCAGGTGGCCGGGCGGGCGGGCTCGCCCGCTTCGGGCAGCGTGATCCAGTCGAGGTGGAAGAGCGAGGACCAGTGGTCGCGGGCGGCGGACTTGAGGGTGCCGGAGACGGGCCGGATCGCCAGGGAGTCGATGGTGGCCACGGGTGCGCCGGTGTCGTCGGCGACGAGGACCGCGACCCCGCCGTCCGGGGACGGGGAGAGTCTGGCGCGCAGGGTGGCCGCGCCGACGGCGTGCAGCCGGACGCCGGTCCAGGAGAACGGCAGGCCGGGCCCGCCGTTGGTGAGGGACGTACCGAGGCTCACGGTCTGTACGGCCGCGTCGAGCAGAGCCGGATGCAGACCGAACCGCCCCGCCTGTTCGGCCGCTTCCGCGGGCAGCGCGACCTCGGCGAACACCTCGTCGCCGCGCCGCCACGCGGCCCGCACGCCCTGGAAGACCGGTCCGTACGCGAATCCGGCGGCGGACAGCTCCTCGTAGAAGCCGTCGACGGCGACGGGCTCGGCCCCGGCGGGTGGCCAGGACTCCTCGAATCCGGCGGGTGTGCCGGTGCCGGCCGCCGTGGCGAGGAAGCCGGTGGCGTGCTGCGTCCAGGGCTCATCGCCGTCGGCGTCTTCGGGGCGGGAGAACACCGAGATCTCCCGGCGGCCGTCCGCGGCCGGCTCGCCGACGGTGACGCGGGTCTGCACCGCGCCCTGGCCGGGGAGGGTCAGGGGCGTCTGGAGGGTGAGTTCCTCCAGCAGGTCGCAGCCGACCTGGTCCCCGGCGCGGATGGCGAGTTCGACCAGTGCGGTGCCCGGTACCAGCACGGTGCCGGAGACCGCGTGGTCGGCGAGCCAGGGGTGGGTGGCCAGGGACAGCCGGCCGGTGAAGAGGAAGCCGTCGGAGTCGGGCAGCGCCACGGCGGCGCCGAGGAGGGGGTGTCCGGCCGGGCCGAGTCCGGCGGCCGTCACATCCCCGGCGTCGGCGGAGCCTTCGAGCCAGTACCGCCGGCGCTGGAAGGCGTAGGTGGGCAGGGCGGTGCGCCGGCCGCCCTGGAGGTGTGGGGTCCAGTCGACGGTGGCACCGTGTACGTGGGCACCGGCGAGGGTGTCGCGCAGGGCCTCGGGTTCGGGGCGGTCCGCGCGCAGGCTCGGCCGGAACGCGACGGTCTCCGGCAGACAGTCCTGGCCCATGGCGGAGAGCACCCCGCCGGGACCGAGTTCCACGAAGAGGTCCACGCCTTCGTGGTGTGCGGCCCGGATGCCGTCGTGGAAGCGTACGGCCTCACGGACGTGGCGGACCCAGTAGGCCGGATCGCACAGTTCCCCGGGCTCGGCCAGGCGTCCGGTCACGTTGGACACCACCGCGAACTGCGGTTCCTGATAGGTGAGTTGCTCCGTGACCGCGCGGAACTCGGCGAGCATCGGCTCCATGAGCGGCGAGTGGAAGGCATGGCTCACCCGCAGCCGCTTGACCTTACGGCCGTCGGCCTCCAGAGCGGCGATGACCTGCTCCACCGCGTCCTCGGCACCCGAGAGCACGACGGACTCGGGGCCGTTGACGGCGGCGATCCCGACCTGCTCGCGGCCTTCCAGCAGCGGCACGACCTCGTCCTCGGAGGCCCGCACCGACACCATCACCCCGCCGGCCGGCAGCGCCTGCATCAGCCGCCCACGCGCCGCGACCAGCTGCGCCGCGTCCGCCGTCGACCACACACCCGCCAGGTACGCGGCCGTGACCTCACCGATGGAGTGGCCCAGCAGCACGTCCGGGGTCAGGCCCCAGGACCGCATGAGCCGGTAGAGCGCGACCTCGACGGTGAACAGGGCGGCCTGGGCGTACTGGGTCTGGTGCAGGAGGTCCTGGTCCTCACCCCACACGACCTCCCGCAGGGGCCGGGGCAGCCGCGGGTCGAGCTCCGCGCACACCTCGTCCCAGGCCTGCGCGAAGACCGGGTAGGTCTCGTACAGCTCACGGCCCATCCCGAGCCGCTGCGCTCCCTGGCCGGTGAACAGCACACCGACCCGGCCGTCGCCCGCGACCCCGCACAGCGCACCGGTGGCCTCCGCCCCGCGCTCAGCCAACTCCTCGACATGGGCGAGGAGTTCGTCACGCCCGGTACCGAAGACGACCGCACGGTGCTCCAGCGCGGCACGGCTGGTCGCCAGGGAGAAGCCGATGTCGACCGGGTCCAGATCCGGCCGGTCGGCCACGAAGGACATCAGTTCACGGGCCTGGGCGGCAAGGGCCTGGCGGGAACGGGCGGACAGCACCCAGGGCAGCACCGCGGCCGCCGACGGAGCGGACGGCGCCACCGGGGCTTCCTCCGGGGCCGGTTCGCCTTCCGGGGCCTGTTCGAGGATGACATGGGCGTTGGTGCCGCTGATCCCGAAGGACGACACCCCGGACCTGCGGGGGCGGCCGGTCTCCGGCCAGTCGCGGGCCTCGGTCAGCAGCCGCACCGCGCCGGCCGACCAGTCGACGTGCGGGGTGGGCTCGTCGACGTACAGGGTCTTGGGCAGCACACCGTGCCGCAGGGCCATCACCATCTTGATGACCCCGGCGGCTCCCGCGGCGGCCTGGGTGTGTCCGATGTTGGACTTCACGGAGCCGAGCCAGAGCGGCCGGTCGGCGGGCCGGTCCTGCCCGTACGTCGCCAGCAGCGCCTGCGCCTCGATGGGGTCGCCGAGGGTCGTCCCGGTGCCGTGCGCCTCCACCGCGTCGACCTGATCGGCCGACAGCCGGCTGCTGGCGAGGGCCTGCCGGATCACCCGCTGCTGCGAGGGTCCGTTGGGGGCGGTCAGACCGTTGGATGCACCGTCCTGGTTCACCGCCGAACCCCGCACCACCGCGAGGATCGGATGGCCGTTGCGCTGGGCGTCCGACAGCCGCTCCACCAGCAGCAGCCCGGCGCCCTCACCCCAGCCGGTGCCGTCCGCGGCACCGGCGAAGGCCTTGCACCGGCCGTCCTGGGCGAGACCACGCTGCCGGGAGAACTCCACGAACAGATCGGGGGTGGACATCACCGACACACCGCCGGCCACGGCCAGCGAGCACTCCCCCGCGCGCAGGGCCTGCATCGCCCAGTGCAGCGCCACCAGCGACGAGGAACAGGCGGTGTCCACGGTGATCGCGGGACCTTCGAGGCCGAAGGTGTAGGCAACGCGGCCGGACAGCACGCTCGCCGAGGCGCCGGTGACGCCGTAGCCCTCGGCCACCTCGGGCGCCACCCGCAGCTGCGAGGCGTAGTCCTGGTAGTTCACCCCGACGAAGACGCCGGTCCGGCTGCCGCGCAGCGAGAGCCCGTCGATGCCGGCCCGCTCGAAGGTCTCCCAGGAGGCTTCGAGCAGCAGCCGCTGCTGCGGGTCCATCGCGGTCGCCTCACGCGGCGAGATCCCGAAGAACCCGGCATCGAACTCGCCGACGCCGTCCAGGAAGCCGCCTTCCCGGACGTAGGAGGTCCCGCGGTGGTCGGGATCCGGGTGGTACAGGCTCGCCACATCCCAGCCGCGGTCGGCCGGGAATTCGGACATGGCGTCGGTACCGGAGTCCAGGATCCGCCACAGCTCCTCGGGAGAGTTCGCGCCGGGGAACCGGCACGCCATCGCGACGATCGCGATCGGCTCCCGCATCGCGCCCGCGAGCTTGCGGTTCTGTTCACGCAACCGTTCGGTCTCCTTGAGCGATGCTCGCAGAGCCTCAGCGACGCGGTCTTTCTGCACGGCCATCGTGAACTCACAGTCCTCGCGTCATGTCGTCTTCGGCGCCGGAACCGTCGAGCGCGAGCTGGATCATGGCTTCCATGTCCATCGTGTCGAGCGATTCGCGGTCGTCGTCTTCGGTGGTCTCGGACGCTTCCTCGGTGATCCCGGCCAGTTCCAGCAGGGAGCTCATCAGCCCGGCCTCGGCGAGACGGTTCAGCGGAATCGAGGTCAGCATCCGGCGGATGGTCTCCTCGTTGTCGTCGGCACCGGAGCCGGCGTCCCCGTACGGCGCGAAGTGCGTGCCGAGGTATTCGGCGAGCACCCGCGAGTTGGGGTAGTCGAAGATCGTGGTCGCCGGGAGTTTCAGCCCGGTGTCCCGGTTGAGCCGGTTCCGCAGCTCCACGGCGGTCAGCGAATCGAACCCCAGGTCCTTGAAGGCCTTGCCCGCTTCCACCGCGTCCGCGTCGGCGTAACCCAGTACGGCGACCACATGGCCACGCACCAGGTTCAGCAGCAGACGCGACCGCTGCGCCGGGGAGGCGGTCCTCAGCCGCTCCGGCAGACCGTCCGCACCGCCCTGGCCGGCCGCGGCGCTGCGCCGGGTGCCGCGGACCAGCCGGCGCAGCAGCGGGGGAACCTCGTCGGTACGCAAGCCCACGCCGAGCGCCGTGAGATCGAACCGGACCGGCACGGTGAGCGCCCGTTCCCCCGCGACCGAGGCGTCGAACAGCGCCAGCGCCTCCGCCGAGGACATCGGACGCAGCCCGTCCCGGGCCTTACGCTGCCGGTCGGCCTCGCTGAGCGTGCCGGTCAGCCCGCTGCTCTCCTCCCACAGCCCCCAGGCCAGGGACTCGGCAGGCAGCGCCTGGGCGCGACGGTATGCGGCGAGCGCGTCCAGGAATGCATTGGCGGTGGCGTAGTTGCCCTGCCCCGGTGCGCCGAACACCCCGGCGGCCGAGGAGAACAGCACGAAGGCGGACAGGTCGAGCTCCTTGGTGAGCTCGTGCAGATTCCAGGCGGCGTCCACCTTCGGCCGCAGTACCGCGTCGATCCGCTCCCGGGTCAGGGACCCGAGGACGCCGTCGTCCAGCACGCCCGCGGTGTGCACGACACCGGTCAGCGGAGCCTCCGCCGGGATACCGGCGAGCAGTCCGGCCAGCGCGTCCCGGTCGGCGGTGTCACAGGCGGCGATGGTCACCCGGGCCCCCAGAGCGGTGAGCTCCTCCCGGAGGGCGTCGGCCCCCTCGGCGTCCGGGCCGCGGCGGCTGGTCAGCAGCAGGTTTTGCACCCGATGCTCGGTGACCAGATGCCGGGCGACCAGCGTGCCCAGGGTGCCGGTACCACCGGTGATGAGCACGGTGCCCTCCGGCTTCCACACCGGTGCGCCGTCCTTCTCGAACGGCTCCAGCGTGGTGAGCCGCGGCACCGCCAACTCGCCGTCACGGATGGCCACTTGAGGCTCGCCCAGGGCGACGGCCGCCATCAGCGCAGCGCGCGACGCCTGCCGGTCATCGCTGTCGACCAGCACGAAATGATCCGGGTTCTCCGACTGTGCCGAACGCACCAACCCCCATACCGGTGCCGTCACCAGATCTACTTCCTCCCCCGTCACAGACACCGCGCTCCGGGTCAGAATCACCAACCGCGACCCGGCGAACCGTTCTTCAGCCAACCAGGCCCGCAGCGTCTCCAACACCCCATATGCGACCTCCCGAACCCCACCGGAAACCCCGACAACCCCTGAGTCGGGTACCGGGAGAACCACTACTTCCGGGGTCGGATCGAGCGCCTTCAGGGCTTCCAGGTCCAGGAAGTCGCCACCCGGTGCCGTACCAACCCCTAGCCCGTCGCCCCCGAGCACCACCAGGGAAGTCCCCTCGGGGTCCACTGGCGCCGCGGCCGGGGCCGGGTCCGGGGCCACCCAGTCCACCCCGTACAGCGATCCGCGGCGGCCGGAACCTTCGGCGAGCCGTTCCGCCGGCACGTCATCCCAGGTCACGGAGGCGATGGAGGCGACGGGAGCGCCCTCGACGTCCGCGATCCGAACGGCGTACCCGTCCCCGGCCGGGGTCAGCGCCACCCGCAGTGCGGTCGCCCCTACGGCATGCAGGCTCACCCCCGTCCAGGCGAGCGGCAGTTGCGCCCCGTCCGGCCCGGCGCATTGCAGCGCCGCATCAAGCAGTGCCGGATGCAGCCCGAAGCCGCTCGTGTCACCCGTGTCCCCCTCGGGCAGGGCCACCTCGGCGAACAGCTCACCACCGCGCCGCCAGACCGCGCGCAGCCCTTGGAACACCGGGCCGTAGCCCAGCCCCAGCTCGGCCCGTTCGCGGTAGAAGTCCGCCAGCTCGACGGGCGCGGCATCCGTGGGAGGCCAGCTCTGTGCGTCAAAGCCGGCCGGCTCGGCGCTTCGGGCGAGGACACCGGTCGCATGCCGGGTCCACGCCTGCTCGTCCGGGACGTCCTCCGGCCGCGAGTAGACACTGATCTCCCGGCCGCCGTCCGCGTCGGGCTCCGCGACCAGCACCCGCAGCAGCACGGCAGCATGCTCCGGCAGCACCAGCGGTATCTCCACGGTGAGTTCGCGGACGAGGTCGCAGCCCACCTGGTCCCCGGCCCGGATGGCAAGGTCGACCAACGCGCTCTCGGGCACCACCGCGGTGTTGAGGACGATCCGCTCGGCCAGCCAGGGGTGGCTGGTCTGCGACAGCCGCCCCGTGAGCACCTGAGTGCCGGGCATCGAGACGGCCGCACCGAGCAGGGGATGATCGGCGCTGCTCAGTCCGGCGGCGGTGACATCGCCGACGGTGCCGGTGTCGTCCAGCCAGTAGCGCTGTCGCTGGAAGGCGTAGGTCGGGAGGTCGGTCCGCCGGCCGGTGGGCAGCAGGGTGCTCCAGTCCACCGGGACGCCGTGCGCCCAGAGTTGGGCGAGGGACTGCGCGAACCGCGGCCAGCCGCCCTCGTCGCGGCGGAGAGATCCCGTCACCACGACGGGGCTGCCTGCCTCCTGCGCGGTGTCTTCGATGCCCGGGGTCAGGACGGGGTGCGCGCTGCATTCGACGAAGACGCCGTGCCCGTCCGCAAAGAGGGCCTGGATCGCTTCCTCGAACCGCACGGTGTTGCGCAGGTTCTCGAACCAGTACCCGGCGTCCAGCTCCTCACCGGAGACGACCGAGGCGTTCACCGCGGAGTAGAACGGGATACGGCCTTCCGCAGGCGCCACCTCGGCCAGGACGGTGGCGAGTTCCTCGCGCAGCTCCTCGACCTGGGCCCCGTGCGAGGCGTAGTCCACCGGGATCTGCCGGGCCCGTACGTCCTGCTCGGCGCACTCCGCCAGCAACTCCCGCAAGGCCTCGGGTTCACCTGAAACGACGGTCGATGCCGGGCCGTTGATGGCGGCGACGGACACCCGCTCGCCCCACTTGGCGATGCGCTCCTGCACGGCCTCGCGCGAGCCGGCGACCGACACCATGCCGCCGCGACCAGCCAGGACACGGCCGATGGCCTGACTGCGCAACGCCACCACCCGGGCACCATCACGCAACGACAGAATCCCGGCGACGCAGGCCGCGGCGATCTCACCCTGCGAATGACCCACCACGGCAGCGGGCACCACACCGCAGTCCTCCCAGACCGCAGCCAGCGACACCATCACCGCCCACAGCACCGGCTGCACCACATCAACGCGCGCCAACGCGTCCTCGTCGGACAGCACCTCGTCCAACTTCCAGGGCACGAACTCCGAAAGCGCCGCACCACACTCAGCCATCCGCCCCGCGAACACCGGGGAAGTAGCCAGCAGTTGGTCCGCCATCCCCAGCCACTGCGAACCCTGACCAGGGAACACCAGCGCCACACGGCTACCGGCTCCCGTACCGGTCGAACCCCGCACCACGCCCGCCGGGTCCAGCCCCCCAGCCAGTCCACGAACTCCGGAGAGCGACTCCTCCCGGTCAGCGCCGAGGACCACCGCCCGGTACTCCAACCCCGCTCGCGTGCTCAGCAGGGAGAATCCCACGTCAGTTGCGTCCAGCTCGGGGTGCTCCGCCACGAAGGACGCCAAGCGCTCCGCCTGAGCCGACAACGCCTGCTCCGAACGCGCCGACAGCACCCACGGCACCACCCCTGCCCGCGCCGCCGCCTCAACCGGCTCGTCGTCAGCCGTTTCCACGGCCTCCGGCTCAGAGGCGGGAGGTGCCTGCTCCAGCACGACGTGTGCGTTCGTCCCGCTGATGCCGAAGGACGACACACCCGCCCGACGCAGCTGCCCACTCTCGGGCCACTCCCTGGCCTCCGTCAGCAGCTCCACCGCACCCGCGGCCCAATTCACATGCGACGACGGCTCATCCACATGCAGCGTCTTCGGCAGCACACCGTGCCGCATGGCCAGCACCATCTTCATCACACCGGCCACCCCGGCCGCGGCCTGGGTATGTCCGAGGTTCGACTTCACCGAACCCAGCCACAACGGCCGCTCCGCCGGGCGTCCCTGGCCGTACGTGGCCAGCAGCGCCTGCGCCTCGATGGGGTCGCCGAGGGCGGTGCCGGTGCCGTGTGCCTCCACCGCGTCGACCTGATCGGCGGAGAGCCGGGCGTTCGCCAGGGCCTGCTCCACGACGCGCTGCTGGGAGGGGCCGTTGGGGGCGGTGAGACCGTTGGACGCACCGTCTTGGTTCACCGCCGAACCCCGCACCACCGCGAGGATCGGATGGCCGTGGCGCTCGGCGTCCGACAGCCGCTCCACCAGCAGCATTCCGGCGCCCTCGGCGAGGGTGGTGCCGTCCGCGCCCGAGGCGAATGCCTTGCAGCGCCCATTGCGTGCCAGGTTCTGCTGACGGGAGAAGTCGATGAACGTATCGGGGGTGGACATCACGGTGACCCCGCCGGCCAGGGCCAGTGAGCACTCCCCGGTCCGCAGTGCCTGGATCGCCAGATGCAGGGCCACCAGGGAGGACGAGCAGGCGGTGTCCACGGTCACCGCCGGGCCCTCCAGGCCGAAGGAGTACGAGATCCGGCCCGACAGCACGCTGCCGATGCTCCCGGTGCCGAGGAAGCCCGCGGCTTCGGGGGCGACATGGTTCAGCCGCGACGCGTACTCGTGATACATCAGCCCGGCGAACACCCCGGTGGAACTGCCGCGCAGGGCCATCGGGTCGATTCCCGCATGCTCGAACGCCTCCCAGGACGCCTCCAGCAGCAGCCGCTGCTGGGGGTCCATGGCGGAGGCCTCATGCGGGGAAATGCCGAACATTTCGGGGTCGAATTCGAGGGCGTCATGCAGGAATCCGCCCTCGCGGACATAAGAGGTGTAGGGGCGCCCGGAATCCGGGTCGTGCAGGGATTCCAGGTCCCAGCCCCGGTTGTCCGGGAAGGTGGTGACGGCGTCCCGGCCGTCGGCCACCAGCTGCCAGAGTTCCTCGGGTGAACTCACTCCTCCCGGATACCGGCAGGCCATGCCGATGATGGCGATCGGCTCGTGCTGCTTCTCCTCGACCTCGCGCAACCTCTGGCGCGTGCGGCGGAGATCAGCCGTAGCTCGCTTGAGATAATCCCGGAGTTTGGCTTCATTCTCCATCCGGTACCTTCCCCCAAAACACTGTCAGGCGCTTGATCCGCACGCGTTAGGACATTCCGAGTTCGTTATCGAGAGCGTCGAAGAGTTCGTCATCGGTGGCTGAGTCGAAGTCCTCGTCGGAGTTCTCCGGACTCTCGCCGTTCCTGCTCTCGTCCCACTGCCACAAGATGCTGCGCAGCCGAGCGGTGATCTTGTCCCGGCCGGCGGCGTCGGGGGCGATCTCCGGCAGTCCGGCGGCGATCCGGTCGAGTTCGGCGAGCAGCCGGGCCGAGGGGTCCGCCTCGGCCGGCACCAGCTCCTCCCGCAGGAACTCGGCGAGCGCGACCGGGGTCGGATGGTCGAAGACCAGGGTGGCGGGCAGGGTCAGGCCACCGGCCGCGGCCAGCTGATTGCGCAGTTTCACCGCGGTCAGCGAGTCGAACCCCAGGTCCTTGAACGGCCGGTGGTCCTCGACCTGATCGGCGGACTCGTAGGCGAGTACCGACGCGACCTGGGTACGCACCAGGGCCAGCACGGTCTCCCGCTGTTTGTCCGCCGGCATGGCGATCAGCCGCTCTGCCCAGCCCTTCTCGCCCGGTCCCTCGGTGCCGGCCGACCGCCGGGTGTCGCCGGGCATCAGACCGTGCAGCAGGATCGGTACCCGGTCCTTCGGCAGGGCCCGGATCGCCGGGATGTCCAGCGGAATCGGCACCAGCACCGGTTCGCCGGCCCGGCGGGCGTGGTCGAAGAGGACCATGCCGAGTTCCGCGGTCATCGCTCCCGCCGAGATCCGCTCCGCCCGCATCTCCTCGCTCTGGTCCGCGGCTTGGACCCGCTCGGCCCAGACGCTCCAGGCCATCGAGACGGCGGGCAGGCCCTGGGCGCGCCGGTGGTGTGCGAGTGCGTCCAAGAAGGCGTTGGCGGCGGCGTAGTTGCCCTGCCCTGCGTTGCCGAAGTGCGCGGCCGCCGAGGAGAACAGGATGAACGCCGACAGGCCCAGATCCTTGGTGAGCTCATGCAGGTTCCAGGCCGCGTCCACCTTGGGCCGCAGCACGGTGTCCAGATGCCCCGGGGTGAGCGAGGTGACCACACTGTCCTCGACCACCCCTGCCGCGTGCACGACCGCGGTCAGCGGATGGGCCTGCGGAACAGCCGCCAGCAGCTCCGCCAACGCGGTCCGGTCTGCGGCGTCGCAGGCGGCAAGGGTGACTTCCGCCCCGAGCCCGGCCAGCTCGTCCCGCAGTTCCGTGGCCCCCGGGCTCGCCGCGCCACGGCGGCTGGTGAGCACCAGATGACGTATCCCGCGCTGTGTCACCAGATGACGGGCCACCAGGGTGCCGATCATTCCCGTACCGCCGGTGATCAGCACCGTGCCCTGTGCGTCGAAGGCCGGGGCCTCGCCGGCCAGGTGGACCCTTGTGAGCCGCACGGCGCGGGGCGTGCCGGCCCGGACGACGGCCTGTGGCTCGCCGGAGCCGATGACCTCCGGCAGGGCGGCGGCCGAGGAGTCCTCCTCGTCCAGGTCGACGAGGACGAACCGCCCGGGATGCTCGGACTGGGCGGACCGGAACAGCCCCCAGCCGGCGGCATGTGGCAGGTCGGTCACCGGGTCGGTGGCCTCGGCCGCCATGGCCCCGCTCGTCACCAGCACCAGACGGGAGGCGGCGAACCGGTCGTCGGCCAGCCAGTGCTGGATGAGTTCCAGGGCGTCGCGCACGGCGCCGTGTACCACCCCCGGGAGGAATCCGTCCCGGTCGCTGCGCGGTGCGGCGATCAGGACGACCTCGGGGACGGGCGCGCCCGCCTCGACCGCCGCGGTGAGCGCGGCGAGATCGGTGTAGGTGTCGCCGTTCCCCGTGAACGCGGCCGTCAGGCCCCGTCGTTCCGCACCGAGCACGGCCCAGGAGCCGGTGAACTTCGGCCCGTGGAGGGCCGTCCACTCGGGGCGGAAGAGGGTGTCGCGCGGTGCGGCGCCGGTCAGTGCGGTGGCGGTGACGGCCCGGAGCCGCAGCGCGTCGACGGAGGCGATGGGCTCACCGAGGCCGTCAGCGATATCCAGCGTCACGGCCCCGGTCGGCGCGGTGCTGAGGCGGGCCCGCAGGGTGGTCGCCCCGGTCGCGAAGAGCGAGACGCCGTTCCAGGTGAAGGGCATCCAGGGACCACCGTCCTGCTCCGCGAGCGGGGACCACGACAGGGCGTGCAGTACGGAGTCGAGCAGGGCCGGGTGCAGCCCGAACCGCTCGGCTTCGTCCCGCTGGTCCTGCGGAAGGGTCACCTCCGCGTAGAGGTCGTCACCCTGACGCCAGACCTCCCGCAGGCCCTGGAACACGGGCCCGTAGTCCACTCCGGCGGCGGCCAGCTGGTCGTAAATGCCGTCCAGGTCCACCGGGGTGGCTCCCTTAGGGGGCCACACGTCGAGGCCGGTTCCACTGTCGGCGGCGGTGTCCGGTCCGAGAAGCCCGGTGGCATGCCCGGTCCATGGCTCACCGTCGAGCGCGTCGTCGGCGCGCGAGTGCACCGTGACCGGTCGGCGGCCCTGATCGTCCGGAGCGCCGACGCTGACCTGGAGCTGCACCCCACCCTGATCCGAGAGGATCAGCGGGGCCTCCAGCACGAGTTCCTCGACCCTGGGACAGCCGACCTGGTCACCCGCCCTGATGGCAAGGTCCACAAAGCCGGTGCCGGGGAGGATGGTGACGCCCCGGACGGTGTGGTCGGCGATCCACGGGTGGGTGGCCGTACTGATCCGCCCGGTGAGGACGACCGTGTCCGTACCGGCCATGGGAACGGCGGCCGGGACGAGCGGATGCTCCACCGGTCGCAGCCCGAGACCGGCCGCATCCTGAGTACCCGCGGAGGCCGACAGCCAGTAGCGCTGTCGCTGGAAGGCGTAGGTGGGGAGGTCGGTCCGCCGGCCGGTGGGCAGCAGGGTGCTCCAGTCCACCGGGACCCCGTGCGCCCAGAGTTGGGCGAGCGATTCCGCGAAGCGGGGCCAGCCGCCTTCGTCGCGGCGCAGGGTGCCCGTGACGACGACGGGGGTGCCGGACTCCTGCGCCGTGTCCTCGATGCCAGGGGTGAGGACGGGGTGTGCGCTGCACTCGACGAAGACGCCATGGCCGTCGGCCAGGAGGGCCTGGACGGCTTCCTCGAACCGTACGGGGTTGCGGAGGTTCTCGAACCAGTAGGCGGCGTCCAGCTCCTCGCCCGATATGGGCGAGGCGTTCACCGCGGAGTAGAACGGGATACGGCCCTGACCAGGGCGGACTTCGGCCAGAACCGTCGCGAGCTCCTCGCGCAGCTCCTCGACCTGGGGGCCGTGGGAGGCGTAGTCCACCGGGATCTGCCGGGCCCGTACGTCCTGCTCGGCGCACTCCGCCAGCAACTCCTGCAACGCTTCGGGTTCACCGGAAACCACGGTCGATGCCGGGCCGTTGATGGCGGCTACGGACACCCGCTCACCCCACCTGGCGATGCGCTCCTGAACCGCCTCACGCGAGCCGGCGACGGAGACCATACCGCCGCGACCAGCCAACACCCGACCAATGGCCTGACTGCGCAACGCCACCACCCGGGCACCATCACGCAGAGACAAGATGCCGGCGACACAGGCCGCGGCGATCTCACCCTGTGAATGCCCCACCACGGCAGCGGGCACCACACCGCAGTCCTCCCAGACCGCAGCCAACGACACCATCACCGCCCACAGCACCGGCTGCACCACATCAACCCGCGCCAACGCGTCCTCGTCGGACAGAACCTCATCCAACTTCCAGGACACGAACTCCGACAGCGCCTCGCCACACTCAGCCATCCGCCCCGCGAACACCGGGGAATTGGCGAGCAGTTCATCCGCCATGCCCAGCCACTGCGAGCCCTGACCAGGGAAAACCAGCACCACACGGCCACCGGCTCCCGTACCGGTCGAACCCCGCACCACACCCGCGGGATCCACCCCCGCAGCCAGCCCACGAAGGCCGTCAAGAAGGTCCGCACCGTCAGCACCGAGCACCACCGCCCGGTACTCCAACCCCGCCCGGGTACTCAGCAGGG
Source organism: Streptomyces lydicamycinicus (assembly GCF_000829715.2). Lineage (NCBI taxonomy): Bacteria > Bacillati > Actinomycetota > Actinomycetes > Kitasatosporales > Streptomycetaceae > Streptomyces > Streptomyces lydicamycinicus. The sequence continues at coordinate 113,772 of NZ_BBNO01000003.1, read as the reverse complement.
AGAACCCCACATCAACGGGATCCGACTCCTTGCGGTCCTCGACAAAGGACGCCAACCGGCCGGCCTGAGCGGCCAACGCACGCTCGGAGCGTGCGGAGAGCACCCACGGCAGAACCCCGGGCCGCGCCTCCTCGACCGGCTCCGCCGGTGCCTCTACAGGTGCCTCTACAGGGGCCTGCTCCAGTACCACATGCGCATTTGTCCCGCTGATACCGAAGGACGACACACCCGCCCGACGCAGCTGACCACTCTCCGGCCATTCCCTGGCCTCCGTCAGCAGCTCCACCGCACCCGCGGACCAGTCCACATGCGACGACGGCTCATCCACATGCAGCGTCTTCGGCAGCACACCGTGCCGCATGGCCAGCACCATCTTCATCACACCGGCCACCCCGGCCGCGGCCTGGGCGTGCCCGATGTTCGACTTCACCGAACCCAGCCACAACGGCCGCTCCGCCGGGCGTCCCTGCCCATACGTGGCCAGCAGCGCCTGGGCCTCGATCGGGTCGCCCAGCGTCGTGCCGGTGCCGTGCGCCTCCACCGCGTCCACATCCGACGCTTCGAGACCGGCGTTCGCCAGCGCCTGACGGATCACCCTCTGCTGCGAGGGGCCGTTGGGGGCGGTCAGACCGTTGGACGCACCGTCCTGGTTCACCGCCGAACCCCGCACCACCGCTAGCACCGGGTGACCGTTGCGCCGGGCGTCCGAAAGGCGCTCGACCAGCAGCAGACCGACGCCCTCGCCCCAGCCCGCGCCGTCCGCGCTCTCCGCGAAGGCCTTGCTGCGGCCGTTCGGAGCGAGGGCGCGCTGGCGGGAGAACTCGATGAACTCCATCGGTGTGGACATGATCGTCACACCGCCGGCCAGGGCCAGTGAGCACTCGCCGGACCGCAGCGCCTGGATGGCCCAGTGCAGGGCCACCAGAGAGGACGAGCACGCGGTGTCGACCGTCACCGCGGGGCCCTCGAAGCCGAAGGTGTAGGAGATCCGGCCGGATACCACGCTGCCCGCGGTGCCGGTGGCGAGGTGGCCGTCCACCTCGGCGGAACTCTGGGCCAGGAAGGAGCCGTAGTCCTGGCCGTTGGTGCCGACGAAGACGCCGGTGTCGGCACCGCGCAGTGTCGTCGGGTCGATGCCCGCGTCTTCCAGGGCCTCCCAGGAGGTTTCCAGCAGCAGCCGCTGCTGCGGGTCCATGGCGGTCGCCTCGCGCGGTGAGATGCCGAAGAACCCGGGGTCAAAGTCGGCCACGTCCCGCAGGAAGCCGCCTTCTCGGACGTATGAGGTGCCGTGGTGGTCGGGGTCCGGGTGGTAGAGCCGCTCGACGTCCCAGCCGCGGTCGCCGGGGAAGTCGCTGACCGCGTCCTCGCCGCGGGCCAGCAGGTCCCAGAGCTCCGCCGGAGAGGCGACGCCGCCGGGGAAGCGGCAGGCCATTCCGACGATGGCGATGGGATCGTCGTCCACGGCCCCGCGGGACCGCACCACGGTGGTGGCGGTCTGCCCGCCGAGCAGTTCTTCCCGCAGGAACCGCACGAGAGCGGCCGGGGTCGGATAGTCGAAGATCAGGGTCGCCGGGAGGCTGAGTCCGGTCGCGGTGTCCATGCGGTTGCGCAGTTCCACCGCGGTCAGCGAATCGAACCCGAGGTCCTTGAACGCACGGGATGCCTCCACCGCGCCGCTGCCCGCGTACCCGAGTACCAGGGCGACCTGGGCCGTGACCAGTTCCCTCAGCGCCCGGTCCTGGTCGGCCTGCGGCAGGCCGACGAGACGGTCCCGTAACGCGTTACCGGCACCGACGCCGGCCGTGGCGGCACGCCGGCGCACCGGCACCAGTCCCCGCAGGACGGGCGCCACCTCCCCGGAGGCGGCAAGCGCCCGCAGATCCAGCCGTATCGGGACGGAGAGCGCGGTGTCCGTGGTGAGCGCGGCGTCGAACAGTGCCACGCCTTCCTCCGCGGTGAGCGGGACGAGTCCGCCGCGGGCCATCCGTCGCAGATCGGTGTCACTGAGCTGCTTGGTGATCTCACTGGTCTCGGCCCAGAGCCCCCACGCCAGGGAGGTGCCCGGCAGACCGTTGTTGCGGCGATGGCGGGCGAGCGTGTCCAGGAAGGTGTTGGCGGTGGCGTAGTTGCCCTGTCCGGCCGCGCCGAGTACCGCTGCGGCCGACGAGAAGAGGACGAACGCGGAGAGATCGGCGTCCTGGGTGAGTTCGTGCAGGTTCCAGGCGGCATCCATCTTGGGCCGCAGCACGGTGTCCAGGCTTTCCCCGGTGAGGGAGCCGAGGGTTCCGTCGGAGGTGACCCCCGCGGTGTGCACGACTCCGGTCAGCGGAGCGTCCGCCGGGATTCCCGCCAGCACTTCGGCGAGGGCGTCGCGATCCGCCGCATCGCAGGCGGCGATCTCCACCTGGGCGCCCAGCGCGGTGAGTTCCTCGCGGAGGGCGGCTGCGCCCTCGGCGTCCGGGCCGCGGCGGCTCGTCAGCAGGAGGCTGCGGACGCCGTGTGCGGTCACCAGGTGCCGGGCGATCAGGCTGCCCAGGGTTCCGGTGCCGCCGGTGATCAGTACGGTGCCGTCGGGGTTCCAGACCGAGGCCGTTCCGGACGGCCCGGACGGGGAAGGTCCGGACGGTACGGACGGTTCGAGCCTGGCGAGCCGAGGTGCCGACAACGCGCCTTCCCGGAGAGCCAGTTCGGCTTCACCGGTGGCCACGGCGGCATGGATCACGGCGGAGGACGTCTCGTGGTCGTCGATATCGATCAGTACGAAACGGCCCGGGTGCTCCGACTGCGCCGAGCGCACCAGTCCCCAGAGCGGCGCCATGGCCAGATCCACCGGCTCACCGGCGACCGAGACGGCACCCCGGGTCACCACCACGAGCCGGGCAGCGGCGTTCCGGTCATCGGCGACCCAGCTCTGAAGCTGTTCCAGCACCTGGTGGGTCACCGCACGCACATCGTCGGGAACGGTCGTCCCCCCGCCCGCCACCGACGGATGCAGGAGGACGAGGTCGTCGTCGCCCTCGGCGTCGGAAGCCTCGGGAAGGTCCGGCAGGGACACCCACTCCACCGCGAACAGCGAGTCGTGGTGGTCGCCCGGGACGCTCGTGGTCAGCTGCTCGGGAACCACCGGCTCCCAGCGCACCGCGTCTACGGAGGCGACCACGCCGCCGGCCTCATCGGCGACGAGGAGCGCATACCCGTCACCTGCCCTGCTCAGCTTCACCCGGAGTGCGGTGGCACCCACTGCGTGCAGGCGCACCCCGGTCCAGGACGCGGGGAGCCGCAGCCCGTCGAGCGCTGGTTGCAGCGCGGCGTCCAGCAGGGCCGGATGCAGCCCGAACTTCGCGACATCGGCGGCGACTTCGTCCGGCAGGGTGACCTCGGCGTAGATCTCGTCGCCACGCCGCCAGGCGGCCTGGACACCCTGGAACACGGGGCCGTGGTGGAATCCGGCGGCACCGAGAGCGTCATAGCAGCCGTCCACGGAGAGGGCCTCGGCGCCGGCCGGCGGCCAGACCGCTTCGCCGAACGTCATCGCCCCGGCGCCCGCCGCCAGCGCACCCGTCGCGTGCGCGGTCCAGGACTGTTCGGGGGACTCCTCAAGCCGCGAGTACACCGCCAGTTCCCGGCGGCCGTCCTCGTCGGGCTCCGCGACGACGACGCGCAGCTGGACTCCGCCACGCTCCGGCAGCACCAGTGGCCTGCGCACGGTGAGTTCTTCGATCAGGTCGCAGCCGACCTGGTCCCCGGCCCGGATGGCGAGTTCGACCAGGGCGGAGCCGGGCAGTACGGCGGCGCCGAGTACGGCATGGTCGGCGAGCCAGGGGTGGGTGGCCAGGGACAGCCGGCCGGCCAGGATCACGGCGTCCGGCAGGGTCACGGTGGCACCGAGCAGCGGGTGATCGGCAGCGCCCAGACCCGCGGCGGTCATATCGCCGGCCCCGGTGTCGCCTTCCAGCCAGAAGTGCTGCCGCTGGAAGGCGTACGTCGGCAGTGCCACCCGGCGGCCGTCGGCGAGCATCGGCTGCCAGTCGACGGGGACCCCACGGACCCACAGCCCGGCGAGAGCCTCCGTCGCCACCTCGGGTTCGGGACGGTCCTTGCGCAGCGTGGCGACGAAGGCCACATCCTCCGCCAGGCAGTCCTGTCCCATGGCGGACAGGACGCCGTCCGGGCCGAGTTCGAGGAAGGTGGTGACGCCTTCGGCGTGGGCGGCGCGCATACCGTCGTGGAAGCGGACGGCTTCCCGGACGTGCCGGACCCAGTACTCGGGGTTGCGGAGTTCGGCCGAGTCGGCCGGCTCACCGGTCACGTTCGAGATCAGCGGCAACTGAGCGTCCGCGTACGTGAGTTGACTCAGCACCGCGCGGAACTCGGCCAGCATCGGGTCCATCAGCGGCGAGTGGAAGGCATGGCTCACCCGCAGCCGCTTGACCTTACGCCCCTCCCGCTCCAGGGCAGCAGCGATCTGCTCCACCTCGGCCTCGGCACCGGAGACCACGACGGACTCGGGGCCATTGACGGCAGCGATCCCGACCTGCTCCCGGCCCTCCAGCAGCGGGGCGACCTCGTCCTCCGAGGCCCGCACCGACGCCATGACACCACCGGCCGGCAGAGCCTGCATCAGCCGCCCACGAGCCGCCACCAGCTTCGCCGCATCCGCCAGCGACCACACACCCGCCAAATAGGCAGCCGTCACTTCACCGATGGAATGCCCCAGCAACACAGCCGGAGCCACACCACGCGACTCCACCCACCGATACAGCGCCACCTCCAGCGCGAACAGCGCCGCCTGCGCATACTGCGTCTGATCGAGCAGATCACCCCCGCCCCGGACCACCTCCGTCAGCGGCCGAGGCAGCAGACCGTCCAGCTCCGCACACACCTCATCCCAGGCCCGCGCGAACACCGGATAGGTCTCATACAACTCACGGCCCATCCCCAGCCGCTGCGCCCCCTGACCGGTGAACAGCACACCGAGTTTGCCGTCGCTGACCAGTCCGGTGAGCACGCCGGGCGCGGCGTCACCGGCGGCCAGGGCGGACACCGCGGTGCGCAGTCCGGCCCGGTCGGTGGCCAGGGCGACCGCGCGATGGTCGAGGGCGGCACGCGTGGTGACCAGCGAGAAGCCGGTGTCCACGGGGTTCAGCTCCGGCTGCTCGTCCACGAAGGCGGCGAGTCCGGCCGCCTGTGCGGTGAGTGCCTGCCGGGAACGGGCGGACAGCACCCAGGGCACCAGACCGGACGGATCGGATGCCACGGGGGCGGGGCCGGGCTCTGCGCGTTCGTCGGCGGGGGCCTGTTCGAGGACGACATGGGCGTTGGTGCCGCTGATGCCGAAGGAGGACACCCCGGCCCGGCGGGGCCGCTCGGCCTCCGGCCAGTCCCTGGCTTCGGCGAGGAGTTCCACCGCGCCGGCGGACCAGTCCACATGGGGTGAAGGGGCGTCCAGATGCAGGGTCTTGGGCAGCACGCCGTGCTGCATGGCGAGCACCATCTTGATGATGCCGGCGACTCCGGCGGCGGCCTGGGTGTGCCCGAGGTTGGACTTGATACCGCCCAGCCACAGCGGGCGGTCCGCCGGGCGGTCCTGCCCGTAGGTCGCCAGCAGCGCCTGGGCCTCGATGGGGTCGCCCAGGGTCGTACCGGTGCCGTGGGCCTCCACCGCGTCCACATCCGACGGCGAGAGATGAGCGTTGGCGAGAGCCTGCCGGATCACCCGCTGCTGCGAGGGTCCGTTGGGGGCGGTCAGACCGTTGGACGCACCGTCCTGGTTCACCGCCGAACCCCGCACCACCGCGAGCACCGGGTGGCCGTTGCGCTGGGCATCGGAGAGCCGCTCCACCAGCAGCAGGCCGACGCCCTCGCCCCAGCCGGTGCCGTCCGCGGCGGCGGCGAACGGCTTGCAGCGGCCGTCCGCCGCGAGACCGCGCTGGTAGGAGAAGTCGACGAAGGTGTCCGCGGTGGCCATCACGGTCACGCCACCGGCCAGCGCGAGGTCGCAGTCCCCCGCCCGGAGCGCCAGTACCGCCTGGTGCAGCGCCACCAGTGAGGAAGAGCAGGCGGTGTCCACGGTGATCGCGGGGCCTTCGAAGCCGAACAGATAGGAGATACGGCCGGAGACCACACTGCTCACCGCGCCGGTGCTCATAAAGCTGGCGATGTCGTCGGGGACATCGAGGACCCGCGCGGCGTAGTTGTGGTACATCAGCCCGGCATAAACCCCGGTCTTGCTTCCCCGCAGGGTTCCCGGGTCGATTCCGGCGCGTTCGAAGACCTCCCACGACGTTTCCAGGAGCAGCCGCTGCTGCGGGTCCATCGCGAGCGCCTCATGCGGTGAGATTCCGAAGAACCCCGGGTCGAACTCCGCAGCGTTCTGGAGGAATCCGCCCTCCCGGACATAGGACGTGCCGGGGTTTTCCGGGTCGGGGTGGTAAAGCCCCTCCACATCCCAGCCCCGGTCCGCCGGGAAGGCGGACATGCCGTCGCGGCCCTCGGACAACAGCGTCCACAGGTCTTCCGGAGAGGCGACTCCACCGGGATAGCGGCAGGCCATGCCGACAATGGCGATCGGTTCCGATTCGAGTTCCCAGATCCGGCGGCGACTTTGCCGCAGATCGATTGTGGCCTGCTTGAGATACTCGACAAGTTTCTTGTCGTTGGTCACCTGGTTCCGCCCCTTCGACCGGCACGAAAAATGTTCTGGAAGATCATGAGTTACCGAACTCCCGGTCAAAGACGTCCAGTAGTTCATCGGTGGAGGCGTCCCGGATATCGCTGTCCGTGTCGTCGCCGTATTCCGCAGCATCGCCGTCGCGGTACTGGCTCAGCGCACGCTCCAGCCGCTTGGTGATATCCCTTCGGTCACCGCTCTCCGTCCGCAGCATCGAGAGACCGGCTTCCAGCTTTTCGATGGTGGCCAGCACCGTCGCGACGGGGTCGGGCTCGTTCGCCACCACCTCGCCGAGGATGTGGTCCGCGAGTGCGGCGGAGGTCGGATAGTCGAAGATCAGGGTGGCCGGCAGTCGCAGACCGGTGGCGGTGTGCAAACGGTTGCGCAGTTCCACGGCGGTCAGCGAGTCGAAGCCCAGCTCGGTGAACTGCTGATCCGCCTTCATCTTCCCGGTCTCCGCATGTCCGAGGACCGCAGCGACATGGGTGCGCACCAGATCGAGCACCATGCCGGACCGTTCGGCCGCCGGTACCGCCCCCAGCCGGTCGCCCAGCGACACCTCCGCCACGACCGGACCGGCTGCCGCCGCCCGTCGTGCGGGTGCCCGCACCACTCCGCGCAGCACCGCGGGGATGTCCCCCGACGCCGCGAGCTTCCGCGGGTCCAGGTCCATCGGGAGCACCACGGCCGGACCGGCCACGGTGGCCGCGTCGAGCAGTGCCACACCCGCCTCGGAAGACAGCGGTACGAGCCCGCCGCTTCCGATGCGCCGCAGGTCGGCCTCGCCGAGCTTGCCGGTCATCCCGCTGCTCCGCGCCCACAGGCCCCAGGGCAAGGAGACCGCGGGGAGACCCGCCGCCCTCCGGTGCGCGGCGAGCGCGTCCAGGAAGGTGTTGGCGGCGGCGTAGTTGCCCTGTCCCGGCGCGCCGAGGATGCCGGCGACCGAGGAGAACAGCACGAACGCGGACAGGTCCAGGTCCTGGGTCAGCTCGTGAAGATTCCAGGCGGCGTCCACCTTCGGCCGCAGCACCCGGTCCACCCGGTCGGGGGTCAGCGAGGTGATCACCCCGTCGTCGGTGACTCCGGCGGTGTGCACCACCCCGGTCAGCGGAGCGTCCGCCGGAATCCCCGCCAGCACCGCGGCGAGCGCGTCCCGGTCGGCCGCATCGCAGGCGAGGATCTCCACCCGGGCGCCGGCTTCGGTGAGTTGGGCCCGCAGTTCCTCGGCGCCTTCGGCCGTCGGGCCGCTGCGGCTGGTCAGCACCAGGTTCCGTACGCCGTGTCCGGTCACCAGGTGCCGCGCGACCTCGGCGCCCAGCACACCGGTACCGCCGGTGATCAGCACCGTGCCTCCGGTGTTCCACACCGGGACGCTGTCCTGCCCGGACGGTTCGAGCACGGCCAGGCGGGGCACCGACAGGACTCCCCGGCGGATCGCGGCCTGCGGTTCACCGGCGGCGATCAGCGCGGGCAGCCTCGCCATCGAGGTGTCCTCGTCGTCGAGGTCGGCCAGCACGATCCGCCCCGGGTGCTCCGACTGCGCGGAACGCAGCAGGCCCCAGACCGGCGTGGACACCAGGTCGGCCGGTGCCCCGTCGGGTGAGACCGCGCCCCGGGTGAGGACGATCAGCCGGGTGTCCGCAAGGCGTTCGTCGGCAAGCCAGGTCTGGACCGTGCCCAGGACACGGTGCACCGCCGCACGTGTCGCGGTCGGCGTCGCCTCCGTCCCGGCACCGGACGCCGGCACCGCTACCGGCAGCACCACGAAGTCCGGTGCCACGTCCTGGCCCGCGGCGTTCGCCGGCTCCGGGCAGGTGCTGACGTCCTCGCCCGCCCGCCGCAGGGTTTCGGCGATCTTCTCGGCGTCCGGGCCGACCAGGGTCCAGCTACCGGATACCGGCTCGGCGGCTTCCTCTTCGAGGACGGTCCAGGCGAGCTCGTACAGCGCTCCGCGCCGCGTGCTGGAGCCGAGCTGTTCGGCCGGCACCGGCCGGGTCACCAGGGAATCGATGGTGGCCACCGGCGCACCGGTCTCGTCGGCCACCAGGACCTGCACCCCGCCGTCACCGGCCGGGGCGAGCCGGACGCGCAGTGCGGTCGCACCGACGGCGTGCAGCCGGACACCGGTCCAGGCGAACGGCAGCCCCGATACGGCGTCCCCGAGCAGGCCCACGGTCTGTAGCGCGGCATCGAGCAGCGCAGGGTGCAGGGCGAACTTCGCCGCATCGGCACCCGGCTCCTCGGGCAGGGCCACTTCGGCGTACACCTCCGCACCCCGCCGCCAGGCCGCGCGCAGCCCCTGGAACACCGGCCCGTACGCGAAGCCGACCGAGACCAGTTCCTCGTAGAACCCGTCCACCGGGATGGGCTCGGCATCGGCCGGTGGCCAGACAGTTTCGCTGAAGCGCTCCGGTGTATCCGCCGCGACGGTCAGTGTGCCGGTGGCATTCCGGGTCCACTCCAGCTCGGGTTCGTTCTCGTTCCGGGAATACACCGCGAGTTCGCGGCGCCCGTCCCCGGCCGACTCCTCCCCGACCGTGACGCGCAGCTGCATTCCGCCGTGCGGCGGGAGAATCAGCGGGGCGTGCAGGGTGAGTTCGTCCAGGAGATCGCAGCCGACCTGGTCGCCGGCCTGGATGGCGAGTTCGACCAGGGCGGTTCCCGGCAGCAGCACGGTGTCCATGATGGTGTGGTCGGCCAGCCACGGATGCGTGGCCAGGGACAGCCGCCCGGTGAGGACCACCGCATCCGGCAGGCTGACCGCCGCGCCGAGCAGCGGATGGTCCGCGGCGCCCAGCCCGATCGAGGACACGTTGCCGCTCCCCGCGTTGGCCGGTAGCCAGTAGTTCTGCCGCTGGAACGCGTAGGTGGGCAGCGCCACCCGGCGGGCCCCCGGGAACAGCGGGGCCCAGTCCACCGCGACGCCACGGGCCCACAGCCCGCCCAGTGCGTCCATCAGCGCTCCGGGTTCGGGGCGGTCCTTGCGCAGGGTCGGCTGGAGGGTGACGGGGGCGGTAGTAGTGGCGGTCTGCGGTAGGCAGTCCTGGCCCATGGCGGACAAGACGCCGTCCGGACCGAGTTCGAGGAAGGTGGTGACACCCTCGGCGTGGGCGGCCTGGATGCCGTCGTGGAAGCGGACGGCTTCCCGGACGTGCCGCACCCAGTACTCCGGGTCACGAAGCTCGGCGGGGTCGGCGAGACGGCCGGTCACGTTCGAAATCAGCGCCAACTCGGCTTCGTTGTAGGTGAGTTGTTCCAGAACCGTGCGGAAGTCGGCCAGCATCGGGTCCATCAGCGGCGAGTGGAAAGCATGGCTCACCCGCAGCCGCTTGACCTTGCGCCCCTGAGACTCCAGGGCCGCGACGATCTGCTCCACCTCGGCCTCAGCACCCGAGACCACGAGGGACTCGGGGCCGTTGACGGCAGCGATCCCGACCTGCTCCCGGCCCTCCAGCAGCGGGGCGACCTCGTCCTCCGAGGCCCGCACCGACGCCATGACGCCGCCGGCGGGCAGGGCCTGCATCAGGCGCCCACGTGCGGCGACCAGCTTCGCCGCGTCCGCCAGCGACCACACACCGGCAAGGTAGGCAGCCGTGACCTCACCGATGGAGTGCCCCAGCAGCACATCCGGCGTCACACCGTGGGATTCGACGAGGCGGTAGAGGGCGACTTCGAGGGCGAACAGCGCCGCCTGGGCGTACTGCGTCTGATCGAGCAGGTCATCCTCGCCCCAGACCGCCTCACGCAAGGGCCGCGGCAGCAGACCGTCCAGCTCCGCACACACCTCATCCCAGGCCCGCGCAAACACCGGGTAGGCGTCGTACAGCTCACGGCCCATGCCGAGTCGCTGCGCACCCTGGCCGGTGAACAGCACGCCGACCCGGCCATCGCCGGCGACCGCTGTGGGGTGCTCGCCCGCGGCCAGTCGTCCGGCCGCGGCCAGCAGGGCATCCCGGTCCGCCCCGGCAACGACCGCGCGGTGCTCCAACGCCGCGCGGGTGGTGGCCAGTGAGAACCCGATCTCGGCCGGGGCCAGTTCCGGGTGTTCGGTGGCGAAGGCCACCAGCCGTGCCGCCTGCGCGTACAGGGCTTCCTGCGTCCGCGCGGAGAGTATCCAGGACAGCGCATCGGCAGGCCCGCTCGCGGCGGACGCGGCCTCGCCGGGTTCCGCCTTCGCGAGTTCCGTCTTCGCGAGTTCCGTCTTCGCGAGTTCCGTCTTCGCGAGTCCCGTCTTGGTGGCTTCCGTAGTGGCGAGTTCCTCTACGGGAGCCTGCTCAAGGATGACGTGGGCGTTGGTGCCGCTGATGCCGAAGGCGGAGATACCGGTCCGGCGCGGGCGGCCGGTCTCCGGCCACTTCCGCGTCTCGGTGAGCAGCTCCACCGCACCCGCGGTCCAGTCGACATGCGGGGTGGGCTCGTCCACGTGCAGGGTCTTGGGCAGCAGCCCTTGCTGGAGCGCGAAGACCATCTTGATGACTCCGGCCGCACCGGCGGCGGCCTGGGTGTGCCCGATGTTGGACTTGACCGCACCGAGCCACAGCGGCTGGTCGGCGGGCCGGTTCTGCCCGTACGTGGCGAGCAGCGCCTGGGCCTCGATCGGGTCGCCCAGTGTCGTACCGGTGCCGTGGGCCTCCACAGCATCCACGTCTGACGGTTCGAGTCCGGCGTTGGCGAGGGCCTGACGGATCACCCGCTGCTGCGAGGGGCCGTTGGGGGCGGTGAGACCGTTGGACGCACCGTCCTGGTTCACCGCCGAACCCCGGACGACGGCCAGGATCGGGTGGCCGTTCCGCCGGGCATCCGACAGCCGCTCGACGAGCACCATGCCGGCGCCTTCAGCCCAGCCGGTGCCGTCCGCGGCGCCGGCGAACGGCTTGCAGCGGCCGTCCGCAGCGAGACCGCGCTGCCGGGAGAACTCCACGAAGTTGCCGGGGGTGGCCATGACGCAGACACCGCCGGCCAGGGCCATCGAGCACTCCCCGGTGCGCAGCGCCTGGATCGCCAGATGCAGTGCCACCAGTGACGAGGAGCAGGCCGTGTCCACGGTCACCGCGGGCCCTTCGAGACCGAGTGAGTAGGAGATACGGCCGGAGAGCACACTGCCCGCGCCACCGGTGGTGAGGTAGCCCTCGATGTCCTCGGGGACGTTTCCGTCGGCGGGCGCGTAGTCGTGGTAGTTGATCCCGGTGAAGACCCCGGTCTGGCTGCCGTTCAAGGCCAACGGGTCGATACCGGCGTTCTCGAAGGTCTCCCAGGCGGCCTCCAGCAGAATCCGCTGCTGCGGATCGGCCGCCAAGGCCTCCCGGGGGCTGATCCCGAAGAAGCCGGCATCGAACTCGCCCGCGTCGTAAAGGAATCCGCCCTGCTGGGTGATGCTCTTGCCGGTTTCGGCGGAGTCGCTGCCGAACAGGTTGTCCAGGTCCCAGCCGCGGTTCACGGGGAAGCCGGAAATGGCGTCCCCACCGCTGGTCACGAGCTGCCAGAGGTCGTCCGGCGAGGCCACCCCTCCGGGGTAGCGGCAGGCCATGCCGACGATCACGATGGGGTCGTCGTCGACGGGCCGGGCCACCGGGACCGTGGCGACCGGTGCGGCCACCGTGCCCAGCAGTTCCTCGCGTACGTAGCGGGCGAGGGCCTCCGGGTTCGGGTAGTCGAAGATCAGCGTGGCCGGCAGGGTCAGCCCGGTGGCCGCGTTCAGCCGGTTCCGCAGTTCGACCGCGGTGAGCGAATCGAAGCCGAGTTCCTTGAAGGCCCGTGTGGTCCCCACGGCGTCGCCGCCGTCGTAGCCGAGGACGGCGGAGGCCTGCCGGCGGACCAGTTCCACCAAGGTCCGCTCACGCTCCGCCTCGGTCATCGGGCGCAGTCGCTCGGCGAGGGTGTCGGCCGTCGCGCTGCCGGTGGTCACGGCACGGCGCCGGACCCGCACCAGGCTGCGCAGCAGCGACGGAACCTCTCCGGTGGCGGCAATGGTGTTCAGGTCGAGATGGGCGGACAGCGCAACCGGCTGGTCCGTGGCCATGGCCGCATCGAACAGCGCGGTGCCTTCGGCCTGGCCGAGCGGGATCATCCCGCCCCGGGCCATCCGCCGCAGGTCGGTTTCGCTGAGCTGCCCGGTCATCCCACTGGCATCGGCCCACAGGCCCCAGGCCAGGGAAGTACCCGGCAGACCACTGAGCCGACGGTGCTCAGCGAGCGCATCCAGGAACGTATTCGCCGCCGCGTAACTGCCCTGCCCGGCGCTGCCGAGCACACCGGCGGCCGAAGAGAACAGCACGAATGCCGACAGGTCCATGCCCTGCGTCAGCTCATGCAGGTTCCAGGCCGCGTCCACCTTCGGCCGAAGCACGGTGTCCAGTCGCTCCGGGGTCAGCGAGCCGATGATGCCGTCGTCCAGAACACCTGCCGTGTGCACCACACCCGTCAGCGGGGCGTCGGCCGGGATGCTTGCCAGCACGGCGGCCAGCGCGTCACGGTCAGCCGCGTCACACGCCACGACCTCGACCCGAGCGCCCAGCTCAGTCAACTCGGACTGCAACTCCTGAGCGCCATTGGCCTCAAGCCCACGGCGACTGGTCAACACCAGGCTGCGGACAGCGTGTTCAGACACCAGATGCCGAGCGAACAGTGCACCCAATGTGCCCGTGCCACCGGTAATCAGCACCGTTCCCTCGGAGCCCCACACCGGCGCGCTGTCGGACGGCGTAGTCCGCACCAGCCGCGGCACGGACACCACCCCGTCGCGAACCGCCAACTGCGACTCACCCGAAGCAACCGCCGCAGCGATGGCCTCCACCGACGACTCACACTCGTCAAGGTCGATGAGCACGAACTGATCCGGGTTCTCGGTCTGTGCGGAACGCAGCAGGCCCCACACCGCGCCGCCCACGGCATCCAGCGGCTCCCCCGCCACCGACACGGCACCACGAGTCGCCACCACCAGCTTCGAACGCGTGCAACGCTCATCAGCCAGCCACGACTGCACACCCTCCAACACCCGACCAACCGCGGCCCGAACCGCCGCCGGCACCTCCAACGCACCATCCACGCCAGGCACCGCCAGCACCACACACTCCGGCACCTCCACCAGCTCACTCAGCACGTCCGCACCCGACGCACCCAACACCGCAGCCAGCCCCACATCCTCACCAAGGACCGCCCACGAACCCGCCACCGGCTCAGACCGAAGCGGCAACTCCGACCACTCCACCCCGAACAGCGAATCCCGGTGCCCCGGGCCGGCGACCGCCACTTCCGCTTCGGAAATCGCCGTCCAGGCAATGGATTCGGCCGCGGCGACCACTTCGCCGTCGTGATCGGCGACTACGAGGGCGTAGCCGTCCCCCACGCTGGAGAGCTTGACCCGCAGCGCGGTCGCGCCGTCGGCGAACAGCGTCACACCCGTCCATTGCGTGGCGAGCTGTGTCCCGTCCGCAGCTTCCTGGCGCGTCACCGGCTGGAGCGCGGCATCGAGCAGGGCAGGGTGCAGACCGAATCGGCCCGCCTCGCCCGCGTTCTCCTCCGTCAGAGCGACCTCGGCGAACAGGTCCGCACCGCGGCGCCAGGCCGCTCGGACGTTCTCGAAGACCGGGCCATGGGTGATCCCGGCGGCGGCGAGTTCGTCGTAGAGCCCGTCCACCGTCAAGGTGTCGGCGCCGGCCGGGGGCCAGACCGCTTCGCCGAATCCGACGGGTGCAGCGCCCGCGGCCAGTAGACCGGTGGCGTGCCGGGTCCAGGGCAGATCAGCCTCGGCGTCCTCATTGCGGGAGAACACAGCCAGCTCCCGCCGCCCGTCCGCATCGGACTCGCCGACGGTGACTCGGAGCTGGAGCCCGGCGCCTTCCGACAGGACAGGCGGAACCAGCACGGTGAGTTCTTCCAGCAGATCGCAGCCGACCTGGTCACCGGCCCGGATGGCCAGCTCCACGAGGGCGGAACTCGGCAGCACCACGGCGCCGAGTACCGAGTGGTCGGCCAGCCAGGGGTGCGTGGCCAGGGACAGCCGCGCGGTGAGCAGGTAGCCGTCGGACTCGGGCAGGGCCACGGCCGCGCCCAGCAGGGGATGCTGCGAGTCCGCCTGGCCGAGGCCGGTGGCGTCACCGGCCGCGACCACAGTGGCGGGCCAGTAGCGCTTGTGCTGGAAGGCATAAGTGGGCAGGTCGACCCGCCGACCGGCCGGAACCAGGGTGCTCCAGTCCACCTGGACGCCGTGCGCCCAGAGCTGGCCCAGCGATTGCGCGAACCGGGACCAGCCACCCTCTTCACGACGCAGGGTCCCGGTCACCACAACGGGGCTGCCCGCCCTTTGCGCGGTGTCCTCGATGCCCGGAGTCAGGACGGGGTGCGCGCTGCATTCGACGAAGACGCCATGGCCGTCGGACAGCAGCGCCTGGACGGCTTCCTCGAACCGCACCGGATTGCGCAGGTTCTCGAACCAGTACGCAGCATCCAGCTCCTCGCCCGAGACGGCTGACGCATGCACCGCCGAGTAGAACGGGATACGGCCTTCCGCAGGCGCCACCTCAGCCAGAACCGTCGCGAGCTCCTCGCGCAGCTCCTCAACCTGCGCGCCGTGCGAGGCATAATCCACCGGAATCTGCCGGGCCCGCACCTCCTGCTCAGCGCACTCCGCCAGCAACTCCTGCAACGCATCCGGTTCACCGGAAACCACCGTGGCGGACGGCCCGTTGATAGCGGCCACGGACAGCCGCTCGCCCCACCTGGCGATGCGCTCCTGAACCGCCTCGCGCGAGCCGGCGACGGAGACCATGCCGCCGCGACCAGCCAGGACATGGCCGATGGCCTGACTGCGCAACGCCACCACCCGGGCACCATCACGCAACGACAGGATCCCGGCGACGCAAGCCGCAGCGATCTCACCCTGAGAATGACCCACCACAGCCGACGGCACCACACCGCAGTCCTCCCAGACCGCAGCCAGCGACACCATCACCGCCCACAGCACCGGCTGCACCACATCAACCCGCGCCAACGCGTCCTCATCCGACAGCACCGCCATCAGATCCCAGGACACGAACTCCGACAGCGCCGCACCACACTCAGCCATCCGCCCCGCGAACACCGGCGACGTAGCCAGCAGTTCATCCGCCATACCCAGCCACTGCGAACCCTGACCAGGGAAGACCAGCACCGCACCAGAAGCTGCCGTAGCCGCCACACTGCCCTGGACCACACCGGCACCATCCAGGCCACCGGCAAACCCACCGGCAAGGCCACGCAAGCCGCTCAGCAACTGATCCTGATCGGCGCCGACCACCACGGCCCGGTGCTCCAGCTCCGCCCGTGTGCTCAGCAGGGAGAACCCGACATCAGCCGGGCCCACCTCCGGGCGCTGTTCCACAAAGGACACCAACCGGCCCGCCTGAGCCGCCAACGCCTGCTCCGAACGCGCCGACAGCACCCACGGCAGGGCCCCGGGCCGGGACTCCTCGACCGGCTCGGCCGGGACGTCTTCAGGGGCCTGCTCCAGCACCACATGCGCATTCGTCCCGCTGATGCCGAAGGACGACACACCCGCCCGACGCGGACGGCCGGTGTCCGGCCATTCGCGCGCCTCGGCGAGCAGTTCGACCGCGCCGGCGGCCCAGTCCACATGCGGGGAGGGCTCATCCACGTGCAGCGACTTGGGCAGGATCCCCTGCTGCATGGCAAGGATCATCTTCATCACGCCGGCGACACCGGCCGCGGCTTGAGTGTGACCGATGTTCGACTTGATGGACCCCAGCCACAGCGGCCGGTCCTCCGGGCGGTCCTGGCCGTACGTGGCCAGCAGCGCCTGGGCCTCGATCGGGTCACCCAGTCTCGTACCGGTGCCGTGCGCCTCCACCGCGTCCACCTCGGACGGGGACAGTCGTGCGCCGGCGAGCGCCTGCCGGATCACCCGCTGCTGCGAGGGACCGTTCGGCGCGGTCAGACCGTTGGACGCACCGTCCTGGTTGACCGCCGAACCCCGCACCACCGCAAGGACCCGGTGACCGTTGCGCCGGGCGTCCGAGAGCCGCTCGACGAGCAGCATCCCGACGCCCTCGCCCCAGCCCGTACCGTCCGCGGCCGCGGCGAACGGCTTGCAGCGGCCGTCCGCGGACAGGCCGCGCTGCCGGGAGAAGTCGATGAACGTATCGGGGGTGGCCATCACGGTCACACCGCCGGCCAGGGCCAGCGAGCATTCGCCGGACCGCAGCGCCTGCACCGCGAAGTGCAGGGCCACCAGAGAGGACGAGCACGCGGTGTCCACGGTGACCGCGGGCCCTTCGAACCCGAAGGAGTAGGCCAGCCGGCCGGAGGTCACGCTGCCGGAGTTGCCGGTGCCCATGAAGCCCTCGACGCCCTCGCCCACGGACTGCAACTGGTTGACGTAGTCGTGGTACATGAGCCCGGCGTATACGCCGGTCGGGGTGCCGCGCAGGGTGGTGGGGTCGATTCCCGCGCTCTCCAGGGCCTCCCAGGAGGTTTCCAGCAGGAGCCGCTGCTGCGGGTCCATGGCCAGCGCCTCGTTCGGGCTGATCCCGAAGAAGGTGGGGTCGAAGTCCGCGGCGCCGTCGAGGAAACCTCCCTCGCGCGTGTAGGAGGTGCCGTGGTGGTCGGGGTCCGGGTGGTACAGGGCATCGAGGTTCCAGCCGCGGTCGCCGGGGAAGGCGGAGATGCCGTCCCGCCCGGTTTCCAGCATGCGCCAGAGGTCCTCGGGGCTGTGGACGTTGCCAGGCAGGTGACAGGCCATACCGATGATGGCGATGGGTTCGTCCACCGTCGTACTGGTGGCAACGCTGGTGACAGCCGGCTGATCCCGGTCCCCGACCAACTCGTCCCGCAGGTGGTCCAGCAGCGCGGCCGGCGTCGGGTAGTCGAACACCAGGGTCGCGGGCAGCCGCAGGCCGGTGGCCGAGTTGAGCCGGTTGCGCAGTTCGACCGCCGTCAGCGAGTCGAATCCGAGGTCCTTGAATACCTGGTCGATACGGACCGCACCCGAGTTCTCGTAGCCCAGTACGGCCGCCACCTGGGTGGTCACCAGGTCGAGCAGCAGCTCATCGCGTTCCTCGACGGGGAGGCCGAGCAGGCGGTCGCCCAGCGATCCGGCCGAGGTGGCCTCGGCCGCGGTGCGGCGTGCGGGAACCCGCACCACTCCGCGCAGGATCGCCGGCACCGCCCCGGAGGCCGCGAGGGCCCGCGCGTCCAGTCGGATCGGTGCGATCACGGCCTCTTCGGCGCCGACGGCCGCGTCGAACATCGCGGTGCCATCGGCCGCGGAGATCGCCAGGAACCCGTCCGCGGCCATCCGCCGCAGATGGGTGTCCTCGACCTGGCCGGTCATTCCGCTGGTGTCCGCCGCCCACGGCCCCCAGGCCAGGGAGGTACCCGGCAGGCCACTGAGCCGACGGTGCTCAGCGAGCGCGTCGAGGAAGGAGTTGGCCGCGGCGTAGTTGCCCTGTCCGGCGCTGCCGAGCACACCGGCGGCCGAAGAGAACAGCACGAACGCCGACAGGTCCATGCCCTGCGTCAGCTCGTGCAGGTTCCAGGCCGCGTCCACCTTCGGCCGAAGAACAGTGTCGAGACGTTCCGGGGTCAGCGAGCCGATGATGCCGTCGTCCAGAACACCTGCCGTGTGCACCACACCCGTCAGCGGGACGTCGGAAGGAATGCTTGCCAGCACGGCGGCCAGCGCGTCACGGTCAGCCGCGTCACACGCCACGACCTCGACCCGGGCACCCAGCTCCGTCAGCTCGGACTGCAACTCCCGTGCGCCGACAGCCTCCAGGCCCCGGCGGCTGGTCAACACCAGGCTGTGGACACCGTGTTCGGACACCAGATGACGGGCGAACAACGCACCCAGGTTTCCAGTGCCACCGGTGATCAGCACCGTGCCCTCGGGGTCCCACACCCGCGCACCATCCACTCCGGACGGCACGGTCCGTGCCAACCGCGGCACCGAGACCACACCGTTCCGGATCGCCAGCTGCGGCTCGCCGGACGCCACGGCCGCACGGACCGCCTGGAGCGAATTCGCCTCGCCGTCCACATCGACCAGCACGAGCCGGCCCGGATTCTCCGACTGCGCGGACCGCACCAGCCCCCACACCGCGGCCGCCGCCACCTCAACCGGCTCGCTCGCCATCGAGACGGCGCCCCGGGTCACCACCACCAGCGTCGAACCGTCGCACCGCTCATCCGCCAGCCAGACCTGTACCCGCTGCAACACCTCAGCCGTGGCACCGCGCACCGAGCCCGGAACCACCGCGCTCGCGCCCGTCTCCACGGCCGGGGACCACGCCACATGACCCGGCACCGACTCTGCCGACGGATCCAGGACTGCCACGCCCAGACCGGCCGCCAGCACCACATCCTCGTCGGCCACCGCCCACGAGCCGTCCACGTCCCCGGCGGGCAGCGCGACCGGCGCCCACTCCACCGCGAACAACTCCTCCCGCCGTCCGCCGCCAGCACTCGCCAGCTGCCCGGCGGCAGGCACCGGTCGGGTGGTCAGGGCGTCGATGGTGGCCACCGGGGCGCCCGCGTCATCGACGGCCAGGATCCGCATTCCGCCGTCGCCCGTCGGCGTCAGCCGGGCCCGCAAGGAGGCCGCGCCGACGGCGTGCAGGCGCACTCCGGCCCAGGCGAAGGGCAGACCGGGGCCGTCCGTGCCGAGGTCGTCGCTGAGACCGAAGGTCTGGAGTACGGCGTCGAGCAGGGCAGGGTGCAGCCCGAACTCGGCGGCCTGCTCGGCCGCGCCCTCGGGCAGCGCGACCTCGACGAACAGCTCCGCGCCGCGTCGCCAGGCCGCCCTTACCCCCTGGAACACCGGACCGTAGCCGAATCCGGCGTCGACGAGTTCCGCGTAGAAGCCGTCCACGGAGACGGCCTCCGCCCCGGCCGGCGGCCAGGCCGCTTCACCCAGGTCCAGGACGGGTGTGGCACCTGCGGTGGTCAGCACGCCCAGCGCATGCTGGGTCCACGGCTCCGCACCGTCCTCGCCACGGGAGAACATGGACAGCTCGCGTCGGCCGTGGGCGTCCGGACCATCCACGGTGATCTGGATCTGTATGCCGGCGGCCGACGGGATGATCATCGGCGCCTGAAGGGTCAACTCCTCCAGCAGATCGCAACCGACCTGGTCCCCGGCACGGATGGCGAGTTCGACCAGCGCGGTGCCGGGCACCAGAACGGTGTCCATGACGGCGTGGTCGGCCAGCCAGGGGTGAGTGGCCAAGGACAGCCGGCCGGTGAAGAGGAACCCGTCGGATCCGGGCAGCGGCACCGCGGCGCTGAGCAGCGGGTGATCCGCGGCGGCCAGACCGGCCGAGGTCATATCGCCGGTGCCGGCGCCGGTGCGGTCCAGCCAGTACCGCTGCCGCTGGAACGCGTAGGTGGGAAGGGCCACTTGTCGGGCGCCGGGGAAGAACGTCGCCCAGTCCACGACGACACCCCGCGCGTATACGGCGCCCAGAGCCTGGAGAACCGCTTCCGGCTCGGACCGCTTCTTGCGCAGACTCGGCTGAAGGGTGACGGTCTCTGGCAGGCAGTCCTGCCCCATGGCGCAGAGCACACCATCGGGGCCGAGTTCCAGGAAGGTGGTGACACCTTCGGACTGCGCGGCCTGGATGCCGTCGTGGAAGCGGACGGCTTCCCGGACGTGCCGGACCCAGTACTCGGGGTTGCGGAGTTCGGCCGAGTCGGCCGGCTCACCGGTCACGTTCGAGATCAGCGGCAACCGGGCGTCGTTGTAGGTGAGTTGGTCCAGGACCGTGCGGAAGTCGGCCAGCATCGGGTCCATCAGCGGCGAGTGGAAGGCATGGCTCACCCGCAGGCGCTTGGCCTTGCGGCCCTCCCGCTCCAGGGCGGCAGCGATCTGCTCCACCTCGGCCTCGGCGCCGGAGATCACGACGGACTCTGGGCCGTTGACGGCAGCGATGCCGACCTGCTCGCGGCCCTCCAGCAGCGGGGCGACCTCGTCCTCCGAGGCCCGCACCGACACCATGACGCCGCCGGCGGGCAGGGCCTGCATCAGGCGCCCACGTGCCGCGACCAGCGTCGCCGCATCCGCCAGCGACCACACACCCGCCAAATAGGCAGCCGTCACTTCACCGATGGAGTGCCCCAGCAACACAGCCGGCGTCACACCACGCGACTCAACGAGCCGGTAGAGCGCGACTTCGAGGGCGAACAGCGCCGCCTGGGCGTACTGCGTCTGATCGAGCAGGTCATCCTCGCCCCAGACCACCTCCGTCAGCGGCCGCGGCAGCAGACCGTCCAGCTCCGCACACACCTCATCCCAGGCCCGCGCAAACACCGGATAGGTCTCATACAGCTCACGGCCCATTCCCAGCCGCTGTGCGCCCTGGCCGGTGAACAGCACACCAAGCCGTCCCTCACCAGCCACCGGCCCACTCACCGAAGGCAGTGCCCCCAAAGCACCAAGCAGCGACTCCCGGTCCCAACCCGTGACCACGGCACGGTATTCCAACCCCGCACGGCTCGTCGCAAGCGAGAACCCGACATCAGCAAGCCCCAACTCCGGCTGCCGCGCCACAAACGCCCCAAGACGCTCCGCCTGCCCCACCAACGCCTGCGGAGAACGAGCAGACAACACCCACGGCACCGGCCCCGGCCCCGGCTCCACCACCGCCGGAGCAGCCGACTCCACCCGCTCCTCTTCAGGAGCCTGCTCCAGCACCACATGCGCATTCGTCCCGCTGATACCGAACGACGACACACCGGCGCGGCGGGGGCGGCCGGTGTCCGGCCACTCCTGTGCCTCGGCGAGCAGCTCGACCGCACCCGCGGACCAATCGACATGCGGGGTGGGCTCGTCCAGGTGCAGGGTCTTGGGCAGAAGGCCCTGGCGCATGGCGAGGACCATCTTCATGACGCCGGCGACGCCGGCCGCGGCCTGGGTGTGCCCGAGGTTGGACTTGATCGCACCGAGCCACAAGGGCTGGTCGGCGGGCCGGCCCTGGCCGTACGTGGCCAGCAGCGCCTGCGCCTCGATCGGGTCGCCCAGCCGCGTGCCCGTGCCGTGCGCCTCCACCGCATCCACCTCGGACGGCTCCAGACCCGCGCCGGCGAGGGCCTGCCGGATCACCCGCTGCTGCGAGGGTCCGTTGGGGGCGGTCAGACCGTTGGACGCACCGTCCTGGTTCACCGCCGAACCCCGCACCACCGCAAGGACCGTATGGCCGTTACGCCGGGCATCGGAGAGCCGCTCCACGAGCAGCATGCCGACGCCCTCGCCCCAGCCGGTGCCGTCCGCCGCGGCGGCGAACGGCTTGCAGCGGCCGTCCGCCGCGAGGCCGCGCTGCCGGGAGAAGTCGACGAAGGTGTCGGGAGTGGACATCACCGAGACACCGCCGGCCAGGGCCAGCGAGCATTCACCGGACCGCAGTGCCTGCATCGCCCAGTGCAGCGCCACCAGCGAGGCGGAGCACGCCGTGTCCACGGTGACCGCGGGGCCTTCGAAACCGAGTGAGTAGGAGACCCGGCCCGACACCACGCTGGCCGAGGTTCCGGTGATCAGGTAGCCGTCCGCGTTGTCCGTGCCCTGGGCGAGGACCGAGCCGTAATCCTGGCCATTGGTGCCGACGAAGACACCGGCGTCGCTGCCCCGCAGGGTGGTCGGGTCGATGCCCGCGTTCTCCAGGGTCTCCCAGGAGGTTTCCAGCAGGATCCGCTGCTGCGGATCCATCGCGGTCGCCTCACGCGGCGAGACGCCGAAGAACCCGGCATCGAAGTCACCGGCGTTGCCGAGGAAACCGCCCTCGCGCACATACGAGGTGCCCTTGTGCTCCGGGTCCGGGTGGTACAGCCGCTCCACGTCCCAGCCACGGTCGGCCGGGAAGTCACCGATCGCATCGCCGCCACGCGCCAGCAGTTCCCACAGCGCTTCGGGGCTGTCGATCCCGCCGGGGAACCGGCAGGCCATGCCGACAATGGCAATGGGCTCGTCGTCCACGGCCGCCTTGGCACGTACCGCGGGGGTGGCGGTCTGCCCGCCGAGCAGTTCCTCCCGCAGATGGCGCACCATCGCGGACGGAGTGGGGTAGTCGAAAATCAGCGTGGCCGGCAGCCGCAGACCGGTGGCGTTGTCCATCCGGTTACGCAGTTCCACGGCGGTGAGCGAGTCGAACCCGAGGTCCTTGAACGCCCGGGACGCATCGAGCCCACTGCTGTCGGAGTAGCCCAGCACCAGGGCGACCTGGGCGGTGACAAGGTCCAGCAGAGCACGATCCTGCTCGGCCTTCGTCAGCACGACGAGCCGGTCCCGCAATGTGCTGCCGGCACCGCCGCCGGCCGCGGCAGTGCGCCGCCGGACCGGTACGAGGCCGTGCAGGATGGCCGGTACCGAAGGCGCGGCGGCGAGGGCCCGCACATCGAGATGGATCGGTACGGACAGCGCCGATTCCACGGCGATCGCCGCGTCGAACAGGTCCACGCCTTCGGCGGCGGAGACCGGCAGCACGCCGTCGGCCGCCATCCGCCGCAGGTCGGTTTCGCTGAGCTGCCCGGTCATCCCACTGGCATCGGCCCACAGGCCCCAGGCCAGGGAGGTACCCGGCAGACCACTGAGCCGACGGTGCTCAACGAGCGCGTCGAGGAAGGAGTTGGCCGCCGCGTAGTTGCCCTGTCCGGCGCTGCCGAGCACACCGGCAGCGGAGGAGAACAGCACGAATGCCGACAGGTCCAGGCCCTGGGTCAGCTCGTGCAGGTTCCAGGCCGCGTCCACCTTCGGCCGCAGAACAGTGTCGAGACGTTCCGGGGTCAGCGAGCCGATGATGCCGTCGTCCAGAACACCGGCAGTGTGCACCACACCCGTCAGCGGGGCGTCGGCCGGGATGCTTGCCAGCAGCTCCCCGAGTGCCTCCCGGTCAGCCGCGTCACACGCCACGACCTCGACCCGAGCGCCCAGCTCCGTCAGCTCGGACTGCAACTCCTGAGCGCCATTGGCCTCAAGCCCACGGCGACTGGTCAACACCAGGCTGCGGACACCGTGTTCAGACACCAGATGACGGGCAAACAACGCACCCAAGGTTCCGGTCCCACCCGTGATCAGCACCGTGCCCTCGGAGCCCCACACCGGCGCGTTGTCCGACGGCGTAGTCCGCACCAGCCGCGGCACGGACACCACCCCGTCGCGAACCGCCAACTGCGGCTCACCCGAAGCAACCGCCGCAGCGACGGCCTCCACCGAGGACTGCTGCTCATCAAGGTCAAGCAGCACAAACTGGCCCGGGTTCTCGGCCTGGGCGGAGCGCAACAGACCCCACACCGCGCCGCCCACCGCATCCAGCGGCTCCCCCGCCACCGACACGGCACCACGAGTCGCCACCACCAGCTTCGAACGCGTGCAACGCTCATCAGCCAGCCACGACTGCACGCTCTCCAGCACCCGGCCCACCGTGGCCCGAACCGCGGCCGGCACCTCCAGCGCACCATCCGTGCCAGGCACCGCCAGCACGACATGCTCCGGCACGTCCACCAGCTCGCTCAGTACGTCCGCACCCAACGCCGCAGCCAGCCCCGCATCCTCACCAAGGACCGCCCACGAACCCGCCACCGGCTCAGACCGAAGCGGCAACTCCGACCACTCCACCCCGAACAGCGAATCCCGGTGCCGCACCCCGGCGTTTGCGAACTCCTCGGCGGAGACCGCGCCCCACGTCACCCCGTCCGCCGACGCCACCAGGCCGCCGGCCTCGTCCGTCGCAGTCAGCGCATAGCCGTCACGGGCCTTGGTCAGCTGCACCCGCAACGACACCGCGCCCACCGCGTGCAGCCGCACCCCGGACCAGGAGACCGGCAGCCGCAGCCCACCAGTCACCGGCTGTAGGGCCGCGTCCAGCAATGCCGGATGCAGGCCGAACTCGCCCGCCCGGTCGGCGATTTCCTCGGGCAGAGCGACCTCGGCGAAGACCTCATCGCCACGGCGCCACATCGCTCGCACGCCGCCGAACACCGGCCCGTGCTCAAACCCGGCCGCGGCCAGCTCCCCGTACAGCCCTTCCACGGAGACGGCTTCCGCGCCGACCGGCGGCCATACCGGAGCGTCGATGCTGCCGACGGGTGCCCCCGCGGCCAGCACTCCGTCGGCATGCCGGGTCCACGCCTCGTCCACCGCTTCCTCATCGCGGGCGAACACCGCAATCTCACGGCGACCGTCCACCGCGGACTGGCCGAGCGCGACCCGGAGCTGCACTCCACCGCGTTCCGGCAGGATCAGCGGCGCCCGCACGGTGAGTTCTTCCAGCAGGTCACAGCCGACCTGGTCCCCGGCCCGGATAGCGAGCTCCACCAGCGCAGAACCCGGCAGCACAGCGGTTCCGAGGACGGCGTGGTCGGCCAGCCAGGGGTGGGTGGCCAGAGACAGCCGGCCGGTGAAGAGGAACCCGTCCGAATCCGGCAGGGCGACGGCAGCGCTGAGCAGCGGGTGATCCGCAGCGCCCAGACCGGCCGAGGTCATATCGCCGGTGCCGGCGCCGGTGCGGTCCAGCCAGTACCGCTGTCGCTGGAACGCGTAGGTGGGAAGGGCCACTTGGCGGGCGCCGGGGAAGAACGTCGCCCAGTCCACCACGACACCCCGCGCGTGCGCAGCGCCAAGGGCCTGGAGGACGGCTTCCGGCTCGGACCGGTCCTTGCGCAGACCGGGCAGGAAGGCCGCGGGAGTGCCCTCGACCTCGCGGAGGCAGTCCTGCCCCATGGCCGCCAGGACGCCATCGGGGCCAAGTTCGAGGAAGGTGGTGACGCCTTCGTCGTAGGCAGCGCGCATACCGTCGTGGAAACGGACGGCCTCCCGGACATGCCGCACCCAGTACTCCGGGTCACGAAGCTCGGCGGGCTCAGCGAGACGGCCGGTCACATTCGACACGACCGGCAACTTGACTTCGTCGTACGTGAGTTGGTCCAGGACCGTGCGGAAGTCGGCCAGCATCGGGTCCATCAGCGGCGAGTGGAAAGCATGGCTCACCCGCAGCCGCTTGACCTTACGCCCCTCGGCCTCCAGGACGGCAGCGATCTGCTCCACCTCGGCCTCGGCACCCGAGACCACGACGGACTCAGGACCATTGACGGCAGCGATCCCGACCTGCTCCCGGCCCTCCAGCAGCGGCGCGACCTCGCCCTCCGACGCCCGCACCGACACCATCACACCACCGGCCGGCAGAGCCTGCATCAACCGCCCACGAGCCGCCACCAGCTTCGCCGCATCCGCCAGCGACCACACACCCGCCAAATAGGCAGCCGTGACCTCACCGATGGAATGCCCCAGCAACACAGCCGGAGCCACACCACGCGACTCCACCCACCGATACAGCGCCACCTCCAGCGCGAACAGCGCCGCCTGCGCATACTGCGTCTGATCGAGCAGATCACCCCCGCCCCAGACCACCTCCGTCAGCGGCCGAGGCAGCAGACCGTCCAGCTCCGCACACACCTCATCCCAGGCCCGCGCGAACACCGGATAGGTCTCATACAACTCACGGCCCATCCCCAGCCGCTGCGCGCCCTGGCCGGTGAACAGCACACCAAGCCGTCCCTCACCAGCCACCGGCCCACTCACCGAAGGCAGTGCCCCCAAAGCACCAAGCAGCGACTCGCGGTCCGAACCCGTGACCACGGCACGGTATTCCAACCCCGCACGGCTCGTCGCAAGCGAGAACCCGACATCAGCAAGCCCCAACTCCGGCTGCCGCGCCACAAACGCCCCAAGACGCTCCGCCTGCCCCACCAACGCCTGCGGAGAACGAGCAGACAACACCCACGGCACCGGCCCCGGCCCCGGCTCCACCACCGCCGGAGCAACCGACTCCACCCGCTCCTCTTCAGGAGCCTGCTCCAGCACCACATGCGCATTCGTCCCGCTGATACCGAACGACGAGACGCCTGCCCGACGCGGTTGGTCGCTCTCGGGCCATGGCCTGGCCTCGGTCAGCAGCTCCACCGCGCCGGCGGACCAGTCCACGTGTGACGAGGGCGCGTCGATGTGCAGGCTCTTGGGCAGCACACCGTGCCGCAGGGCCATGACCATCTTGATGACACCGGCCGCGCCTGCCGCGGCCTGGCTGTGTCCGATGTTCGACTTGACCGTACCCAGCCACAGCGGCCGGTCCTCCGGGCGGTCCTGGCCGTATGTGGCCAGCAGCGCCTGGGCCTCGATCGGGTCGCCCAGCGTCGTTCCCGTGCCGTGCGCCTCCACCGCGTCGACCTGGCTCGCGGTCACGCCGGCGTTGGCGAGTGCCTGGTCGATGACGCGCTGCTGCGAGGGGCCGTTGGGCGCGGTCAGTCCGTTGGACGCACCGTCCTGGTTCACCGCCGAACCCCGCACCACCGCCAGGATCGGGTGACCGTTGCGCTCGGCGTCCGACAGCCGCTCGACCAGCAGGATTCCGGCGCCTTCGGAGAGCACGGTGCCGTCGGCGCCCGTGCCGAACGCCTTGACCTCACCGCTGCGTGCCAGGTTCTGCTGGCGGCTGAAGTCGACGAAGGTGACCGGGGTGGACATCACGGTGACGCCGCCGGCCAGCGCCATCGAGCATTCGCCGGAGCGCAGCGCCTGGATCGCGAGGTGCAGGGAGACCAGCGAGGAAGAACAGGCGGTGTCCACGGACACGGCCGGGCCTTCGAGGCCGAGCAGATAGGCCACCCGGCCGGAGAAAATACTGCCGTCGGAACCGCTGCCCAGAAAGGCGGCCACTTCCTCCGATATGCCGGAGACTCCGGTGCCGTAGTCGTGGTACATGACGCCGGCGAACACACCGGTTTTGCTCCCCTTCAGCGAAAGGGGATCGATTCCGGCGCGTTCGATGGCTTCCCAGGAGACCTCCAGCATCAGCCGCTGCTGTGGGTCCATGGCCAGCGCTTCGCGCGGTGAGATGCCGAAGAATGCCGGGTCGAACTCCGCGGCCTCGTGCAGGAATCCGCCCTGCCGGACGTAGGAAGTACCGCGGCTTGCGGGGTCCGGGTTGTACAGCGAGTCGATGTCCCAGCCACGGTCGGCGGGGAATTCGGTGATGCCGTTCTCGCCCTGGGACACCAGGTCCCAGAGATCCTCCGGTGACGACACCCCGCCCGGGTACCGGCAGGCCATTCCGACGATCGCGATCGGCTCGGATTCGAGCTCCCAGACGCGACGGCGGCTCTCTCGCAGGTCGATCGCCGCCTGCTTCAGATACTCGACAAGCTTCTCGTTGTTCGTCACCTGCACCGGCCCCCTCAGGCTGGAAAGAAAGTTTTGGACAGAATCGCGATCAGGACTTTCCGAACTCCTGGTCGAAGAAGTCCAGTAGTTCATCGGCGGAGGCATCCCGGATATCGCTGTGGGTATCGCGTTGATCCGTTGCCGAGCCGCCGTCGCGATACCTGCTCAAGGCCCGCTCAAGGCGTTTCGTGATGGTCGTTCGTTCACGGCTTTCCGTTTCCAGCGTCAAAAGAGCGTTTTCCAGCTTGGTGATGGTCGCCAGCGCCGTGGCGACCGCATCGGGTTCGTCATCGACGAGGCCGGTGAGAATGTGGTTCGCCAGTGCCGCGGAGGTCGGGTAGTCGAACACCAACGTGGCCGGCAGCCGCAGCCCGGTCTCCGCATGGAGGCCGTTGCGCAGCTCCACCGCGGTCAGTGAATCGAAGCCCAGCTCGCTGAAGCTCTGATCCGCGTTGACCATGTCGGCACCGGAGTGCCCCAGCACCATGGCCGTGTGGTTGCGCACCAACTCCAGCACCACGGCGGCACGTTCGGCGGGCGGCACCTCCGCCAGCCGGTCGCGCAGGGACTTCGCCGAGGCGGGCCCGGCACTCACCGTACGGCGTGCGGGAGCACGGACGAGGCCGCGCAGGACCGCGGGCACCTCCCCGGCCGCCGCCACCTTCTTGGCGTCCAGCGCGACAGGGATCACCACCGGGGTTTCGGCGGCGCCCACCACGTCGAAGAGCGCCACGCCCTCCTCCGAGGACATCGGCGGCAGCCCCTCCCGGTTCATCCGCCGCAGATCGGTCTCGGTGAGCTTCCTGGTGAGGTCGCTGCGCTCCGACCAGAGCCCCCAGGCCAGTGACAGCGCGGGGAGGCCGTGGGCGTGCCGGTGCTCGGCCAGCGCGTCGAGGAAGGTGCTCGCCGCCGCGTAGTTTGCCTGTCCGGGTGCGCCGAGCACCCCGGAGGCCGAGGAGAACAGCACAAACGCCGACAGGTCCCGTTCCTTGGTGAGTTCGTGCAGATTCCAGGCCGCGTCGACCTTGGGCCGCAGTACGGTCTCGATCCGCTCCGGGGTCAGCGCGCCGATCAGTCCGTCGTCCAGCACCCCGGCGGTGTGCACCACACCGGTCAGCGGCGCGTCCGCCGGTATCCCGGCGAGCAGTGCGCCCAGCGCGTCGCGGTCGGCCGCGTCACAGGCGACCACCTCCACGTGGGCACCGAGCGCGGTCAGCTCGTCCCGGAGGCGCGCGGCTCCGTCGGCTGCCAGGCCCCGACGGCCGGCCAGAATCAGCCGCTTCGCACCGTGCTCGGCGACCAGGTGCCGAGCGACCAGACCGGCCAGCATGCCGGTGCCACCGGTGATCAGCACCGTGCCGTGACCGGCCCATACGGGTTCCCGGTCGGTGTCCACCGGCCCGAACCGGGCCAGCCGGGGAGCGGCGGCGACCCCGCCACGCACCGCCAGTTGCGGTTCCGCCTCGGCCAGCAGTCCGGGCAGGGCCCGCAGCGACGACACCTCGCCGTCGACGTCGGCGAGCACGATCCGGCCCGGGTTCTCGGACTGCGCGGAGCGCACCAGACCCCAGACGGGGGCGAGCGCGAGATCCGGGCTCTCACCGGACGCGGCGACCGCGCCTTGGGTGAGAACCACCAGTTTCGCATCGGCGAACCGGCTCTCGGCCAGCCAGCTCTGCACCGTCCCCAGCACCTGGTGCACCGCCGAGCGCACGGCATCCGGCACCGCACCCGCGCCGGCCGCCGGGACCGGCAGCAGCACGTACTCCGGCACCGTGTCCTGCTTGCCGAGCACCACCAGATCCGCCGCGGTGCCGGCCTCGATACCGGCGGCACGCAAGGAGCCGGCGAACTCGTCGGCCGCGGGCCCGACCACGGCCATGGACGTCTCGATGACTCGGCCGGTGAGGCCGGGCAGCTCCGTCCAGTCCAGCCGGAAGACCGCGTCCCGGCCGCTGCCGGCCGCCCGCAGCTGGTCGGCCGAGACCTCACGCATCACCAGCGACTCGACGGTCGCCACGGGAACCCCGGTGGCATCGCTCACCTCGACCCGCACACCGCTCTCGCCGGCCTTGCTCAGCCTGGCGCGCAGCGCGGTGGCGCCCACCGCATGCAGCTGGACCCCGGTCCATGCGAACGGCAGCCCCGGCCCCTCGTCGCCGTGGGCTTCGCCCAGGCCCACCGTGTGCAGCACGGCGTCGAGGAGTGCCGGATGCAGACCAAATCGGCCCGCCTCTCCGACGGCCTCCTCGGGCAGGGCGACCTCCGCGAAGATGTCCTCCCCGCGCCGCCACGCCGCTCGCAGCCCCTGGAACACCGGGCCGTACTCGTAGCCCGCCTCGGCGAGCCCCCCGTAGAACCCGTCCACCGGAACGGCTTCCGCACCGGCAGGCGGCCAGGACTCCTCGCCGCGCGCGGCCGGCGTGCCGGTGCCGACGGCCAGAGTGCCGGTGGCATGCCGGGTCCACGGCTGGCCGGCCGCTGCGTCCTCGTCACGGGAGAACACCGCGAGGTTCCGGCGCCCGTTCTCGTCGGGCTCACCGACGGTGACCCGCAGCTGCACCCCACCGGTCGGCGCGATGATCAGCGGACTCTCCAGAGTGAGTTCCTCCAGCAGATCGCAACCCACCTGGTCCCCGGCACGGATGGCCAGTTCGACCAGCCCGGTGCCCGGCACCAGCACCGTGTCCAGCACGCTGTGATCGGCCAGCCAACGGTGCGTGGCCAGCGACAGCCGTCCCGTGAACAAGAAGCCGTCCGAGTCCGGCAGCGCCACCGCGGCACCGAGCAGCGGATGGTCCGCCGCGCCCAGCCCCACCGAGGACACATCCCCGGCGCCGGACGAGGTCTCCAGCCAGTAGCGCTGTCGCTGGAAGGCATAGGTGGGCAGGTCGACCCGCCGACCGGCCGGGAGCAGGGTGCTCCAGTCCACCGGGACGCCGTGCGCCCAGAGCTGGCCCAGCGATTGCGCGAACCGGGACCAGCCGCCTTCGTCGCGGCGCAGGGTGCCCGTCACCACGACGGGGCTGCTCGCTTCCTGTGCCGTGTCCTCGATGCCGGGCGTCAGTACGGGGTGCGCGCTGCATTCGACGAAGACGCCGTGCCCGTCCGCAAGGAGGGCCTGGATCGCTTCCTCGAACCGCACGGTGTTGCGCAGGTTCTCGAACCAGTACGCAGCATCCAGCTCCTCGCCCGATATGAGCGAAGCATGCACCGCCGAATAGAACGGGATACGGCCCTGACCGGGGCGCACCTCGGCCAGCACGGTCGCCAGCTCCTCGCGCAGCAACTCGACCTGCGCGCCGTGCGAGGCGTAGTCCACCGGAATCTTCCGGGCCCGTACGTCCTGCTCGGCGCACTCCGCCAGCAACTCCTGCAAGGCATCGGGGTCGCCCGAAACGACCGTGGCGGACGGCCCGTTGAGGGCGGCCACGGAGAGCTGCTCACCCCACTTGGCAATGCGCTCCTGGACTGCCTCGCGGGAGCCGGCGACGGAGACCATACCGCCGCGTCCGGCCAACACTCGGCCGATGGCCTGGCTGCGCAACGCCACCACCCGGGCGCCATCACGCAGGGACAAGATCCCGGCGACGCAGGCCGCGGCAATCTCGCCCTGGGAGTGCCCCACCACGGCAGCGGGCACCACGCCGCAGTCCTCCCAGACCGCGGCCAACGACACCATCACCGCCCACAGCACCGGCTGCACCACATCAACGCGCGTCAGCATGTCCTCGTCGGACAGAACCTCATCCAACTTCCAGGACACGAACTCCGACAGCGCCGCACCACACTCAGCCATCCGCCCCGCGAACACCGGCGACGCAGCCAGCAGTTCATCCGCCATACCCAGCCACTGCGAACCCTGACCAGGGAACACCAGCACCGCACCAGAAGCTGCCGTAGCCGCCACACTGCCCTGGACCACACCGGCACCATCCAGGCCACCGGCAAACCCACCGGCGAGCCCACGCAAACCGCTCAGCAACTGATCCTGATCGGCGCCGACCACCACGGCCCGGTGCTCCAACTCCGCCCGCGAAGCCACCAGCGAGAAGCCGACATCGGCCACGGACAGCTCCGGGCGCTCCTCCACAAAGGACGCCAGCCGGTCTGCCTGCGCGACCAACGCCTGCTCCGAACGCGCCGACAGCACCCACGGCACCAGGCCGGCAGACGCGCCCCCGGCAGGCCCGGTCGTGTCCGGTTCCACGGCCACCGGCTCAGCCACCGGCGCCTGCTCCAGCACCACATGCGCGTTCGTCCCGCTGATGCCGAACGAGGACACACCGGCCCGCCAGGGTTCACCGGTCTTCGGCCACTGCCGGAGTTCGGTCAGCAGCTCGACGGTGCCGGCGGACCAGTCGACGTGCGGGGTGGGCTCATCGACATGCAGGGTCTTCGGCAACAGGCCGTGCCGCATGGCCAGCACCATCTTCATCACCCCGGCCATACCGGCGGCGGCCTGGGTGTGCCCGATGTTGGACTTGATCGACCCCAGCAACAGGGGTCGGTCGGCAATCCGTTCCCGGCCGTACGTGGCTATCAGCGCCTGGGCCTCGATGGGGTCGCCCAGGGTGGTGCCGGTGCCGTGGGCCTCCACCGCGTCGACCTGATCGGCCGTCACTCCCGCGTTGGCCAGGGCCTGTTCGATGACGCGCTGCTGCGAGGGGCCGTTCGGTGCGGTGAGGCCGTTGGAGGCGCCGTCCTGGTTCACCGCCGTGCCCCGGACCACCGCGAGGACGGTATGGCCGTTGCGCCGGGCGTCCGAAAGGCGCTCGACCAGGACCATGCCGACGCCCTCGCCCCAGCCGGTGCCGTCCGCCGCCGCGGCGAAGGCCTTGCAGCGGCCGTCCGCCGACAGGCCGCGCTGCCGGGAGAAGTCGACGAAGGTGTCCGGAGTGGACATCACCGATACGCCTCCGGCCAGCGCCAGGGTGCATTCCCCGGTGCGCAACGCCTGGATGGCCCAGTGCAGGGCGACCAGCGAGGAGGAGCAGGCGGTGTCGACGGTCACGGCGGGGCCTTCGAATCCGAAGGTGTAGGAGACCCGGCCGGAGAGGACGCTGCCCGCGCTGCCGGTCCCGACATACCCTTCGAGGTCCTCGGGGATCTGGCCGCTCGGCGGGGCGTAGTCGTGGTAGCTCACTCCGGCGAACACGCCGGTTTTGCTGCCGCGCAGGGTGGTCGGGTCGATGCCCGCGTTCTCGAAGGCCTCCCAGACGGTCTCCAGCAGGATCCGCTGCTGGGGGTCGGTGGCCAGCGCCTCGCGGGGATTGATCTCGAAGAAGCTCGCGTCGAAATCGGCGACGTCGTAGAGGAATCCGCCTTCGCGGGTGTAGGTCTTTCCGCTGCGGCCGGGGTCCGGATCGTAGATGCCCTCGACGTCCCAGCCGCGGTTCTCCGGGAAGGCGCTGATGGCGTCGCCGCCGGAGACCAGCAGGTGCCACAGGTCCTCGGGGGAGGCCACCTGCCCGGGGAACCGGCAGGCCATCCCGACGATGACGATGGGGTCGTCGTCGGTCGCCGGCGCGGTGGACCGCACGGCGACGGGCGCGGCCGAGGCGCCCAGCAGCTGTTCCCGCAGATGCCGGACCAGGGCGACGGGGGTGGGGTAGTCGAAGACCAGGGTCGCGGAGAGGCTCAGGCCGGTCGCGGTGTCCAGACGGTTGCGCAGTTCGACCGCGGTCAGGGAGTCGAAGCCGAGGTCCCGGAAGGCGCGGGTGGTTTCCACCGCGCCGCCGCCGGCGTATCCGAGGACCAGGGCGATCTGGGCGGTGACCAGGTCCATCAGGGCCCGGTCCTGGTCGGTCTGCGGCAGCGGGGCCAGCCGTTCCCGCAGGGAGTCGCCGGTGCCGGCCCCGGCCGCCGCGGCGGTGCGCCGGCGGAACGGGACCAGGCCGTGCAGCATCGGCGGGAAGTCACCGGTGACGGCGAGGACGTTGATGTCCAGGCGGACCGGCACGACCAGCGGTGCGCCGGAGCGGACGGCGCCGTCGAACA
This sequence comes from Streptomyces lydicamycinicus, assembly GCF_000829715.2. Taxonomy (NCBI): domain Bacteria; kingdom Bacillati; phylum Actinomycetota; class Actinomycetes; order Kitasatosporales; family Streptomycetaceae; genus Streptomyces; species Streptomyces lydicamycinicus. The sequence goes on along the minus strand of NZ_BBNO01000003.1, from coordinate 79,906 downwards.
TCCGCATGCCCTCGTCGGGGGTCTGCGCCACGATTCCCTTACGGGCCATCCGCCGCAGGTCGTTCTCACCGAGGCCGCCGGCCATCCCGCCGCCGTCCTGCGCCCACAGGCCCCAGGCCAGCGAGACACACGGCAGACCGAGGCCGTGGCGGTGTTCGGCCAGGGCGTCGAGGAAGGCGTTGGCCGCCACGTAGTTCGCCTGTCCGGGTGCGTCGAAGACGCTGCACGCGGCGGAGAACAGGATGAACGCGGACAGGTCGAGGTCGCGGGTCAGCTCGTGGAGGTTCCAGGCCGCGTCCACCTTGGGCCGCAGCACCTTGTCCATGCGCTCCGGGTTCAGCGAGGCGAGGACGCCGTCGTCCAGGACACCCGCGGTGTGCACGACCCCCCTTAGCGGGGCGTCCGCCGGGACGGTCGCCAGCAGGGCGGCCAGCGCCTCCCGGTCGGCGGTGTCACAGGCGGCGATGGTCACCCGGGCGCCGAGTGCGGTCAGCTCGTCGCGCAGCTCCGCGGCGCCTTCGGCGGCCATACCGCGCCGGCTGGTCAGCAGCAGATGCCGGACGCCGAGGTCGGCCACGAGATGGCGGGCGGTGATCGCGCCCAGGCTGCCCGTGCCGCCGGTGACCAGCACCGTGCCGTCGGCCGTCCACACCGGCTCCGGTTCCCGCTCGGGAGCGAGCAGTTGGGCGAGGCGGGGTGCCGAGACGAGACCGCCGCGGATCGCCAGCTCCGGTTCACCGGCGTCGGTCACGGCGGGCAGCACGTCCAGGGACCGGGTGTCGTCGTCGATGTCGACGAGGACGAGCCGGTCGGGATGCTCCGACTGCGTGGAGTGCACCAGGCCCCAGGCCGGTGCCGTCACCAGGTCGACGGGTTCCTCCGCCACCGAGACCGCGCCGCGGGTGAGCACCACGAGCCGGGTGCCGGCGAACCGCTCCTCGGCCAGCCACCACTGGAGGCGGGCCAGCAGCTGATGGGTGGTTTCCCGTACGGCATCGGGCACGGCGCCGGACGTGGCCCCGATGACCGGCAGCACCACGGTGTCCGGTACCGGGGCGTCGGTGTCGTCCGGGTCGAGGACGGAGGCGCCCAGGGCGGCGGCGAGGGCGGGATCGTCGCCGAGCACCGCCCAGGAGCCGCCGGTCCGTTCGGCGACCGGGACGGGGGTCCAGTCCAGCCGGTACAGCGAGTCCGAGGGGTTCGCGTCGGTGGCGAGTTCGTCGGTGGTCACGGCGCGGCGGGTGACCCGGTCCACGGAGGCGACGACGGCGTTGTCGGCGTCGGCGGCCACTACGGAGAAGCCGTCCGCACCGGCCGGGGAGATCTTGACCCGCAGAGTGGTGGCGCCGACGGCGTGCAGCCGGAAGCCGGTCCACGAGGCGGGCAGCCGGGGGCCGTCGGCGGCGGACTCGGCCCGGCTCAGGGTCTGGAGCACGGCTTCCAGCAGGGCGGGGTGCAGCCCGTAGGTGTCCGCCTGGGCGGCCGGTTCGTCGGGGAGGGCGACCTCGGCGTACAGGTCCTCGCCGCGCCGCCAGGCCGCGCGGACGCCCTGGAAGACCGGCCCGTAGCCGAAGCCGGTCGCCGCCAGCTCGTCGTAGAGGCCCTCCACCATGAGGGGTTCGGCGTCGGCCGGGGGCCAGGCGGTCTCCGGGAAGGCGGGCGCGGGCGCGGTGGCCCCGGCGGCGAGGACACCGGTGGCGTGCCGGGTCCAGGGCCGGGTGTCCTCGGCGTCCTCGGGCTTCGAGAACACTGAAAGTTCCCGTCGGCCGTGCTCGTCCGGCGCGTCCACGGTGAGCTGGATCCGCACGCCGCCGCGGGCGGGCAGAACCAGCGGGTCGAGCACCGTCAGTTCGTCGATCAGCGTGCAGCCGGCCTGATCACCGGCCTGGACGGCCAGCTCGACGAGGGCGGAGCCGGGCAGCACGACGGTGCCCAGGACGACATGGTCGGCCAGCCAGGGGTGGGTGGCGAGGGACAGCCGGCCGGTCAGGAGGAAGCCGTCGGAGCCGGGCAGCGGCAGCACCGCGCCGAGCAGCGGATGGTTTCCCGCCCCGAGCCCGGCGGAGGTCACATCCGCGCCTCCGGCGGCGCCCTCCAGCCAGTAGCGGCCGCGCTGGAAGGCGTAGGTCGGCAGGTCCACCCGCCGTCCACCGGGCAGCAGGGCGGCGCAGTCCACGCGGACGCCCCGGGTCCACAGCCCGGTCAGCGCCTTCAGCAGTGCCTCGGGGTCGGCGAGCGGTGTGCGCAGGCTCGGCTGGAAGGTGACGGTGTCGTCCTCGGGCAGGCAGTCGCGTCCCATGGCGGAGAGCACGCCGCCGGGGCCGAGTTCGAGGAAGGTGGTGACGCCGTCGGCGTGGGCGGCCTGGATACCGTCGTGGAAGCGGACGGCTTCCCGGACGTGCCGCACCCAGTACTCCGGGTCACGGAGTTCGGCGGGGTCGGCGAGACGGCCGGTCACGTTCGAGACCACCGGCAACCGTGGCTCGGAGTAGGTGAGTTGCTCGACGACCGTGCGGAACTCCGCCAGCATCGGGTCCATCAGCGGCGAGTGGAAGGCATGGCTGACCCGCAGCCCCTTCACCTTCCGGCCGCGCGACTCCAGTACCGCGACCACCTGCTCCACCGGCTCCGCGGCGCCGGAGATCACCACCGATGCCGGGCCGTTCACCGCTGCGATACCGATCCGCTCGCGGCCCTCCAGGAGCGCGCGCACCTCGTCCTCGGAGGCGGCCGCGGACACCATCACGCCGCCGCTCGGCAGGGCCTGCATCAGCCGCCCGCGGGCCGCGACCAGCTTCGCCGCGTCCGCGAGCGACCAGACACCCGCGAGATGGGCCGCGGTGACCTCACCGATGGAGTGGCCCAGCAGCACGTCCGGGACCACGCCGTAGGACTCGACGAGCCGGAAGAGGGCGACCTCCAGCGCGAACAGTGCCGCCTGCGCATACTGCGTCTGGTGGAGGAGTTCCTCCTCGCCGCCGCCGGGTGCGGCCCAGACGACCTCGGTCAGCGGGCGCGGCAGCAGACCGTCGAACTCCGCGCACACCTCGTCCCAGGCCCGCGCGAACACCGGGTACGCCGCGTGGAGTTCGCGGCCCATGCCCAACCGCTGTGCGCCCTGGCCGGTGAACAGCGTGGCGAGCCGTCCCTCGCTCACGGCCCGCGGCTGCTCCGTGTCCTCGGCCAGCGCCCGGAGTCCGGCGAGCAGTTCTTCGCGGCCGGTGCCGGTCACCGCCGCGCGATAGTCCAGTCCGGCGCGCGTGGTCACCAGCGAGAAGCCGATGTCGACCGGGTCCAGTTCGGGACGGGACGCCACATGGGACGCCAGGCGCCCGGCCTGCGCGGCGAGCGCCTCCCGGGAGCGGGCGGACAGCACCCAGGGGACGAGCCCGGTCCCGGACGCCGCGGTCGCCGGTACGTCCTCCGGGTCCGCCGGCTGCGCGTCGTCCGGCTCCGGCTCCGGTGCCTGCTCCAGTACGACATGCGCGTTGGTGCCGCTGATCCCGAAGGAGGACACCCCCGCCCGGCGGGGGTGGCCGGAGTCCGGCCACTCGCGTTCCTGGGTGAGCAGTTCCACCGAGCCGGCCGACCAGTCCACATGCGGCGAGGGCTCGTCCACGTGCAGGGTCTTCGGCAGCATCCCGTGCCGCATGGCGAGCACCATCTTCATCACCCCGGCCACACCCGCGGCGGCCTGGGTGTGCCCGAGGTTCGACTTGATCGAGCCCAGGTAGAGCGGCTGCTCCTCCGGCCGGTCCTGCCCGTACGTGGCCAGCAGTGCCTGCGCCTCGATCGGGTCACCCAGCCGCGTGCCGGTGCCGTGGGCCTCCACCGCGTCCACATCGCCCGTGGACAGCCGGGCGTTGGCCAGCGCCTGCCGGATCACCCGCTGCTGCGCGGGGCCGTTCGGCGCGGTCAACCCGCTGCTCGCACCGTCCTGGTTGACCGCGGAGCCCCGCACCACGGCAAGGACCGGATGCCCGTTGCGCCGGGCGTCGGACAGCCGCTCCACCAGCAGCACTCCGGCACCCTCGCCCCAGCCGGTGCCGTCCGCGGCCGCCGCGAACGACTTACAGCGGCCGTCCGCGGCGAGACCGCGCTGCCGCGAGAAGTCGATGAAGGTCTCCGGGGTGAACATCACGGTCACCCCGCCGGCCAGCGCCATGCTGCATTCGCCGGCCCGCAGGGCCTGAATCGCCCAGTGCAGCGCCACCAGGGAGGAGGAGCAGGCGGTGTCCACCGTCACCGCCTGGCCCTCCAGGCCGAAGAGGTAGGCCACGCGGCCCGAGACGACACTGGAGTCGGCACCGTTGCCCTGGAACGCCGCGATGTCCTCGGAGACGCCGGAGACGCCGGAACCGTAGTCGTGGTACATCACGCCGGTGAACACGCCGGTCTTGCTGCCCCGCAGCGAGGTCGGGTCGATTCCGGCACGTTCGATGGCTTCCCAGGACACCTCCAGCAGCAGCCGCTGCTGTGGGTCCATCGCCACCGCCTCGTGCGGGGATATGCCGAAGAACCCCGGATCGAATTCCGCCGCCCCGTGGAGGAATCCGCCCTCCCGGGTGTACGAGGTGCCGAGGTGCTCGGGGTCGGGGTGGTACAGCGAGTCCACGTCCCAGCCGCGGTCGACGGGGAACTCCGAGACACCGTCGGTCCCGGCGGACACCACGTCCCAGAGTTCCTCCGGCGAGGACACCCCACCGGGATAGCGGCACGCCATTCCTACGATGGCGATCGGCTCGGACTCTTTCCGCTCGGTTTCGGTCAACCGCGCCCGGGTATCCCGAAGCTCAGCCGTTGTCCGCTTGAGGTACTCGAGCAGCTTTCCCTCGTTGTTCGCCACCGTATTCCACTCCACTGAATCGGTCGGAGGACCTTTACGTCGATGACACCGAAAGACACCGAACGCCACGACACCGCTGCGGCGCACACGGCGGCGGCAGACCCTGCCGCGCCGGGCGCCGCATCATTCGCCCTGATGAGGGCGCGCATTGAGGCCGAGCAGTCGGCTTCCCAAGAATTCCAAGCTCGACAGATCCCCCTTCGACTCACTGCGGGCCACGCTACGGAATCGCCGGTGGGTACTCCAACCCCTAGCCCTCCCCTAAGGGATATCGCGCAACCCTGAGATAAGGGTGGGGCGATGATGGCTGATCAGGGGTTGATACGGCGGTCCCGGTCAGGGTCGCGGTGAATTACCCGGTGTACGGGTGTGAAGCGGAGAAGTTCCGTGCGTGGATACGGGTCGCAAGGAAGGTCGGGTGGCGAAATACCGGCCGCTGCTCCCGCGCGCTCCAGGCCCGCCGGCAGCCCCACGGCCGTACCGCTCAGCAGCGACGGCGCGACCATTTCCCCTGCTCACGGCAGCAACGGAGACATGGGCGCCTCCTGGGCGCCAGGGCCGGGCAACGAGCGAAGCGCACAAAATCCCACTTCTCTTGCGGCTGTCAGGTTAGAGCCGGGATCCACGCGCCGGCTACCCCTATCCGGTACCCCCGAACCCCCTAATTTTGCGCCATGCAGCGGCGTCCGATTGCGCAGCACATCGGTGACAGGCGCGGAGCGGACGGGATACGCTGAAGCCGCTGGGACCGTCATCCGGAACGGTGTTGACGACCACAGCACGAGACATGGGGAGGATTCATATGCCCAGGGGGGCGGCCAGCGTCCGTGTCATCGCGTTAGCAGTGGTACTGCTGACCGCGGGATGCACGGACAAGGGGCATTCCAATAAGGCGTCCGACATCAAGGACAAAGCCTCGGCCTGTGTGAAGGCACTGCGGATCGTCGATCTGGTGCCGGACCCGAAAAAGGCCGAGGACTACGAGAAAAAGGGCAAGGAATTACGCGAGCTGGCGAAGGACGTACGTGACCGTGATGTCGCGAAGGCCATGCGCCAGGTGGCCCATCAATATGGCATGGCACGCACGGAGGCCGCCCGCGATTTCGGCCGGGTGGCGGTATGGGTCAAGGGAACCGTCACCAACATCAAAGCACTGAAAAAGGTGTGTGCCTGACCATGGGTCGGACTGAAGCGCAAGCCGGGGGCTCCCCCATCGCGCCGGCCGTCGAGCGAGACTCCGGCAGGGCGTCGCGGACCGCCGTACTGTTCCCCGGCATGGGCCGGTTCGATTTCGCGAGCGCCGGCCGGTTCCTGGTGCTCGACCGGTATGCCCGCGCCCGGCTCGCGGTCGCCGACGAGGTGCTCGGCTTCTCCGTGCTGGAACGGTTCCACGACGCCGGCGCCGACTACTCCGAGTACGCCCAGTTGGCCTTTCTGATCGCTTCGCTCGCCGCCGCCGACCGGGCCGAGGACCGGTTCGGTATGCGGCCCGACGTCTGTGCCGGGGCCAGCTTCGGCCAGAAGGCGGCGGCTGCGTACGCCGGTTCGCTCGATTTCCCCGATGTCGTACGGATGACGGCGGAGCTGGCGCGCTGCGAGAAGGAGTACTTCACCACCGAGCACTCGGACGTGGTGACCCACGCCGTTTACCGCGTCCCGGACGAGGAGTTCCACGCCCTGCTGGACGAAATGCGGGCGCGGGGCGACTGGTTCGAGATTTCCGGCGAGCTGGACCGCGGGTTCTACATGGTGTCCCTGCCGGAATCGCGGCTGGAGGATTTCATCCGGGCGGTGCGGGACCTCGGCGGATACTCGATGTACACCATGCGCCCGCCGGTGCATGCCCGTGCGTTCGGCGCACTGCGCCGCAAGGCGGAGGCCGAGGTCTTCACCAAGTACCGGATCAAGGCGCCCCGGCTCCCCGTCATCTCGGACGCCGACGGCACGGTGGTGGAGTCCGCCGAGGCGATGCGGACCATGCTGCTGGACACCTTCGACCGGGCGATCCACTGGCCGGCCATGGTGACCTCGATGGCCGGCCTCGGCGTGGACACGCTCCATGTCACCGGCGCCGATGACATGTTCCACCGGCTGAACTGCACCGCCCGTGCCTTCGACGTCCTCACGGTCAACCCGAAGAACGCCCTGCGCCCGGGGCCCCCGAAGCTCCGCAGCCGGGCCGCCTGAAGCCGGCCCGGTGAGGCGGTGCGGTCCCCCGCACCGGCCCACCGGACAGGCCTACCGGGCAGGGTGCAGGCCCCACTAGTCCAGGTTCGCGCTGTTCAGATAGGCGAGGACCGCGAGCACCCGGCGGTTGGTGTCATTGGAGTTGGTCAGATTCAGCTTGCCGAAGACGCTGGCGATGTGTTTGCTCACCGCGCCTTCGCTGATGTAGAGGCGGTGCGAGACCGCCGCGTTGGAACAGCCCTCGGCCATCAGCTCCAGGACCTCCCGTTCCCGGGCGGTCAGGGTGCCCAGTGGCTCCTGATGGGCGTTGCTCTCCACCAGTTTGGAGATGACCTCCGGGTCCATCGCGGTGCCGCCCTCGGCGACCCGGCGCAGCGCGTCCACGAACTGCGTGGCGTTGAACACCCGGTCCTTCAGCAGATATCCGATGGCGCCGGACCCGTCGGCCAGCAGTTCGCGCGCATAGAGCTGCTCGACGTGCTGGGACAGCACCAGGACGGGCAGACCGGGGATCCGCCGACGGGCCTCGTGCGCCGCCTGGAGCCCCTCGTCGGTGAACGTGGGCGGTAGCCGGACATCCACGATCGCGACATCGGGCCGGTGCTCCTCCACGGCCGTGAGCAGCTCCGGGCCGGTCTCGACGGCGGAGACCACCTCGAAGCCGTGCGCGGTGAGCAGATGGGTCAGACCTTCGCGAAGCAGGTAGAGGTCCTCTACGAGGACAACACGCACGGAATCTCCAGAGTGACTGTGGTGGGGCCGCCGAGTGGACTGTGCACGGCGAGACTTCCGTCGAAGGTAGCGAGCCGCCGCTGGACGCCGCGCAGCCCGCTGCCCTTCGCCGGATCGGCGCCCCCGACCCCGTTGTCGGTGAGCGCGATCCGCAGCTGGTTCGCCGTGTAGCGCACATCGATGTGCACACGGCCCGCGTCGGCGTGTTTGGAAACATTGGTGAGCAGTTCGGACACCGCGAAATAGGCGGCGGATTCGACCGGGCGCTCGGGACGGCCGGGCAGCTCGATCCGCAGACCGACGGAGAGCGGCGAGTCCAGGGCCAGTCCGCGGATGGCGTCCGCGATACCGCGTTCGGCGAGCACCGGCGGGTTGATGCCGCGGATCAGATGGCGTAACTCGATGAGCGCCTTCGCGGAGGCTTCCCTGGCGGTCCCGACCATCGTCTTGGCAGCAGCCGGGTCCCGTTCGATGAGGGCCTCGATGGCGCCGAGTTTCATCCCCATGGCCACCCACTGCGCCTGCGCCCCGTCGTGCAGATCGCGTTCGATCCGGCGCAGCTCCGAAGAGAGGGTCTCCCGGGCCTCCATCCGGGTCTCGGTGAGCTGGTCCACCCGGCGGCCGAGCAGCGCCGACTTGGTGGGCCCGAGCAGGAGCCAGCTCCACAGGCCGTGCAGCCGCAGCAGCGGGATGGCGAGCAGACTGCCGGTCAGGGTGCCGACCACACCGATCAGGGGGGCGGTGGCGATCGGGTAGTCGCCGAGGACCGGGACGCCACGGGTCAGCAGGGGCCAGCTCTCGAAGGTGTGGAAGTCGACGAAGAGCTGAAGCAGCGAGGCCCAGGCCCAGGACCAGATCAGGCCGAAGAAGCAGTATCCGGTGACCAGCACGGGGACCGCGGCGAGCAGCACCCCCACGACCGGGTCGAGCAGCAGCCACAGCAGGTCCCGCCAAGTGGCCAGGTCCCGGGCGTTCTGCCGGTACCGCAGGGACCGCAGCGCCATCTCCGGGGTGCGGTACAGCGTGCGGCCGATCTGGTACGTGCCGTCGGGCCGGGGTGGTGGCAGCACCGGTTCGGGCAGATAGGGCCGGTCGATCCGGATGCCGGTCCACTCCTGGATCTGCTGCCGGCGCCAGGAGGTGAGCTGCCGGCCGGCGACCAGCACGGTCGGCCAGGCCCACAGCAGGATCGGCACCATCGCCAGCAGATGCATGAGGGCGGCGGCCAGTTCGGCGACCGCGAGCCCGGCGGTCAGGGCCAGCCGCCAGGTGGCGAGCCCCCCACGGCCGATCCGGATCAGCGCACGGCGTATTCCGGAGTCGGCGGCGGACGCGAGGAGTTGGCAGGTCCAGCGGCCGTGCAGATGGAGCAGGGCCGGCCCGAACCCGAAGCCGGCCAGTGCCGTCGCCACGGCGACCGGGACGGTGATTCCGGGGTGTCCGGGCCAGTACCACGGGGAGGTGGCGCCCACCACGACCAGGGTGAGCGGCAGCAGCGCCGTGAAGCTTCCGGCGATGGGGTTGATCAGCATCCAGAGGATGTCCCGGGAGGTGGCCGGGTCCTTGACCAGCCAGTCCCAGCGCCGTTCGTAGGAGAGCTTCTTCGGGGTCAGGTAGAGCCGGTTCTTGTAGCGGTACCAGCCGTCGGGTTCGGGTTCGGGTGGTGGCGGCGGGGGCTGGTACGGCACCGGGATGTCCACCCCGCACCACCGGCCGGCGAAGGTGCGGTAGACGTTGAGCGGATCGCGGTACCACTGGGCAAGCGACTGGATGCCGAAGAGCATGCCGAGGCCGATGGCGGCCAGCATCGGCCCGGCGGTGAGTCCCAGCCCGAAGAGCACAAGGCCGCGCAGGGGCGCCCAGAGGTGCCGTCCGAACATCGCTCTCCCCGTGTTTCCGATGCCCCCGGCGGGAGCGTTCGCCGCCTGCCACAATACCGACCGGAGGCAGCGGTTCCCGGTTTCTTTTGGCCGACACCCCTCGCCTCAATAGGGAGGGACTGGCCGGGAATCGATCCTCAATTCCCGGGACCCGCGCGCTAACCGCGATCCGGGGCATATCCGCGCCGCGCGCCGTAGCGGATCGGCCCCTTCCGCACGGCCGTCCGGATCACCGCCGCTCTCCGCTCCAAGTCCCAACAGCTGGCTGGAAAAGGCGCCTTGGCCCTTCGAGGATGGCCAAGTGAAGCCGCCGCCGGCACTTTGTCCGTGGAGTCCGGATCATCTCTCCGCGGTAAGGAATGAGATATCGGGTAACCGGGGTAGAGGTAGCTCCACCCGTCGTGTGGCCGTAGCTTGATTCACGGAATGGACCGTCACGGCATATTTTCTGCATACGACGATTCACGATGCGCAAAGGTCCATACCGACTCCCCTCCCTCATCGCCAGGAGGTATTCGATGCGGTCGTCGCGCGGTGCATCCGTCGCACCGGCCCGGGTCTACGGTGTCGGCGTCTGCGCCGGTCACCTCGTCGTGCATGACCCCCTGACCGGTACGACCCACCACCGGGACCAGCTGATCACGGTGGGCCGCACGATGCTGCGGGCGAGTGAGGTCGCCTCGCACCCCGTGGCCGATCTGGCGGCGCTGGGCGGATCGTCGGCCCTCGGGGTGCGCTGGTCCCCGGTGGTGCAGCGCGATCCGTCCCCGACGTGGGTGCCCGCGAATTCCGTGCACCGCCGTGCGGCACGCGCACTGGCCTGCGCCGGGCTGCTCACCGTGGACCTGCACGAGGTCGATCCGCTGCCCACCCCCGATCTCACCGACATCGCCGGCCATCTCACCGACGACGGCTGCACGGTCAGCCTCACCACCGAACGCTGCCCGGCCGAGCGCCACGCGGAAGCGCTCGCCGACTGCGTCGACGCGCTGCGCATCTGCGTGGACACCGCGGTCACCCGACGGCATCGATTAGGGCCCGACGAGCGCGAGCGCCGCCTCAGATCCCTGATCTCCGGCACCCGGGCCACGGTCGCGGCCGGACTGCCCACTCAGCTGTACACCCGCGTCATCCCGCCCCCGCCGGGGAACGCCGCGACCCGGTGGCTGGTCGAGCTGGCGGACGCCGTCGGCGCGCACGGGGTGACCTTCGCCCGCCCCCAGGAGGACGGCACGCTGGCGATGCCGGACCCGGCCGACTGGGGCGCCGGCACCCCGCCCTGCGGAACGCTCAAACCGCTGGACGTGCCGCTGGACACGGTGTGTCTGCGCGCCGATGTCTGAGGAAGCCGGCCGCCGCGCCCGTACCGGCACGCGGCTTCGACTCCCGTGCTGCGCTCGCCAGTTGGCGCCTCGTCCCCGTCGGTCAGGCGATATCCGCGATATCCGCCGGGAGCCCGACCGGCAGATCCGCCCGGCGCTTGATGTTCAGCTTCCGGTACACCCTCGTCAGGTGCTGTTCCACGGTGCTCACGGTGATGTGCAGCTTCCGGCCGATCTCCCGGTTCGTCCGCCCCAGCGCGGCGAGCGCGGCCACCCGGCGCTCGGCCTCGCTCAGCACGGCCATGCCCTCGGCGTCCTCCCACTGGCTCGTGGCCGGCTCACTGTTCAGCGGCTCCCTGGTGGCGAGCAGCTGATGGGACAACTGCTCGGCATGGCAGCTCTTGGCGAGTTGCAGCGCCCGGCGCCGGATCAGCTGGGCCCGGTCCAGTTTGCCGAGGATCTGCCAGACCTGACCGAGTTCGACGAACGCCTGGGCCAGCTGGTAGCGGTCCCCGCCGGCCTGCAACAGATCGACCACCTCGCCGAGCAGCGGCAGTCGTTGTTTGAGGTCGCTGACCGAGGCGAGGATGCCGAGGGAGATCCCGCGCATCCGGGTGGAGTCCGGCCCGATCATGCGTAGTTGATCCTTGATGAGCTCCCTGGCCCGGTCGGTCTGCCCCACCCGCACCAGGGCCTGGGCCAGGTCCCCGCGCCAGGGCAGCGTCATCGGGTGATCGAGCTTCCACTTGACCACGAGATCGCCCACGGCCTCGAAATCCTCCAGCGCGGCATGCGGCCGGTCCGTCGCGAGATGGAAATGCCCCCGCGCCGTCCGGTACTGGAGCCCGTAACGGGTGTCCATCATGGACTGCGGGATCATCTGGTGGAGGAATGCCTCGGCCCGGTCGAAGTGGCCGCGCATCGTCGCGGCGTGTATCGCGTGCGACAGCGGTGAACCGATCGCCACGCCCCAGCTCCGTGCGGAGAGGGCCGTCAAAGCGCTGGAAGCGTCCCGTTCCGCATCGGCGAGATCACCGAGCCGGAGGCTGACCGCGGCCCTGGTGTCCAGCAGCACACCGCGCCATGCGGCGGCATGCTGGCCCTCGGCCTTCTGGAGCAGCTCATTGCACCAGTACATCGCGCGCTCGAACCGCTCGGCAGCGAGGAGTTCATGGAGCGCGGAGAGCACGGATGCCAGCGGGGTCTCCCGGACCCGGGCCCTTTGCAGCACCTGCTCGGGTCCGTCCACGGCCGGGACGTTTGCGGTGCCACGAGGAAGGACGGCGGGGTGTGGCCGGCGCACCGGGCCCGGGGAACTCATGGGTTCGGCCATCGCGGCGTGCCGTTCGACCTGGGCGAAGATCTGCGGATACCAGCGGGCGAGCCACTGGCGGGTCAGTCTCCGTTCAGCCGGATCGCGGGAGCCGTCGCCCTCGGGCAGGGAGCCCAGGCTTTGCAGCGCGCGCACCGCTTCCTCGGGGCGGCCGTGCCATGCCAGCGAACGGACCAGCCGCATCACCTCACGGGAGCTGAGCAACTCCTTCTCCAGCGCCGTCTGCAAGGGCCCGTGGTGCCGGGTCGCGGCCGCGGGGCTGATCGTCCACTGCACCCAGGCGAGCCGGGCGGTGAGCATGGCGCGCTTGTGCTCGTCGCCGCAGGAACGGCTGGCGAACTCCAGGTACTGCACGGCCTCCGCCACCTTGCCGCCCGCCAGCGCCTGCTCCGCGTGGGCCAGCGCCTGGTCGGCGGCGGCATGCAGCACCCGGGCGGCCCAGGGCTCGTCGGCCTCGCCGGCGGCCAGCAGGTAGCCCACCACGTCCGAGGGTGCCACGCCGTCGTGGTGCAGCAGCTCGGCCGCGCGGCGGTTCAGTGCGGAACGCTCCTCGGGCGTGAGTTCGTCCAGTACGGCGGTCCGTGTGCCGTGGTAGCGGAACTGGGCGTCGGTGGTCAGCCCCGCCAGTTCCAGGGTTTCCAGCGCACCGCCCACGACCGACGGCCGGACGTCCAGGAATCGGGCCAGCAGCGCGGGGGCGGCGAACTCGCCGAGCACCGCGACCGCTCGCGCCGTCCGCAGCAGTTGCGGGCCGCCGCGACGCAGGATCGCCAGCACGGCCCTGGTGAAGGCCTGCCCGGCGACCGGTTCGACCGCCGCTCCGGCGGCCGCTTCCTGGTCGGGGGCCAGACTGTCGTCGATCAGGGCGTGCGTCAGCAGGGGATTGCCACCGGTCACGGCGTAACTGCCGGGTGCCTGCTGAACGGCGACCGAGGAGTCCAGCCGCTGCGCGAGAAGCTGCCCGACCCCTTCCGGGGACAGCGGGGACAGCGTGAACTGCCGGGAGTACGGCTGCCTGAGCACCTCGGCGACCAGCTCGGACGGCGGTTCGGTCCCCTGGCTGAGCAGCAGCATCACCCGTGCGGTGCCGATCCGGTGCTGGAGGTAGGTCAGCACTTGCAGCGAGGCGCTGTCAGCGAACTGGTGATCGTCCACGGTGATCACCAATGGCCCCTGCCTGCTCAGTTCGAGCAGCCCGACGCACAGGTCGTGCGCGGCCCTGGTCCCGGACAGCGCAGAAGAGGGCGCCTCGCTCCCCACCTGGGGCGTGGTCAGGCCGGCCAGGTGGGACAGCGACTCGGTGGCTCCCGGCGGGGTGGTCGCCCCGCTGAGGAACTGCTCGATCACACCGAAGCGGAGCGATTGCTCACCGGGCGCGCCCGAGGCCCGCAACAGCGTGGCGCCGGCCGCCACCGCATGCTCCTCGAACGCCCTGAGCAGGGCCGTCTTACCGCTGGCGATTCCCCCTCGTATCACCGCTACCTTGCCGCACCCTTTGGCGCTGTCGCTCAATGCGGCGCGTAGCTCCGACATCACTGCTTCTCGTTCCACTAACCCCATGCAGCTCTTCCTCCCCGAAGAAGAACCCCGGGCGCACCTCTCCTGCCCGAGGCAATGCACATTCCCCACACGATTCACTTGGACGACGTCAGTGCCGGGCGGCGCGAGCACCACACCGCTCACCGGAACGCTCCTCGTTATCAACTTTTCCCCGCCGTCTGAAAAACAGGACACTTCGCCAGTCCGGATCCCTGGAGTGCGCGCGATGCATAAGGATCCAGCAATGAAGAAGTGTTGATTTCACACCGAGCACACAAGTGAAATCCGGCCGCCGAGTAAATTCGGCAAACGTCGGTCAACCGCAGTTTTAAAACTTGACTCAGGAGTCAATATCGCATTCCAGAAACCACAAAAAGCAAGAAGGCGACACCGCCTCCGGAGGTGCGATTCCACGCCGCATGACGCTCATCGCGAGGGTGGAAATTCCAACTCAAAAGCGCACGGAAAGCTGATTCCCGCCAGGAAGTCCAGCCCTCCGAATGCCGAAAATATGCACTTGAAATCCAAAACCAGAGAACATCAAGAGACATTAAAGTCGGCGTTTTCATGTCGCAAAGGCACTACCGCCATAATATGAACGATCACACCCCTAGGGTTCAAGCCGGTCCGACGTGACGGCAGTCACATCGAGGGCGCTAAGTGTACGCCACCGGTCGGCGTGACATTCTCGCGAATTTTGGCGTCCGAACCGGACCCGGCCGCCACGGAATTTCAGGTTCCGGGAGCCGGCGGACCGTCACGGAATTCATTATTCCGCAGTTCCCATTGCTGCTACCTGCGCAAACGGGAGCCGTCCGGGTCATCCGGAACACCGCGTTCGACCACCGGAACTACCGCTTCCACCGGCGGTCGACGACGCAACGCCGCCAGAAGTTCACGCGACGCACCGACCGCGCTTCTCGGCCTTCCGAGCCTTCCGCAAGGCCTCCTGAGTATGAGTCACGTAAAAGTGCGCTTGAGCAACCAATAGGAGTCGCGCGCCATCAGCGCAGCCCACAGGCCGAAACTCCCGCAACGCCCGGGTGGATGAGCGGCAGCACGTGGCTGCCATCGACCGGCGGGGCACTTCTCCGCACCGTCGCCCCCTGACCACCCCACCCATCGGCGCAATCCGCGGCGGGACGACGGGAGTTGACGTGGCAGCGCTTGACCCTGCTTGACTCTCGTACACGGCGCGCTACCCAGAGTAAGTACAGAACTGACCTCTGAGTAACCCGCAAAAGTCAGCTCGTCCCGCCGGCCCGACGCCCGCACGGATCGCGCTGCGAAGGAGGCCAGGGGCGGTGCACGGGCACCTGAGCCGGTACGGCGGAAGATGGCCGAAAGGAATTACCGGATGGGGCGCGGCGCGACGTATCACGGCCGCCGGGCAGGGAGGTGAACCACGGAGGAAAACCGGCAGGCGGAATTGCTCCGCGAAATCAAGATCAAGCATGCCGCCCTCCGCGGTGGCACCTCGAAGGCGGCGGTGACGGCGGGCAGGCCACGGTGAACGCGACCGCGCGCACGCCGCTCTCTCCTCGTTCGCCGGATGCCTTGGCGCGCGGCGGCGCCGATACCCGCTGCACTCCGCGCAACGTCCCTGGTGGGCCCGGCCCGCAACGGAATTCCGGCCGGAACGCCCCGAGTCCGGGGCGGCAAGAGAAGGGACCTTAGGGGTGCGGATAAGGGTTCCCTCCCCGCGCCCCCGCTTCCAGACTCGCCGTAGGTGAGGCACGTGCCCTGCCCTGTCGGCTGGGCGGCTCCCGCTGGTTTTCCGTAGTGATGCCGCATGTGAGGTCTGCCCACGAGGAAGGAAGCGTGCGACCAGTGAACGCAAAGATCTTTGCCCCTGACTCGGTGCGGACCCTGTCCGAATTCGAGCACGACGCACTCCGCATCGCGCAGGTGCTCGGCGAGCGGGGCGTCGGCCCCGGGGACCGGGTCATGCTCAAGGCCGGCAACTCGCCCGCCTGGGTGGCCACGCTGCTCGGGCTGATGCACATAGGCGCCTCGATCGTGCTGGTCGACCAGCAGGAGCATGCGGAGCCGACGCGCAGGATCATCCTGCGGACCGGTACCAAGCTGGTCCTCAGTGACGAGGACTCGCCGCTCGACAGCAGCCAGGAGGCCGTGCACCTCTACGAGTTGCTGGTGTCCGCCGCCGGCCGGCAGGTCGCGGACGAGCGGCTGACCGTCGACACCTGGTGCGAGCTCCCCGACGGCCTGATCATGTGGACCTCCGGCTCGACCGGCACCCCCAAGGGCGTGGTCAAGTCCGGCCGCAAGTTCCTGAAGAACCTCGAACGGAACGCCGCGCAGGTCGGGCACCGGGAGGACGACGTCCTGCTGCCGCTGCTGCCGTTCGCCCACCAGTACGGCCTCTCCATGGTGCTGATCGCCTGGCTGAAACGGTGCTCGCTGGTGATCGCCCCGTACCGGCGGCTGGACCGCGCGCTGCGGATGGCGGAGGAGTCGGGGGTCACGGTCATCGACGCCACGCCCTCCAGCTACCGCAGCATGCTCAACCTCGCCTCGCGGAAGCCGAGTCTGCGCCCCGGGCTGGCGCGGGCGCGGATGTTCTGCGTCGGCGCGGCGCCGCTGGACGATCCGCTGGTCGGCCAGTACGAGGCGGAGTTCGGGCGGCCGCTGCTGGACAGCTACGGCAGCACGGAGCTGGGCAATATCGCCTTCGCGACACCGGACAACCCGGTGGCGTGCGGGCAGGCGATGGACGGTATCCAGGTGCGCGTCGTCGACGACGAGGGGCGGACGGTCCCCACGGGCGAGCCCGGCGAGGTAGAGGTGAACACCCCTGACGCACTGGAGGGGTATCTCGCCGAGGACGGCACCCTCCAGCCCGCCCCCCAGGGCTGGCAGCGCACCGGCGATCTGGGCCGGCTCGACGCGGACGGCAATCTCATCGTCCTCGGCCGCAAGTACGCGGTGCACCGCAAGGGTTACACCCTCTACCCCGAACTGATCGAACGCAGCGTGGCGTCGCAGGGCTGCTCCGTCAGGATCGTCGCCCTGCCCGACGAGCGGCGTGGCGCCCAGCTCGTCTTCTTCGTGGAGGACGACGAGGGCCAGGAGGACGCGTACTGGCGCGAGCGGCTCTGTGGCATGCTGGCGGCCTACGAGCACCCCGACCGGGTCGTCGTGCTCGAACACTTCCCGCTCAACCGCAACGGCAAGCCGGACAAACGGCAGTTGGAGCATCTCGCCCGAGCCCGCGGCCGGTGAGGTCGCCGCCGGCGGCACCGGCACCGCCGGCGGGTGTCATCCCCGGAGGACGTACGCAGTGAAGATCGCCTGTCTTCAGACCGCCTGTGGCCCGACGGACTTCCCGCAGACCCTCGACAGGCTGCGGGACGCCGCGGGAAAGGCGGCCGCCGAGGGCGCCGAGCTGCTGCTCGCTCCCGAGATGACCATCGGCGGCTATCCACTCCAGCACGCGGCCCTCGCGCGGTCGGCCGGCACCGCGGAAGGGCCGCAGTGCACCGCGGTCTCCGAGATCGCTCGGGAAGCCGGCATCGCGATGGCGCACGGCTGGCCCGAGCGGGACGGTGCACATCTCTACAACGCGGTGCGGCTCGTCGGCCGGGACGGGCGACCGCTGGCCGTCTACCGCAAGGCACATCTCTACGGCCGGGCCGAGCACGAGCTGTTCACCCCGGGCGGCAACGGCGTGGTCCAGGCATCCCTGGGGGGCCTGACGGTGGGCATGCTGATCTGCTACGACGTCGAGTTCCCCGAGGCCGTACGGGCCCACGCGCTCGCGGGCACGGATCTGCTGCTGGTTCCCACGGGCCTGATGAGCCCCTGGGATTTCGTCGCCCGGACCCTCGTACCCGCCCGCGCCTTCGAGAGTCAGCTCTACGTCGCCTACGCCAACTGGACCGGCGAGCACGGCGGCCTCCGCTTCTGCGGCCGGAGCACCATCGCCGCCCCCGACGGCACGGTGGAGTGCCTCGGCCCCGCCACCGCCTCCGCCGGGGACCAGCTGCTGTTCGGCGAGGTGGACCCCACCACCCTGGCCTCGGCGCGCCGCACCACGACCTACCTCAGCGACCGCCGCCCGGAGCTGTACGGGGGCTGATCGCGGTACAGAGCACTCTCCGCCTGTGATAGAAGTACCAAGACCGTCGGCATCCGACGATCTCCGGGAGCGGCCGCCCTCACGCACGGCGGCACAGCCCAGCGCCGGGACTTCTTCGGCCAACTTCTGCACCACCACGGCAACGGCCTCGTCCCGTCGCCGGCTCTTCTTCCCTCTGCGCCCGGTCGGACACCGGCGCTCAGTGCTGCACCGATCCACACATCACAGCCGGGCCTGTTCCCTGAATCCGAAGTATGCCTAGGTTTCACTCAGGCTTTGCCGTGCCCCGGGACCGCCGCAGACCGGAACGCCCTCACCATCTGGAGGACAGCATCTTGCACAGCAGCACCCTGACACCCGAGCAGTCCACGAACTTCGCTGATTTTCCACGCCAGTTCGCCCGCAGCCGCCGCTTCTCCCTCGGCGTGCCCAGACATTTCACCGTCTCCCCCGATGGCCGTCGGGTGCTCTTCGTCCGTACGGTCTCGGGCACCGATCCGGTGGGCCGGCTGTGGCAGTACGAGGACGGGGCGGAAAGGCTGTTGGCCGATCCGGCGCTCCTGGTAGGGGCCGGTTCCGGGGCGGTCCCCGAGGAGGAGAGGCTGCGCCGGGAGCGCGCCCGTGAGCGTTCGGTGGGAGTGGTGTCGTACGCGACGGATGATGCGGCCCGTCTGGTGGCGTTCGCGCTGTCGGGGGCCCTGTGGGCGGTGCGTACCGACGGCGGCACACCGTTCTCCGTCCCCGCGGCCGGTCCGGTGGTCGACCCCCGCCCCTCCCCCGACGGCCGGTACGTCGCCTATGTGAGCCGTCGCTGCTTCCACGTCGTCGATCTGACCGGCGACGACCGGCAGCTGGCCCGTGCGGAGGGCCCGGAGATCTCCTACGGGCTCGCCGAGTACGCCGCTGCCGAATCCATGCAGCGGTCGCGCGGCTACTGGTGGGCGCCGGACAGCCGCCGCGTCCTGGTGGCCAAGGTCGACACCAGCCCCGTGGAACGGCGTTACATCAGCGATCCGGCCGACCCGACGAAGCCGCCGCAGGCGATCCGCTACCCGGCGGCCGGCACCGCGAATGCGGAGGTCACCCTGGAGATCCGCGCTCTGGAGGGCGACCGGGTCGAGGTGGAGTGGGACCGTAAGGCGTACGAGTACGTCGTGGCGGCAGGCTGGGACGCGCACGGTCCGTTCGTCACCGTGCAGAGCCGCGACCAGCGCATAGTCCGCACGCTCGCGGTCGATCCGGAGACCGGTGCCACCGAAGTGCTCCATGAGCGGACCGACCCGGCCTGGGTGGAGATCACCGAGGGCACCCCGGCCCGTACGGCATCGGGCGCCCTGGTGCTCCCCGAGGACGAGGGCGACACCCGCTATCTGACCGTCGGCGGCCAACGGGTCACCCCGGAGGGGCTACAGCTGTGCGCGGTCCTCGGGGTCGAGGGCGAGCGGGTGCTCTTCACCGCGAGCGACGACCCGCTGGAGACCCATGTGTGGTGCCATGAGCCCGGCCACGGCCTCCGCCGGCTGAGCCGGGAGCCCGGCAGGTTCACGGGGGCGGCGCGGGGCGGCACGGTCGTCCTGGCGGGCCTGACCCCACGGGGCAACGAGGCGGGCGTACTGCGGGGTGCCGGGGCTGCCGGGGACCCGCCGTACCAGACCCTCACCTCGCTCGCCGAGGAGCCGTTGATCACCCCGCGACCGGTCCATCTCACGCTCGGCGAACGGAAGTTGCGCGGCGCCCTCTACCTGCCGTCGTGGCACGAGGAGGGCACCGGAAAGCTCCCGGTCCTCCTCGACCCGTACGGGGGGCCGGGCATGCAACTCGTGGGACGGGCCCGGGGATGGTTCACCTGTGTGTCGCAGTGGTTCGCCGAGCAGGGGTTCGCGGTGCTGGTGGTCGACGGACGCGGGACCCCGAACCGCGGCCCGGCCTGGGAGAAGACCATTCACGGCGACCAGCTCGGCCCGGCGCTGGAGGACCAGGTGGACGCGCTGCGGGCGGCCGCGGCGCACTGCGGCGACCTGGATCTGACGCGGGTGGCGATCCGCGGCTGGTCCTTCGGCGGGTTCCTGGCCGCGGCCGCGGTGCTGTACCACCCCGAGATCTTCCACGCGGCGGTCGCCGGTGCCCCGCCCACCGACATGCGGATGTACGACACCCACTGGAAGGAGCGCTACCTGGGCCACCCGGAGGAGCAGCCGGAAAACTACGAGCGCACCTCCCTGATCGGCCACGGCCATCTGCTGAGCCGCCCGCTGCTGCTGGTCCACGGCCTCGCGGACGACAATGTGGCGGCCGCGCACACCCTCCGCTTCTCGGCGGAACTGCTCGCAGCGGGCAAACCCCACAGTGTCCTGCCGCTGCCCGGCGCCACCCATCTCCCGGCCGACGACGCTGTCAACGCACAACTGCTGTATTTCCAGCGGGACTTCCTGATGGGCGCGTTGGAGGAGGGCACCGGCAAGGACTGACGGGGGTGGGGCCACGGTCCGCCGACCGTGGCCCGCTCCCACGGATGGCACACCCCGCATTGAACGCTCCGGGCGGTGGCTCCGTATGGACCTTGTGCAACGTCCATGGAGCACATCGCGCACCGAAGCACCACCAAGAACCGGAGGCACACCATGGCTCGACAGGCAGCGTCGGAGCGGACGGAGACCGCAGCGGTGACCGCAGCGGAGGAGGCCGGCCCGGCGCCGGCGGGACGTGGGACGGGGCGGCGGGCGGTCGTCGCGGCGGTCGGCGCGGCCGGCCTCACGGCAGCGCTGGCGGCCTGCGGCGGCAGCATGTCGGACGCGGGGAGCGGGGGCTCCAAGGCCGCGGGTGACGATCAGGCCGCCCCGGAGACGAGCGGCGGAGGCGGCGACGGCGGTTCGGGCGGCACCGGCGGGAGCGGGGCCGACGGTTCCGCCGGTGGGGACAGCGGCCCCACCCTCGCCAAGACGTCGGAGATCCCCAAGGGCGGCGGCAAGATCTTCAAGGGCGAGAAGGTCGTCGTCACCCAGCCCCAGGACGGCGACATCAAGGCGTTCTCCGCGATCTGCACCCACGCGGGCTGCGTGGTCGGCGAGGTCTCCGGCGGCACCATCAACTGCATGTGCCACGGCAGCAAGTTCGACATCACCGACGGCAGCGTCAAGACCGGCCCCGCCACAAAGGGCCTGGCCCCCGCCAAGGTGACGGTCAAGGGCGGCTCGGTCACCCTCGGCTGACGCAGCGCCGGCCTGCTATTCGCTTGCCGCAAACGAGCCCGGTCGGATAGGAAGCCTGCATGCTAAAGGGCAACAAGGTCGGGCTCAGGGCTCGGCACGAGGACGACATCCCGATCCTTCAGTCCGAGCTCCACGACGACGTGGCCAACGCCGCGCGGGCCCAGGGCAGGCCGTGGCGGCCGCTCACGCCCGGCTCGAAACACTCGCAGTTCGTGGTGGACGACACGGAGCAGGGGCACGTCCCGTTCTCCGTGGTGGAGCTGGCGGGCGGCACGCTGGTCGGCACCGCGACGCTGTGGGGCATCGACGATCACCACCGGTCCGCGCACATCGGGTTGGGTCTGCTGCCGTCATCGCGCGGCAAGGGCTACGGCACCGACGTGGTCGCGGTGCTCTGCCACTACGGTTTCATCGTGCGCGGCCTACAGCGGCTACAGATCGAGACGCTGTCGGACAACGAGGCGATGCTGCGCTCCGCCGAGCGCAACGGCTTCGTCCGCGAGGGCCTGATGCGCTCCTCGGCCTGGGTGATGGGCGAGTTCCTGGATGAGGTGCTGCTCGGGCTCCTCGTCCAGGACTGGAAGCCGGACTCGAAAGGCTAGGCACTTCTTCTGGATCTCCTTGCCGACCAGAGGAACATGCCGGCGAGGTGAAGGGCAGCGAGGCAAATGGCGGCGGTCTTGTCGTAGCACCCGGCAAGGCCGCGCCACTGCCTGAGCTTGTTGCTGCACCGTTTCGCCGCGGGTTTCGCAGCGATCGGTCGCGGTCGCGGCTCGTCGGTGTCAGTTGTTGCCGGCGGGTGGGTCGGCGAAGACGCCCTTCTGCATGCCGGTGGCTTGTCCTACTTCGATGAGGTAGCCGTCGGGGTCCCGCAGATAGCAGCGCAGTTCGGCTTTGCGGTCGAGCGGAGGCGTGAGGAATTCGGCTCCCTTGGCGCTCCACCGCCGGTGGCATTCCTCGATGTCGGCGACGCGGATATTGAGAAAGCTGCTGACCGTGTTCGGGTCAGTGGGCGGGCGCAGGGTGACGTCCGGCTTGTCGGGGGTCGGCCCGCCGCCGGGGTTCATGATGATCCATCCATTGGCGAGCTTGACGATGCAGGGGTTCTCGGCGAGGACCACTTCACCGCCCAGAACGTCGCTGTAGAAGGCGCGGGACCGGGCTACGTCGGCCACCGTCAGGAAGTGGGTCAGGAGCAGCCCGGCTTCTGGATATGGAAGATCATCACGGCTCATGCGCGACCTCCAGGCAAAAGGGATGTTTCCGCACATAGTGACGCATGGATGGCTGTGGTGGCGGATGGACACGGGTACCCGCACCGGCGCGAAACGCCTACCGCCGCCGGGCGAACCAGGCGACCAGGGCCGCGGGCCCCATCGACAGCATGACGGCCGCCTTTACCGACAGGAGCCCGAGGCCGGGAGTCCACCACCCCACCTTCCACGCCGCGACCCATAACAGTCCCAGAATCAATAAGGTGCAGCCCACAGACAGTGCGACCCGCACGGTACGAGGGCCTTGAGGCTCTTCGCTGTTTCTCTCATCCATGGGCGCGACTATAGAGACAGGCCGAAGTCCACATCGCCTCAAACCACTTGTGGCCGAATCGCTGGACGAGGTGTTCATCAGAAGCTCCAGCATCTAGCCCTAGCCGTTCTGCGGTTGGCCGGTCAGCGCCTTCCCCGTCGGACAGCGCAAGACCACCAAGATCGAACCGGGGACCACCGGAGAAGTCGATGTGACGATGTCCAAATACACCGGCTTCTGGTGGACCGGATTCTGGCGGACGGCTGAGGAAGGCGGACCGAACTGGTCCACCATCAACACCAGGAAGGCTCCCGCGAACCAGGACACCTGCTACGAGGTCGGCGGAACCACCTTCTACGCCTGGGAGACCACGACCGCCTGCTGATCCCACCGGTACGTCCCCTGCCATACCGGTGAGCCGGAGCCGCAACCCTGCCCAGAGGGGTTGCGGCTCCCGCACGTCAGCTCCGGCGAGTCATGGCCATGACCTGCGGCTCAGCAACGCAACGCAGCGGCCTTGCACGCCCGTTGTGCAGCGAATCACAACGGCGGGGCTGTCACAGATCGCTGATGTGCGGTGTCTCGATGGGCAGCCGAAGAAAGGGGCCGCGTGTGCTGCCGGGGTACCGACACATGCTTGTGGTGGGGTCAGGCCATGGCTGAGGACGCCTTCACCGAGCATCGCTGGCGCCCGATGCCGTGCAGATATCCGACGGCGGCGGGAAGGTTGTCGCGGCCCGCCGCCCGATCACCGGCCGTGCCGAAGTCGCCCGGTTCGTCCTCGGCGTGCTCCGCACCACCACCGCGGCGACCCGCATCGAGCACGCCACCTATAACGGCATGCCCGCGGCACGGTTCGTCACCGGTGAGGCACTCGACTGGCTGGTCGCGTTCGAGATTCACGACGGACGGATCACCGGCCTCTACGGCGTCCGCAACCCGGACAAGCTGCACCGCGCCGAGACGGTGCTCCCACTCGACCAAGGAGGTCACCCGCTGTGGAAACCATGACCGTGGAACGCGTCATCGCCGCCCCGATCAAGGACGTGTTCAGCTGGCTCACCACGACCACCAACTACACGGCCTCGCCCCTGATTCTGCGCTGCCGTCTGACCCGGCACGGCGAGTCCGCGCCGTATGGCGTCGGCGCGGTGCGCAACCACCTCTGGCTGATCGGCTGGTTCCGGGAGCGCATCACCCAGTACGACCCGCCGTACGCCACCGAGTACATCGTCGAACGCAGTCTGCCGCCGTCCCGGCACGAACTCGGCCGCATGACCTTCACCGAGGTCGACGGCGGAACCCACGTGCGCTGGACCACCCGCGCCGAGATCCCGGTCCCCTTGCTCGGCCCCTTCCTCACCCGCCGCCTCGCGAGGCCGGTGATCACCGGCACCTTCCGCAACATCCTCGACGCTGCCAACACCGCGCTGACGCAACGTCGATAGTCCGCATCAAGCGCGCCCGGGCCAGGGACGGCCGGGCGCCACGGGATACCCGCCCGAGCCGGCCTCGGACACGGACACGCGTCGGTGCGCCCGTTGGGCACCGACGCGCCGACGTCCGGATCAGCTCTGCCGCTCGCTGATATTGACCATCCACGTGATACCGAACTTGTCCGTGCACATGCCGAACACGTCCCCCCACATCTGCTTTTCCAGGGGTACGGCCACGGTGCCGCCCGCGGACAGCTTCTGCCAGTAGCCGCGCAGTTCGTCCGAGTCGTCGCCGGCCAGGCTCACCGCGAAGTTGTTCCCGGGCTTGTGTTCGGTCCCGGGCGGATTGTCGGCAGCCATCAGGGTGAATCCGCCGGCGGTCTCCAGCTGGCTGTGCATGATCTTGTCGGTGTATCCGGGCGGCGCCTCGGAGCCGAAGGCGCCGTAGGTGTGGACGGACAGGTCGCCGCCGAGGACCTCCTTGTAGAACTCCATGGCTTGCTTGGCTTCACCGGAGAAGCTGATGTACGGGTTGAGGCGAGAGGTCACGAGATGCCCCTTTCGTGCGGAATGGCCAGCGCGGGCAGCCTACGTGCGTCAGGGGCAAAGTCGGATGACCTGAGGCTCGCGGTGAGGCGGGCGTATGCATCGCCGTCCCGCTAAGAGCTGTCCCGCCGGGCGTCCGCGCGCAGGCGCTTGCCCCGTTTGCCCGTCGCCACCCTGATCGGGATCAGCACCGCCCACAACAGCTTCGCGCCCGTCGGTGAGACGAAAGCGAGCGGGATGGCGACGGCGAAGACCAGCACCGTCGCCGCGAGGTCGACCACGTCGTTCCGCGCGACGGGGTCGGACAGCACCGCCCTCCCCAGCCATGGGCGCTTCCACAGCACGATCGTCAGCGCGAGCTGCGTGGCGCCCATGGCCGCGACCGCGCCGGAGTAGACGGCCACCGACTGCGGCTCGTCGCCGTACTCGGCCAGCAGGGTGGTGGGGAACGGCATCAGGGCGATCAGCCCCAGGCCCAGCAGCACCAGCTTGATGATCGTGCCGTCCACGTCCCGCACGTACCGGAAAGTCTCGTAGTGGCCCCGCCAGAACGCCGCGATGACCACCAAACTGAGGGCGTACGCCCAGACCTTGGGCATCACATCCCTCAGCGCCTGCGCGAAACCGGCGGAGTCCAGCCCGTCGGGCACCGCGATGTCCAGCGCCAGCAGCGTCATCGCGATGGCGAACACCCCGTCGGCCAACGCGAGGAGCCGGGCCGCGCTCCCCTCGTCATCCCGTACTGGCCGGCCACCATTCACCAGGCCACTCTAGGATCATGAAACCCGGAAAATCCCGATTTGCCAGTTGTACGTGTTGAGCGCCGGCCGTCGGACTTCGTCGGCCGGTGAGTGGGGTGGGTGTTCCGCGGCGCCCTCCGGAACGCGAGTAACGGCCTTCGGCGCCGGCCGCAGGCCACACCCCCTAGGGGGACCGCGCACCCTCCGGGCGACGGGCGACCGAAGCGCTATCCCCCGGGCGGGACACGCAAGGACGAGGCGCGCGCGACGACGCGGGGCTCCCACGGGGACTGCGGGCCGGTGGCGGCGGCCTCGTCACCCCCGGCGCTCAGCCTGCTGAGCAGCAGCTCGACGGCCTCCCCCGCCGCCCGTTCCAGTTGAAGGTCGACCGCCGTCAGCGGCGGCTCGCAGGTGCGGGCGCGGAGGCCGTCGTACCGGGTGACGAGCATGATGTCCTCGGGGACGCGGCGGCCCCGGTCGCGGACCGCACGGATGGCGCCGACCGCGAAGGCATCGACGAGGGCGCAGAGTGCGTCGACTTCCGGATGGGCGTCGAGGAGCGCCGCGCAGGCGTCGTACCCGGCCTGTTCGCCACCCTCCTCCGGCGCGGTCGCGACGGCCGGAGTCCAGCCGTGTTCCTCGGCGGCCCGGAGATACGCGGCACGGGCGTCGACCGCGGAGTGCCGGGCACCCGCTCCGACGAGGAGCGCCGGGTGCCGGGCCCCCTGCTCGCGCAGGTGGTCCAGGAGCACCTCGGCGACACGGCCACCGTGCAGGTCGACGTACGGCGCGTCGTCGCCGGGCGCCGGCCGGCCGAGCGTCACATACGGCAGCCCGCGCCCCCGCAGCTGCGCCACCGCCGCGTCGTCCTCGTCCGGTTCGACCACGATCGCGCCGTCGATGTCCACGGAGTAGAGGGCCGAGCCGGACTGCACGGGCGGTATGAGCACGAGCGCGTAGTC
This sequence comes from Streptomyces lydicamycinicus, assembly GCF_000829715.2. NCBI lineage: Bacteria > Bacillati > Actinomycetota > Actinomycetes > Kitasatosporales > Streptomycetaceae > Streptomyces > Streptomyces lydicamycinicus. The sequence goes on along the minus strand of NZ_BBNO01000003.1, from coordinate 53,548 downwards.
GTGTACGAGGGCCCGCTCGGCCGCCGCCGCGGCGACCTCCATGTAGAAGCCGAGCCGGGACGGGCCCCCGGCCACGGCGAACGGCATCGACGAGGCGAGCGCGATCGCCTTCGCCTGGCCCCGGCGCAGCCGCTGGGCGCGGAGGTTCGGCCGGTACCCCAATTCGGCGGCGACCCTCTTGATGCGTGCGCGGGTCCGCGGGTCGACCTTGCCGATGTCGTTGAGGGCGTGCGAGACGGTCGTCCGTGACACCGAGGCGGCCTCGGCGACATCGGCGATCGTCGGCGGCCGGGCGCCGGAACCGGGACGGATACTGGGCATACCTGTATCTTCGCCGACCACTCGCCGCGCTTCCAGCATGCTCGCCCTGGGCCCTGGGCCCTGCGCCCTGCGGCCGAACGCGACCGGGGGACGGCCCCCCTTCGTGCGCCGACCGCTCCGACGGCTCCGACCGCTTCCCCGGCGCCGGAGCCGCACCGCCGCCCGGCGGCCCCGAAGCGCCGCAGGGCACCGCCCCATCCTCCGCCCCGCCCGCACCCGCACCCGCACCCGCACCCGCACCCGCACCCGCACCCGCCAAGGCCACCGAGCCCCCGGCCCCCAAGCGCCCGGCTCCGATCCCCCGACGCCCCCCTCACACCCCCACCATCAACACAACCCCCGAAATCAACGCGAACGCCAGCACAAACACCCGCAGTTTTGACGCATCGACCCTGTGATGGACCCGTGCGCTGAGCCAGGCACCGAGGGCAGTCGCCGGCAACAGCAGGGCTGCCCAGCCCAGTTGGGCCGGATGGCTCTCCCCCGTCACGAACAGCAGGGCCAGCGAGGCCGCTTCGCCGACGAGGAAACACACGGCCACCGTGGACCGCAGTTCGCCCGGTGGACGGTGTTGGTAGACCAGGGCGAGGGGTGGGCCGCCGACACCGGTCGCCGTTTCGGTGAGGCCGGTGACGACTCCGGCACCGACGTACGCGCCCCGCCCCGGCGTGAACGCGGGCGCGGCGAGGCTCACGAGCGCCGCCAGTACCGTCGCCGCGCCCACGACCAGGCCGAGGCTGCGGTCCGGGGTCAGCCAGAGCAGGAGCAGACCGCCCGGGGTGGCCGCCAGGCGTGCCGCGGTGATCCAGCCCGCGCCGCGCAGGTCGAGGCTGAGCCGTTCGCGCCAGGCCACGTACAGGTTCAGCGGGATCATGGAGGCGAGGACGAACACCGGGAGCAACCCGGGGTCCAGGAGCCCCGCGACAGGGGCCACGATCAAGGCGAATCCCAGCCCGCTGGCGCCCTGTACGAACGCGGCCGCGGCCACCACCACCGCCAGGACGGCAAGCGTCTCGCCGCTCATCGCGCGGCACTCCGGAACCCGGGGGCATCGGCCGCCACTCGCGGCACACCTCGTACCGGCGCGCCCCCGGGCGGCCCTGGTGCCGCGGCCCGCGTCCGCGCGGCCTCCGAGGTCGGGTGGGCCCGCACCACCGACGCGCGCCGCACCACCTCGGGACCCAGCTCGGCGGCGCGCCGGACCAGGGCGGGGCCGTCCCAGTCCGGTGGCCAGCCGCGCCACAGTCGCAGCCGGCCCGCCACGAACACCGCGGTGATCTGGTCGCGGTTGCCGCGTCGGACCAGTTCCCACGGCAGGTCCCAGGAGGGGTGCATCTCGGGGCCGGTCACGTCGACCAGCAGGAAGTCGGCGGCGGCACCTTCGGCGATCCGGCCCGTACGGGTGCCCAGTCCGAGCGCGTCCGCGCCGCCCGCGGCACCGTGCTCCAGCCAGGTCCACCCGGCACCGCACGAGGAGTCCCCGGTGGCCAGCCCGTACATCAGACGCTGTGCGAACTCCGCCGCCTCGACCAGGCGGAACGCGTCGCCGCGCGTGCCGTCCGTGCCCAGGCCGAACCGTATGCCGCGCGCGGCCAGTGTGGTGGCCGGGGCGACCGCGTTGCCCTTCCAGGCGCTCGCCACGGGGTTGTAGCTCACCGCCGCCCCGGTGTCGGCGAGCAGACCGACTTCGGCAGGCGTGAGGAGGGTCGCGTGGGCGGCGACCAGTTGCGGCCCGAGGGCGCCCACGTGGTGCAGATATTCCAGCGGCCGCAGGCCGAAGCGGACCAGCGATCGCTCCACTCCCGCGAGATGTTCGTTCACATGGATCTGGACGACGGCCTGCGCGGCGGCGGCCAGCCGGGCGGTGTCCCGCAGGGTGCCGGGCGTTGCGGCCTCCGGGACGGAGACGGCGAGTGACGGGTGGATCAGAGCGTCGCCGTCGTAGCGGGCGAGGTGCTTCTCCGCCTTGGCGAGCACGGCTCCTGCTGCGTCCCCCTCGTCGTCGGCGTCGTTGCAGACCAGCCCGAGGACACAGCGGATGCCGGCCTCCCGGGCCGCTGATGCCACCACGTCCACGTCCACCGACGCGCGGGTGCCGGCGTCGGCAACCGTGGTGAAGCCGCCGCGCAGCGACTCCAGCGCGGCGAGCTTCGTCGCCACGAAGGCGGACTCCTCGTCCAGCGCGGCCTCCAGGGGCACCCACACCCGGCGGAAGATCTCCGACGGTTCGCCGAAGGCGAGCGCCGCGCCGAAGCTCTGGGTGAGGTGGTGGTGGGCGTCGATGAAACCGGGCATCAGCACATGTCCCGGCAGCCGTACGGGAGTCAGCTGCGGGTGGGTCCGCGCCAGGCGTTCCGCGGGGCCGACGCCCACGAACGTCCCGTGGGCCACCACCACTCCGTACCCTTCCTGGGGGCCGTCAGGGGTCAGCGTCACATCGGGGACCAGAAGCAGCGTGTCGGCGCTGACGTGGTCCGGGGTCAGGTCGGTCATCAACTCTCTTTTCGGGAAGCGGCCGACGGGGGGCCGGGGGTGAGCGACGGGTGTGTTCCCGCAGCTCCGGGGCCGCGCCGACCCCGGTGCCAGGCAGCCGGCGAACAAGGGCACGTACGAACAAGCCCACTTACGGACCGCGGCACTTACGACGACGGCGCGCTCTGCCGGCGGACGCCGGGTGCCTCGACGTCCGGCGTGCCGACGTCCGGTGTGCCGATGTCTGGTGCATCGACGCCGGATGCATCGACGTCGGGCGCGTCGACATCGGACGCGTCGACATCGGGCGCGTCGTTGCGGCGTGGACGCAGGTGGTGGAAAAGGACGTTGAGGACGGCCGCGACCAGGGCGCCCACCCCGACACCGCTCTCCAACAGGATCCGTACGGTCGACGGGAAGCCGCTGTAGACGCCGGGTACGAGGATGGGCAGCAGGCCGAGGGCCAGTGCGACCGCGCAGATGAACGTGTGGGTGTGCCGGTCGAGTTCGGCCCGCCCGAGCATCTGGACGCCCAGCACCGTGATGACGGCGAACACCACGAGGGCGGTGCCCCCGATGACGGCGGAGGGAATCACGCTGATGGCACGGGTGACGGGCGCCAGGAAGCCGAGCGCGATGAGGACGAGCCCGGCGGCGGCCGTCACGAACCGACTGCGTACGCCTGTGACGCGGACGATGCCGATGTTCTCGCCGCTGGTCACCATCAACGGCAGCCCGAACAGTCCGCCGAGGAGCGAGGTCGCCGCATCGCCCCGCACCGTCCGGGGGACGGCCGTCCGCGGCTCGATGTCCTTGCCCACCGCCTCCGCGTTGATGACGGTCTGCCCGGTCGCCTCGGCCATGGAGGCCAGGCTGTACAGCATGAGGGGGAGGGCGGCCAGCAGATTGAACTGCGGAGTGCCGAAGGGAAGGAGATGCGGGACGCCGACGAGGCCGCCCTCGGCGATACGACCGCCGTCCAGGCCGAAGAGCAGCAGAGCCAGTACCGTGCCGGCGATCAGGCCCAGCAGCACCGCCAGTTGGCGCAGCACTCCGGTGCAGAGCCAGTAGAACGCCACCGTGAAGCCGATCGTCGCGAAGGCGAGGGCGAGGTGCGACGGGGCGGCGAAACCGGGTTCGCCGGGGCGTCCGGTGACCAGCAGCGCACCGACCTTCACCAGGTTGATGCCGACGATCACGATCATCGTGCCGATGACCAGGGGCGGGAAGAACCGCAGCAGACGGGAGAAGAGGGGGAGGACGACGAAGGTGAACACGGCGGTGAGCAGCACCGCGCCGGTCGCCGTCCGCAGGCCGTGCTGCGCCGCGATCGCCAGGAAGAGCACGAGCGGGGCACCGCCGGGCAGCATCACGAACGGCAGCTTCGGGCCGAACTTCCACGGGCCCAGTGACTGGATCAGCGATCCGACTCCGGAGGCCAGGAAGGCCGCGGACAGCAGATCGACGGTGACGCCGGGACTCAGCCCCAGCGTCGCGCTCATCAGGAAGACCGCCGAGATGGGGGTCGCGGCCATGACCAGCACATGCTGGAGGCCGAAGAGGACGATCTTGCCCAGGGGGCGGGCTTCGTCCACCGGGTGAGGAGTCCTGTCCGGGACAGGCGCTCCCCCGGGGGTCGGGGTGGTGGGGGCAGGCGTGGGGCGGGATCTGGACACGTTCGAGCTCCGTTCCAGCTCGTTCCGGTTCCGGCCACGATCCGGCCCTGGACGGGGAGCCAAATCGATTTGGCCAAATCGATTTGGCCCCGAGTATGAGAGGCCCCCAGGGCCGCGTCAAGGGGTCGCGCAGCAGTGGAATCGCACCTTTTCCACCACTTACGTTCGTGGGGTGGAGGCGGAGGCGTCTCTAGCGCGGCGAGTGGTTCAAGCGGTACGAGCCGGCCAAGTCCCGCACCTCCGCGGACGCCACCACCTCGCACCCGTCATCCGCCGGCAGGTGTTTGCCGAGCAGAGCCAGCACATCCTCCGACAGCCGTGCCTTGGCCTCATCCGGACGCCCCGGCAGCAGCCCGATGTCCACATGCAGGAACGCCACCCGCCCACCCCCTCCCTGGCCGACGTATACCTCCGTCGCCCGCCGGAAGAAGGTCTTGCACACACCCGTCGAGCCGGAGCCCTCAAGCACCATCGGATGCAGCTCCCCCACGAACGCCTGACGGTCGAAGACGCCGTCCAGCTGCGCGGAGTAATCGACGGTTATGTGGGGCATGGGGGGACCTCTCGGGTGCGTTTCCGGTACACCTATCTTCGTCCATGCGGCTGGCCGCGCTGCACCCAGTCCCGCTGACGCACGTACTGCGCGCGGGAGTTGGCCGTACGCGATGCGGGTGCCACGGACGACCGCCGGAGCAGCCGCCCTCGCCCCGCCGGGACGAGCCGGCCTCACCGGACACTCAAGGCCGACGAGGAGACGCCCACAGACGGCGATCGGGCCACTTTCCACGCACCAGACAGCCGAAAAGCGCAAACCCTGCCCGATACCGGGCAGAAAAGTAGCTGTTCCATAACTCCCGGACGTATCGTGAGCGCCCATGATCGCCATCGACGCCTTGTGGACCTTCTCTTTGATGGTGGGACTCCTCACCCTCACTCCCGGGCTGGACACCGCCCTCGTCCTGCGCACTGCCGCGCTCGGGCACCGCCGGCGTGCCTGGGGCGTGGTTCTCGGCATCCAGAGCGGCACCCTGATCTGGGGCACGCTCACCTCGCTCGGTGTGACCGCGCTGCTCACCGCGTCCCACCTCGCATACGAGATCCTCCGCTGGGCCGGGGCCGCGTACCTGGTGTGGATGGGCGGCAGGCTGCTCCGGTCCACCTGGCGCCGCTCGGCGGACGAGGCCCCGGAGACACCCGGGAACAGGGCCGAAGTCCCCTCGGGAGCAGGCTCCGGTGACTCGCTGCTCGGCGGCTGGCGGCAAGGGCTCACGACCAACCTTCTCAACCCGAAGATGGGCGCCTTCTACGTCGCGATGCTCCCGCAGTTCCTCCCTGCCGACACCTCGCACCTCGCCGCGGGCGTGCTCCTGACCGGCATCCACATCCTGCTGGCCGTCCTATGGGCCGGCGTACTGATCACCCTCGGGCACGTGCTCCGGGACCGCCTGCAACAGCCCACGGCGCGCCGCTGGCTCGACCGCGTCACCGGTACGGTCATCGCCGCCTTCGGGGTCCGGCTCGCACTCGGGGAGTGAGACACCGTCCGAGGCGACCGCAGGCGAACGACCGCGGTTCGGCGTCTCGGTGCTTTCCGGAACACCAACGATCAGTTCACGAGGCCGGTATGCGCATGAACCGCTGACCGGCCCGCCCCCACCCTCTGAACGGGCAACCACTCCCCCGAAGTGAAAGGACACCTGCATGCGCTCGCTCCCCACCAGCGTGGAGGCCGTGGTCTTCGACTGCGACGGCTTGCTGGTCAACACCGAGGTCTGCTGGACCGTCGCGGAAACGGCCATTTTCGCCGCGCACGGCCACTCCTTCGGCCCCGAACAGAAAGCGCTGGTCATCGGCCGTACCGTGGAGGCCGCGGCAGAGGCCATGGCGGACTACTTCGGGCGGCCCGGAGCCGGTGCCGACCTCGCCGCCGAGCTCCTCGAAAGGGTCCGCACGGAGCTGGCCGGGGGCGCCGCCGCCCTCCCCGGCGCAGCGGAGCTGGTACGCGCCTGCCGGGCAGCCGTGCCCATAGCCGTCGCCAGCAACAGCCCCCGGGAACTGCTGGACACAGCACTGGAATCGGCCGGCCTCGCCGCTCACTTCACCCACTCGTTCGCCGCCGACGAGGTGGCTTCCCCCAAGCCCGCACCGGACCTCTATCTCATGGCATGCGAGGCACTCGGTGCGGCGCCACAGCGCTCCGTCGCCTTCGAGGACTCGGCCACCGGCATCTCCGCGGCCCGTGCCGCCGGGCTCCACGTCGCGGTCGTACCGTCCCTGCCGGGAGCCGACCTCGACCACGACTGGCTGGGCACCGGCTTGGATGACCGCCAACTCATCGATTGGGCCCGGCAATTGGGGTAGCACGCGGGCGCCCGGCTCCCCGGCGGCCGCTCAGCCCCTGAAGCTGCGCCCGGCCGGGCGAATGCGAGGTGATTAGCCGTGTGAGAGTCGGGAAATCGTCCGCTATGCCCCTTGACCACCGTCACGCGCCCGTGCTGGAAGCTCTCGCCCGGTATCACTCCTCGAAGCATGTGTCGTTCAGCCCTCCTGGTCACAAGCAGGCACGAGGTGCCGATCCGCGGGTCCGTGACGTGCTGGGCGACGCGGTGTTCTACGGGGATGTCCTGGCCTCTGGCGGCCTGGACGACCGACGTACCGGCGGGAGGATCCTCGAACGCGCCGAGAAGCTGATGGCCACTGGTCACCAGTCCCACCCCGTACGGCACCTGCGCGGACCTCCGCGCCCTCGCGGACACCTGCCACCGCCGGCAGAGCCGCTCATCGTTGATGAAGCCTGGGGGGCGCACCTGCCCTTCCACCCCGAGCTGCCGATGTGGGCCATGGACGCGGGTGCGGATGTCTGTGTCACCAGCATCCACAAAATGGGGAGCGGCCTGGAGCAGGGTTCCGTCTTCCACCTACAGGGCGACCTGATCGACCCGGCCCTGCTCAAGACCCGGGCCGATCTGCTCGGTACCACCAGCCCGTCCGTGCTGATCTACGCCGGCCTCGACGGCTGGCGCCGGCAGATGGCCCAGCACGGCCATGACCTGTTGGAGAGGGCCCTCCAGCTGGCGACTCAGGTGCGCGGGGCCATCGAGGAGATCGACGGCTTCCACGTTCACGACGGTGCGGACTTCTGCGGTCCTGGTCTGGCAGACGACTTCGATCCGCTTCCTGTCGTCGTGGACGTCACCGGCCTCCACACCACGGGGTACCGGGTGGCCGACTGGCTTCGCGAGCACCGGCATGTCGATGTGCATCTGGCCGACCACCGCCGCATCAACACCCAGCTCACCCACGCTGACGATCAAGAGACGGCAACCGTGCTCCTGGAGGCGCTGAGGGCGGTGTCCGCCGCCGGGCCGGACCTGCCCCCCGGTCCCCCGGTCGACGTCCCTCCCCCGGCGACCCTGCGGCTCCAGCAGACCTGCCTGCCGCGCGATGCCTTCTTCGGGCCCGTGGAAGACGTTCCTGTGCAGGAGGCCGTGGGTCGCGTGGCCGCCGAGATGATCACGCCCTACCCGCCCGGCATCCCGGCCGTACTGCCGGGCGAACTCCTCAACGAACGCGTGCTGCACTACCTGCGCTCAGGGATCGAGGCGGGCATGAACCTTCCCGACGCTGTCGATACCCGGCTCCGTACGGTGCGGGTCATGGCGGAGGGCAAGGACTGTCTCCGCGACGGCGCAAGACACCCACGCCCTCCGAGGGCCCTGCCGGAACCGAGTGTCACTCTCATGATCTGCAGGTCCCTGGGCACGCGAAGGGCGGGTTGCGCCCGAGCACAGCGGGCACCCGGCACCCGACCTCGTGGTGGGTCGGCGCCGGCCGCCTTTTACGCTCCGTATCCCAGGACGGACCGCAGACCGTCAGCCCTACCGGCCAGCGAGCTGACCGGACGGTGGCCATGTTCCCGTACGCCTCGACCGCGTCGGCCGCCACTGGACGGCGGAAGCAGCGCCGGCCCGGGCGGTGCAAGAGCACTCATTTCCGCGAGGGTCGCGCGTTCCGTTCCCGGCTTCGTCGGGCGGTGGTGCCCGCCCGGATCTCCTCGGTGGCCGCGCGGAAGGCGGGTGCGGCGCGGGCGAAGTAGTCGAAGAGGAGGGCCCGTTGCTCGGGGGTGTAGTGCGCAAGCACCTCGGCGAGGTGGCGGCGGGCGGGGCCGACCACTTCTTCGATGCGCCCCAGCGCGTCCGGCACCGGCTCGACGATCACGCGCCTGCGGTCGTGCGCGTCGGCGGCCCGGCGGGCGAAGCCGGCCTTTTCGAGGCGGTCGATGAGGCGGGTGGTGGCACCGGTCGTGAGTCCGGTCCTGGCGGCGAGTTCGCCTGAGGCGAGACCGTCGTGGAAGGCGATAAGGCTCAGGGCGTACCACTCCGAGGTATGCAGCCCTGCGGCTTCCGCGCTGGCCAGGCCCTGTAGGCCCACCGCGTCCAGGTACTGACGGAAGATCACGTGCTCGTCCTCGCCACTTGCCGGGCTTGCCATCGCCGGAATCACCTCGCTAAATTTATCTGCACGCATGCAGATACTGCCTTCATTCAGTATCTGCATGATTCTAATGAGTGAGGGAGTGATACGCCATGCAGGGTCAGCAGGAGCAGGACATCGCGGCGGTCAAGGCAGTAGTGGCCGACCTCATCGCCGCCTGGGGCCGCCACGACGCCGAGGCGTACGGCGCGCTGTTCACCCAGGACGCCACCTACACCACCTACGTCGGCACCTTCTACCAAGGCCGCCGGGACATCGTGGAGAGCCATCGCACGCTCTTCGCGAAGTTCCTCAAGGACACCCAACTCGCCGACGAGATCCTCGACATCCGCTTCTACGGACCGGATGTGGCGGTCGTCAACGGCCGGGGCGACACCTACAAGGGCCGGCTCCCCCGCAAGCTCAGCAAGGTCCAGACGTACACCCTGATCCGCGAGAACGACGGCCGGTGGCGCATCGCGGCCTTCCACAACACCCAGCGCAAGCCGCTGCTGGAGGCCATGTCCTACAAGGTCGCCCCCGGTCTCATCCCGGCGGCGGAGCGGTAGCCGGGGCGGGGTGGCTACGCGAACGCGCCGGTTCAGCGCGTGGATCCGGACCTCACCTGCTCGTCCTCGCGCACTCTGACCTCGACAGACGTTCATAGCTGGGTGGCTCGCCCGCGAACGCCGAGGTCACCGGGCGGGCCCGTCGGCGGAGCGGGAGGAGCGTGCAGTCGCGCGGCCGAAGTCGGTGGTCAGCCAGTGTTCGATGGACGCATCGGGGAATTCGTGGGGCTGGTAGGTACCCGGCACCGGAGTGATTTCGGTGATCCGGTCGAGACGGAAGGTGCGCCAGTCGTCCCGGTCGGCGTCGAAGGCCACGAGGTACCACTGGCCGGCACGCAGGAAGTGGCGGTACGGCTCGACCAGGCGGCTGGACGGCCGGCCGTGCTGGTCGACGTAGCGGAACCGAAGCCTGCCGCCCTCGGCCACCGCGTCGGCGATCACGCCGACGGTTGCTGCCGCGACCACGGCGCCGGGCTGCTGGAGCACCTCGGTCGCGAGGTCGGTGGCGGCCGCGCGGCGGCGCAGCGGGCGGGGCAGGACCTGGTCGAGCTTGAGCAAGGCGCTCGATGCGACCGGGTCTTCAGGGAGCCAGGCGCGGATCAGATGCAGCCCGGCCACCAGGGCGGTGACCTCGTCAGCGGTGAACAGCAGCGGCGGGACCTTGACTCCGGGGCTCAGCCGGTAGGCGCTGCCCGGCCCGGGACGGGCCTCGACGGTGTACCCGAGCCGGCGCAACCGCTGGGCGTCGCGTCGTACGGTGCGGACGCTCGCGCCGAGCCGTTCGGCCAGGTCGGCGGCCGTCCACTCACCCCCCGACTTCAGCAGGGTCAGCAAGGTCAAGGTCCTGGTCGTCAGGTCAAGGTCCATGGCCTCAGCCTTCCAGGAGAGGCGGACGGGTTCAGGCCGCCTCTCCTCCTAGCCTGCATGCGGAGTCGCCGAATGAGAGGAAGCCATGCGCATCGCTGTCACCACCCCGACCGGCAACGTCGGCCGCCATGTCGTTGCCACGCTGGTCCGCGCCGGGGTCCGCCCGCGCGTCTTGCTGCGCCAGCCGGCCCGGCTGGCTCCCGAGGTACAGGACGAGGTGGATGCAGTGCAGGTCGACCAGTACGACGCCGACGCGGTGGTGGCCGCCACCGAAGATATTGACGCACTGTTCTGGGTGGACCCGCCCGCCCCCGGCGAGGATCCCCTCGCCGCCTACGCCCGCGCCACCAGCAGCGTCGTCCGCGCCGTCACCGACAACGGGATCGGCCGGGTCGTCTTCCAAAGCAGCGTCGGCGCCGAGAAACGTCACGGTGCCGGCGACATCGACGGCCTGGCACACACCGAAACTGCTCTGGATGCCATGGGCGTCGACGTCACCCACCTCCGCTGCGGCTACTTCTTCACCAACCTCGAACTTCAACGCGACGCCCTGCGGGCCGGCACCCTCCAGGTGATCCTCCCGCTCGACCAGCCCATGGCCTGGGTGGCACCTCGCGACATCGCCGAGGTCGCCGCCACCCGCCTGCTTTCTCCCGCCTGGTCCGGCCGCTGCGTACAAGCAGTGCACGGACCCGCCGACCTGACCTGGCGACAGGTCGCCGCAATCCTCACCGCCGCCACCGGCCGGCGGATCGGCGTTGAACGGATCACTGACGACGCCATGCGCACCCAGCTCCGCCAGGCCGGGATGACCGACGAAGCGGTCGAGGCCACGCTCGGAATGTCGACCGGCCTGCGCGAGAACTTCGTGCCCGAACAGCCCCGCACCGTCCGGACCACCACCCCGACCACCCTCGCCGCCTGGGCCTACGACCATCTCCGTCACCAGATCGTGGACGCGCCGTAAGTAACGGGGCAGGGGCAGGGGCCCGGCTCGCCTCTCGGATGATCTCTGCCTCAATGCTCATGCCTTCGCTCCACGGAGTGGGTGCCGGGTGCGGTCTCACGAGGGGCCGCGTGGGCCGGGCGTTCGGTGGAGTCGGTCGTACCGTCCCGGGTCTCCAGGCGTGTGGGGGCAGCGTCACGCGGCCGCAGGATGCCGGCCGTGGCCGCGGCGACCGCGCAGAACGCCACGGGCAGGAAGAACGTGAGGTGGAGCGGCATGACCTGGGTCAGGGGGCCGATGATCGCGGGGCCGGCGAGCATGCCGACGTAGCCGAGGCCGGCGACGCGGGAGACGTTGGTACCGGCGGCGTCCGGGTCGGCATGGCCCGCGGCGCTGAAGAGCTGGGGGACGCAACCGGACAGTCCGGCTCCGAACAGTGTCCAGCCGATCAGGGTCAAGGGGATCGAGGAGGAGAGCGACGCCGCAGTCAGGCCGAGTGCGGCGGCGGACGCCCCGTAGCGGAGAACGGCCACTGAGCCGAAACGCGCGGCCACCCGGTCGGTGAGCAGACGGCCGATGGTCATGGCGGTGGAGAAGGCCCCGTAGGCGAGGGCGGCGGTGGCGGCCGGCGCGCCCAGGACGTTGCGCAGGTGGAGCGTGCTCCAGTCATTGGCCACGCCTTCGCACAGCATGATCATCAGAGCGAGAGTGGCGAGGCCCCAGATGCGCCTGGGAGTTTTGGTCCCGCGCCGGCCCTCCGCGGCAGCAGGAGGCCCGGCGGAGGTCTCGGGGGCATCGGCGCTGCGGGTCCCCAGGAGCGCGGGGGCCGCCACCGCCGCGACCGTAAGCCCCAGGAGCGCCACCGTGCCGAGGTTCGCCACCGGGCTCCAGCCCCAGCTGAGCATGCGCGCGCCGGCCAGCGCGGCAAGGACGCCACCGATGGAGAAGGCGGCGTGGAAGGCGGACATGACGGGCCGTTGGTAGCCGCGCTCGACCTGGATGGCGTGGGCGTTCATGCTGACATCCAGGCAGCCGTTGCCGAGACCGAGCACCAGCAGTGCCGCCCCCAGCGTCCAGGCGTTCGCGGCCCATCCCGGCAGGACCACACCGGCGCTGCACAGGGCCGCACTGAGCGGCACGACGGTACGGGCGCCGAAGCGGTCGGTGAGGGGGCCGACGAGCTGCATACCGGCGAAAGCTCCCGCGCCGAGCAGCAGCAGAAGCCAGCCGAGTACGGCATGACTGATCCCTGCGCGGTGCTCGATATCGGGGATGTGGACGATCCACATCCCCATCAGGAAGCCGTTCAGGACGAAGTAGGCAAAGGTGGCCAGGCGGCCGAGCCGCAGTGATCTCTCCACGCTTCGAACATAGCGAATAAGTTCAGCTTTCGAAAGATTGCGTTTCGAACGCAATCGATGTTCAATCTGGCTATGGCTGGCACAGATCGACTGAGACAGATCACTGAGGCGGTACGGACGGCGGGCAGCATCGGCGTCGCGGAGCTGGCCGGGCTCACCGGCGCTTCCGAGATGACCATCCGCCGTGACCTGGAAGTGCTGGCTTCCCAGGGGGTACTTGAGCGCTACCGCGGAGGTGCGAGGAGCCTGCTGCTGCGCGGCGAGGAGCCGCCGTTCGCGCTGCGGGCCCAGGAGGGGACGGAGGTCAAGCGGCGCATTGCCGTCGAGGCCGCCCGGCTGGTGGCCGACGGAGAGTCCGTGGTCCTCGACAGCGGCACCACCTGCCTGGAAGTGGCCCGTCTGCTGGCGCACCGCCGGCTGACGGTCATGCCGCTCTCCCTGCACGCGGTGAACGCACTGACAGAGGCGCCGCAGCTGACGCTACTGGTACCCGGCGGCCGGCCCCGGCCGGGCGAACTGGCACTGACCGGCCCCCTGACCCAAGCGTCCCTGGCCGCCCTGCGCTTCGACACCGCGATCATCGGCTGCTGCGGGCTGAACGCCGAAAACGGCCTGACCGCCTACGACTTGGACGATGCCGCCGTCAAACGTGCCGCGATCGCCTCTGCCCGCCGCGTAATCGCCGTCGCGGAAGCCGCCAAGCTCTCCCGCACCGCCCTCGCATTCGTCGCCCCCGCCCCCGCCCTGCACGCCGTCGTCACCGATGACTCCGCACCGGACGACCGGACCGAGCACCTGACCGCGGCGGGCGTGACCGTACGGAAGGTGTAACCACTGTGCGAACCATGCTCTTCGACCTCTTCGGCGTCATCGCACGCCCCCAGTCCGCCGAAGGCAAGGACCGGCTGTCGCGGACGGCGGGCGTCTCCGCACCGGCCTTCTGGGACGCCTACTGGGCGCTGCGCCCGCCGTACGACCGCGGTGAGATACGTGGACCCGGCTACTGGCGCCGGGTGGCCGACTCCCTGGGCACTCATTTCGACGACCACCGGATCGCAGAGCTGATCGAGGCCGACATCGCCGGCTGGAGCGCCGTCGACGACACCATGGTGGCCCTCATCGAAGAGCTCGCGGCACAGGGCCGGCGCCTCGCCCTGCTCTCCAACATTCCCGAGGAGTTGGCGAGTTACTACCAAGCACGCCATACCTGGCTCAACCACTTCCAGATCCGTGCCTTCTCCTGCCGCATCGGCCACGCCAAGCCCGAGCCGGACGCGTACCGGTGGTGCCGGCAGGCCCTGCGCGAGGAACCGGACCGCATCCTCTTCATCGACGACCGCCAGGACAACGTGCGGGCCGCCGAGGCGATCGGCATGCACGGTCACCTCTTCACCACATCAACCCGACTGAGGGAACACCTCGCTCAGGAGGCTGCGCGCTGATATGGCTCGGCCCCCGAGAAGGTGGCCCGCCGCACCGCCCCTAATGGGACGGTAATGCCGGGCGTATTCGATCACCGCGGGCTTTCTTCGGCGTCGGCCCGGTGCCAGGCAGCGGCATCAGCTCGTCCTCCAGCCCCCAGCAGACCCGTCGCTTCGAAGGAGGAACGGGCCGCCAGCCGCGGGAGTTCCCGGCGTGCGAGGTGTGTGATGACGATCGGCAGTGCGGCGCGAACCACCTGCACGGTACGGAGCCAAGCGGGTACGTAGACGGCGGTCGAGCGTCGTTCCACCGCCGTTGCCAACCGGGCGGCCACCCAGTCCGGGCGGTAGACCTTTCGGGCCGGCGGCGGCATATGGGAACGGAGTTCGCGCAGCACGGGGTACTGGTCCGCACCCCGGACCATGTCGGTATCGGTCCAATTCAGATAGGCGATTCCCACCCGGACGTGCTGCCCTGCGAGTTCCGCACGCAACGACTGTGTGAAGGATTCGACGCCGGCCTTGGAAGCACAGTACGAACTCATCAGCGGAGCCGCACCGATGGACGCCAGTGAGGCCACCTGAAGAAAGTAACCGCGTGTGGCCAGCAGGTCCGGCAAAAAAGAGCGAGCGGTAATCGCGCTGCCGATCAAATTGACCTCGATCACCCGGCGCCACGTCATCGGATCGGACACCGCGAACGGCCCGCCTTCCGCGATTCCCGCGTTCGCCACGACGACACTCGCCGCCCCCAGGCGATCGCGAACCTCCTCCGCCACCCGGGCCATGGCGCCGTCCTGAGTAATGTCGACGCTCCAGCAATGCGCCTCGGTCGGCAGAGAGGACGCCACCCGGCGAAGAGCCTCTCCCTCATGATCGAGCAGGGCGAGACGGACTCCCCGCCGAGCCAGCTCCCAAGCCAGGGCATTCCCCACCCCGCGAGCGGCCCCGGTCACCACAGCGGCACGCCCATACAGAGAATGCGCTCTCCGGCAGCGGGCCATCACGCACTCCTCACGACGGTGAATCCTCGGAGGCCGGCACAGACCTCTCCCCTGCACGATCGACAGACCCTTTCTCACCGTAGAAGCGCGAGAGCCCGGCCGCGCGCCGGACCGAGCAGAGTCCTCTATTCGCCGCCCCTCACACCTTTCCCCTTCACACCCGAAAACAGGCCGGCGCCGCAATGGGACAGCCGTCGGCTGTTCGGGTGAAGGGTGGCTATGGCAGAGATGCGTACGCACAGGTTCGGGCAGCAACCATATGGGCCTTGGTTTTGCGCGCTGTGGTGGCCGGCCGTCGGACAGCGTTTCCGCGATACGTGAGGAGGGTGCGGTGTCCGCTTCCACTTCCGTTCGGTACCGGTGAGGCCGCGGCCGACGCGGGGGACGGCTTCGGCAGGGCTGTTAACGGCGGCGTCGGTGGTCTACAACGATTGGGTGCTCCAGTTCTTCCTGCCCACGGGGCTGCACCAGCGCGACTCCTACGTCAGCGAGCTGTTCGCCGCCGACCAGCCCTACCGGGTCCTCTTCAGCCTGGTAGAGATCGCTTGCGCGGCGCTGGTGGTGACAGGCGGAGCCCTCGCCTGGACCGTTCTGCCCGGATCCTGGGCCTCGGCCGGGGGCGTGGCCACAGCAGCTTTCGGGGTGTTCTCCATCGCCGACGTGCTGATGCCACTGCACTGCGCGCCCTCGGTGGACCGCGGCTGTCCGGAGGGCAGCCCCTGGCACACCACAACAAGCGGCATGGTGCACTTCGCCCTGTTCGCCTCGATGGCTCTCTTCATCACCGCCTCCCGACACGGCCACCCGCCCCTGGAACTCGTGCGCCGCTGGGGGCCCTGGCTATTGGCGGTCTCCATGACTGCCGCAATCCTTACGGTCGGCCCCTTCTTCGGACACCCGGGTGGCCATGGCCTGGCCCAGCGCATCCATCTGACCTCCGTCGGAACGTGGTTTGCGCTATTGGCCGTGGCGATTTATCGCTTTGGGGCGGGTGATGGCCCTTCTTCTTGCCGGCGGGGTGACATCGGGGAACCGCACCGCGCCGAGCGATATCGCATGCCCCGGCCCTGACGATGGTGGGTGGGGCGGTTCGGGTAGCCCAGTTGCGAGCGGTCTGAATCTTCGGCAAGCCAACTGGAGAGCGAGGAGCGGCCGGCCGGGGCCGGTGGTTACCGGGGCCCTGAGCGTTGGGCGATGTGGGGTGGGGCGACGATGTCCGGGGCGAGCAGGGGGTCCGGTTCGGGGGTGCCCCAGGAAGCGTGCAGGGGGAGGATGCCGGCCCACACCGGGAGCTCCGCGTCAGGGCTTTCGCCGTCGTCGGGGGGACCGGTGCGCACTTTTACCGACGCCTCCTCCAGGGAGAGTGCGAGCAGGGTCGTGGCGGCCAGTTCCTTGCGGCTGGGGCGACGGGCGTAGTCCCACTGGCCGGGTGTGGCCTGCTCGGTGAGGCACCGCAGGCCTTCGAGTTTCTCGTCCGGGTCGGTGACCGGGCGGGGGACGCCGAAGACCATGGCGCTGCGGTAATTGACGCCGTGCTCGAAGACCGAGCGGGCCAGTACCAGTCCGTCGACATGGGTGACGGTGACGCACACGGCGGCCCCCGGGGACGCGACCAGGCTGCGGCTGGCGACGGAGCCATGGAAGTAGAGCGTGCTGCCGTCCGAGCCGTAGACGGTGGGCACGACCATGAGGGTGCCGTCCACGCTCACTCCGAGGTGGCAGACGAAGCCTGCCGCCAGGATCGCGTCGAGGTCGGCACGGTCGAGGCTGCCCTGTTCGCGGAGACGGCGGTGGCGTGTGCGCTCGGTCTCCGGCAGCGACCTGCCGTGCGGGGGTGGGGGCATGACTGTCCTTGGGTGTGGCGGTGCGTGCAGGCGCCGGGGGCTGAGCCGTAACTGGTACGGGAACGGGCGTGATTTTGTTGCTGGGTGGGCCGGGAAGCTTCGGCGGAGCCTACTGATCACATCCGTACATGGCTAGATGTCTTTCTGATTTCGTTGCACTAGGCTCAGCTTGCAACGAATTCCGCAGATCGGTCAGTCGCCCTGGTGCGGTTGGCTCCAGGCGGTCAGGACCTCGTCGGTGGTCGTGACGGTGGCGACCAGGGCGAGGGTGTGGCGGATCATCGCGGGGGTGTAGTCGGCAGGTACGCCCGCGATGGCATCGGCGGGTACTACGGCCGTGTAGCCGAGGTTGACGGCGTCGAAGACGGCGTTGGGGATGGCCACGTTCGCCGATACTCCGGTGACGACCAGGGTCCGGCACTCGAAGTTGCGCAGCAATGCGTCCACGTCGGTGCCGGCGATGGGCGAGAGGCCGTGCAGTCTGCGCACCACCAGGTCGTCGCCGGAGACGGGTATCGGGTCGGCGATATGGACCGCGGCGGATCCGGTGAGCTGTTGGACGGGCAGTCGCTCGGCCGCCTTGAACAGGCGGGCGTTGTGGCTGGCACCGCGACCGTCGGGACGGCGTTCGGCGACCGCGTGCAGCACCTGAACGCCGGCGTCATGGGCCGCCGCCACCAGTCGGGCGACGTTCGCCAGCGCCCCCGACTCGCGTGCCGCATCCGCCAGTTCGGGCAGTGCGCTGTCCGGGCCGACCACCCCGCGCTGGCACTCCACGGTGAGCAGTACCGTCCCGGCCGGGTCCAGTTGTCCGGTGAGCCGTGCAGTGTCCGAAGGCATCGCGTACCTCTCTGGTGGGCCCGGTCCCCGTGTGTCGGATCTCGGCTCCCCCGGGTCCGGGGCGGGCAGGGCCGGACTCTGATGGGCCCGGGCTCCCACGGGGTCTGGGCTCTGACGGCGCGCCTCCCGACGGCCGTCCCGCCCCGTTGGCGGCACTCCCCCGACGAGCCCCTTAAAGGCCGCCCGAGGCTAGCGGCCATTGCGTACAACGGGAAGAGCCCGCATGCTTTCTGACGCTTAGTCAGCCACCTGAACGGGACAGTGTCAGGTGACCGGGTCAGTGCCGCACGAGCGGCGCACGGCGGAGGGTGATGACGGATGGCCGACACACAGCGGCGTGGGCGCCGGATCATGATGACGCAGGGCGAGCTCGACGACTTCCTCGCGGCGCAGCGCACCTGCCGGGTCGCCACGGTCGGTGGCGACGGTGCGCCGCACGTCGGGGCGCTGTGGTTCGTCTGGGACGGTACGGCGCTGTGGCTCTATTCGATCACCCGCAGCAAGCGGTGGGCACAGCTGCGCAAGGACCCGCGGATCGCGGTGGTCGTCGATGACGGGCACGCGTACGGCGAGCTGCGCGGGGCCGAGTTGGCGGGCCGTGCGGAGTTCGTCGGCGAGGCGCCGCGCACCGGCGAGCCGTGCTCCGAACTGGACGCCCCGGAGCGGCTCTTCGCGACGAAGTACTTCGGGATGTCCGCGATGCCGCACGACGGCCGGCATGCGTGGCTGCGGCTGACGCCGGAGTCCGTCACGTCGTGGGACTTCCGCAAGATCCAGGGGTGAGGCGCGCGCACCCGGGGGGAGCGGTAGCCACGGCCGGCGGCCACGCGCGACGCGCGGCGCCAAGTGAGCGGCCGGGTGAACGAGCCCTGTTCGCGCTGCTTGACACCGAAAGGTCAGTCTCTGGTGCCGCCTTCGCCGGACTCCGCGTGGCGGACAGACCTCACCCCTTGACGGCTTCCGCGATCTGTAGGGCGGCCTGGGCGGGGGTGAGGTGCGTGGTGTCGACGACCTCGGCCTCGGCGTGCAGCCACGTACGGGCCGCCTCGGCGTAGGGCTCAAGGTATTTGAGACGGAACGGGGAGTTGGGGCCAAGAACGGTGTCGTCCGCGATGCGCCCGCGGAGGGTGTCCTGGTCGGCGTGGAGGACGAAGTGCCTCACGGGGATGCCATGGTGGGCAAGGCCCGTACTGATCTCACGCCAGTACGGCTCGACCAGGACGGTCATGGGCATCACCAGAGTGCCGCCGGTGTATTCGAGCACGCGGCGGGCGGTCTCGACGACGAGCTGCCGCCAAGGCGGCCAGTGCTGGAAATTGTCCGTCCAGGGCAGCCCAGGCGTGATGTCCATCAGCGCCTCGCCGACCTTCTCGGCGTCGAACACCCGGGAATCCGGGAGGAGCGGCTGCACGAGTGCGCTGGTCGTCGTCTTGCCTGCACCATGGGTGCCGTTAAGCCATACGATCATGGCCCAACGCTAGCGCTGTGCGGGCCGCGGGAACGGGCATGGCAGAAATCCGGTACGGCTTCGGCGTTTCTCCGGGTGGTGTCCACCACCAAGATCAGGTGTCGCCCGTCTCGGAAAGTCGCAACGCGGACTCCCGCGCCAACACCAACACCAACGCCGTCATGTCAGTGGTCTCTGCGAGAGTGGTGCGGGTCAGCCCGTTCGGTACCGGCAGGTGCGCGAGCGGGGCGGCCCGGCCGTGAGGTGGCCGGGTGCCGACGAGGACGAAGGAGATCCGGTGAACGTGCTCTTCCCCGCGCTGCGCGACGCTTCGCCCGCACCCGCGCTGCGCTTCGGCGATCGCAGCCTCAGCCATCGCGAGTTGGCTTCGGTGGCAGGCGTGCTCGCCGAGCGGATCGCCGGTGAGACCCGTATCGCCCTCTGGGCGACGCCGACGCTGGAGACCTCGGTGGGTGCGGTGGCGGCACTGCTCGCCGGGGTGGCCGTGGTGCCGGTCAATCCGAAGATCGGTGAGAGCGAGCTGGCGCACATCGTGGCGGACAGCGCACCCTCGCTCGTCCTGGCCGAGCCGGGCGCCGAGCTGCCGGGCCCGCTCGCCGCGCTGTCCCGTATCGACATCGAGGTCACGGCGCCGTCCGAGGAGGCCGGGCCGGCCCCGCTGCCGAACGAGCCGGGCGATGAGGCACCGGCCCTGATCGTCTACACCTCCGGCACGACCGGACCGCCCAAGGGCGTGGTCCTCCCCCGGCGTGCCCTGACGCACACCCTCGACGCGCTGGCGGACGCCTGGCAGTGGACCGCCGACGACGTGCTGGTGCACGCCCTGCCGCTCTTTCATGTCCATGGACTGATCCTTGGCATCCTCGGGCCGTTGCGCCGCGGCGGCAGCGTTCACCACCTGGGCCGCTTCAGCACCGAGGCGGTGGCCCGGGAGCTCGCCGCGGAGGGCACGATGCTGTTCGGCGTACCGACGATGTACCACCGCCTGGCTGCCGAGGCGGGGCAGAATCCCTCGCTCGCCAAGGCGCTCTCCCGGGCCCGGCTGCTGGTCTCCGGCTCGGCCGCGCTGCCGCTGACCGATCATGAGCGGATCACGGCGGCCACCGGCCGACGGGTGATCGAGCGCTACGGGATGACGGAGACGCTCATGAACACCAGCGTCCGGGCGGACGGGCCCGATGCGGCGGGCACGGTCGGCGTACCGCTCCCCGGGGTGTATGTCCGGCTCGTCGACGAGGCGGGCCAGGCCATCGAGGCGAACGACGCCGAGACGGTCGGCGAGATCCAGGTCCGCGGCCCGAACCTCTTCGTCGAGTACCTCAACCGCCCCGATGCCACCGCTGCGGCCTTCGACGGCGGCTGGTTCCGCACCGGCGACATGGCGGTCCGCGACGCCGCCGGTCATTACCGCATCGTGGGCCGTAAGGCCACCGATCTGATCAAGAGCGGCGGCTACAAGATCGGCGCGGGCGAGATCGAGAATGCGCTCCTGGCCCACCCGGGTGTCGCCGAGGCCGCCGTCACCGGCGCGCCGGACGAGGACCTCGGCGAGCGGATCGTCGCCTGGATCGTGGCGGAAACCGGTCCGGGCGCCGGCCCGGCACCCTCCGCAGAGGAACTGGCCGACCATGTCGCCCGCCAGCTCGCACCCCACAAACGCCCCCGCACCGTGCACTTCCTGGACGCCCTGCCGCGCAACGACATGGGCAAGATCCTCAAGCGTGAGCTCCATGCGTAGCGGCGGAAGCAACGGCGCCGGGGACAGGGAGGCGGTCGCCGGAGAGGCCGACGGCCGCCGTGACGGCGACGGAACCGCGGCCCGCGAACGGGATCCGGGCGGCAGCGCCGGTGCCGCGCCGTTGCCGTGCGCCCGGCTGACCGCCCGTCAAGCCATCGCGGCGGTGGCGGACACCTACAGCGAGGCGGCCGTGCCCGACGGTCGTGGCACCGCTCCCGGGGCGTCGTCCGCGCCGGACGGACCCCTCGGCTGGCGCGGTTACGACGACGCGCGGGCCCGCGCCCGGGAGCGGACCGGCGAGGACGAGTCGGTGGTCACCGCCCTGGCCACGATAGGCGGTCGGGAAACAGTCGTGCTCTCCTTCGAGTTCCGCTATCTGGGCGGCTCCCTCGGCGAGCGCACCGGCGACCGGCTGGAGGCCGCCTACACCCATGCGCGTGAGCACGGTCTGCCGGTCGTCTCGCTGATCGCCACGGGCGGCAGCCGGATGCAGGAAGGGATGCGCGCGCTGACCCAACTCCAGCGGGTGGCACGGCAGTCAGCGCTGAACCGCGCCGCGGGGCTCCCGCAGCTCGCCGTGCTGCGCGATCCGACGACCGGCGGCGGCTGGGCCACCCTGGGCGCGGCCGCCGATGTGATCCTCGCGCTCCCCGGGGCACAGGTCGGCTTCGCGGGCTCGCGGGTGCGTCCCCCGGACGCCGACCCCTCCGCCTACACCGCCGAGGGGCAGCTGGCCGCCGGCCAGATTGACGACGTCGTCCCACCTGACCGACTGCGGGCCACGCTCCAGCGGTGGCTGCAACTCCTGGGAACGCCACGGGAGTTCGCGACGATGGAGCCGGCGGCTCCGCCGGAGGCGCTCGGCCCACCCGAGCTGCCGGAGACCGGCTGGGGTGCGGTGGTCCGTGCCCGCGCATCCGGGCGGCCGCGCGCCGAGGCGTATCTGCGTGCCTATTTCGACGACCGGGAGGAGATCAGCGGCGACCGCTGCGGCGGCGTCGATCCCGGGATACGGTGCGGTTTCGGTCGCCGCCAGGGGCGCACCATCGCCTTCGCCGCCCAGTGCGGTACGGCCACCCGCCCGGCCGGATTCCGTACCGCCGCGCGGCTCGTCCGGCTCGCCGACCGGCTCGGCATCCCGGTCCTCACCCTCGTGGACACGCCGGGCGCCGCCAACGACGCGGCGGCCGAGCGTGCCGGCGCCGGGGCCGCCATCGCCGACACCTTCACGGCGCTCACCACCACCAGGGTCCCCGTCACCTCCCTGCTCATCGGCGAGGGCGGTTCGGGCGGCGCACTGGCCCTGGCCGCACCGGACCGGCTCTGGGCCACCCCGGACAGCTACTTCTCCGTGATCGCCCCGGAACTGGCCGCGGCCATCCTCAAACGCGACGAGACCCAGATCCACGGGACCGCGGACCAACTCCGCATCCGCCCACAGGACTTGCTGGACCTGGGCGTCATCCGCGGCATCGTCCCACCGGCCTGAGAAGAGCCGGGGGCTGCCGACGGTGGCTGCCTCAGGAGCCCTCCAGGTCCTTCCCCGCCGTGCGAAGCGCGCCCACCGCGGCCCGGATCGAGGGCCTGCGGTCGGCATCCGCGCGCCAGATGGCATAGACATGGCGGCGCATCGTATGGCGTACGGGCACCACGCTCACGCCCTCCGGCACCGGCCCACGGCCGAGGCGCGGAGCCACCGCGACGCCCAGTCCCGCCGCGATCAGGGCGAGCTGGGTGCCGTGCTCCTCCGCCATGTGCGCGACCCGCGGCTCAATGCCCTTGCTGCGCAGCGTGAACATCAGCCATTCATTGCAGAACTCCCCCTGGGGCCAGGAGATCCACTCGTCGTCGGCGAACTCCTCCAGCTCCACGGACCGCCGCCGGGCCAGCGGATGGGCCGAGGGCATCGCCACATCGGCCGGATCGTCCAGCAGCGGGGCCTTCGCCAGCCCGTCGGGCAGGGACAGCGGACGGTTGTACCAGTCCAGGACGACCGCCAGATCGATGTCGCCGCGCACCACTCCACGGACCGACTCGTCCGGCTCCATCTCCGTCAGCCGCGCCCGCAGCTGGGGGTGCTCGGCGCGGAGGGTGACGAGCGCGGCCGGGAAGAGCCCGCGGGCGGCGGTGGGAAAGGCGCCCAGCCGAAGCTCGCCCACGGCCTGGCCGCGATGCGCTTCCAGCTCGGCCTGGGCCAGCTCGACCTGCGAAAGGATGCGCGTCGCATGATCGGCGAGCAGCCGGCCGGCGTCGGTCAGCCGCACCCCGCGCCCGTTCTTCGCCAACAGCTGCTGCCCGGTCTCCCGCTCCAGCTTGGCGATCTGCTGCGAGACGGCCGAGGTCGTGACATGCAGCCCGTCGGCGGCCGCGCTCACCGAGCCATGGCGGGCGACCGCACTCAGCGTCCGTAGGCGATCAAGGTTCAACATATAAGCAATGCTAAGCGATACCAGCCACGAATTCTCGCTTGTGCTACGAAGTTGTACGCCGCATCGTTGACCTCATGAGCACCGCCACCGGCGCACCCACCGCCTCCGCCGACACCACCAACCCCCCGGCCACGACCGCGTGCGCCGCGGCCGACAAGCACGCCGCGACCACCGCGAGCACCGCAGCCGCCTCGCTCCGCGCCACCACCGCGACCGCGGCCCCGAAGCCCGACGGCCGGGCCCGCGGCTGGCAGCTCCGGTTCGCCGTCCTGTCCCTCGTCTGGGGCTTCAGCTTCCTCTTCATCAAGGTGGGCACCCAGGGCTTCGCCCCGCTACAGGTGACCCTGGGCCGGGTCGGGTTCGGTGCGCTGGTGCTGCTGGCCGTCCTCGCCGTCAAGCGCGAGCGGCTCCCCCGGTCCCCCCGGACCTGGGCCCATCTGACCGTGGCCGCGTTCTTCCTCAACGCGTTGCCGTTCTCCCTCTTCGCGTACGCCGAGCTGACCATCCCCTCCACACTGGCCGGCATCTGCAACGCCACCTCGCCGCTGTGGGGCATGGCGCTGTCGGTCGTCGCGCTCTCCGAGGACCGCCCCACCCGCCGCCGGGTGGCGGGCCTCGGCCTCGGCTTCCTGGGTGTGCTCACCGTGCTCGGCGCCTGGCAGGGCTTCGCCGGCACGGATCTGACCGGCACCGTGATGGCGCTGGGCGCCTCGCTCAGCTACGCCGTCGGCTGGATCTATGTCCGCCGCACCCTGGCGGGCGTCCAGCACTCCCACCTGTCCATGTCCAGCACCCAACTGCTGCTGGCCACCGCCCAACTGGCTGTGGTGACACCCCTGTTCACCACCGCACCGGCCGACTACCCGCTCATCCCGCTGCTCGCCGTCTTCGCCCTGGGCGCCCTGGGGACGGGCCTCGCCTTCCTCATCCAGTACGGCCTGGTCGCCGAGATCGGCCCCACCACGGCGCAGATGGTCACCTATTTCATCCCCGTGATCGCCACCGCGGCCGGCGTGGCACTCCTGCACGAACAGCTGAGCTGGAACACCCCGGTCGGCGCCCTCATCGTCCTGGCCGGCGCCGCCCTTACCCAGAGCAGGCCCCGCCCGAGCCGCCCGGCACCCCCGCGGAGCGACGCGACCTCTGCCTGACGACATCCGTCCGTACCCAGCCACAGCCCCCGAGTCCCGCCTCGGGGGCTCCCGCACGCTCCCCCCCGCGCGCTCCGAAGGACCTGCTCACCGCGACAGTTCCGCCCCCCGGGCCCAGCCGGAATCCGGGCGACGAGCGCGAAAGCGGCGGCGCGGACGGGCGGAAGAGGCGGACGGGCGGACGGACGGACGGACGGGCGGACGAGGCGAACGGGGCGAAGAGCCTTCCACCCCCTGAGTGAGCTCAAGAACCGGCGGCCCGGGGTCAGTTATGCGGCGCCCGGCCCGACAGCCTCCCCCACCCCTCACTCATACCGCCGCGCCTCCCCCACCCCCGTCGCCGAGGCGATGGCGTCCGCCACCGGGACGATGTCGTCATCGGAGAGGCCGGAGACGGTGATGCGGATGCCGGGTGGTGAGTGCAGGCGGAAGCGTGCGCCGGGGGCCACCGCCCAGCCGGCATGCAGGAGGCGGGCCACCGCGCCGGTCTCGTCGGGGACCGGTACCCAGACGTTCATACCGCTGCGGCCGCGGGCCCGGACTCCGCGCTCCGCCAGCGCCCGTATCAGCCCGTCCCGCCGGCGGCCGTACGCTCCGGCCACCGCCTTCGGGTCGATCGCGGAGGTCCGCCACAGGTGGACGACCGTGTCCTGGAGCAGATGGCTGATCCAGCCCGGTCCGAGACGCTGACGGCCGCTCACCCGGTCGATGGTCAGCGCATCGCCGGTGAGCACGGCAAGCCGCAGATCCGGACCGTACGCCTTGGCCGTCGAACGGACCAGGACCCAGTGGTCGGTCACCCCGGAGAGCGGATGGAGCGGGAGGTCGACGATGCCGTGCCCGTGGTCGTCCTCGATGAGGAGGAGGTGGGGGTATTCGGCCAGGAGGGTGCGGAGTTCGGTGGCGCGGGCGCGGTCGATGGCGGCGCCGGTGGGGTTCTGCGCCCGGTCGGTGACGACGACGGCACGGGCGCCGTCCTGGATCGCGCGCGCCAACTGCTCGGGCAGCGGGCCCTCGTCGTCCACTCCGACCGGGACGGGGCGCAGTCCGAGTGCCGGGATGAGGTCCAGCAGGCTGCCCCACCCCGGGTCTTCCACCGCCACGGCGTCGCCGGGCCGCAGATGGGCGGCCAGCACCCGCTCTATGGCGTCGAGCGAGCCACTGGTGACGGCAACGGGGGCCTCCGGCACCCCGTCGGCGGCGAACGCCGCACGGGCGAGAGCAGCCAGATCGTCGTCCACGGCCGGTGTGCCGTAGAGCACGGGGCGCCGTGCGCTGCGCGCGGCGGCCTCGGCCAATGCCCGTTCGAGCGGGGGCAGCAGGGACGGATCGGGGTTTCCGTCGGAGACATCCCGGACTCCCGGCGGAACCTCCACCCGCAGCGCCTCACGTGAGGTGCTCGCCGGGCGCGGGCGCACCCGACTGCCGCGCCGGCCCGCGGTCTCGATCACCCCTCGGTCACGGAGCGAGCGGTATGCCGCCGCGACCGTATTCGGATTGACCTCGAGATAGACGGCCAACTCCCGCAACGGGGGCAGCACTTCGCCGGGCTGGAGCCGGCCCGCACCGACGGCCCGCTCGACGCTGGCGGCAATCTCCGATGCGCGCCGCCCTTCGATCAGATACTCTCCTAGCACAAACCTGATTATGCACTAGTGCAATGGAGATCGCAATGGCTCGAGCCGAGGCGTACGAACCGACCGAGCGCACGACCCCCACCCGTGCCCGTGACCGCGCCGCCTACGACCACGACACGGTGCACGCCATCCTCGACGCGGGCTATGTCTGTCATCTGGGCTTCGTCCGCGACGGTTCCCCGGTCGTCCTGCCGACGCTCTATGGCCGGGTCGGCGACCGCCTCTATCTCCACGGCTCCACGGGATCCCGCCCACTGCGGATGGCCGGCGCGGCACCGGACCCGGGCCTTGAGGT
This sequence comes from Streptomyces lydicamycinicus, assembly GCF_000829715.2. Classification (NCBI taxonomy): domain Bacteria; kingdom Bacillati; phylum Actinomycetota; class Actinomycetes; order Kitasatosporales; family Streptomycetaceae; genus Streptomyces; species Streptomyces lydicamycinicus. The sequence goes on along the minus strand of NZ_BBNO01000003.1, from coordinate 27,036 downwards.
GTGTGTGACGGTCACCCATGTCGACGGGCTGGTACTGGCCAGGTCGGCGTTCCACCACTCCATCAACTACCGCTGCGTCGTGGTGCACGGCACCGCACACCAGGTGACCGACGAGGAGGAGAAGACCACCGCGCTCGACGCGCTCGTCGATCATGTGCTGCCCGGGCGCGCCGCGGACTCCCGGCCGGGCAACGCCAAGGAACTGGCCGCCACCTCCGTGATCCGTCTCGACCTGCGCGAGGTCTCCGCCAAGATCCGCACCGGCGGCCCCAACGACGAGCCGGAGGATCTCGCGCTGCCGTATTGGAGCGGCGTCCTGCCCGTGGCACCCGCGTACGGCGCCCCCATACCGTCCGACGACCTCGCGCCCGGCACGCCCGAGCCGGCATATCTCGCCGCCCGCTGAGGAGCCACCGTGCTGATCCACCCCTGGGACGCCCCCACCGAAGACGCCGAGTGGCAACAGTGGCTCGCGGCACACGACTTCGGCCAGCTGGCCGCCAATGGACGGCCCGGCGAGCCGCCGATGGTCCAGCCGCTGCACTTCGCCTACGACCCGGCCCGCCACGAGGCCGTCACTCATCTGGCCCGGCCCAATCCCCTCTGGAACGCGCTGGAGGACCGGCCGACGGTGCTGCTGAGCGTGGTGGACGACTACACCTTCATCCCCGGCCCCTGGCAGGCGGCCGAGGACCAGCCGCCCGAGCACGGCGTCCCCACCAGCTTCTACGCCGCGGTGCAGCTGACCTGCACCGCCCATGTCGTGGACGACCCGGAGGAGAAGGCGGCGCTGCTGCAACGTCAGATGGGGCACTTCCAGCCGGACGGCGGCTCGGCGCCGGTCGCGGCGGGGGCGGCTCCGTACGGGCGGCTGCTGTCCGGCATCCGTGGGCTGCGCCTCGAAGTGCGGGAAGTCCGCGCCAAGTTCAAGTACGGGGGCAAGCGGAGCGAGGCCGTCCAACACCGCGTCTCGGAGCGCCTCGCCGAGCGGGACGGCCCCGGGGACGCGGCGGCGCGCACCCACCAGCAGCGCAGACTGACCGCGGCCGCCAGGGGGAAGCCCGCTTCCTGATTGGCTCCCCCTGCCCCGCCGTCGCAACGGGCCGGGCGTAGGGGCGCCCGGCCGACCACCGCCGGCCGGGCACCCGCGCCCTCAGCCCGCCACCGGCGCCGCCGACCGCGCGGCCGACACCGCCCCGCGCGCCTCGGTCACCGCCAGCGCGGCAACGGCCGTCAGCAGCACGCCCGTTCCGATCGCCGTCGCCATGGTGAGCCGCTCCCCGAGGAACAGCACCGCGATGGCCGCGGCCGACACCGGCTCGATCAGCGAGATCACGGACGCGGTCGCGGCGCGCACGGCGGCCAGCCCGGCGAAGTACAGCCCGTAGGCCAGTGCGGTCGGCACCGCCGCGATATAGCCCAGCAGGCACAGGCTGCGGCCCAGATCGTGCGCCTGGGGCCACAGCCCCTCGACCGCCGCGAGCGGCAGCAGACACAGCGCGCCGACCGCGAAGGCGCTGACCGTCGAGGCGTACGGATCGCTGCCGCCGCCCTTGCCCAGCCGCCGGGTGATCAGTGTCATCGCGGCACAGCCGGCCGCCGACAGCAGGGCATAGCCCACCCCGGCCGGACGGACGGTGGCGCCGCCGTCGCCGCCGAGGACCAGGACCGCCAGCCCGGCCAGCGCCCCGGCGACGGCCAGGACCCCGCCCGCGCCGAGCCGTTCGCCCATCGTGACCCGTGCCCCGATGGCGATGAGGACGGGCCCCGCCCCCATGGTGACGACGGTGCCCACGGCCAGCCCGGTGGCTTCGACGGCGGCGAAGTAGGCGGCCTGGAAGACGGCGAGGGCGACGCCGGTCAGCACGATCCGGGCCAGGCGCCGGCCGAGCGGTTCGTACGGGGCGGGGGCGGCGGTGCGCGACCGGCGGCGCAGCAGCGCTCGTACGGCGAGCAGCAGGACCAGCCCGCCGAAGGTGCGCCAGAACGTGAGGGCGAGCGGGCCCAGCCCGCTGCCGCGGTAGAGGAGGGCGGCGGCCGCGCCCGCGGTGCCCCAGGCGGTCGCGGCGAACGTGACGTACAGCAGCCCCCGGCCCACGGGCAGGGCGGAGGAAACAGTGGCATGCATGGGAGAGGTGCTCCGGGAAATCCAGGACGGCGTCATACGCCGTGGAGTGGTCGCGTGGTCCCGTGTGCAGGCAGCGACAAGGGGCTGTCCGGCGCGTCATCGGACAGACCCTGGCGGCTCGGGAACCAGCCCGAGCCGGGGTTTCCTCGGAGGCCGCCGCCCGCGTTACGCGGCGGGAGGGGGCAGCACAGTCGAATGCATGATCGGCAGCCTAAGTCGCGGGGAAGCCGGCCGACAAGTCGTCCCCGGTCCGGGCCGAGGACGCCGGGGTGGCCGGGGCCTCCGTGGACCCGCTGCCCCCAGGGGCCTCCGGGGATCCGTTGCCCCCAGGGGCGCTCGCCCCGACACCCGTCCCCGCTCCGGCCACCCGTACGGTCTCGGTCGCCTTCGGCTTGGCCGACTGCGCGATGAAGGCGCCGGTCAGCACCACCACCCCACCCACGATCTGCGGTGCGGAGAGATGCTCACCGAGCAGGACCCAGGCCAGCACCGTCGCGATGACGGCCTCCAGACAGGCGACCACCCCGGCCACCTGGGGCGAGAGCCGGCGGATCGACACCACACCGGTGAGGTACGCCGCCACCGTCGCGATCAGCACGATCCAGGCGAGCAGCAGAACGGCGGGCACCTGGGTTCCGTTCATGTCCGCGCCGCCGCCGAGCACGGCCCAGTCCATGCCCCAGGGGCGGGCGATCGCGGTGAGGAGGACGGCGCCGATCAGCAGGCCGTAGGCGATCACACCGAGCGGGTCCACCGCATCGTCGCCGTCGGAGCCGTGATCGGAAAGCACGAAGTAGCCGACCTGGCAGCAGGCCGCACCGAGCGCGAGCGCGAGGCCGAGGGCATCGAAGCTCAGCCCGGACCAGACCTCGACGACACAGGCCAGCCCGCCGACGGCCAGCACCACGCCGACCGCCGCGGCCCGGGTGACCGGCCGTTTCTGAACGAAGCGGACCCAGCCCAGTACCAGGGCGGGCGCCAGATATTCGATGAGGAGCGCGACCCCGACGGGGATACGGGAGAGCGCGGCGAAGTAGCACGCCTGGACGCCGGCGACGGCGAGCAGCCCGTAGCCCGCGAGCAGCACGGGCCGGCGGAGCAGCAGATTCCGGTGGCGCCAGGCGATCGGCAGCATGACCAGCGCCGCCCCGGCCACCCGCAGCCAGGTGACCTGGAGCGGTTCGAGGCCGGCGGATATCAGGGGCTTGGCGGCGACACCCGAACCGCCGAAGGCGAGCGCGGACACCAGGGCGATACCGAGGCCGGCGCCGCGTCCGCCGGGCGCCCGACGAAGGCGCGCCCCGAGGGCGGGCGATGACTGCTGGGCCCCCATGGGCCCGGAGACTCCCTGGCCCGAGCCGGACGGTGCTCCTGCCGGGCTCCCCGAAGACGCGTGCATCCGGCCATCATGGCAGCCGTCGTCAGCAGCGCCACCCCCGAGACCCCTGTCAGTCCTGGCCGGGGCGCTCCCCGTCGAGACGGTGGGCGAGCCGGGCGGTGTCGACGGAGGCCCGGCGCAGCACCTCGACGGCCCGCGATTCGGGGTCGTCCACCAGAGCGGCGAGCAGGTCCAGGCAGCCCGCGCGGGTGGCGTAGCGGGCATGGGCGCGGTCCAGCGCACCGTCCAGGGCGGCGGCCGCAGCCGGGGACCACCCGGGGACGGCACCCTCGGCGACCACCGGGACCGCGCCGGAGTCCTCGACGGTGCCGTGCCATTGGAGTCCGTAGCCGATGCTGCGTTGGACGAGGTAGCCGAGCAGCCGTGCGACCTGCGGTCCGCCGTCGAAGGCGGCGCGTACGGCGGGGTCCGATTCCAGGAGGCCGTGCAGCAGGTGCGCGGTGTCGACCTGCCGGTCGCCATCACGGGTGGCCCGCCTGCGGGCCGCGGATATGACCGACGCGAGCTCTACGGTGAGCCGGGTCTCGAGGTCCTCCGGGGCGGGGCTGTCGCCACCACTGTACGCAGTACGGTTTTGCACAGCACCCACCCCACCAGCCCCTGAGGACCGGGACATCACCGGCGGGAAGCATTTGCGTCTCCCACGCTGGTTGCGCAGGCCGCCACCCGATCTCATCCTCACGGAGGAGATGTGCAGGAATCGTGGAGGTCGGACATACAGCGGCGGGGTAACCGCTCGCCACCACCGTCGGGCCGCCCACCCGAAAACTGACGATCCATCAGCAAAGTGCGGTCCGCGCTATTGAACCTTCACCCCGGCGGGGCTACGTTCCGCGGCACCAGCCAGGGATCGTCACCGAAGGGGTGGTCGCATGGCCGAAGTCACCGCGCAGGCCCGTATCGAGGCACCGGCCGCGAAGGTCTGGGAGCGGCTCACCGACTTCGACTCCTACGGCGAGTGGAACGCCACCCACACCGCCTTCCCCAAGGGCGGCCCGGAATCGCTCGAAGTGGGCGCGGGCTACGAGGAGAACATGAAGCTGATGGGCTTCCCGGCGGAGGTCGCCTGGACCGTGCGGGAACTGGAACCCGGCCGACTGCTCGACATCGAGGGCAAGGGCCCGATGGGCGTCAGCCTGGGGATGCGCTACGCACTCACGCCGGACGGCGGGGCGACGGCCGTACGGATCGACGGGATGTTCACCGGCGCCGCGGTCTCCCTGATGGCGGGCAAACTCAAGGACTCGGCGAGCGCCGCGCTGAACGAGTCGCTGCGCAGGCTCGCCGGCCTGGTCGCCTGACGCTTCGGGGGCCGACCCTCACCCCGGCCCCCGAAGCCCTCCCCTCCGCGCACTCCGTGCTCAGTCCTCCTCGGCAAGGATCAGATACAGCTCCTTGCGCGCCTTGTTGACCACCGCCATGGCCTTCTCCCGCTGCTCGGGACTGCCGGTGGCCCACACCTGCCGGAACGCCTCGACCAGGCCGCCGCCCGCCTTGCGGATCTCGTTCATCGCCTCCCAGTCGACGCCGCGGCCGGCGTCCTCCCAGGGGGCGTCCGAACCGCTGTCGGCCTCGGTGCGCCCGGCGTCGGTCAGCGAGAACAGCTTCTTGCCGCCCTCACTGGCGCTGGCGATCAGCCCCTCGTCCTCCAGGAGCTGAAGCGTCGGATAAACCGAGCCGGGGCTGGGCTTCCACGCCCCGCCGCTGCGCTCGGCGATCTCCTGGATCATTTCGTAGCCGTGCATCGGACGGTCCTTGAGCAGCGCCAGGATCGAGGCGCGCACATCGCCGCGGCGGGCCCGGCCGCGCGGTCCGCCGCGCCCCCGGCCGCCGCCGAAGGGCGGACCACCGAACGGCGGGCCGAACGGGCCGAAGGCCGAGCGCCGCCGCTCCCAGCCGCCCCCGAAGTCACCGCGGCCGCCGTGGCGCCCGGGTCCGCAGTGCTCGTGCCGGTGCTCATGTCCGTGTTCTTGTCCTTGGGAACGCATGATGGCGTCCTCCATTTCTCTATCGTTGATCAGTCGCGATGCTTCAACGATATATCGGGACTGTTCGTCGAGCAAGGCCCTGCGCCCATCTCGTCAGCGCCGCATGAGCACCCGGCACCGACCACCGCGGCTCGATTTCCCGGCCAATTTCCCCGGATTGGCCTTGGCCTGCGGCTTTGTGGCACGCCTACGCTCGCGGCCATGAGGATTCGCATCGTCGACGCCTTCAGTGAGCGTCCCTTCGCCGGCAACCCCGCGGGAGTAGTACTCCTCGACTCCGGCGCCTTTCCCGATACGGCCTGGCTCCAGCGGGTCGCCACCGAGGTCAATCTCTCCGAGACCGCCTTCGCGCATCCGCTGCCCGCGGGCGGTGACGCCGACTGGGCGCTGCGCTGGCTCACCCCGGCCGCCGAGGTGAACATGTGCGGGCATGCCACTTTGGCCACCGCACACGTCCTGCACACCACGGGGACAGCCACCGGTACGGTCCGCTTCCGCACCCGCAGCGGGGTGCTGACCACGACGGCCGACGACCGCGGCGCGATCACCATGGACTTCCCGACCGCCCCGCTCACCCCCGTCGAGGTACCGCCGGTGATCGCGGGCGCGCTGGGCGCCGAGATCCGCTCCGCGCATGACACCGGCCCCGATGTCGGCGATCTCCTGGTCGAGCTGGCCGATGAGAAGTCCGTACGGGCGCTGGCCCCGGACCTCAAGGCGCTCGCCGGGCACAGCGGCCGTGGGGTGATCACCACCGCGCGGGCCGAAAACCCCGAGGGCGGCTACGACTTCATCTCACGCTGCTTCTTCCCCGGGATCGGCATCGACGAGGACCCGGTAACGGGCAGCGCGCACACCGCGCTCGCGCCCTTCTGGTCGGCGCGCCTGGGCCGTGCCGACCTGGTCGGTCTGCAGGGCGCCGCCCGCACCGGCTTCGTACGGACCGGGCTGCGCGGCGACCGTACGCTGCTGACCGGGTCGGCGGTCACGGTGATCGACGGGGAACTGCTGGCCACCGACTGAACCGGCCCGTCCGGGCGGCCCCCTGGGGAGGCGCGGCAGGCACCGGCGGTGCCGCGTGCCTCCGCCTCCTCACGGGGTCGGCAGCCACCCCACCCGCCCGGCGAGCAGCGCATAGCCGACGAACGCCACGATGTCGATCAGGGCATGAGCGGCGACCAGCGGGCCGACCCGCCCCCACCGCCGGTAGAGCAGGACGAAGAGCGCGCCCATCACCATGTTGCCGACGAAACCGCCGATGCCCTGGTAGAGGTGGTAGGAACCGCGCAGCACCGAGCTGACCGCGAGTGCCGCGAGCGGCGACCAGCCCAATTGCCCCAGTCTGCGCAGCAGATACCCGACGACGATGACCTCCTCCAGGACGGCGTTCTGCACCGCGGAGGCGATCAGCACCGGGATCTTCCACCACACGTCGGGCAGCGCCTCGGGGACCACCGTCAGATTGAATCCGGCCGCCCGCGCGCCCAGGTACAGCAGCAGACCGCTGCCGCCGATGACGGCCGCCAGCGCGACCCCGCGGCTCAGATCGAAGCCGGGCCGCCGCCGGTCGAAACCGATCGCCCGCAGACCGCCGGCCCGTTCCCGCAGCAACAGATGCGCCACCAGCACCACCGGCACCAGCGCGCTCGCGATACCGAACAGCTGCCAGGCGAGATCCAGCCAGGGCCGGCCGGGCGCATGGGAGCCGTTGAGCGTCGCCGCCTGGTCCTTGAGACCGCCGGGCTTGGTCACCGAACCGATGAAGCTGATCAGCGCCGATACCCCGCTGGCCCCCAGGGAAAGGGCCAGCACGATCCATGTCTCGCTCCGCAGAATGCTCCGGGACGACTCCTCGACGAGCCCGTCACCAGGCCCTTGACCTGGAACGTCCGCATCAGCCACGGGACTTGTATCCGACTGCACACTTCCTCCGCTTCCGCATTTACCGCCTCGTCGCCACCACCGCCCCGCTAGGGTCTCGGCAGCAGCTACGAAGATCGCGCACGACAGGCCGGGGACGGGCGCCATCGCGATGGTGCGTTTTCCCCTACCGGCGCATCCCGGTCGAGCTCCGAGAAGGAGAGGCGCTACCGCAATGGGACGACACAGCTTGCCCGACGGCTCGGCACCGGCGCGCGCGGGGGCCCGCCGAGGTACCCGTCCCCGCGCACTCGTCCTCGCCACCGGCCTCGTGCTGACCGTCGCCGCCGGCACCGTCGTGGCGCTGGACAGCGGTCTGCTCCCGTTCGGCGGCCCGTGCGGCGGCGACGTGACCCGGCTCGATGTGGCCGCCTCACCCGATATCGCCCCGGCGGTCGAAGCGGTGGCCACGTCGGCGCGGGAGGAGGCGGCACGTACCGACGGCAGATGTCTGGACGTCAGGGTCACCTCGCGGTCCGCCCACGAGATCGCCGACGCCTTCGGCCAGCGGCCGGTCGATCCCGAATTCCAGGTCTGGATACCGGATTCGAGCCTGTGGGTGGACCGGGTCGGCGCGGAACGCGGCACCCCGCTGACCACCGCCGGCATCATCGCCTCGTCCCCGATCGCGCTGGGCGCCGTCCCCCGGGCCGCCAAGTCGCTGGGCTGGCCGGAGAAGACCTACACCTGGACGGAACTGACCCGGGCCACGGCATCCGGCGACGCACTGCACCTGGGCGTCGCCAACCCGTCCCGCAGCGCCACCGGCCTGCTCTCCCTGTCCCGCCTCAGCGCAGCCAACATCAAGAAGGCACCGGATCGCGTCACGGCCGACACCCGCACCGCCGCCACCGCGAGGCTGCTCAACCAGCGCGCCGCGGACGGCGACGGGCAGGCCATGGCCACCCTGCCCCGCGACGGCTCCGGTGCCGAGCAGAGCAATCCGCGCCGCAACCAGGCGCTGCTGCTGTCCGAGCAGGCCGCCTTCGCCCACAACACGCGTGCGGACGGTGGGCCGGAGCTGGACCTGCTCTACCCCGAGGACGGCACGGCCCGGCTCGACTACCCCTACACGCTGGTCGACAACAGCGAGACAGACCCGGAACGCTCCCGCGCCGCCAACCGCTTCCTGACCCTGCTGAGCGAGCCCGCCGGACAGCGTGCGCTGCGCCGGCTCGGCTTCCGGGCCCCCACCGGGGAGGCGGAACCGAAGCTGGTCAAAGCGGCCGGCGGGCGCGACCCCCAGCCGTACTCCGCCGCCCCCGCCGAGCCGCCGACGGCGAAGGACCTCCAGGCCCTGATGGGCATGTGGACGATCACGGTGCAGAGCGCCCGGCTCTCCACCGTCGTGGACGCCTCGGCGTCCATGGGCGCCCCGGTCCCGGGGCACGGCGGCCGGTCCCGTATGGACCTCGCCAAGAACTCCCTCCTCCAGGCCCTGACCACGTTCACCTCCGAGGACGAGATCGGGCTCTGGAAGTTCGCCACCACACTGGACGGCGACAAGGACTATGTGGAGCTGTCCCCCACCGAACGGCTCGGCGGCCGGGACAAGGACGGCAGCACCCACCGCGCAGCGCTCGCCGACGCCTTCGGTGCGCTGGCCCCGGAGCCCCGGGGCGCCACCGGCCTGTACGACACCACGCTCGCCGCGTACGAGAAGGCCCGCTCGACCTATGCGAGCGGGAAGTTCAACGCGCTGGTCGTCCTCACCGACGGCGCCAACGACGACGCCCATGGCATCGGTCTCGACGCCCTGGTGGGCGAGTTGAAGAAGCTCTCCGACCCGAAGCGGCCGGTGCCGCTGATCGCCCTCGCGATCGGCCCGGAGGCCGACACCTCCGCCCTGAACCGCATCGTGGCACCGACCGGCGGCTCGACGCACCGGGTCAGCGACCCGTCGCAGATCCACCAAGTGATGCTCAAGGCCATCATGGCGGCAGGCAGCAACGTTCCCCACTGAGCGGCTCGCGGCCCCGGCTACGCCCCTTCCGTCGCCGCCTGCCGTGCCCCCGGTAGGGCCGAACGCCCGGCGACCGGCCAGGCGACCGGCCAGGTGTGCACCGGCGTCCCGGTGTGCATCAGCTCGCTGTAGCGCCGGGTCATCGCGGCGAGCGCGGCGTCCCGGTCCAGGCCCTGGCGCCGGGCGTGGTGGAAGGCCGCGGCCTGCCAGGACGCCCCGTTCACCCGGCGCCGGCAGCGCTCGTCGATGATGCCGAGGTAGTGGTCCCGGTCGGCCGGTTCCACCCCCCAGGCGTCCAGCCCGCGGGCCGCCAGCGGCAGCAGTTCCTTGCGTACGAGTCGTACGGCCGAGATTTCGGCGGTACCGCCCGCCCGCCCGGGCCGCGGCCACACCAGGGCGGCCTCGATGCCGTACCGGCAGGCGGTGTCGAAGTTGCGGGCCGCGGCGGCGAACGGGAGCCGCGACCACACGGGGCGTGGCTCCTCGGCCAGCGCCCGCACCAGGCCGTAGTAGAAGGCGGTGTTGGCGATGACGTCAGGGATGGTGGGGCCGGCCGGCAGCACCCGGTTCTCGACCCTGAGGTGGGCGACGCCGTCGGCGACCGCGTAGACGGGGCGGTTCCAGCGGTAGATCGTGCCGTTGTGCAGGACCAGTTCGGCCAGGTCGGGCACCCCGCCCTCATCGAGGATCCGCAGCGGCTCCTGCGCCCCGCACACCGGCAGCAGCGGCGGGAAGTACCGCACATTCTCCTCGAACAGGTCGTACGCGGAGTCGATCCAGCGCTCACCGAACCAGGTGCGGGGGCGTACTCCCTGGGCTTGCAGCTCGGGCGAGCGGGTATCGGTGGCCTGCTGGAAGACCGGCGGCCGGGACTCCCGCCACAGCTCACGGCCGAACAGGAACGGCGAGTTGGCACCGACCGCGACCTGCACCGCGGCGATGGCCTGAGCCGCGTTCCAGACAGCGGCGAAGCGGCCCGGTGTCACCTGGAGATGCAGCTGGACCGACGTACAGGCGGCTTCCGGGGCGATCGAGGGCGAGCGGGAGACCAGGTGCTCGACACCGCGGATGTCCAGGTGGAAGTCCTCGCCGCGGGCGGCCCGCATCTGGTCGTTGAGCAGGACATAGCGGTCGTTCTCGGAGAGACTGGCGGCCGTGAGGTCGGTGGCGTGCAGCGTCGGCAGAATACCGATCATCACGATCCTGGCGGCGACCTCCCGGGCCTTCCTCTCGGCGTAGCCGAGTCCCGTACGGAGTTCCTCGGCAAGCTGGTCCAGCACCCGGCCGCTCAGGCGGTGCGGCAGGATGTTGACCTCAAGGTTGCACTGGGCGAGTTCGGTCTGGAAATCACCGCTGGCGATGCGCTCCAGAACTTGAGAGTTCATCATGCGGGGCAGCCCGTCGGCGCCGGCAAGATTGAGTTCGATCTCCAGGCCCATGAGATTCCTGGGCCGGTCGAACCTCTTCTCCACCAGGAGCCTGAGCAATCCCTCAAGACAGTCGTGCAGCTTTCTTCGATATCGCTCCCGGTCCGCCAGGTCGATCCCGTCCGCGGCGACCTTCTCCCCCATCGAAGGATCCCTCCTCGAGTGAACAGCCCGCGGCCACGGGCCGCTTGGGGCCGTCCCCGACACCGCCGGGGCTCGCGCTACGGTCGATGATGCCCCGGCAATCTGATCAATAACGCGGCGGGGGCATGCCGGTGCCGATAGGCTCGAAGTGATGCAGCGTCCGGCACTGCCCATAGGCATATCCGCGAGGCACTCGCCCGCGGCAATTCACTCGTGAGAAACGACGACGAGTTCCGGCCTACCACGCCGGCAAGGCAATACAAGGCGGCATCCGTAAAACGCCGCACAAAGCGGTGGAAAGCGCCTCCCGCAACGGTCCGGATTTCACCTTGCCGGAAATCCACAAGGCCGGTAGCAGAAACACTTTCAGAACATACGTCGTATAAACTCCGGTAACGAGGCAGAGACTTGGCGCCCAGCGTCTCGGTGATCTCACCGACACCGGGCTCAGCGGCTGCCCCCGCCCGGCCGCCGCCCCGGCCGGCCACGCTCTGACCCCGCCCGCAGACAACGCCGTTTGCACCCGCCACGCTCCACCGTGTCTCCGAGCCACGCTGCACCGTGTCTCCGAAGTGAGAGGCGACCCATCATGCCGCTGCACCTCCCCCCTGCCCCCGCGCCCGCCCTGCGCAGCGTTCTCACCGCTCTCGGCTCACCCACCGCGGTCGGCGAGGCCCCGGTCTCCGCGCTGCGCGTCCATCAGGGTCCGCTCAGCCCCGACCACCCGCTGCCCGTCCATGTCTGGGACGACGTCAGCCGGGCCGGCGGCACCCCGCACACCCGACTGGCCGGATGGCGCTTCCTGATCCGGGGCGGGGAGCGGGCCGTGGCGACCGCCGAGGCGGTGCTCACCGCGGACGGCTGGACGTTCGGGCGCTTCTGCGGCGGCCCCTACGTCGCCGCGACCGAGCAGGCACTGGCACAGGCCGAGTCACTCGCCACGCCCTACCAGCCGCGCCTGCTGTCCGTCCCCGAGCTGTACATGCTCACGCTGTGGCTGCATCACGACCTCACCTCCGACGGCGCCCAGGGCCTGCCCGCGCCCGGCGACCTGCTCGTCCCGCTGGCGCCCGCCCCGCCCGGTATCGCCGCGCACCGTCCGCAGCGCATCGCCGATCTGCTCCCCCGGCTCACCCTGCGGCTCACGCCCGCCCCGCTCCTCGCCGAACCGGCCTGATCCACCGGGGCCGGCGCGGATCCCTTCCCCGCTTCCGGCGCCCGCCGCCCCGCCCGAGCATGCCCCGCGACCCCGTCCGGTCACGGGGCGCTCTGCCGTGCTCACCCAGGCGGCCTAGTCCGGGGATACCACTCCCAACCCTCTTGGGGAGGAGTGCAATTGGGAGCAACCGCCCGCATGGGTGACGCGTCCCTACCGAGTGAGTACCGCTGCTGCGAAATCCCTGCGGAATCCCGTCCGTGGGGCAACACTGGGACCGACCGAAAGAAACGGGGGAGCGGCCATGAACACCTCATCGAGCCGCACGACGACGTTCACTTCACCGCAGCGAAAGACAACTTCCATGTGTCAGCACCAACCGCCATGCCCGTCCGCAGACTCCACCGACCGGGAGGCCGCACACCTTGTGGCGCACCATCCGGAGCAGGGCTGGAGCCTGCTCTGCAACGGCGTCCTGCTCTTCGAGGACACCGGTGAACTGCTCCCCGACGGGCAGGTCATCGCCCCGCACCGCGCCCGGGTCATCGCCGCTGCCTGACCCGCCGCGCCTGCCACGTACCACAGGGCCCCCGGCAGATCTGCCGAGGGCCCTTGATGCTGCCGTGACTCAGTTGTCGTACTCCTCCAGCGGCGGGCAGGAGCAGACCAGGTTACGGTCGCCGAAGGCACCGTCGATGCGGCGCACCGGCGGCCAGTACTTCTCCGCGGCGTCGACACCGGCCGGGAAGACGGCCTCCTCACGGGAGTACGGGTGCGCCCAGTCGCCGCCGAGTGCGCCCGCGGTGTGCGGAGCGTTGCGCAGCGGGTTGTCGTCCTTGTCCCACTCCCCCGAGCCGACCTTCTCGATCTCCGCGCGGATGGCGATCATCGCGTCGCAGAACCGGTCCAGCTCGGCGAGGTCCTCGCTCTCGGTCGGCTCGATCATCAGCGTGCCGGCCACGGGGAACGACATCGTCGGCGCGTGGAAGCCGTAGTCGATCAGCCGCTTGGCCACATCGTCGATGCTCACCCCGGTCGCCTTGGTCAGCGGCCGGACGTCGATGATGCACTCGTGCGCCACCAGGCCGCCGGGGCCGGTGTAGAGCACCGGGTAGTGCGGCTCCAGCCGCTTGGCGATGTAGTTGGCGCTGAGGACCGCCACCTGGGTGGCGCGCTTGAGCCCTTCGCCGCCCATCAGCCGGACGTACGCCCAGGAGATCGGCAGGATGCCCGCCGAGCCCCAGGGAGCCGCGGAGATCGGTCCCACGCCCGTCTCGGGGCCCGCGGTGGGCTGAAGCGGGTGGTTGGGCAGGTACGGCGCCAGGTGGGCGCGTACGCCGACCGGACCGACACCGGGGCCACCGCCGCCGTGCGGGATGCAGAAGGTCTTGTGCAGGTTCAGATGCGAGACATCGCCGCCGAACTTGCCCGGCTCCGCGAGCCCGACCAGCGCATTGAGGTTGGCGCCGTCCACGTAGACCTGACCGCCGGCCTCGTGCACCGCCGCGCAGATCTGGGTGATGTGCTCCTCGAAGACCCCGTGGGTGGAGGGGTAGGTCACCATCAGGACCGCGAGCTCGTCCCGGTGCTTCTCGATCTTGGCGTGCAGATCGTCGGTGTCGACCTCGCCGTCCTCACCGGTCTTGACGACGACGACCTTCATCCCGGCCATCACGGCGCTGGCGGCGTTGGTGCCGTGCGCCGAGGACGGGATCAGGCAGACCGTGCGCTGCTCGTCGCCGTTGGCGCGGTGGTAGGCGCGGACGGCCAGCAGACCGGCCAGCTCGCCCTGCGAGCCGGCGTTCGGCTGGATGGAGACCTTGTCGTAGCCGGTGACCGTGGCCAGCCGCTCCTCCAGCTCCTGGATCAGCGTGAGGTAGCCCTGGGCCTGGTCGGCCGGCGCGAACGGGTGCAGCTGACCGAACGCGGGCCAGGTGACCGGCTCCATCTCGGTGGTGGCGTTCAGCTTCATCGTGCAGGAGCCGAGCGGGATCATGCCGCGGTCCAGCGCGTAGTCCTTGTCGGCGAGGGAGCGCAGGTAGCGCAGCATCGCGGTCTCGGAGCGGTACTCGTGGAAGACCGGGTGGGCGAGGTAGTCGTCGTTGCGCAGCAGCCCCTGCGGCAGCGCGTCGGCGGCGGCCGCGTCCAGCTGCTCGACGTCGCCGGACACCCCGAAGGCGCCCCAGACGCCGGCCAGCTGGGCCCGCCCGGTGGTCTCGTCACAGGCGATGCCGACCAGGTCCGCGTCGACCTGCCGGAGGTTGACACCGGCCTCGCGGGCGGCGGCGGCGACCTCGGCGGCCCGGCCGGGCACCCGCGCGGTCAGCGTGTCGAAGTACGTGCCGTGCGCGATCTCCACCCCGCCGGCCCGCAGGCCCTCGGCGAGGATCGCGGCGTAGCGGTGGGTGCGGCGGGCGATGGTCCGCAGGCCCTCGGGGCCGTGGTAGACCGCGTACATGCCGGCCATGACGGCGAGCAGCACCTGCGCGGTGCAGATGTTGCTGGTGGCCTTCTCCCGGCGGATGTGCTGCTCACGGGTCTGCAGCGCCAGACGGTAGGCCTTGTTGCCGTCGGCGTCGACGGAGACGCCCACCAGACGGCCGGGAAGGCTGCGGGCGAACTGGTCACGGACGGCCATGAAGCCGGCGTGCGGTCCGCCGAAGCCCATCGGGACGCCGAAGCGCTGGGTGGTGCCGACGGCGATGTCCGCGCCGAGCTCACCGGGCGAGGTGAGCAGCGTCAGGGCGAGCAGATCGGCGGCGACGGTGACGATGGCGCCCAGCTCGTGCGCCTGCTCGATGACGGCGCGGGGGTCCCGCACCGCACCGGAGGCACCCGGGTACTGAAGCAGCACACCGAACACTCCGCGCTCGGCGATCTCGGCCGGAATGCCGTCGGACAGATCCGCGACCACGACCTCGACGCCGGTGGGCTCCGCACGGGTCTCGATCACTGCGATGGTCTGCGGCAGACAGTCGGCGTCGACCAGGAAGACGCCCTGCTTGACCTTGCCGACCCGGCGGGAGAGCGCCATCGCCTCGGCGGCGGCGGTGCCCTCGTCCAGCAGCGAAGCGCCGGAAGTGGGCAGTCCGGTCAGGTCGGCGACCATCGTCTGGAAGTTCAGCAGCGCCTCCAGGCGGCCCTGCGAGATCTCCGGCTGGTAGGGCGTGTACGCCGTGTACCAGGCCGGGTTCTCCATGACATTGCGCAGGATCACCGGCGGGGTGAACGTGCCGTAGTAGCCGAGACCGATCATGGGCGCCAGGACCTCGTTGCGGTCCGCCAGGCCCTTCAGCTCCTGGAGCACCTCGGCCTCGGTACGGGCCTGCGGCAGGCCGAGCGCCTCGGCGCTCTTGATCACATCGGGTACGGCGGTGGCGGTGAGCTCGTCCAGCGACCCGAAACCGATGTGCGCGAGCATCTTCGCCTGCGCCGCGTGGTCGGGGCCGATGTGCCGGCGCTCAAAGGGGGTGCCGCGTTCCAGCTCGGTCAAGGAGATGCGATTGGTGGTCATCTGCGGGGGCCTCCTGGTCGGTACGACCTACGAGGGGCACCACGGCACGGGTGCCCGGACGGCCTCCCCCTCTGTCATTCAACCTGAGAGCTTCACCGGCCCGCGGGTGGCGGTCCGGCTTTCACCGTCGGTGAGGAGGGGTCCCGGCGCTGTGCCTTCCGTGGCCCGCCCTGCTTTCCAGAGTGACCTCGTCCATGCGGTACGTGTGCCTGAGAGATTCCGGGGAGGATTTGCTCCTTCGGCGCCCTGGTCGCGAACGACAAGGACTCTCCCGCACGGGGTCTGCGGCCATTCGCCAGCCTACCAGCGTGGCTCTCGAAGGCTCCTTCGAGTGGCCGGGGCATGAAATGTGCCGTTTGGTAGTTGTCAGAGGGCAGTTGCGACCAATTGGAGGGGCCGTGCAAACCGATATCGATCCCCGAAGCCTGATCGGCCGCAAAGCGTTCGACCGTAATGGCGCGAAGATAGGGACCATCGACGAGGTCTACCTCGACGATGCGACGGGGGAACCGGAGTGGGCGGCCGTACGCACCGGACTCTTCAGCCGGGATGCGTTCGTCCCGCTGGAGCCCAGCAAAATGGTCGGTGAGGGCCTGCACATCCCTTACGACCGCAAGCTGATCAAGGACGCGCCGGACTTCGGCGTGGGCCGCCATCTCTCCCCTGAGCAGGAACTTCAGCTCTATCACCACTACCGTCTGGATATTTCCTCCCCGACCGATCCGGTGTCCCCCGGCTCCGGCGACAAGAACTTCGGCAAGATCGCCGGCTCGGACGACTGACCGTCGGCCGGCGCCCCGCCCACCAGCGGCAGGGGCTCCCCCGGCCGCAGCGCCGGGTCCTCGACAGCAAAGGTCCGCACCCTCCCCGGTGCGGACCATGGCGTTTCGAAGCGGACGGTCACTCTTCCCACCCCGCTCCCCTGCACCCAGCCCGCGCCGTACTGGTCGTGGACCACGTCCAGCCCCGGATACCAGCGCCGCGGCCGCTCCTCCTCGGCCTCGTGCGGCTCCCGCTCCCCGGCGGCCTGCTCCACCGCCGCCGCGGTCGCGGCTTCCGCCGCCTCCCGCTCCGTCGCCGCCTGGGCGAACAGATCCTCCTGCGTGAAGTCCGCCAGCCCGCTGACCCCCACACCCAGCAGCCGCACCCCGCCAGTGGTGTCCACCGTCTCCAGCAGGCGCACAGCGGCCTCCCGTATCACCGCCGGGTCGTCGGTGGGCCCCCGGAGCGTCTCGGAACGGGTCAGCGTCGAGAAGTCGTAGTTGCGCACCTTGATGACCACCGTGCGCCCGGAGCGCCCGGCGGCCCGCAGCCGTTGTACGCACCGGTCCGCCAGCCGCAGCACCTCGTTCCGCACCCGCATCCGGTCGGTCAGATCGACTTCGAAGGTGTCCTCGACAGAGATGGATTTCGCGTCCCGCTCCGCCACCACCGGCCGGTCGTCCTGCCCCAGCGCCATCGCATACAGCCCCGCACCGTGTGCCCTGCCCAGCAGCCGCACCAGCTCGGCCTCACCGGCCTCCGCGGTCTCCGCGACGGTGTGGATCCCGGCCCGGCGCAGCGTCTCGGCCGTCGCGGGGCCCACCCCGGGCAGCGTCCGCACCGTCATCGGGCCCAGCAGCTCCCGTTCGGTGCCCGGCTCGATCACCACCAGCCCGTTCGGCTTGGCCGCCTCGGACGCGATCTTCGCCAGCATCTTGGCCCCGGCCAGCCCCACCGAGCCGGTCAGCCCCGTCGCCGACCGGATGTCCCGCCGCAGCCGCTCCCCCACGGCACGCACGGCCGCCGTCTCGGCCGGGACGCCACCCGCCTCCAGGTCGACGAACGCCTCATCCAGGCTCAGCGGCTCCACCAGCGGCGACAGCGCATGCAGCAGCTCCATCACCACGTCACTCACTTGGCGGTAGAGCGTGAAGCGAGGACTGAGATAGGCGGCGTTGGGACACAGCCGACGCGCCTGGGCCGTCGGCATCGCGGAACGGACCCCGAAGACCCGGGCTTCGTACGAGGCCGTGGAGACCACGCCCCGCACGCCGACCCCGCCGACCACCACGGGCTTACCGCGCAGGCTGGGCTTGGCCGCCTGCTCGGCGGCCGCGAAGAACGCATCCATGTCCAGATGCAGGATCGTCGGGGCAGGTCTCACATCTCCGATGCTGCCCCATGCCACTGACAATCGGCCCGATACCGGGCCGCGCGCTCCGCCGGGGCCTCAGCCCGCCCGGTTGCGCCGCCGCGCCAGCTCGTCGTGCGGGTTCTTCCCGACCAGCGTCTCGCCGGTGTCCACCCGCTCCCCGTGGAGCTGTGACAGCGCGCCTTCCACATCCCGCCACACCACGCCCACGGCGATCCCGAAAACGCCCTGGCCGCCCTGGAGCAGGTCCACGACCTGGTCGGGCGAGGTGCACTCGTAGACCGTCGCGCCATCGCTCATCAGCGTCATCCGCGTCAGATCCGCCAGCCCGCGCGAGCGCAGATGCTGGACGGCGGTGCGGATGTTCTGGAGCGACACCCCGGTGTCCAGCAGCCGCTTGACGATCTTCAGGACCACGACGTCCCGGAAGCTGTAGAGCCGCTGGGTGCCGGAGCCATAGGCCGGCCGGATGCTCGGCTCCACCAGGCCCGTACGCGCCCAGTAGTCGAGCTGCCGGTAAGTGATGCCCGCTGCCGCACAGGCGGTCGGGCCGCGATAGCCGATGTTCTGAGCCTCGCAGTCCCCCGACACCGCCGCGGCCGGTGCCGGGGCAGGGTTCGCTGCTGCGCCCGAGTGGAGCGGCAACGCCCCTTCCGCCGCCATACCGTCGCCGGTGATTGCCACGCCGCCCTCCGTCCTCCACGTCCCGGACGGGACCTGCCACATCGACGGTATGCAGTCACTCGGGGTGCGTCAACGATCGCCGCGCTCGCCACGCCGAGTGATAATCACCCTACGAGTGGTTTCTCGTGACCTCGCGCGGGGAAAGGCTCACTGTTTGGCCGGAAACAGGCGGTTCGCCTGGCCGATATTACTGGCTGTTGGTCCCGAAGTCCTCGGGCGAGATCTGGTCGAGGAACTCGCGGAACTTCTCCACCTCGTCCTCCTGCTCGTCCGGGATGGCGATCCCCGCGTCGTCCAGCACACCGTCGGTACCGAAGATCGGCGTTCCGGTGCGCAAGGCCAGCGCTATGGCGTCCGACGGACGCGCACTGACCTCGACCCCGCTCGCGAAGACAAGTTCGGCATAGAAAACCCCCTCGCGCAGATCCGTGATGCGGACCTGCGTCAGCTCCTGGCCCACCGCTTCGAGCACGTCCTTGAAGAGGTCATGCGTCAGCGGCCTGGCAGGGACCATGCCCTGCTGGGCGAAGGCGATGGCGGTGGCCTCCCCTGGCCCGATCCAAATGGGCAAGTATCGGTCGCCTCCCACCTCCCGCAGGAGCACGATCGGTTGGCTGGAAGGCATTTCCACCCGGACACCCACGACGTCGAGCTCGTTCACACAGCAACCCTAGGACGTGCCCGGCCGGTTTGGGTAGTCGGGCACTCGTTTGCTCGCTACAGCCGGACCCGCAGAGCGCTCTGCACCAAGGCCGCATGCAGCCGTACGGACAGCGTTGCCAGCTCCCTGGCGGTCGCTTCGGCGTGCGCCCTGGTCTGCGGGTTACGGTGCCGCCGAAGGGGTGCAACGACCTGCTCGACCAGGCCCGCCTCGCGCTCGGCCGCCGCCTTCACCGCGCGCAGATGCCGCGGCTCCAGACCGAAACGGCCCAGGTCCGCGACAAGTTTGGCCACCGTGACGGCCTCGATGTCGTATCCGCCGTCCTCATGGGGGACGATGAGTCCGTACGACTCCCAGTCGGCGAGCGCCGCCTCGTCCACCTCCGCGGCGGCCAGCAGCTCGGCCCGGCCGATCCGGGCAGCCGTGGGGCGCTCCGTACCCGGGTCGTGCACGCCCTCGACCAGATCCCGGGAGGGTGCGGCCGGAGCCGGCAGCGGTACCTGCTCACCGCGCTCCAGGGCGTCCAGATGCTCCCGGATGACCT
This sequence comes from Streptomyces lydicamycinicus, assembly GCF_000829715.2. NCBI lineage: Bacteria > Bacillati > Actinomycetota > Actinomycetes > Kitasatosporales > Streptomycetaceae > Streptomyces > Streptomyces lydicamycinicus. The sequence goes on along the minus strand of NZ_BBNO01000003.1, from coordinate 7,374 downwards.
TCAGCGGCAGGTAGTGGTCCCGCTGCATCCGCAAGACGGCGGCCAGCCGCTCGACGTCCGCCTGCGTGAATTTGCGGTATCCGGAAGGCGTGCGCTTCGGCTCGACCAGTCCCTCGGCCTCCAGGAAGCGAATCTTGGAGATGGTGACCTCGGGAAACTCCTCGTGCAGCAGGGTGAGCACCGTACCGATGCTCACCGGCCTGCCGTCCGAGGAGGCGGCACCGGCAGAGCCGGCGCCGCCTTTCGGTGTATCGCGCATATGCCTTCCCCGGCCGGTCAGATACCGGCGCCTCGCTGGCTCGCGTAGAAGACCAGGCGGAACTTGCCGATCTGGACCTCGTCGCCGGTGGCGAGGGCAACGGAGTCGATCCGCTCACGGTTGACGTAGGTGCCGTTCAGGCTGCCCACGTCGGCGACCGTGAAGAGACCGTCCGGGCCGCGACGGAATTCCACATGACGGCGCGAGACCGTCACATCGTCGAGGAAGATGTCGCCCTGCGGATGCCGGCCTGCCGTGGTCAGCTCGCTGTCCAGCAGGAAGCGGCTGCCCGCATTCGGTCCCCGGCGGACGACCAGCAGCGCCGACCCCAACGGGAGAGCGTCCACGGCCGCCTGGGCCTCGGGGGACAGCGACGGCGCCAGATTCTGGCCCGTGGTCTCCGAGTCGTAGGCCTCCAGCCCCGAAATGGAGATGGTCGACGTCGTCTCCGACGCCCGCTCGGGCTGGGCGCCCGCACGCAGCGGCGCACCACAGTTGGAGCAGAACCGGCTCGCCTCGGCGTTCTGGTTCCCGCACCTCGTACAAACCGGCAAGGCCGACCCTCCACCCGTGTGTGCGGCTGATGGTTCCTGGGAACCTATGCGGCCGGCACCGGAGGGGTCAACAGAACCCGCGCCGTACCCCCCGGACGGACCGCTGACCTCATCACGGAAGAGCGGACGGTCCTCGGCCGTGCCGCTCTCGTCGGGCTGGCGCGGAGCGCGGTGCCGCGCGGAGCCGCTGCCGCCCTCCTGGCGTGCGCTCTTGCCGAACAGCTTTCCAAACAACTTCACGGGCGATTCCCCTTGAACGAAATAGACCCGCCCGTGGGGCAGGACGAACCCTCGATGCACACACCGACCCATCCGGACATCCTGTGAACGTCCGTGGCCTTCAGACAGTTTCCACCACACACCACACGCACGGTGCGTCGACCCCCCGCTACCTCATGCCCTTCCCGGGCACTCGACATACGTGCACGCCTCACTGAGATGACAACCGAGCGTAGTCAGGCCGCTTCGCCTCTCGCAAGGCGTCCACAATGATCTTCCTCTCACGGGTCACAGACACCTTGGCCTGCTCCTTTTCCAGCGTCTGGACCACTCCGCCGGGGATGTTCAGCGCCGGTTCCAAGTCCTCCGGCTTGCCGATGACCTTGAAGCGGAACGGCTGCATGACGCGCTTGCCATCGATCTCCACGCCACCCCGGACGTCCGAGAGATAGCTGTCCGCGACGACCCGGACACCGTTGACCTGGATGGCCTCCGCGCCGGCCGCCCGCAGCTCCTGGATGGTGTCCAGCAGCTTGTCCGCCTCGACGGAGTGCGTCGGGTCGTCGATGGTCAGGTTGATGCCGGGCCCTTGCGCCGCGACGGTCCCGGCCAGCACACCCAGCTGCTGTTCCTTCTCCACGGTCTGCTTACGGGCCTCCTCGGCCTGGTCCGAGCTGTTCGCCAGCTCGGTCTTCTGCCCTTCCAGGCGCCGCTGTTCGTCGGTCAACCGCTGGGAGCGGTTGTCCAGCTCGTCCAGAATGCGCACCAAGTCCTCCTGGCGCGCACCTCGCAGCGCACTGCTGTCACTTGTGGAACGTACCTGAATCGCCAGGCCGAGGCCGAGGATGAACAGGAGCAGCGCAACGATCAGTTGAGCCCGGGTCAGCCGCGGCGGCCACAGGCTCGCCACCAGCCGTTCCCGACCGCTCTTCGGGCGTTCCGCGCTCCCGTCGCCTTCGTCAACGACGTCCGGAGTCGAGGAGTCTGCCCCTTTGCCCTGCTTCTGTCCAGCACTGTCCGATTCTTGAGCTTCGGCTCCGTCACCGGACTCCGCCGGCTCGGGAGTCCTCCGGCTCTCGGGCGGCATCGGCCGACGGTCGGCCGGCCCGCGGTCCTGGTCCGGCTCCGGCCGCTCCGCCTTCTCCGCCGGCTCCGGCTTCTTCTCCAGTTCCGGCTTCTTCTCCGGCTCCGGGGTCTTCTCCGGCTCCGGCGTCGCGTCCTCGGTCATCCGCCTCACGCCCTGAAGACGTGCCGGCGGATCGCGGCCGCGTTGGAGAAGATCCGGATACCCAGCACCACGACGACGCCGGTGGAAAGTTGGGAACCGACGCCCAACTTGTCGCCGAGGAAGACGATCAGCGCGGCGACGACGACGTTCGACAAGAAGGAGACCACGAAGACCTTGTCGTCGAAGATGCCGTCCAGCATCGCGCGCAGACCGCCGAACACGGCATCCAGCGCCGCGACGACAGCGATCGGCAAGTAGGGCTCGACCACCGTCGGCACCACGGGTCGGACGACAAGCCCGACCACGACTCCCACGATGAGGCCCAATACGGCGATCACGATGTGCCCTTCCCTGTGTCGGCGCCGTCCGCCTTGGCGGCACCGGCCTGCGGCTTTGCGGTACGTACGATCAAGCTGGGCGCGGGCGGCAGCGTGACCTCGTTCTCAGCGGAAATCCTGGTGCGCACGCCGTAGTTCTCCTGAAGCACATGCAGGTACTGACCATCGGCGCTGTCCTGGAACGCGGTGCTCAGCCGCTGCCCGTCCCCCACCGCCAGCACCGTATAAGGCGGCGCCAGTGGCTTGTTGTCGACCAGTATGGCGTCTCCTGCGGCTCTGATCGCCGAGAGTGACGTAAGCCGCTGTCCATTGACGGAGATGGCCTCCGCACCGGACGCCCACAGGCCGTTGACGACGCGTTGCATATCCCTGTCGCGTACCCGCCCGGTGTCCGAAAAACCACTGCTCTCGCGCGGACCGCCGCCGCTGGACGCCGCGCCCTTCGCATCGTCCACGACGAGCTTCACGCCGGGTCCGGTGATCTGTGTCGAGCCGGACAGCAGGGCCAGCAGCTCGGCCTTGTCACCGCCGTGCTTCTTCAGCGCCTCGCGCTGCATTCTGCTGACGTCGTCCCGGAGCGCGTCGACCCGCTTCTGCTGCCGGTCCGCCTCGCCGGTGCCCTTCTGGATGCGGTTGATCAGCTCCTCGCGCTCCTTGGCGAGCGTCGGTGCCGATATCCGCGCCTGCGCCGCCCCCACGGTCACCACGAGCGCGGCCAGCACCAAACCGGCCGCGAGGCCCAGCTTCGCCCGCAGGGTCCGTGGCAGTCCCCGCACCCCGGTCTCGGACTTCCGTGCGGCGGCCTCGGCGTATCCGTCGTCGAGACTGTGATCCATCACGTTGGTCAGCAGCGACATGGACGCATCGGGGCGCGCGGCCGGCGTGTTCGGGTTGCTCCGATCGGGGCGCTGCTGCGACATGCCGCACATCGTCGCACGTCGGCCGCGCGGTCTCCCAATGGCCCCACCGGCGTGCCGATTCACGGCCCGCCGGTGGGACCCCGGTCAGCGTCCTGCGCTGTCCACCACGGCGGACCACTCGTCCAGCAGCTGCTGGGCGGAGGTGTCATCCGGCCCTTCCGCCCACAGGTGCGTGACCGCCTCAGCGGGGTCCGGCAGCACCAGGACCCAGCGGCCGTCGGCCTCCACGATCCGTACGCCGTCGGTGGTGTCCACGTCCCGGTCGCCGGCGGCCTCGACGACATGCCGCATGACCAGGCCCTTGACCGCCCACGGGGTGGCCAGGTCGCGGCGCTGGACATGCGCCCGCGGGATCCGTGCGTCGATCTGGCTGAGTGTGAGCTGGGTACGGGCGACCAGGCCGATCAGCCGGACGAACGCGGCCGCGCCGTCGAAGACGCTGCTGAACTCCGGGATGATGAAGCCGCCCATACCGTCCCCGCCGAAGACCGTGCCGTCGGCGCGGCCCACCCGGGTCATGTCGTCGGGCGAAGTCGTCGTCCACTCCACCTGCGTCCCGTGATACGCCGCCACCTGCTCGGCGATCCGGGTGGTGGTCACCGGCAGCGCCACCCGGCCGGTACGCCGCTCGGCCGCGACCAGATCGAGCATGACCAGCAGTGCGCGGTCGTCCTCGATGATCCGGCCGCGCTCGTCCACGAGGGAGAGCCGCTCGCCGACGGGGTCGAAGCGCACGCCGAAGGCGGCCCGCGCCGAGGCCACGATCTCGCCGAGCCGGACGAGCCCGGCACGCCGGGCGTCGGCGGTCTCGGTCGGCCGGGATTCGTGGAGCCCGGGGTTGATGGTCAGGGAGTCGACGCCGAGCCGTCCCAGAAGGCTGGGCAGGACCAGGCCCGCGCTGCCGTTGGAGGCGTCCACGACGACCTTCAGTCCGGACTCGCCGATGCCCGTGGTGTCCACGGCCCGCAGCAGCGACCCCGTATAGGAGTCGAAGACGCTGGCCGGGAAGATCAGATCACCGATCTCGCCGGGGAAGGCGCGACGGTATTCCTGGCGGGCGAAGACCCGGTCGAGCTTGCGCTGCTTGGCCTGCGAGAGGTCGGCGCCCCGCTCGTCGAAGAACATGATGTCCACGGAGTCCGGCACCCCGGGCGTCGTACGGATCATGATGCCGCCGGCACTGCCCCGCGCGGTCTGCTGACGGGCGACGGGCAGCGGGACGTTCTCCAGGTCCCGTACGTCGATGGCGCTGGCCTGAAGCGCGGAGATCACGGCCCGCTTGAGCGCCCGGGCACCACGGGAGTGGTCGCGCGCCGTGGTAACCGTGGAGCCCTTCTTGAGGGTGGTGGCGTACGCGCCCGCGAGCCGCACCGCGAGTTCCGGTGTGATCTCGACGTTGAGGATCCCGGAAACCCCGCGGGCACCGAACAGATGCGCCTGGCCGCGGGACTCCCAGATCACCGACGTATTGACGAACGCGCCGGCCTCGATGGTCTTGAACGGATAGACCCGCACATTCCCCTGGACGATCGACTCTTCACCGATCAGGCATTCGTCACCGATGACGGCGCCGTCCTCGATCCGTGCCGCTCGCATGATGTCGGTGTTCTTGCCGATCACGCAGCCGCGCAGATTGCTCTGCTGGCCGATGTAGACGTTGTCGTGCACCACGGCCCGGTGCAGGAACGCACCGCTCTTGACGACGACATTGGAGCCGACGACGGTGTGCTCACGCAGCTCCACCCCGGCTTCGATCTTGGCATAGTCGCCGATGTACAACGGGCCACGCAGCACCGCGTCGGAGTGGACGTCGGCCCCCTCCGCGACCCATACGCCCGGCGAGATCTCGAAGCCGTCGATTTCCACATCGACCTTGCCTTCGAGCACATCGGCCTGGGCCTTCACATAGCTCTCGTGCGTACCGACATCTTCCCAGTAGCCCTCGGCGATATAGCCGTAGATCGGCTTGCCTTCCTTCATGAGCTGCGGAAAGACATCCCCGGACCAGTCGACCGGCACATCGGGCTCGAAATAGTCGAAGACCTCCGGCTCCATCACGTAGATGCCGGTGTTGACGGTGTCCGAGAAGACCTGACCCCAGGTGGGCTTTTCCAGGAAGCGCTCGACCTTGCCGGCCTCGTCGACGATGGTGATGCCGAACTCGAGCGGATTGGGTACCCGCGTCAGGCAGACGGTGACGAGGGCGCCCTTTTCCTTGTGGAACCGGATCAGATCCGTGAGGTCGAAGTCGGTGAGGGCGTCACCGGAGATGACGAGGAAGGCATCGTCCTTGAGGGCTTCCTCGGCGTTCTTCACGCTGCCCGCGGTGCCCAGCGGCTTTTCCTCATTGGCGTAGGTGAGCTCCATTCCGAGCTCTTCTCCGTCGCCGAAATAGTTCTTGACGAGGGAGGCAAGGAATTGCACGGTCACGACGGTCTCGTTGAGACCATGCCGCTTCAGCAGCCTGAGCACATGCTCCATGATCGGCCTATTGACGACCGGAAGCAGGGGCTTGGGCATGCTGGACGTCATGGGGCGAAGGCGTGTTCCTTCGCCACCGGCCATCACAACGGCCTTCATGTCGGAAGCGTCCTCCTCTAAGAGACGACGGTCTTGCCGACTTCACCTGTCCAGCGCGCCCACTGTTCCTGTTATCGCGTACGGGCGCCGGGCCTTGGCACCAGCTGCCGGTCCGGAAAGCTCAGTCGGCCGTGGTGTCCGCTTTGATGAGTCGGCGGACCTGGACCACGTAGGTGACTCCTGCCCACCAGTAGAGCGCCGTACCCCATCCCGCGAACGCCCATCCGAAAACAGTAGCGGGGGTGTGAAGCCAGCCGCCTCCGTCGCTCAGGAGGAGCAACGGGAAGGCGTACATCAAGTTGAACGTAGCCGCTTTCCCCAGGAAGTTCACCTGGGGAGGCCCGTAACCGTGGCGTCCGAGGAATCCGACCGCGATGAGCAGCATCAGTTCCCGTGCCAGCAGCGCCGCGGTCAGCCAGACCGGCAGGATCTCGCGCCAGGTCAGACCGACGAGGGTGGAGAGGATGTAGAGGCGGTCGGCGGCCGGGTCGAGGATCCGGCCCAGGCTGCTGATCTGGTTCCAGCGCCGGGCAAGCTTGCCGTCCAGATAGTCACTCACACCGCTCAGCGCGAGCACCAGCAGCGCCCAGCCATCGGCCTTGGGGCCGCCGAATACCGGCCACAGGATCAGCCACAGGAACAACGGCACGCCGAGGAGGCGAGCCATGCTCAGGATATTCGGGATGGTGAGGACGCGATCCGTCTGAACCCGCGTCTCCTGGACCTCCACGCGGAAGCCTCCTGGGGGAAATGTACCAACGATGCCCCCTGACCTTACCTGCCTCGCCGGCGGCGCCGTGCCGCGGGTCCCAAGATCACCGGAAACGCGAAAAAGCCCCCCGGGAACTTTCGTTCCCGAGGGGCTCTCTCAAAAATTGTTCGGCGGCGTCCTACTCTCCCACAGGGTCCCCCCTGCAGTACCATCGGCGCTGAAAGGCTTAGCTTCCGGGTTCGGAATGTAACCGGGCGTTTCCCTAACGCAATGACCACCGAAACACTATGAAGATGACAACCCGGCATAATCACAGGTCGTTACTTCAGAACCTACACAGTGGACGCGAGCAACTGAGGACAAGCCCTCGGCCTATTAGTACCAGTCAACTCCACCCGTTACCGGGCTTCCATATCTGGCCTATCAACCCAGTCGTCTACTGGGAGCCTTAACCAATCAAGTTGGTGGGAGCCCTCATCTCGAAGCAGGCTTCCCGCTTAGATGCTTTCAGCGGTTATCCTTTCCGAACGTAGCCAACCAGCCATGCCCTTGGCAGGACAACTG